>JAJYXR010000020.1 GCA_021801795.1 Actinomycetes bacterium
CTTCATTGGTGGTCCTCCGTTTCTGGTTCGGGATTGGACACCTCAAGCTTGCCTCACGGCAGCACCCGAGGCGGAGGACCACCTCTCAAAATCCACGGAGCTCGGGTCAACCTCAAACAGGTGACGACTGCCGAACTCGAGGTCGCCGGTTATCCAATCAACACAATTGGTGCGGTGGTCGTCCTGCACCACTCGTGCTGACGTGGACGTGACCGTGGCGGGCCTTGCGGGACACTGCGATGGGCCGGCCTCCCGAGCGGCGGGGATCCCATACTCGGTTGGCAATGCGGACCTCACTGTTCAACACTGTTATACACTTAGATGGTGACCTCGGGTGAGGAGACCTACGACGGTGTGCCAGTAGTCGAGCTTCCCATCATCGACGTCGACGTACCTGCTCCGACGCACCTGCGTCGTTCGCTATGCCACGCCGGCGAAGACGATATAGACCCGGTCTGGGCCGTCGAGGCAGCCCTCGACCAGCGGGCCTTGATAGCCCGCGACCCGGCCTCACGGACGGGTGAGGCTATCCGGATCGTCGGTTTCTCGCCTGGAGCCGCACGGGTGCTCGTCGCAGTGCTGCTGCCCGAAGATCATCCCCCGACGGGAAGCAGGCATGTGGTCACCGCCTGGCCGGCCAACCGTCGACTACGAGGCGCCTACGCCGAAGGCGATGACAAAGGAGACCTGACATGACCAGTTCCAACCGCCTGCTTCGAGAAAAGATCGCTGCTGAAGCCGAGCAGGCAGAAGCCACCCCCGATGCCGAGCTGAATTACCGTCGGCGCCAACCGAGGCAGTCTTCGGTCTACGGGCTACGGCTGCCCGATGAGCGCATCGAGCAGTTGCGCCAGCTCGCCAAAGCCCGCGGGATCGAACCCAGCGCTCTCGTGCGCCAGTGGGTGATCGAGCACCTCGACGACAGCGAGCAAGCCCTCGGAGGGCCTGAACGCAGAGCTGCCGAGTGGGAACGTGACCTCCGCAGCACTACCGACCACCTCCGCCAGCTGCTCGACGAACGCCCATGGACGAAGGCAGGATAGGCCGAGACTGAGCCCGGTCGGCCATTCACATGCTGGCCTACGAGCGACACCTGCGGCAACCATCCGAGCAAGAGGCGCCGCCTGCATGTCGTCAGTCGCCAGGGGCACAGAGGTTGCTAGCCGGGATCAACCGGCCGGGCCCGCGCAGCCACCGACGACCGGCGCCTATTCGGTGTTCGGTAGCCCCGGCAGCGTCCAAAGCGATGTGCCATAGCTGCTGCAGCTTCACGGAGTGGCGGCAAGGGCAGCCGAAGCCACCCCTGCCGCTACCCGAGCCGTAACCCCAGCTGCTCGGCCTCCAGCTCAGAGCTGGAAGAGTGGTCCCCGCAGGTCGAACTGCTCTGGCCAGTAGCTACGCGCTGTGTTACGGGGGTAGCCATCGGTGACCACCCTCACGTCGCGCCCGAACTCCTCGGGAGCAGTGAGTGCGATGGCCACGAGCGTCGCGTCGCAGCGACCAGGGACCACAGGGCTCCCTGGTGTCTGGGCGGTGACAGAACAAGCACACCATCTGACCTGCAATGATGGATGACAGTAGACGTAGCCAGACGCGCCGGAACGGACTGGTAGTCCAGCGTTACCGGCAGGAGCAGATGAGCTTCGCTGCCTCGCCATGGACCGACGTCAAGGGGCACGCTACATAGAGGCTTGGAGCCGGTGCCGGCTCGTCGCCCAGCGGTAGCGCCGTCTGAAGCGACCTCATGGAAGGCGTTCCGAGACCCAGCGAGAGAACACCGCCTCCGTTACCGTGCCGGCGGCCGCGGCGATCATCATCTCGACAGTGCGGTCCTCCTCGTCGTCGATCCAGGAACGGCCGTTACGTTCGGCGAACTCCACCATGGCCAAGAACGCCGTTCGCTTGTTGCCGTCGGGTAAGGCATGTTGGCGGACAATCCGATACCCAAGCACGCCTACCTTCGTGGCGAAGTCGGGGTAGAAGTCGGCAGCCGAAGGATGCTGCCGGGGCGTTCACGGCCATGTCGGCGACCACGAGGTTCGCCATCTTGGCCAGTACCCTGGCCTCGATCCCAAGGACCGCAGCGGCGATCACGAGCAGATCATCGAGGCCGAGCGAGGTACTGGATGTCCATGCGAGCGGGTCGGTTTAGGCCTTGGCGAGGCGGTCGAGGACTCGCTGGTGACGCTCCATGGAGTCCTTCAGTCGCTGCTGGAACGCCGCGTCGCCGACGCGCTCGGCAATGTGGGCGTCGATCGCCTCCCGTATGGCCTCGGTCACCGACATGCCGTCGATCTCCGCCACCTTCTCCAGCGCCTCAGCCTGGTCGGAAGGGAGGCGCAGCGTCATTGCTTTCTGTTCCATCGGTCTCTCCCTCTCTTCGCTCATCTCTACCATCGCAGGATTGGTGTATTGGTCTCAAGCTACCATCAGATATGGTCTTATGGTAGCAAGCTACCCACTATGCCCGGAATCTCATTTCTACCTGCGAAAAGGACCTCATCGTCGGACGGACGACACCACCGGCGTCAAGGACGAGGCGCTCGTGGTCGGCGATGGCGCCGGCGGCCCCCGGTGGCGTCCAGGCGATGCTCTGCGCAAGGAAGTGGTTCGTTCCGGCTGCTCTGGCAGCAGCCAGCAAGTTCTGCGTCCCTTCGGTGCGGATCCGGTTGTTACGCGGCGCGTAGTCGGGGATCTGGTCGAGGCGGTCGGGAAGATCGGTGAGCTGGTGCATGACGAGGTCCGGGGAGAACTCGACGACGGCCTCGACGAGCGCACCCTCATCGAACACGTCGCAGACGACCGGCACAGCCCCGGGCGCTGCAATTGCTGGGGCCTTGTCGGGCGAGCGGGTCATGCCTGCCACCTCGTGACCGGCGTCGTGGAGCAGCGCGAGAAGGCGGATGCCGATGACCCCGGTCGAGCCTGCGAGAAACACCCGCATCAGCACCCTCCCTCGACACTTGGAGCCTCGGTGCTGCGAAAGTGGCGTCGCCGGATCTCGCTACAGACCGAGATCGTGTACTCGCGGTAGAAGACATCACGCCCGCGTCGCTGAGCGCCCTGGGCCTCGTCATCCTCCCGCTGGCACGATCGGACGACGGTGAGGACTGGCCGGTCTCTGCCGGGCTCCATGCGATCAGCTTTGCCGAAAGAGCGACACCGCCGTGGATATGGGTGCCGAGACGGGAGCGTGGATATTCCCTGTGCTCAGACCGGCGGCGCTGGTCGGCACAACGGGAGAGCCCTGAAGAATGACCCGCACGACCTGCACATATGTCCTACCAGCTGTGCTACCGTTGAAATGTGGCACAGCGGGAAAAGCGATCGGTTTCCTTCCCACCGGATCTGGCGGGGGCCATCGACCAGGCGGCGAAGGCCGCCGGGTCCTCGTTCAGCTCCTGGATAGCCGAGACGGCGTCACGCCGTCTCAGGCTCGAAGCAGGGCGTCAGGGTGTCGCGGAATGGGAGCTCGAGCACGGACCGCTCACCGAGCAGGAGTTGGCTGAGGGATTGCACCGCGCGCGCGAGCTGCTCGGCAGGGCCTCCTCGAGCGCCCCCACGTCGAAGAAGCGGTCGGCGTGATGGCTGGGGTGACTTATGACACAGGTGCGCTCATCGCAGGAGAGCGAAACGACCGGCGCATGTGGGCGCTTCATGTCGGGTTCCTGGCCGAAGAGGTCCTTCCCACCGTGCCCGCCCCCGTCGTCGCCGAAGCCTGGCGTGGTGGCTCTCGCCCGGCCAGCCTGGCGCGAATGCTCGCTGGCTGCGAGATAGAGGCGATGAGTCCCGAGCAGGCGCGCCTGGTGGGTGAGCTGGCTGGCAAGTCCGGACACGACGATATCGTCGCTGTGACCGCTGGAGAAGGTGCTGTCCGCAGGGGCGACGCAGTCGTCGTAACCTCGAACAGGCGCCACATCGCCAGGGTGGTGGAAGCCGCCGGTGGAAGGCTCCGGATCGAGAGCATCTGACCGGGAATTAGATCCTCGTGCCCGTGACGAGGACAACGTGGTTCGTACGCTGTCCCGTGACCTTCACCACCGGGTGCATCAGGTTTCGTGATGCACCCGTGAGGAAGTGAAGCAAGCAGTCTCTGTTCGGTTGGACGACGCGGCGCCATCAGCGTCGAGCGTGGAGACCTCACGTGGCCACATGTTGTCTTATGTGCTACAATGGTCTTATGAGCGGATCGATATCCGTCCGCGACCTGCGAAACACGGTCAGCGAGGTGCTTCGCCGGGTGGAAGGCGGCGAACGGTTGACCATCACGGTCGACCGGCGCCCCGTCGCCGAGATCGTGCCACTCAGCCGCCGTAGGACCGTGCCGACGGCTGAGGCGCTCGCCATCGCTTCACGCCACGCCGCTGACCGCGGCCTGCTCGGGGACGTGCGGGGCCTGCTGGCTGCCACGACCGACGACCTGTGAGAGCCTTGCTCGATACCTCGTTTTTCGTCGCCACGGAGTCGGGACGGCCGCTCGGCAAGATGGAGGGGGTCACCCAGACGGAAGTGTCGGTGGTTACGCTGGCCGAACTGACCGTCGGCGTACTCATGGCCAACGACCATGATCGGTCGGCGCGAGTGGCAACGCTGTCAGCTGTCGAGTCGACGTGGGATCCGTTGCCCATCGATGTCGAGGTGGCGCGTCAGTTCGCCCAGATCGCCGCCTCCCTGCGCGCCGGGGGCTGCCGGGTCCCGATCCTGGACGCGCTCGTGGCTGCGACCGCGATTGTCCACCAGATCCCGGTCGTCACCCAGGACAACGACTATGAGGCCATCCCGGGCGTCGAGGTGATCCGGGTCTGATCACCGCCCGCGCCGCTCGTCGCGGCGAGCCTGGGCCTGGGCCTGGGGCCTATCCAGGCCGACGATCGCGGAGAGTTCTTCTTCCCTAAATGGCTCTTCCCGGCTGCAGCGACGCCCCAGCTCTCAGGGCTCCGTGAAGCCCGGCGGCCTGAAGCCCTGCGGGGCGAGGTCAGGCAGGCTCGAGTGATCGAGCACCGCGCGGCTCAGAGGCGCTGGCGCTCCCGGTCCAGGGTTCGGTGGGTACACGTTCACCGTCGTGGTGCGAGTGAGGACGCTCGTGCATCCTGCCCGGTCGAAGGGGATCGAGACGGTCACGTCCACTGAGTAGACACCGGTGCGCACGTTCCCATTGGCCGACACGCCGGCGAGGCTCGCGCACGACGGAGCGAGGTAGCTAACGGTCGTCGAGAGCCCTACCAGCCCGACCTGCTGCCAGGGAACGGACACGAGCCCGTCGGCTGGCGAGACCGCCGGTTCGGCATATCCCTCCCCGCATGGCCTGGAGCCACCGGTGCTGTAGAGCACTGCCCCGTCGCCTCCAGGCCCGTAGAAGATCACCGCGGTGTCTATCGGCTCGTAGGCCCCGACACTCCCCGACGGCGCGGAAGCCCACATCGCCGGGCAGTTGTAAGCCACCGGGCGGGTGCTCGCGTAGGCGATCCCCACCCAGGCCGGGCGCGCTCTGAGGGCAGGCGTGCCAGCGGGCAGGCCAGTGCCGCGGAGTGTCACCGAGCCATACCCGACCAGCCGTCGACCGCTCGCCAGGCCACCCGTGATGGCCACGTAGGAGGCTGCGAGGGAAGCGCTGAGCCCGAGCGGATGCCTGCCTCCGCCCGAGAGCGGGGTGACGCTCAGCCCGCCGAGGACGACACTGCGCACGAAGCGCCCGCTCTCGGCCACCGGTGCTCTCAGTGCCACCAGGTCCGGTGACCTCGCCTCCCGGTCGGGCTTGCCTACGCCACGGGGCACCGAGGTCGACGACGAGCACCCTGCCAGAGGCAGGCTGAGGGCGAGGAGGGCGAGGAACGGGATGGCCAGGCCATGACGAGGTGTGGATCTCATGGTGTGCTTTGACGTAGCTGGCCCCCGATTGGTTCCCCTGGCATCTGCCGGGCCATTGCGTCCGCATCGGACTCCCCCGCCGGCTCGCTCCCGTAGCGGCGATGCCTGGGCCGACCGTACCGCTTGCCTAGAATGGTCTCGTGGGTTCCTCGCAGAGTGGAAGGCCCGTGAGGCACGTGTCCCCACTGGCGATGGTGAGGAGAGGAGGGGTCCGATGAGCTTCATGCGTGGATTCTTGCCAAGACCGGTTCGGCGAGCGGTGCATCCGGTTCGAAGCACGACCGGCTCGATCAAGCGGAGAGCCACGCCGAAGTCCATCCGCTCCGTCCACTATGCGAGCCACCCCATAGGAACGGCCACCACCGGTGCCGGGCGAACCGTTCGACGGTCGCTATGCGCGTCAAGCAGGCGGCGCGCCTAGTAAGCACGGCATCGGGTGCAGGACGTGTGCGGACGGCGCTCCAGGGACCGCGCCCCTCCTAGGACCTCGCACGCACCGGCCAGACACGGCCATACTCGAGCGACCAATGAGCACCTACTTCACCGCCGACCAGCACTTCGGCCACGAGAACATCATCGGCTACTGCGACCGTCCCTACCACAGCGTCGGGGAGATGAACGATGCGCTGGTGGCGAACTGGAACGCGGTGGTCGGCCCAGACGACACCGTCCATGTCCTCGGAGACGTGGCGATGGGGCGCCGGGAGGAGTCCCTTCCGCTGGTCGGCCTGCTGAACGGCCACCGGATCCTCTATCCGGGTAACCACGACCGCTGCTGGTACGGGCACGGCGAGCGGGGCCTTCGTCTGGAGCAGGAGTACCTAGACGCCGGCTTCGAGGAGATCCGCCAAGGTCCCCAGGTGATGACCGTCGCCGGTCGCGAGGTGCTCGTCTGCCACTTCCCCTACGAGGGAGACAGTAACGATACCGACCGCTACTCGGCTTTCCGCCCGCTCGACGAGGGCAGGTGGCTGCTCCACGGACACGTACACGAGAAGTGGCGCCGGAATGGACGCATGATAAACGTCGGTGTCGACGTCTGGGACTTCAGGCCGGTAGCAGAGGAGACCATCCTCGCGATCATCGACGGCAGCGACTGAGTGACTGAGTGACTGAGTGAAACACGACTGACCGGTCATGCCATCGGTCTTCGGAACCGCTGTCTCGACGCTGGCTTTCGCTCGCATACCTGTCTCAGGCACCGAGCGTGACGGGCTCGCGCCGCGGGTGTCAGCTCAGGAAGGAGTCGATACGTGCCACCACCTGCGGGGCGTCCTGGAATAGGAACCCATGTCCGGCATCTGGATATATCACCAGGCTGGCGTGCGGTATCACCTTTGCGAGCTCCTCGTCGTTAGCCTCTGGCACGAGCTCGTCGTCGGCACCGTCTGCCACGAGAGTCGGCACGCTGATGGAGCTGATGCGCCTGCCAGCGGGATCCGATCCCGCGAGCCAGGCCACGATGGCACTGAGCTGAGCAGCGTCCACCGCGGCGGGTGCCAGGTAGAGGTGCGGATAGGTGGTTATCCCGGCGATGAACGCCTTCTCGGCAGCTAGATGGCCTGGCGGGAACATGAGCCCGAGCAGGGCACTCAGGTTGCTCGCGCCCGGGTTCGCCAGGGCGGCCGCCGCTGCAGAGCTCGGTGCTGTCGCGTGGGAGTTGCCCGGCAGGGTCGCGCAGAGGATGAGCCTGCCGACGTCCTCGGGGTGCTCGACCGCGAGGGCCTGGGCGATCATTCCCCCCATCGACCAGCCGAGCACTGCCGGCCTGTGCAGGCCAAGCGCGCTTATCAGAGCCGCCGTCTGGCCGGCCATCGCGTCGATGGTGAGCGTCCCAGGCAACGGAGCAGTCTGGCCGATGCCGGCATTGTCGAAGATGAAGACCTGGTGGCTGCGGGCAAGGGCATCCACGAATGCAGGCTCCCAGGCATCCATGGAGCCTGAGTAGCCCATCACCATGACCAGCGGGGACCCATGGCCGGTCGCCCTGTAGGACACCGTCCCATCCGAGGTATGCGCCACCTCCACCGGGACCTTCACGATAGGAGTTACCGGTAACCGGCTACCTACCCCGGCGTGATCTGAGGCGCTCTTCGTAGCAGCACAAGAGCAGAGCAATGTCAGCGGTATCGCGATCGCAAGGGCAAACCTGCTCCACGACCTGGAGTGCCCCAGCCGACGCCCGAGTGTTCCCAAGGTGGACACGCCAGGACTATAACACGTTCTATCTACCTGACTCCAGGCGAGAGTGCCCCGTCCGTCAGGGCGAGGTAGTTCACTGGCGCAAGGCGGGGCTGGCTGGTCGGTCGCCGCCTACCAGTGCACCTGACGGGCGAACCGACCCGCCGAGCTGTGGGCGCTAGGTCGCCGCTACCCGCTGCCTGGCGTCCAGTAGCCTCCGCCGGCAGGCCCGCAATGGATCAGCCAGCCCCCACCGGCTGTGCGACTCCCGCCCCGGTCTTCAGTATGCCCATCCTCTCCAGCATCACCTTCAGGTCGTGGGGGTTCGTAGCGGCGTTCATGGCCTCGCGCAGGTCGATGGTCCCGTCCTGGAGTAGCAGTGCCAGCGACTGGTCGAATGTCCTCATCCCGTAGTACTCGCCGTCGGCGATTATCTGGTCGATGTCGGCCGTCTGGACCGGGTCGAGGATGGCCTGCTGGATGCGCCCGTTCACCACCATGATCTCCAGGGCCGGCACTCGGCCGTTACCGTCGGCCTTCGGCACAAGGCGCTGGCAGACCGTGCCCTTCAGCGCCCCGGCAAGGCTCACCCTGATCTGGCCCTGCTGGTGGGGAGGGAAGAAGTCGACAATGCGGTTCACCGTCTCGGTGGCCGTCGTCGTGTGGAGCGTGGAGAAGACCAGGTGACCGGTCTCTGCAGCGGTGAGCGCGGTGTAGACGGTTTCGGTGTCGCGCACCTCGCCGACGAGTATCACGTCTGGATCCTGGCGCAGGACGACCCTCATGGCCGAGGCGAAGCTGTCGGTGTCGAACCCGATCTCACGCTGGTCTATGGCGGCCAGATCATCTCTGTGTAGGTACTCCACGGGATCCTCGATGGTTATCACGTGACACGCCCGGGTGTGGTTTATGTGGTCGACCATCGCCGCCAGGGTCGTAGACTTTCCCGAGCCCGTCGGCCCGGTTACGAGAACCAGACCGCGCTGCTCCTCGGCTAGCCGGCGGACGGTATCGGGAAGCCCCAGCTCCGTGATGGTCGCGGCGTTCGTGCGGACCCGCCTCATCGCGAGCGCAACGGAGGAGCGCTGGTAGAAGGCGTTCGTGCGGAATCGGCCTAGGCCGGGAACGCTGTATGCGAAGTCCGCCTCATGCTTCTCGTTGAAGGTGTCGAGGAGCCTCGCTGGGATGATGGACTCGGCCAGCGCACGGGTCTCGTCGGCGGTAAATCTCGGCTCGTCGTCAAGGGTTCGCAGGTAGCCGTTGATACGCATGCGCGGAGGGGCTCCCGCCTTCAGGTGAAGGTCCGACCCGTCGAGGTCGTCTAGGAGATGCAACAGCCGATCGAGGTCGCCACGGTCCATATAGAGCTAGTCTAGGCTCTTTCGACTCCACATGCGTGCGCCCGATGGCATCGTTCACCCTGAAAGTGACAACATCATGATCGTGCATTCGAACTGGAAGGCTCTATCTGCAGATCTATCGAGGCCAGGGGCATGAGCAGCGACTGGGTACCGCCGCCGCCCGCTCCGGCACCCGAGCCATGGTCCGCCCCACCTCCACCGCCTGGGCCACCGCCTGGGTCCCCAGCCGCTCCCGCTCCGGGATCCGCTCCGCCGCCGCCCGCTCCGGCACCCGAGCCATGGTCCGCCCCACCTCCACCGCCTGGGCCACCGCCTGGGCCACCTCCGGGGCCACCGCCTGGGCCCGGAGGACCGGGAATGGTGACGTCACCACCTGGGTCGGCGTGGGCATCCGAGTGGTCTCCTCCACCAGCGCCTCCCCTCGCGCCGCCCGCCTGGGAGGCACCTGGGACGCCAGGTCCTGGCGGCACTCCAGGCACGCTGCCAGGAGCACCCGGTAGCAGTCCTGCTGGCTATCCGGCCCTGAGCAGCTCATTTACCCCGGCACCGGCTGACCAGGTGAGCATAGGGGATGCCTACCTGCTCACCGAGGATGCGGGTGGGCCACTCGCCGTGCCGGGTCTCGGTCTGGTGGTCGACCAGATCGGCGTCACGGTGCTGAAGCCGGGAGGCACCGTAGGTGCCGTCATCGCCTGGACCGAGATCGTCTCGGTGGATGCGTCCGAGCGCTCCACCACGCCTGGGGGCACGCCGGCGCTGGTGCTGAAGGTCGCTGACACGCTGAAGACCCACCGCTTCGTCCTGCCAAGCTCCGATCCCGAGGGACTGCAGCACGCCATATCGGAGCTCGCTGCCCGCTCGGGCGTCTCGGGTGCCAGGCGAGACGGTCAGCGCAGGCTCCGACCCATACTGGTAGGTGCGGTGGTGGTGGTAGTGGCAGCGGTGGTAGCTGTACTGCTGCTTGCTAGCTCCGGAGCCATAAAGCTCTGATACGCGACGGCCGGCAGTGCGAAACGCGCCACCGCCGGCACCTAACCTGAGGCGGGGACCCGGTGCTCGATCGGCTCGGGCGGTGGGAAATGCGCCACCGTCGGCCATGAACATCCCTACGATGGTCATGGTGAACGAAAACAGACGAGCGTGGATCTAGTGGCCGTGGGCGTCACCACGTCTGTGGTCATAGTCGACGACCATGCACTGCTGAGAGCCGGTACCGCCCAGATACTGCGCGAAGCCGGCGGGTTCGAGATCGTGGGCGAGGCAGCCGATGCCCGAGCAGCGATGGATGCCGTCATGTCCACACGCCCCGACGCGGTCCTCGTAGATATACGCCTGCCTGATGCCAACGGCATCGACCTCGCCCGCAGGCTGATCGAGGCCTGCCGCGACTCCTCCTCCGAGTGGCAGTGCAAGGTGATAGTGCTCTCTGCCTACGATGACGATGACTACGTCCAGGCTGCGATGGACGCCGGTGTGGCGGGCTACCTGTTGAAGACGATGCCGGCGGGTGAACTGGTACAAGCCGTGAGAGCCGCCTGCCTGGGTACCACCGTCCTCGACCCTGCAGTCTCACGGAGGCTCTCACGGTACGGCGAGCCTGCGCTGGCCAGGTCCTCGGCTGCCATGACCAGAAAACCGGGCACCCTTGACAGAGCTTCTGGCAGTTATGGACTCTCTGGGCAGCACGCCGGTCGCACCGGCACGCAAGCTGGACCGGCGTCGCCAGGAACCCCCTGGTACGCAGCACTCACCGAACGCGAGCGGGCTGTGGCGGAGCTGGTGGTAGATGGCCTGGCGAACAAGGAGGTGGCCCGCAGGCTCGGAATCAGCACGAGGACGGTGGAGGGTCACCTGAACCACGTCTTCGAGAAGCTGGGCACCCGATCGCGTACAGCCCTGGTCCGGATAGCCCTGTCAGGCGCGCGAGGATCCGGGCAGGATTCCGGGGACGCGTCCTGAGAGACGTGGTATCCACCGCAGGCTTCGTGGTCTATCTCGGGGCAGTCGCCTGATGAGCGCCGGACATGCCAGGCCGGGACCCCACGAGAGAGGCCAGGGATCCTCGAGCGATGTCCGAAAGGAGCACCCAGAGGCGGGTCGGCAGCCCAGCCGCTTCTACTCCGACGGCAGGTTCTGGCTGACCCAGGTGGCAGTGGCCCTGATCTGGCTGGCACGCCTAACGGCCGACCTCATGCTCGGCCATGGGCTCGCACCCCAGACGCCTGAGTTCACCACCGTCGGGCTCTTCCTGGTGCCGGTCCTCTACGCGACCCTCGAGTTCGAGCTAGACGGCGGCCTCGCGACCGTCTCATGGGTAGCTCTGCTCACCGTCCCCCGGGCAGTCGACTTCGCCCACAAGGCCTCGCCAGTGGGCGTGTGGGCTGACATCATGCAGGTGCTGGTGCTGCTGGTGCTCGCAGCGATTGTCGGCCGACGGGTGACCGCAGAGCATCAGGCCACCCTGAGGGCCGAATCGGCCCGCCAGGCTCACCTCGATGCCGAGGCCAGGTACCGGCAGCTGTTCGCGTCCAACGCCGCGCCGATCCTCCTGGTCGACGGCGATGGGATGGTAATGGAGGCGAACTGGGCTGCCGAGGAGATATTCGCCCGGCCCACTCCGAACCAGCCTGAGCCACCTGACGGGATCGACCGGCGCAGGTGCATAGGCCAGTCCCTCGCGGGCCTGATCGGTCCAGAGGCCGCCCAGCATGTCTGGGCTGCGGCCAGAGCTTCAGCCGGAGAGCAGGGCCATGGCTCCCCCTACCCAGCTCATCGAGCTGAGAAACCGAGTTCTTCAACCCGAGAGTTGGCAGCTACGCAGCCACCGGGATCGCCCCAGCGTGATGGGCACACCGTAGCTCCGCTGAACGTCACCGATGTGATCCGCCTGGATGCCCCGGACGCACCGCTTCTGTTCAGGCCGCGCGCGACCCTCCTCGGTGCCCCTGGTGCCGAGCTCCTCCAGGTAGTGCTCCAGGACGTCACCGCCGAGACGAACCGCCAGGAGTGGATGGAGGCCTTTGCAGGCAGCGTCCTCCAGGCCCAGGAGGACGAACGCAGGCGCATCGCCCAGGAGCTCCACGACGGTCCTCTCCAGGGTCTGGTCTACCTCTGCCGCCAGATAGACCAGACCGAGGCCCCGCCGGAGCTGCGTGAGACTGCACAGGATCTGGTGACCGAGCTTCGCGACCTGGCCCGTGGCCTGCGTCCCTCCGTCCTCGACGACCTCGGCCTGGTGGCATCCATCAAGCACCTCCTCGGCGAGCTCGAATCTCGTTCGGCTATCAGCACCTCCTTCGGCGTAGCCGGAGAACCCACACGACTGGCCCCCGGCGTCGAGCTCGCACTCTTCAGGGTCACCCAGGAAGCACTCTCGAACGTCGAGCGCCATGCCGGCGCCAGCCACGTGGCGGTCGGCCTCAGCTTCGACCGGCGGGGCACCAGGCTACTGGTGAGTGACGACGGGGCCGGATTCGACGCCGCCGCCTCACCACGGCCCGTCAGGCCAGGTTCCCTCGGCATGACCGGGATGCACGAGCGCATAGCCCTGGTCGGGGGCAGCCTCCAGCTCCACTCGGAGCCAGGGTCGGGCACCACTGTCGACGCCTGGGTGCCTATCGGATCACCTCTTACCCATCAGCCTCTCGGCCATCCAGGATGAGCGACACTGGCCTCAGTGACCAGGGCTTACCTGGACAGCAATGAAATCGCAACACCTCCGACCCCGTTCCGTCGCGGGCAATCTGCGATGATCGTGGTGTGGACCGAATCGACACCCCCACCGGCGCGGACGGCCCCTCGGCGAGCGAGCAGACGCGGCGCTGGCGAACCTCACGATCCCGCTGGAGCAAGCCCACCAAGAGAACCCCTGCTGCCATCGCGGCGCGGGAGGAGTCATCGGGCACATCGGAGCCGCCGGCTAGGAGCACCGGTGACAGGGGGCGGGCTCCCGCGGAGCCCTTCGTGCTCGATTCCTGTCATAGCACCTGGATATTCGACCCAGCTCGTATGCGCTTCAGGCGGATACTGAAGGGCCTCGACGTCGACGCGGCGCGAGCGACCACCGATTGGCGACCCTACTTCGGGCTCGAGATCGACCAGGTTTCCGATTCCTTCGTGGTCCTCCTGAACCAGGAGGGGAGCAGGCTGCTCAGGTCATGGCGACATGTCGACCACTGCCCCCAGTGCGGCGGGGAGCCGACTGTCGAGCTGAGCCGGAAGGACCTGCTGAGCGCCATCAGGCACTGAACGCCTCTGCCGGTCGCGAAGAGGACTGCCGGGTCCGCAGGCCGGGGGCAGGGCAGGGCAGGGCAGGTGGCCCGACCTGCCAGGCTTATCGGACACATGTCGCGCTCGCTCCGTTATGGGGCGGCGCAGGGATGAAACCTTGGACCCGACCCGCTGCCTGGGCTACGCTGTCCAAGGACCACCGTCCTGAACAGGGAACGTCCGCGAGCAGTCGGTGGATGGTGCATGGGCCACACCATGCATGCGAGCTAAGCCCAGTGGAGTAGTTCCAGTGCGGATGTCCGATGACGGTGCAAGCGAATGTGCGTCGAGGGGAGAGTCCCACCATGACGATGGAGAGCCAGCCGACCGGTGACCAGCCGTCATCGAGTGAGCTCGTCCGCTCGATGGCCCTGTCGTCAGCCGAGCTATGGCACGAGCTTCTCGAGCGTCTCACCGAGGTGCAGCAGAGCCAAGCTGCACTGGCCAGAGCCATCGAGGAGCTGGGCACCATCGTAAGAGGTGCCCTCTCCAGCGTGGGCGTTCCGGCCGGTCCGGCTGTCGAACCAGGCTCAGTCGCTCCGCTCGCGCCGGCGCCCACCACCGGTTCGCTCGGATCGCTGCCCCCTCCGCCGGCAGCTCAGACCCCCTCCTCACCTGACGTGGTGGATGCCCTGCTCGGAGCAGCACCGCCCCCGCCCACAGCACCAGCACCAGAGACACCCACAGCAGCACCCAGTGCACCTCCCGCGGTGCCCGAACCGCTTTTCTACGTGCCGCCTCTGATGGAGACCAAGGCGGCTGAGGACCAGGCACTGGCCCCGACGGCCGGAGCTGCTCGCCCTGATGCACCGGACCTGACAGAACCCTTCCAGACGCCTCCCCCGCCTCCACGCTCAGAGACGCCTCCGCTGACGGTGCTCCCTCCTGTCACCGCGAACCTGACTCCCGACGCCGTCGACGCACTGCTGGCCGGGGAGTTCGGACCAGGGGCGATCCCTTCGAATCCGCTGGGCGCGTTCTCGGTATCGGGTGCCCCCACCAGCCCTGAAGCACCCGCGCCGCCCGTGCATGCGGACCAGAGCAGCCAGGGGTCACCGCCGGTCGCCTCTTCCCAGCCCGATCTCCTCGACTCGCTGCTAGGCAGCGAGTTCGTATCGGCATCCTCGCTCCCGCCCCAGGCAGCCCCAGCCCCGCAGTCACCGGCAGGCAGCTTCCCGGCAACCGGCCAGTGGGCACCCCATCCTGGACCGCCTCCGCCACCGCCAGGGTTCGCCGTTACCCCTGAGGCCATCCTCGGGATACCCGGCCAGGCTGCACAGCCAGGTATGGGGCAGGCGCCCCCTCCCCCTGGCCCACCTCCACCCCCGGATGGACCCCCAGGTGGTGCGGGGCAGTGGCAGCCGCCGGACGCTGGTGGAGGACCGAGCGACGCGATGTCACTGGCCACCGAGATCCTAGGTGCCGCTCCAGCCCCGCCGACCCCGGAGGACGAGGCAGCCGCCGAGCTGCCATTCGCCGAGGACGTCATCGTTCGTGGTCGCCGCAGGGCTCGCTTCAGCCTGCGGCGCTGACTGCCGATACATCTCAGCGTTGCCCCGAGACTTCTCGCCAAAGAGGGAGTCTCGGCAGACCGGCTACCTGGGGGGACATCCGCATACCGGCTAGCTGCGGGAGCGAAAGCCTAGGGTTCGATGCCGTCTGTCAGGGCGGCACGGCGCCAGGTCCCGGAGCTTCCTCCGGTCTTCTCCCAGAGCGCGAGCTGCCCGATGGTCATGGACCTGTCTGACGACTTGCACATGTCGTAGATGGTAAGCGCCGCCACCGCGCATGCAGTGAGTGCCTCCATCTCGACGCCCGTCCTATCCACTGTCTCCACCTGGGCTTCTATCTCCACGTGATCGTCACCTATCGTGAAGTTCACGTGGACTGCCCCCACGAGCAGGGGATGGCACATGGGTATGAGATCCGGTGTCCTCTTCGCCGCCTGTATGCCGGCGATGCGGGCCGTCCCGAGCACGTCGCCCTTGTTTATGGCGTTGTTGGCCACCTTCGCGGTGGTCTCGGGGAGCATGGTGACCCTGCAGCGAGCGAGCGCCCGCCGGTGAGTCGGCTCCTTCGGCGTGACGTCCACCATGCGGGCGCCACCAAGCGGATCTAGATGGGTAAGGCTGCGATCTGGCACAGAGGAAGTCTACCTGGACTAGATGCGCTGGCGGACCTGCGAGACCACTATGATTAGCACTCGAAGGACAGGAGTGCCAGAAGACACTGCTGGCAGGATATGAGAGCTGGCCCGCGTAGAGGCCCCGAGAGACCTCGCCGTAGCCGACTGCTCGCTGACCTGCCTCCAGAGCGTGGCACATGACCAGGAGGAAGGCTGACTCCGATGCCGACATACGAGTACGCCTGCAGGTCGTGCGGAGCACACACCGAGGTGGTCCAGTCTTTCCACGACGAGCCACTCACCACCTGCGGACACTGCGGTGGACCGCTCCGTAAGGTATTCGGGAACGTCGGGGTGGTCTTCAAGGGCCAGGGCTTCTATAAGACCGACAGCCGGTCAGCCGCCTCGTCTGGAGGTTCTGCAAAGAGCGGGGGATCGGACGGCGCCACCGGCACCGACGCTGGCGCGTCTACGAGTTCCTCAGGGGAGTCCGGCGCGGCTGGGGACGGATCCGGGGGCAAATCCGACGCCGCGAAGGGCGGCTCGAAGAAAGACGCGAAGGCCGGCGCGCCTCAGCCATCCTCTGATGGCTCTGGAGCATCTGGCAGCTCGAAGGGCTCGAATGGCCCCGCGAAACCAGCGGTCTCCTCGGGGGCTTCCTGAGCTGGCCCACGGCATCTCCCCTCCGAGCCCTCAGGTGCCCGATACGGCATCTCCCCTCCGAGCCCTCAGGTGCCCGATACGGCATCTCCCCTCCGAGCCCTCAGGTGCCCGATACGGCATCTCCCCTCCGAGCCCTCAGGTGCCCGAGAGCGTCATGCCGCCGATGGCCAGCGTCTGACCGGCTGCGATACCGGGCAACCACTCCACATCGGACCCGATAGCCACCACTGAGGTGAGCATACGCTGGAGCGTCGACGCGACGGTCACCTCGCGCACGGGCTGAGCGAGCTCTCCGCCGCTGACCATCAGGCCTACCGCGCCGACGGAGAAGTCCCCACTCACCGGGTTCACTCCCGAGTGGACCCCTGTTACCGACTGGACGTAGAGACCCTCTCCCACCTCCCGCAAGATCGCCTCGGCATCCAGAGATCCGGGCATCAGCGACAGGGCCCTGCAGCCGGCCACAGGGGTGGAGGCATAGCCTCCTCGCACCGCCGAGGCGGTGGATGCCACCCCAGCACGGCGTGCAGAGACCGTGTCGAAGACGAAACCCTGGAGGATCCCGTCCTTCACGAGGAGGTTCCGCCGGCTCGCGAGGCCCTCGGCATCATAGGGTGAGGCACCGTAAGCCCGTATGTCGGTGGGATCGTCGACGATGGTCACCGAGCCGAGTGCCACCTGCTCCCCGACGCGCCCAGCGAAGAGGGAGCGACCCTTCGTCACCGCCTCGCCCGAGAATGCCGCCGAGAGCACCCCGAGGATGGTGGACACGACTCTCGGGTCGAAGACCACGACGAGGCTGCCCGATCGCGCCTTCTTCGCACCCAGCAGCCTGGTGGCACGCTCTATCGCGTCAGCCGCCGCCCGCTCGGGCGAGAGATCCCCCGGTCCACGTCCCACCGAGAAGCCGACCCCCGTATGGCTCCCCCCGAGCTCGCCTGCGATGGCAGAGACGGAAAGATGGCAGCCGGTCCGCCGGGTAGCTGCCTGGATACCAGTGGAGGTGACCACGGCGGCCTGCAGGGATGCGTCCTCGTAATCAGCGGATGGCACCTGGCGCACCCGGGGATCGCCGTCGCGCACCATGCGCTCGAGCTCTATGGCCATCCTTACCTTCTCGTCCATCTGCAGCTCGGTCAGACCCTCGTCGAAGAGGTCGAGCGCACCAGCATGTACCCCATCGGGCACGGCCAGCGTCACGTGTTCGTCGGGGGTGGCGAAGGAGGCGTTGTCACGAGCCTCCGCGAGGGTCTCCTTCACCACCTCGGCATCCAGTGAGGCTGCGTGCGCGAAGCCCTGGCAGCCACCCACGACTACCCGGATGCCGATGCCAGCCGAGTCAGAAGAGGAGAGTGACTCCACCTCGCCCTCGTAGGCGCGCACCTCGGTCTGGCGGGCGCGCATGGCGTAGGCCTCGATCATCTCCCCCGGCTTGGCCAGTTCCGCCGCACCAGAGGCAATGGCGAGGAGGTCGTCCAGTCCCTCCCCCTGACCTTCTGAGCTGCCCGCAGCCGTCATCGCCAAGCTCCGGCGCGTGGGTCTGGTCCGATGATCGTCTCGGCCTCGATCACCAGACCGCTCCAGCCGACCTAAGCACCTGCCGTACCTCCTATCGTGACCGACGAGACCCGCAGCGTAGGCTGGCCACAGCCCACCGGCACGCTCTGGCCGTCCTTGCCGCAGGTCCCAGGTGTCATGGAGAAGTCGCCCGCCACCGCGTCCACCCGGGAGAGCACCTCGGGTCCGTTCCCGATCAGGTTCGCATCGCGCAGTGGCTCGGTGATCTCCCCGTTCTCTATCAGGTAGGCCTCGGTGGTGCCGAAGACGAAGTCGCCCGTGGTGGTGTCCACCTGGCCGCCCCCGAGCTTCGCCACGTAGACCCCGTGTGGGGTGTCGGCCAGTATCTCCTCGGGTTCCTGCTCGCCGTCCATGAGGAAGGTGTTCGTCATACGGACCATCGGAAGGTGGCGGTAGCTCTCCCGGCGGCCGTTGCCCGAGGAGCTCCTGCCTTCCTTCCGGGCGCGTATGAGGTCCCACATGTAGTCAGTGAGCACGCCATTTTCGATGAGGACGTTGCGTGCGCCGCTGCGGCCCTCGTCGTCCACCCCGAGACTCCCCCACTCGCCTCCGAGAGTCCCGTCGTCGACCAGTGTCACCAGGGGACTGGCGACCAGCTCGCCGATGCGCCCCACGAAGACCGAGGCATCCTTCGCGATGTGGTCGGCCTCCAGGCCGTGGCCACAGGCCTCGTGGAAGAGAATCCCGCCGCTGCCCGAGGCAAGCACTACCGGCACCTCTCCGCTCGGCGCAGGACGTGCGGAGAGCTTCGCCAGTGCGCGCCTGGCTGCAGTCGAGGCCAGCTCCGCCACGTCGTGGTCCTCGAAGACCTCGAAGCCCCGCGTGAGCGCGATGGTTTCGTAGCCAGTCTGCATCCCGCCATCGCCGAGAGCCACCACGGAGGCAGACAGGCGGGTCCGCACCGTGTAGTCCCCCACGAACAGCCCCTCGCTGTTGGCCACGAGCATCTGCCTCACGCTGTCTGCGTAGCCCGCAGACACCTGGACCACCTCTGCTCCGGCAGATCGCGCAGCGTCGTCGGCTCGCCAGAGCAGCTCCACCTTCTTCGCCTTGGCCACCTGGAGGGGATGGAGCAGAGCGGGGGCGCTCCGGGGCACGGTGGGCTCGCTACCGCCTGCCTCCCGAGAGCCCCCCTGTAGGGGCCCGGGTCCTACCGCCACACCCCTGACAGCGCCCACAGAGCTGCGGGCGATCGCTGATGCAGCCTCTGCCGCCGCCATCAGGCCTGCCTGTGTAAGGTCCGAGGTGTGTGCGTAGCCCGTGGTCTCCCCCACCACCACCCGGACCCCCGCACCCCGAACACGTCCGGTGGCCAGCTCCTCCACCCGACCGTCATCGAGGAAGGCCGTCGTGCCGTACCGATCCTCCGCGAAGATCTCCGCGAAGTCTCCCCCGCGCTGCAGGGCAGCAGCTATGACCCTGCCGGCGACGTCGGGTTCCACCAGATAGCCGCCCGCATCCAGAGAGCTGTCGGCTCCGGTCAGGGACTCAGTCACGTCTTCTCCTTGTCGTCGCCAGGCTAGCCGTCTGGCCCCCAGGTGCCATGCGGTCGTATCGTACCGCCGTGGACCTCCATCCCGGCCTCAGTGCGAGAGTCACCCTCGTGGTAGGCGAGGACGACACCGCCGTGGCGTTCGGCTCCGGGGATGTGCCCGTGCTGGCGACTCCGAGGCTGATCGCCCTCTGCGAAGCCGCTGCCTGCCAGGCGGTGGCGCCTGCGCTGTCCGAAGAAGCCCATGGCGGCAAGCGAGAGCCCTCCGGCCAGCCCCCCTCGCAGCCCTCCGGCCAGCCCGCCACAGAGCCCACCGGCCAGCCCCCCTCGCAGCCCTCCGGCCAGCCCGCCACGGGCGAGCGCGCTGCGGGAACACGAACGACAGTCGGCGTCCGTGTCCAGTTCGACCACCTGGCCCCGGTGAAGGTCGGTTCGGAGGTGGCTGCCGAGGCGACCCTGGACAGGGTCGAGGGTCGCCGCCTGGTCTTCACGGTATCGGCCTCTGACGAGGCCGGGGTGGTCGGATGCGGTCGCGTGGTGCGCGTGGTGGTCGACCGCGAAGCCTTCAACGCGAAGGCCCGCTGAGCATCGGAAGCTCTGGGGCAGGCGCTCCCGAGCAGTCTCTGGCCGGTCGAATGCTGGATGGCCGGTCGGGCGCGCTAGGTTTGGTTCGGAGGCGATCCCAGTCACATGCTCTTGGAAAACATCTCTTCACCGGCCGACCTCGAATCCCTGTCCTACGCCGAGCTGGACGCCCTGGCCGAAGAGATCAGGAACCTGATAGTCGAGCGAGTCAACACGAACGGCGGCCATCTCGGCTCTAATCTCGGGGTAGTCGAGATAACCCTCGCGATCCACCGCGTCTTCGATTCCCCATCCGATGTCATCCTCTGGGACACCGGTCACCAGGCCTACGTGCACAAGCTGATCACCGGACGTCAGGCGGCCTTCGCCACACTGCGCCAGCCTGGGGGGATGTCCGGCTACCCCTCACGGCGCGAGTCCGAGCACGACTTCATCGAGAACTCCCACGCGTCCACGGCGCTCAGCTACGCACATGGGCTCGCGACCGCCATGGCCCGCCGGGGCGAGCACGACCGCCATGTGGTCGTGGTCCTCGGTGACGGTGCACTGACGGGGGGGATGGCCTACGAGGCACTGAATAACCTGGGCCACTCGGGGACGCGTGTGGTGATCGTGCTGAACGATAACGGCCGGTCCTACGCGCCCACCGTCTCGCGGCTGTCCACCGAGCTCACACAACTGAGACTGAACCCGGCTTACGTCCACGCTCGCGAGCGGGTCCGCAGGCGCCTGCGCGACATACCTGCGCTAGGCGAGCTCGCCTATTCGGGTATCCACGGGCTCACGAGCGCGCTGCGCGAGATAGTGACGCCACACCGCTTCTTCGAGGCCCTGGGGGTGCGCTATGCAGGTCCCATAGACGGTCACGACGTGGCGCGCCTCGAGCAGGCCCTCATCCATGCTGCCCAGTGGGACGGGCCCATCGTTGTCCACGCGATCACCTCGAAGGGCAGGGGGTACGCTCCGGCCGAGGAGGACGAGGTCCAGCGGCTTCATGACGTGAAGGTCCGCTCTCTGGCCGCAGAGGCTCCTAGGTCGCCAGCTGGAGCGTCAGGTCCTGAAGACGCCGCCAGCCGAGCCATCTCCACCAATGGTTCGGTGGACCCCGAGGCACCGTCGAGCTATACCGAAGCCTTCACACGGGCCCTTCTCGAAGAGGCCGAGCAGCGCCCCGAGCTGGTCGCCATCACCGCCGCCATGCCCGGCCCCACGGGGCTGCTCCCGCTCCAGGAGCGCTATCCCGACAGGGTGTTCGACGTCGGCATCGCGGAGCAGCACGCGCTTACCGCAGCGGCGGGGATGGCCATGGGCGGGCTCCGACCCGTGGTGGCGGTGTACTCCACCTTCTTCTCCAGAGCGTTCGACCAGGCGAACCTGGACGTGGGGCTCCATGGCCTGCCGGTGGTGCTGGTGCTCGACCGGGCGGGCATCACCGGCGACGACGGTCCCAGCCATCATGGAACGCTCGACATGTCCCTGGCGCTCGCCATCCCGGGCATGACCCTCTTCGCCCCCTCCTCCGCTCAGGAAGTGCCCGTCATGCTCCACCAGGCACTCGAGCTGGAGGGACCTTCGGCCATCCGCTTCCCCAAGACGCCTGCTGTGCAGGCCGGGCCCGGCAGCGTCGGCAGCGGGCTCAGCGCCAGGTGCGTCAGGCGTGGCGAATCGCAGGTATGCGTGATGGCCGTGGGGAAGATGCTCGCTGCCGGCGAGGAGGCTGCCGAGCTGCTCCTGGCAGAGGGGATAGAGGTAACGCTCTGGGACGTGAGGGTGGTATCGCCGCCCGACCAGGAAATGCTCATCGACGCGGCCTCCCACCAGCTCGTCGTCACCATCGAGGACGGCATCCGCGTCGGAGGAGCCGGCACCTACCTCGTCGACGCCATGCGGTCGCTTCCCGGGCTCGAACGGCGCCTGCCGCCGGTACGGGTCCTGGGCCTCCCAGTGGCCTACCTGCCCCAGGGAAAGCCCGACGCCATCCTCGCGGAGCTCGGCCTGGACGGCACCGGCGTCGCTGCCTCCATCAGCGCCGCGCTCGCAGCCGAGCGCGACCGGCTCGGCATCGGCTGAGCCAACGGGCCAGAGGGCCAGAGGGCCAGAGGGCCAGAGGGCCAGAGGGCCAGAGGGCCAGAGGGCCAGAGGGCCAGAGGGCCAGCGAGCCGGCGATGGTGGCTGGCAGCCACCGCTTGCCAACAGAAGCAGAACCTGTTCTACTTTATGAGGTGGAGTTCAACCTCGCAGACCTTTTCGAGGCTGCCGCGGATGCCTTCGGCGAGCGGGAGTACCTGGTGGCCAACGGCGTCCGCAGGAGTTACGCCGAGATGGACGCCCGGGCGAATCGGCTGGCCCATCACCTGGCCGAGGCCGGGGTGGGCCCAGGGGATCACGTGGGGATCTACGCCCTGAACAGTGTCGAGTGGGTCGAGACGGCCTGGGCGGTCTTCAAGATCCGAGCCGTGTGGGTGAACATTAACTACCGCTACGTAAAGGACGAGCTGCGCTACCTGTTCACCAACGCCGACCTGGTGGCCCTGGTATACCAGCGCCAGTTCTCTGCGAACGTCGCGGAGCTCCTGGACGAGCTGCCAGGCCTGAAGCACCTGGTGATGATCGAAGACGCCAGCGGGGAGGAGCTGGGATGCGACCGAGCCGTTGGCTACGAGGAGGCCATCGCAGCCTGCTCGCCGGAGAGGGACTTCCCGGCGCGCTCGGGTGACGACACCTACATCCTCTACACCGGTGGCACCACGGGGCTCCCAAAGGGTGTGGTGTGGCGCCACGAGGATGTCTTCTTCGCCCTCGGCGGCGGCATAGACGCGCTCAGCCGCGAGAGGGTGAGCCGCCCCGAGGACATGGTGGCCAAGGGGCTGGCCGGCGGACCCATCACATTCCTGCCCATAGCCCCGCTCATGCACGGTGCATCTCAGTGGGCGGTGATGGGTCAGAGCTTCCTCGGTAACAAGATCGTCCTGGTAGCACGCTTCGACCCGGACGAGGTCTGGCGCCTCGTGGAGGCCGAGCGGGTGAACATGCTGATGATCACAGGAGACGCGATGGGCAAGCCCCTGGTAGAAGCCCTTGACAGGCCGGGCGCGGCCTACGACCTGTCGTCCCTCATCGGCCTGACCTCGTCGGCTGCCCTCTTCTCTCCTGCCGTGAAGGACGCCTTCTTCGAGCACTTCCCCCACCTCGTCATGACCGACGCGGTCGGCTCATCCGAATCCGGGAACAACGGCCTCACCTTGGTGAAGCCTGGGCATACGGCCATGCGCAGCGGACCCACCGTGAGGTCTCTAGGAAACAGCGTGGTCCTCGACGACGACCTGCGCCCGGTCCAGCCTGGATCGGGGGTGGTCGGGAGGATCGCGCGCTCGGGCGACATCCCCATCTGCTACTACGGCGACCCGGTGAAGACCGCGGAGGTGTTCATAACGGTGGACGGCATCCGCTACGTGATGCCAGGCGACTACGCCACCGTGGAGGCAGACGGCTCCATCACCCTCCTCGGACGGGGGTCGATATGCATAAACTCCGGTGGCGAGAAGATCTACCCCGAGGAGGTAGAGGCGGTGGTGCGCTCCCACCCAGACGTGATGGACGCCATCGTGATCGGCGCTCCAGACGACCGCTTCGGCCAGCGCGTCGCCGCCATAGTCGAAGCGCGCCCGGGTCGTGAAGCACCATCCCTCGAATCGATCCAGGAGCACTGCAGGGATCACATGGCCGGTTACAAGATCCCCCGCCAGCTCCACGTCGTACCCCGCATAGAGCGCTCACCGAGCGGGAAGCCCGACTATCCCTGGGCCCAGGGGATCCTCGCCGGCACCTCATGAGGCTCCAGCAGCCCTGAGCCTGCCACGTGAGCCCCAGACGCGGACCGCCGCCCGCTGCGTCACCCCGGGGGGGCCGAGGGTGGCAGGGGCGGCAGCCCGATCTGCGAGCACCGGCGACAGCGAGATCCGCCATGGTGCCGGCGCCTCAGAGCGCCGCTAGAGCGCCGCTCTGGTTACTCATAGGTTAGTCGCTTCCAGAACTCTCTGTGCACGGGCAGCATCCAGGCGGCCCAGCGGCCGTCAGATCCAGGTCTAGCTGGGCTTATACATGAACGGATGTGACCATGATGGCTAGGCGCTCGGGCACTGCTGCTCGCGTAGCCTGGTGGTGCGGTGAACCGGGTCCCGGTCGAAGAGCGGCAGCACGTGCTTGCCGAAGGTGGCCACCGCCTCCTCGCATACCTCGATCGGCATCGAGGACGACAGCATCCCGAACGAAAGCTGATCTGCCCCGGTGTCGGCGAAGCGCTGCACGGCGCGCACCACCTCTTCGGGATCGCCGACCGCCACGGTGCCGTTCGCGATGTTCTTCTCCATCTGCTCGGGGGTGGTGTCTGGGATCAGCTCCGGCCACTCGGGGATGCCAGCCGGGCGGGGGAAGGTGTCGAGATAACGGAAGACCAGGCTCAGGTGGTAGCCGGTGTCCATGTTGCAGGCGACCTTCCGTGCCCTCGCGCCGTCCTCCAGGCAGAGCATCTGGGTGGTGATCATGACGTTATCGTTCACGTAGCCACCGACGGGGTCCGCGTTCTGGATCTCCTTCTTGTACTTCTCGATCAGGGGCGCGAACTGCTCGGGAGCGCCGAAGGCGAAGCAGAGCACGCCGAGTCCCTGCCGGGCGGCCAGCTCGAAGGTGCCGGGACTGCCCGCCGCGACCCACAGGGGCGGGTGGGGCTTCGTGTAGGGCTTCGGCAGGACGTTACGCTCCGGCATCGAGAAGAACTGGCCCTCGTAGGAGTAGTCGGTCTCCTGCCACATCCGGACGATCTGAGGGAGTGTCTCAGCGACCATCTCACGGGTCAGATCAGGATCCTCGATGCCGAAACCGCGCTGCTCGGTGGTGGAGGACCCCCTTCCAGTGCCGAACTCGAAGCGTCCCTCGGAGAGGTGGTCGATCATGGCCACCCGCTCGGCTATACGGGCCGGATGGTTGGCCGGAGGGGTGATGTTGAAGATGCCCGACCCGAGGTGGATGTTCTTCGTCTGGGCCGCAGCGAAGGCCAGGAAGGACTCGCTCGCCGACAGGTGGGAGTACTCGGTGAGGAAGTGGTGCTCCGAAGCCCACGCGTACTTGAAGCCGGCCTCGTCGGCTGCCCGTATGTAGGCCAGCTCGTCCATGAGGCGCCGGTGCTCCGCAGCGTCGCCGTAGGCCTGACGGATCTGCGGGGGTATGCAGACTGCGTTGAAGATGCCGAATTCCATCTCAGGTGCTCCTCTCGCTCATCCAGCAGGCTAACATGCCCAGCCAGAAAATGCAACGTGTTCTAGGATTGGCTGCATATTGAGAGGAGGCCACCGATATGCCGACTATCGCTTCGATGCTCGAGGCGCTGAGTGACGACCCCGGGCAGGGTCTGCTGGCTGGGGATCGCGTCTGGAGCTGGGCCGAGGTGTGCCAGGAGGGAAGGCGCCGCGCGAGATACCTGGATGCTGCCCTTCCAGACGACCCTCCGCACATAGCCCTGCTTCTCGGAAACGTCCCCGAATATGTCTTTTGGATCGCGGCCGCTGCTTTCCGGGGAGCCGTGGTGGTGGGAGTGAACCCCACACACCGAGGTGCCGACCTAGCACGCGACATCTCCCACACCGAATGCGGCCTCCTCGTCACCGACGGGGAGCACCTGGAGCTTCTCGATGGCCTGGACCTCGGAGAGCGGATCACGCGATCAGGCGGCCCGGGCGGCCGCATCGTGGTCACCGACTCAGCCAGCTTCGAGAGCGATATAGCCTCGGTCTCCGCCGCCCGCATCCGGCCTGTCGCCACCGAGGGATCCCTGGCCTTCCTCGTCTTCACCTCCGGCACCTCCGGAGCGCCCAAGGCATGCCGCTGCACCCAGGGGCGCCTGGCGGGCATCGCCGCGGTCGTCGCCACGATGTTCGAGCTGGGCAGGAGCGACGTCTGCTACCTGGCCATGCCGCTGTTCCACTCGAACGCCCTCATGGCCGGCCTCGGACCGGCGATTGCATCGGGAGCTGCCATCGCGTTGCCGAGCGGTGGCCGCTTCTCGGCTTCGGGCTTCCTGCCCGACGTCAGGCAATACGGCGCCACCTACTTCAACTACGTCGGCAAGCCCCTCACATACATCCTCGCCACCCCCGAGCGCCCCGATGACGCCGACAACACCCTGATTCGGGTGTTCGGGAACGAGGGCTCGCCCGCTGACGTCGAGCGCTTCGCGAGGCGCTTCGGCTGCCGCGTCGTCGACAGCTACGGATCGACCGAGGGAGGGGCGGTCGTCCAGCGGACCCCCGACACTCCTCCAGGAGCGCTCGGTCGTGCACCCGAAGGAACCATCGTCGTCGACCCCGAGACCCTGAAGGAGTGCCCGAGGGCGCTCTTCGATTCCCGCGGACAGCTGCTGAACGCACGGGAGGCCACCGGCGAGCTGGTCTCCACCACCTCAGCCAGCGGCTTCGAGGGCTACTGGAAGAACGACGAGGCCGAGAAGGAGCGACTTCGAAACGGTTGGTACTGGACAGGGGACCTCGCCTACCGCGACGAGGAGGGCTTCTTCTACTTCGCCGGCCGCTCCGACGACTGGCTGCGGGTAGACGGCGAGAACTTCGCTGCGGCACCACTGGCGCGCATACTGGAGAGACACCCCGACGTGAGGCTGGCCTCCGTCTACGCCGTTCCAGATCCGACTGTCGGGGACCAGGTGATGGCTGCTCTCGAGCTCCACGAGGGGGCCCACTTCGACCCCGAGGACTTCGCCGCCTTCCTCGCCGCCCAGCCTGACATGGGAACCAAGTGGTACCCGAGGTACCTGCGGATCGCGAGCTCGCTGCCCGTCACCGCGACCTCGAAGATCCTCACCAGGGTGCTCCGGGAGCAGGGTACCTGCAGCGACGATCCCATCTGGTGGCGTCCGGGCAAGGAGATCTCCTTCGTGCCACACGAGCAGGGCGCGCCAGCCAGGAGCCCGAGCACGTCTGGATAGCGGTTACTCGCTCATCGATGTCTCGCTGAATAGCCGGCCTTACGGACGAGGCACTCTCGCCCCGAACCCCGGTAGAGCGCGGCATCCTCTACGGACAACGTCCCTGTAGGCGGTGTACCCGGGACCTGGTACCAGGTCGGCGCTTGCGAGCCCGGTAGAGAGCGGATTGGCCTTGGTCGGTGACGTCCCATCAGCCATCTCGAACCACTGGACAAACTCCAGGTGGTCTCGCGCAGCCACCGAGCAGGCGCCGGCCATGAATGCCTTCACCAGCTCGGCCTGCTCGGAGAGCGGTCGAGCTGGTGGGATCGTCGCCCAGCCGATCTCCGAGATGCCCATCGCAACGCGGCTGCCGAGGCCAGCGAGCGGCATGAGGTTCGCACGGAGGTTATCGAGAGCCTGGCTCACATCGCTCGCAGCAGTGGCAGCGAGATGCCCGGATCCAGGAGCCGGCAGGCTAGGCGGTATGTAGGTTCCTGGGTAGAGATCGATTCCCACCCAGCTCACATCGGAAGCGAACGTAGCGCCGCCGGCGCGACCGACGCTGGACCACCATCCGCGGTCTGCCTGCGTGCCGAACGAGGAGAACCAGTTGAAGCCCAGCCGGACGTGCGAGCCAGTAGCGGACTTAGCCCTGGCGCCCGCTTCTATCCCGTCCACCAGGGCACCGACAGCGTTCTTATATGCACCGTCGGATGCAGCGGCATTGAACGGTGAGTTCGCCTCGTTAGTGACCTGCAGGTACGCGACAGCCCGGTCGTGCGCGAAATGCGCGACCATCGCTGCCACATAGCTGGCAAAGCCCGTCACGTCGCCATTGTCCCCGGCAGGCGGCACGTAGCGCAGGGCCAGGTCCACCAGCATGTGGTGCGCGGCGTAGGCGGCAATCTCAGCATCGAGGGCGGGCAGACTACGGGGGTACTCTGCCCAGTTCGTGTAGAGGTGGATGATGAAGGGCCTTCCACCCGAGAGATCCTCCGCTAGTAGGACGCTCTTCGCCAGCTTTCCAGGCGGAGGGAGCTGTGGAGGGACGATCCCGTAGATAACGTTGCCAGCGGCCGCAGCCGACCCCGTATTTGGGCGGGAGAGGTGCCTCGACGCCGGCGACTCCGACCCACCGCATGCAGACAGCACGACGGAGGCGGCCAGTATGACCGGCAAGGCTCCTAGCCGCTGGCGGGCACTCGGCGACACCCGGCGCTGCCAGGGAACGCGGCGGCACCGGCGCGCTAAGTCGGAGGTTCCCAGGGGCTTCGAATTCGCCGGAGGCGTCACCCGCATCACCGCCCGCATCTTGCACCAGAAGCAAACGGCGGGCCAGTCGCGGGTCGATCTGCCACGGTACTCGCAACGGCTGGCGAATTCTAGAGAAATGTTCAGGCCTCTCTCATCATCTCTTCATGATTCGGCGTTAGGGTCCAGTTTCGATGACCCACCATCGGGTGGTCCAAAAGTGGAGGTGCCGATGGCCGCGCCCAGATGGTTACGCAGGCGGCGATGGCTCGTCGTCTCGCTGGTGCTGGTGCTCGTGGCATCTGGTTCAGCGTGGGTCCTCTCGTCCGCAGGGTCGAAGTCCCTCCTGTACCGTACCGTCACGGCGCACCTTGGCACCGTCAGCCAGACGATAACAGTATCGGGCACCCTGGAACCGGTGACCGAGGTAGGCGTAGATTTCGGCACTGCCGGGCAGGTGGCATCCGTCGCAGTCCAGCCCGGCCAGCAGGTCCATCCCGGACAGGTGCTCGCCTCGCTCGATGCGTCGAGCCTGCAGGCCCAGCTTGCTCAGGCAGAGGCTAACGTAGCAGTCGATCAGGCTAAGCTCGCTTTGGACGAGTCCGGTCCCACTCCTGCCCAGCAGCAGTCTGCCCAGGCAGCACTCGCCTCCGCTCAGAGCTCCCTCGCAAACGCCGAAGCGGCCGTGTCCTCGACGGTCGCCACCACCTCGACGGGACTTGCTGCCAGCCAGGCTTCGGCATCCGAGCAGCTGATAACAAGCCAGGCTGGACTCCAGGCCGCACAGGCAGCTGTCAGCAGGGCTGAGGCCGCCAATGCCCAGGCGATCCAGCAGGCGCAGGCCCAGGTATCGAATGCCCAGGTGGCCCTCGGAAGCGCGCAGCAGGCTCAGGGGGACACGGTGACAGCGAACCAGGCAAGTGTCTCCCAGGCACAGACGGCGGTCTCTCAGGCAGAAGTCGCTTCTAACGCGGTCGCGAGCACGCTCGCGGCTGACCAGCAGATTCTCGCAGACAACCAGCAGACCTTCGAGGCGGAGCAGGGGAGCGTAGGGAACCCCCCCGGCAGTGGGCAGTCTCTGCCGCCCTATGTGGCAGGTTACGACCTAGCGCAGACGCAATCCCTGCTGAGCGCTGACGAGCAGGTGGTGAGCTATGACGAGGAAAGCCAGTACCAGGCATCCACACCTGACCAGGCAACGGGAGATGCCCGGGCGGTGTCTGCAGGTACCCAGGCAGTTTCCCAGGCGGGAAAGGTAGTGGGAGATTTCGGACAGCTCCAGAGCGCCCAATCGAGCCTGCTGTCTGCCCAGGCGAACCTTGGCGTGGTCCAGGCTCGCGCAGCGCAGGCTGCCGACCAGGCGCAGGCACAGGTATCACAGGCCACCCAGGCACTCCAGAACGCACAGGCTGCATTGTCGGCTACGCAGGGCTCCGATCAGGCAAACCTCCAGGGAGCCCAGGCTTCCCTCGCCCAGGCGAGCACTGCCTACACAGTGTCCACCATCCAGGCGCTCGCGGCAGCCCTGGCCGAGGAGTCGGGCAGCTGCCAGTCGCAACCCACGTCGCCTGCCTGCGCCCAGGCACAGCAAGCTGCCATCCAAGCACAGCACCTGCTGTCGAGCGACCAGAGCGCAACCGACCAAGCCCAGGCCCTGGCATCCGCGACAGGTGCCAAGGACGCCCAGGTGATCCAGGCGGCACAGTCCGTAGTCGACACCGCAACGACCGCCATCGCGAATGCCACCGGCGCGCAGTCGGCCCTTGGCGCGCCTCCACCCCCCGCCGAGATCCAGATGGACCAGGCTACCGAGAGCGCTGCCGAGGCCGCTCTGCAGGGGGTCCAGGCGAGCCTTGACCTCACCCGCATTGTCGCTCCAATCGCCGGCACCGTCGCCCAGGTGAACATCAACGTGGGCCAGTCGGCCGGATCGAGCTCCGGCGGCTCCGCGGCAGCTGCAGCGGCTGCCGCGAGCGGTGCGGCTACCGGCGACATAGTGATCTACAGCCCAGGTGCCTTCGAGGCGGTGGCTCAGGTGAGCGACGCCCAGATCGGCGACGTGCATCCGGGTCAGAAAGCGCTCGTCACCCCGGCTGGGCAGGTGAAGCCCGTTCTTGCGACGATCAGCCAGATCGCTCCGCTCGCCACTGTGAGCCAGGGCGTGGCGGCCTACCCGGTGAACGCGGTCATCCCCCCGGGTACCCAGGGGATGTTCGCGGGGGCATCGGCGCAGATCGCCATCGTGGTGCACGTGGCCTCCGGCGTGCTGACGGTGCCGACCAGCGCAGTGCACACGATCGGCTCCAAGAGCTTCGTCTTCGTGCTCGCCGGGACGAAAGCAAAGCGCCGACCCGTAGTGGTCGGTTCCTCCGACGGGTTGCTAACCCAGGTCGTCTCGGGAATATCCGCTGGCGATAAGGTGGTGCTCGCCGACCGGAAGCTCTCCCTGCCGAGCGCAGGGGGCTCGGTATTCGGAAAGCTGGGTGGCAAGGGCGGTTCCGGCGGCCTCGGGGGCAGCCTGGGTGGTGGCAGCCGTGGAGCCAAGGCACGGCCCTGATGGCGCTGATCGAGCTCGTGGGCGTGTCGAAGATCTATGGCGTAGGCGGCGTCGAGGTTCATGCGCTTCGTTCGGTCGACCTCGCGGTGGGTGGCGGAGAGTACGTGGCGATCATGGGGCAGTCGGGCTCGGGGAAATCTACGCTCATGCACATACTCGGCTGCCTCGACGTACCTTCCTCGGGCGCCTACCACCTCGATGGAGCAGACGTCGGGACGATGGACGAGATCGACCTTGCCGACGTGCGTAACCGGCGGATCGGCTTCGTGTTCCAGCAGTTCCACCTCCTCGGGCGCCTCCCTGCCTGGCGCAATGTGGAGCTGCCTCTCATGTACATGGGCATCCGTAGTCGTCAGCGCCGCCGCGAGAGAGCGGAGAAGGCGCTCGAGGCAGTGGGCCTCGCCGACCGGTCCGCGCACCGCCCGACAGAGCTCTCCGGGGGCCAGCAGCAGCGTGTGGCGATTGCGCGAGCGCTGGTTACCGATCCGGCGATCATCCTCGCCGATGAGCCAACCGGTAACCTCGCGTCAGATCAAGCCGAGGAGATCCTCACGATCTTCGAGGGAATGCACTCCGAGGGCCGGACCGTCGTGCTCATCACCCACGAGCCCGATGTCGGCGGCCGCGCGCGGCGCCTGGTCAGGATCCGCGACGGCAGGATCATCTCAGATGAACCCGCGGCCTCCGGTGTTGGATCGGCAGGCTAGGGGCTAGATGACCTGGGGCCAAACACTCCGGAGCGCTTTCGAGAGCATCGTGGAGCGTCGGATGCGGTCGGCGCTAACAGTGCTCGGTATCCTGATCGGCATCGCCGCGGTGATCCTGACAGTCGGACTCGGCGAGGGGGCCCAGGGCCGTGTGAACAGTGCGATTGCCTCCCTCGGCACGAACATGTTGATCGTCACCCCCGGCTCGGCATCCACAGGGGGAGTGCAAGGCGGGCTCGGCTCGGCGAGCACTCTCACGCTGGCTGACGCCCAAGCTCTCGCATCACCCGTGGACTGCCCGGACGTCGCTGAGGTCGCGCCCGTAACCCAGCACTCCTTCACTCTTACGGCCGGGTCGCAGAACTGGACTGCGCCCGTCACCGGTACCACACCGGCGTACCTGAGCGTACGGGACCGCCAGGTCACCAGCGGCCAGTCGATCACCGAAACCGATGTCCGCACAGAGGCCCGCGTCGCGCTCGTGGGCACCGAGGTGGCCCAGAGCCTCTTCGGAACATCCTCCCCTGTCGGCCGGACGATGCAGATCGGAAACGTGCCATTCAGCATCGTCGGAGAGCTGAACGCTGCAGGAGCGTCTGCCAGTACCAACCAGGACAACGTGGTGCTCGTCCCCATCACCACGGCCCAGGCAGAGCTGTTCAGCCAGGCGGGTCCCTATGCAGGGTCGCTGAGCGCGATCCTCCTCTCCGCGCACAGCTCCACCACGATGAGCCTCGCGTATCAGGAGGCCGACAGCCTCCTGCTCCAGCTCCACCACGTGACCAACCCCCTTCAGGCCGACTTCACGATCACTCCCCAGACGAGCCTGCTCTCCACGGCGAGCACGATATCCAAGACGCTCACCATCCTGCTGGCCGGCGTGGCAGCGATCGCTCTGCTCGTCGGTGGCATCGGCGTGATGAACATCATGCTCGTGTCCGTAAGCGAGCGAGTGAAGGAGATCGGCCTGCGCAAGGCGCTTGGCGCGACCCCAGCCACCATCCTACGGCAGTTCCTAGCCGAGGCGACTGCCCTCGGCCTCCTCGGGGGAGTGCTCGGCGTAGGTTTGGGTCTGGCTGGCGCGCTAGGCATCCCGCATGTCATCGCCGGCGCGGCCGTGACAGTGTCGGTTCCCGCGATCGCCGGCTCGGTGCTCGTCGCCGCTGTGATCGGTCTCGTCTTCGGCGTGTACCCGGCCAGCCGAGCAGCTCGTCTGTCACCGATCGAGGCTCTCCGGAGCGAATGACCCCGTCTGGCACCCGCGCCCGCCAGAGCGAGCCAGGCCCAGGTTTTCGCCAGATTCTTAGCCTTACCTCACAGAACTCTCATCTTCGCGTGCTTGGCTGACACAGGAGCTCAGACTTCTCATGGGCATGGCCACGAGGGTAGGCCAGCGAGCCCGATGAGGGAAGGAGTGGAGGGTGGGATTCGCGAAAAGGCGCGTGATGCGTCGGGTGAACGTGGGGCTGATCGTGGTCATCCTCGTTCTCGTGCTGGCGGGAGGTTCAGCGGCCTTCGCCAGGGGATCCGGCCACGGCTCTCACCATTCCAAGCACGGTCACCACCGGCACGCGGGGTCGGGGGTGACAGCCGTGGAGATCGCGGTCGCCCGCTCGGGAAACGCGGTATCGCAGCTTTCCCTCTCGGGAACCGTCGTGCCCAGGGCCAGCCTCGACCTGTCTGCCGCAGGGGCCGGGCGCGTCAGCTCCATCGATGTCGCGCCAGGACAGACTCTCAGTGCCGGACAGGTCGTGGCAGTTGTCACGAACCCCCTCGCCGCCGCTCAGGTGGCCGCCGCAGAGGCGGCTGTCACGACTGCCCAGGCGAAGCTCCAGGCGGCGACCGAGGCCGCTCAGGCGAACCTCGTCAAGGCCGAGGACACCCTCGCGACAGCACAGAGCGTCTACAAGGACGCGCAGGCCACCGCTCAGGCGAACCAGCAGATGGCGGTCGCGAACGCACAAGTCGGGCTTACCAGGGCCCAGGCTGCCGCCGCCCAGGCTGCCGCCGCCCTCACCCAGGCCCAGGCGGCCCTCACCCAGGCCCAGGCCGACCAGAACGATCAGAGCTCCAGCGATACCGACTCCAGCGGCGCCGACGCCGCCTCGCTTCAGAGCGCTGAAGGAAACCTCCGCGTAGCCCAGGCGAACTCGGCCGCGGCCTCCGCCGGGCTGTCGGAGGCCCAGCTCGCCCTCTCCCAGGCCGAGTCCCCACCACCCTCCGCCGCTCTGACTCAGGCCCAGGCGGCGGTCACTCAGGCCCAGATCGGAGTCAGCCAGGCCCAGGCAGCGCTCTCACCGACCGGTACCGCCCCGCTCGCCGACGCTCTCGCGCAGGCCGAAGACCAGGCGGCGATAGTTCAGACGGGTGCCGGAGAGGGAACGATCGTCGCTCCCTTCGCAGGCACCGTGACTTCGGCACCGGCGGTGGTGGGCCAGAACGTAGGGGCCGGCACCGTGCTCGCCGTGGAGCAGGCCAGCCAGCTCACCCTTCAGGCACCCCTTGCCCAGCAGGACCTCGCTCTCGCTCGTCCGGGTGAGCCTGTCACCATCAGCGTGCCTGGCGCACCCGCTGCCCTGAACGGCACCGTGGCAGGGGTGTCGGCCACCGGGAACCCGAGCTCCCTCAGCTTCACCCTCACCGTCACGCCCTCGAGCGAGCCGGCTTGGCTGCTCACAGGCGAGTCGGCCTCTATGGAGATCACGACGGAGACATTCTCGCCGGCGGTCCTCGTGCCAGCCGAGGCGATCGTCTCCTTCAACGGCACCCCCCAGGTCTTCGAGGTGGAGTCGAACCATAGGGTGAAGCTCACTGGCGTCCAGCCGGGGATCACCGACGGTACGACGACGATGGTGAGCGGGTTGCCGGCCGGGACGAAGGTCGTGGCCGTCGGCCAGACCTACCTCGCCAACGGAGCGCGAATACGCGTCAGCGGAACCGTGGCGGTCTCCTCGAGCGTCAGCGGCTCTGCGGTCGCCGGCCTCGCCAACGCCACCTTGGTGACCCCACCTACCACGAGCGGTTCAGGGAAGAAGGGTGCCGGTAAGGGGGGTGGCGCGGGCGCCGGAGGCCTTGGCGGGGCCAGTGGGGGTGGTGCTGCTGGTGCTGGTGGTGGGAAGAAGGCCTGAGCCGTGATCTCTCCGGCGGCTCCTGCCGAGACCATCCCTGGGGTCCCCTGATGGGACGGATGAACCTAACCGCCTTGTCGGTCCGCCGGCCGATCACCATCCTCATGGTGATCGGGCTCTTCCTGGTGCTAGGACTGGTCGCCTTCACGAAGCTGCCGGTGCGCCGGCTGCCGAACGTGAACTACCCCTACGTCCGGGTGGCTATATCGGACCCGGGCACGAACGCAGCCACTGTCGCCCAGACGATCACGAGTCCCGTGGAGAAGGCCCTCTCGGCGGAGTCCGGCGTCGTCACCATGCTCGGCACCTCCTCCTCGGGCCGTTCGACTGTAGCCCTGGAGTTCTCCGGCGGCACGAACGTAGACCAGAAGGCCGCGAGCATCTCGCTGGCGTTGGAGAAGCTCGCACGGTCGCTGCCGACCACGGCGAGCCCGCCCGCTATCTTGAAGGCGAACCCGAATGCCCTTCCGATGATGGACGTGGCCCTCTCGGGCCCGCTCGCCTCCTCCCAGCTGCTCGACCTGGCGACTAACCTGGTAGCGCCGACCCTGCAGGAGATCTCCGGGGTGGCCCAGGTCACCGTGGTGGGCGGACGGGCATCGGTGGTGAATGTGGACCTGCAGACAAGCTCCCTGCAGGCCTACGGGGTCTCGATGGCGCAGGTGGCCGGGGCACTGCGCGCCGAGAACACCTCCGCGACCGGTGGGGTCACCGTGGTCGGCGACCACGAGCTGCTCGCGCGTGTCCACGGTGGGTACACCTCGGTGGCCCAGCTCGCGAGCGTCCCCGTGGCGGTGCGTCCCGGTGGCGACATCCTGCTCGGGGACGTGGCGACCATCAGCCAGGGTCTGGCCAAGGCACAGTCGGCCGCCACGTTGAACGGCCGCCCGGCAGTGGGCCTCGTGATAAGTGCCTCGTCGACTGCCAACTCGCTCCAGGTGGACAGCGCCATCCGGTCCGCGTTGGCGGGCTTGGGCAGCCAGCTCCCGCCCGGGGTCACCACCACGATCACGGGTGACATCACGAACTACGTCCGCTCAGCGCTCCATAACGTCGAGCTCGACCTCTTCATCGGCATATTCATCGCCGCGCTCATCCTCGCGGTCTTCCTACACCGCCTCGCGAACACGCTCATCGTGATGCTGGCCATACCGGTGTCGCTCATAGCGACATTCGGCGCGATGTACTTCATGCACTTCAGCCTCGACCTCATATCCCTGATGGCCCTGTCCCTGCTCATCGGGATACTCGTCGACGACTCGATAGTGGTGCTCGAGAACATCCATCGGCATCGCGCCATGGGCAAGGATCCGGCCCGGGCAGCAGTAGACGGGCGGATGGAGATCGGCGCAGCAGCGGTCGCCATAACGCTCACAGACGTGGTCGTCTACCTGCCCGTCGCGTTCGTGTCGGGCAACGTCGGCCAGCTGTTCAGGGAGTTCGGTCTCACGATCGTCGCCGCCACGCTCTTCTCGCTATTCGTCTCCTACACCCTCACCCCCATGCTCGCGGCACATTGGACCGGGATGGCTCGCGAGACTCGCTCCGGGCCGCTGGCCCGCAGCGGCAGGGCCTTCGGTAAGCACTTCGACGCGGGGTTCGACCGAATGCGCTCGTGGTACCGCCACCTGATCGCGTGGGCCCTGCGCCACCGGGTGCTGGTGACCGGGGTAGCCGTGATCGCCGCTCTCGCCAGCCTCGGCATCCTCCGGTCGGGGGTGCTGCCCACCACCTTCGTCCCCCCAGAGGACAACGGCGTGCTCACGGTGAACGGCACGCTTCCTCCGGGCACGCCCCTTGCTACCGACCAGGCGACTCTCGCCAGCTTCGCGAGGCGCCTCCAGCACCTGCCCGGGGTGAAGGACGTGTTCGTCTCCGCCGGCTACAGCGGCGGCAGCGGGGCCGCGTTCAACCTCGGCCAGATCACCCTCGACCTCGGACCGAAGGGATCGCGCCCCCCGATAAGCCACTACGTGAAGCAGGTGGCGAAGCTCGAGAGGCGCTACCCAGGCCTCACCGCTCACGGTCACGTCCAGAACCCCTTCATAGCAAGCGGTGCCCGTGCTGCGAGCGTAGAGGTGCTCGGACCGGACCTCACCAGACTCAGCCAGATGGCCACCGAGATAGCCGCTGCGTTGGCGCACGATCCCGCGGTCTCACAGGTCTCCACCTCGGTGCCCGCCGCCACCCCCGAGCTCTCCATCAACGTCGACCATGCGGAGGCCGCATACCTCGGTGTGAGCACCTCCGCGATCGGATCTGCTGTAGCGGACAGCCTCGGCGGGGTAGCCGTCCCGCCCCTGGTGGTCTCACCGACCGCGCCGGTCGATCCGATACAGCTCAGCTTGAATGGCGGTGCGAAGCTCACCCCCGCACAGGTCGAGGCGATCCCCATCCCTGCAGCCCACGGCACTGTCCCGCTCTCCAGCGTGGCCACCCTGAGCGAGGTGCCCGGGCCCGCCAAGATCACCCAGGTAAACCGCGAGTACGCGGTCTCGGTCTCGGCGTCTAGCCCTACGGGCAACTCCGGACCGGCTACCGCCGCCTTGCTCGCAGCCGCGAAGCAGGTCGGCCTGCCGACTGGCTACTCGATCCAGGTCGCCGGTCAAGCGCTCGCCCAGCAGCGTGCATTCGGGCCGCTGCTCCAGGCGCTCGCCCTATCGGTACTGCTCATCTACATGCTCCTCGCTGCCCTATACGAGTCGCTCCTGGACCCCCTGTCGGTGATGCTCGCCGTGCCGCTCGCGACGGTGGGGGCGCTCGGGCTGCTCTGGGCCGCGCACCTTCCCATTTCCATCTTCGCCCTGCTCGCCATGATCATGCTCGTCGGCATCGTCTCGAAGAACTCCATCCTTCTCATCGACTACGCGAAAACGCTCCGCAAGCGTGGCATGCCGCGCACCCAGGCGATCATCGAATCAGGAGCGACCAGGATCCGCCCGATACTCATGACCACCGCCACCATGATCGGAGCCATGCTCCCTCTCGCTCTAAGCACCGGCTCCGGCGCTTCGGAGCGCATGCCGATCGGGACCGTACTGATAGGGGGGCTGGCTTCCTCGACGCTGCTCACCCTGCTAGTCGTGCCCGTGCTCTACAGCCTGCTCGACGACGCCTCAGTGCTACTCCACCGCCTCGTCGGCCTAGCCGCCAGGCAGCCTGCTGATCGCAGTGCGCCAGCTACGACCTCCTCCCCCACCCTCGACCCGACCCACCCTCGACCCGACCCACCCTCGACCTGACCCACCCTCGACCTGACCCACCAACGACCTGACCCACCCTCGACCCGACCCACCCTCGACCCGACCCACCCTCGACCTGACCCACCAACGACCTGACCCACCCTCGACCTGACCCACCAACGACCTGACCCACCAACGAAAGGAATACCATGACAAGCACTATCTCGACATCCGCCGGCAGGAGACGCCCGACGCGGGGAAGGAGCATCGCCATACGAGCCGCCGCACTCGCCGGGATAGCTCTGGTGGCGGCTGCATGCTCGTCGGGGACGAGCGCCTCGCCTGCTCCTTCGGCCAATGCGGGGGCCCATGCCAAGGGCCACACGCACCGTGGGCACTCGACCACGGGCGTGATCAGTGCGCTGAGTCCCAGCTCGCTCACGATCCAGACTCGGGGAGCAACTGCCAGCATCGTCCTCGGGGCTGCTACTAAGTACAAGGAGGAAGGACACAGCGTCACCGAGTCGGCCCTCGCCACCGGCGAGCACGTGAAGGTGCGCCTAGCCAGCCACGTCACCCCGCCGACCGCGGCGAGCGTCCTAGTCCTTCCTCCTTCGTTCAGCGGAACCGTGACCGGGCTCAGCTCTGGCGGCTTCACCCTTTCGGGTTCGGGTGGCACCAGCCATATAGTCACCACGACATCAGCCACGCAGTACCGCTCGGGGAAGAACATCCTTCCTCCAAGCGCTCTCCACGACGGCGAGCATGTTCGGGTAGCCGGTCCGAGCGTCGCTGGTGGCGTGATCCAGGCTACGACGGTGGCGATACTCCACGCCAAGAAGAGCTGAGCAGCTAGCCGACCAGGTCCTGATAAGTACCAGGCGGCGCATCAGCACTCGAACAGGGCTACGCAGCCGGACAGTAGCCTGTGGTAGGGGTCGTAATGATCGGACCACCAGGCTGGCCGTCAGGATCGGGCCCCACTAGGAGCGGTTATGAGGTTTCCCGAGCGCGGGTCACAGGTCCTGGTAGTCGATGACGACGCGAGCGTGAGGCGCGCTCTCGATCGAGCACTCGTCATACACGGCTTCGAGGTGCAGTCCGCGGCCAGCGGCGCCGATGCGCTGCGAATGCTCGCTGCCCGGGCGCCGGATGTCGTGGTGCTCGACGTGTCGATGCCCGAGGTGGACGGGATCGAGGTCTGCAGGAGGCTGCGGGCTGCGGGCGACACGACGCCTGTGCTGATGCTCACCGCCCGTGACAGCGTGGGAGACAGGGTGGCGGGCCTCGACGCGGGAGCGGATGACTACCTGCTCAAGCCCTTCGCCCTCGAAGAGCTCCTCGCCCGCCTGCGTGCCCTCCTCAGGCGTACCGGACCTGCCGATGCCAACACGGTTCTGCGGTACGCAGATCTGCTGCTCGATCCCGGCACGAGGCTGGTCACACGCGGCGACCGGGAGATGCAGCTTACCCGTACGGAGTTCTCCCTGCTCGAGCTCTTCATGCATCACCCCGGACAGGTGCTTACCCGGGAGGTGATCTCCGCCGACGTGTGGGGCTACGACTTCGGCCCTGCCTCGAACTCTCTAGACGTCTACGTAGGCTACCTGCGCCGCAAGACCGAAGCGGGTGGGGAGCCGAGGCTCATCCAGACCGTCAGAGGCGTCGGCTACGTGCTGCGTGACCGGTGATGGCGCGACGGTCATGGGCTCCGACGTCCGCTCCTCACCAGCTAGGGAGCACTCCGCTACCCGACCGGGCGCCATGAGATGAAGAGGAAGGGGCCACATCTGAAGCTCGGGGTACGACCCCGCGTCGCGCTGGTGGCAGCCGTCGCAGTAGCGGCAGGAGTGGTCCTGTCATCCGGCGTCGTTTACGTGGTGGTACGCCACGACCTTCTCTCCCGGGTCGACGGCGCGCTCGAGCACCACGCCGGCGTGATCGAACAGCGGCGGGCGAAGCACGGCCTTGTCGAGGCGATCGAGGCACCTAAGCACCTCCCCGCACAGCTCCCCTCGACTCCGGAGCTGGCCCAGGTGGTCACCTCTCGGGGCAGCGTGGTCGCCAGTGAGCAGGCGGGCTTTCGGTTACCGCTCGGAGCCCGCGTACTGAGCGTCGCCGCAGGCCATACGCACCCGTACTTCACCAACCTCACGATCGAAGGCACCTCGGTGCGGATGCTCGTCACAGGATTCGGACCGGGCCTGGCACTCGAGGTGCTCCGGCCGGTGACCGAGCTCGACGCTGAGCTGGAGCGGTTGGCCACGGTGCTGGCAGTGACCAGCTTGGCTGGCGTCATCTTGGCCGTGCTGCTCGGCGCGGGGGTGGCAGGAGTAGCTCTCCGGCCCGTTCGCCGCCTAGCCGAGGCTGCCGAGACTGTCGCGAACACTCGGGACCTGGCCCAGGAGATACCCGTGGAAGGCCGCGACGAGCTCGCCCGCCTGGCTTCGAGCATGAACACCATGCTCGAAGCCCTGGACTCATCCCAGCGCGCCCAGCGCCAGCTGGTGGCAGATGCTTCGCACGAGCTGCGCACCCCGCTCACGAGCCTTCGCACCAACGTGGAGGTACTGGCAGGGGCACACGACCTCGACTCCCAATCCAGGCAGCAGCTCCTGGACGACCTCGCTGCACAGTTCGACGTTCTCACCGCACTGCTCGCAGACCTGGTGGAGCTGGCTCGTCAGGACGATCCCGGAGCAGTGCTTGCTCCGGCCCAGGTGATCTCATTGGACGAGGTGCTCGCAGAGGCGCTCCGACGCTCCCAGCGCCACCACCCCGAGGTGCGCTTCGTCAGCAGCACGGTACCGGTAATGGTCCTCGGCGTAGCCGCCGACCTGGAGCGAGCGGTCGTGAACCTGCTCGACAACGCTGCCAAGTGGAGTCCCGAAGGAGGTTTAGTCGAGCTTTCACTCCTCCTCCAGGGGCCGCTGAGCGGCCGAGATGCCATTCCCGCGCCCGGCCGTCCGGGCGAGCCGGACTACGCCGTCATCGTGGTGCGCGACCAGGGCCCCGGCATCAGCCCCGAGGACCGCCCCCATGTCTTCGACCGCTTCTACCGTTCCCGCGATGCTTCCCGAGTCCCAGGCTCGGGGCTCGGGCTCGCGATAGTGCGCCGCATAGTCGAAGCCCACGGTGGGAGCGTATGGGTCGAGGAACAGCCGGGTGAGGGAACCGCGATGGCGATGAAGCTGCCCCGTATCCCGAGCGGGGCAGCTACCCGCTCATAGATTCGCCAGCGCATCGGTGCCGGCCAGCACACCCAGCCGGCCAGCACACCCAGTCGGCCAGCACGCCGGGCAGGCAGGGAAGGCTACCGGCCCTCGAAGCGCGGCTCGCGCTTTTCGACGAAGGCCCGCATGGCCTCGGAGGTGTCGGAGGTCGCGAAGTTCACTGCCTGGCAGCGCGCCTCGTCCTCGAGTGCCTGAGCCATCGATACCGCATGGCTGTTGTCGAGCAGTGTCTTAGTCATCGACAACGCGAGCGGCGGACCGGCGGCCAGGCGCGCAGCCCAGCCGTCGACGAAGGCATCCAGCTCCTCCTCGGGCACCACGCGGTTCACCAGGCCGAACTCGGCAGCCTCTGCAGCCGAGAGCATCTCGCCGAAGAAGGCGAGCTCCTTCGCCCGGTGGAGACCCACCATGCGCGGAAGCAGCCACGACGACCCTCCGTCGAGCGAGAGACCGCGCCTGGCGAAGATCTCGGAGAACCTGGCTCCCTGCGAAGCCACTATGAGGTCACATCCGAACGCGAGGCTCGCGCCCGCACCAGCAGCCACTCCCCCGACCTTCGCGATTGTGGGCTTCGGCACCTGACGGAGGGCGAGCATCACCTCTCCGAGGAAGCGCATCCTCACCAGGTGGGGATCTCCGAGATGCCCGCCCACGCCCGACGGGTCTGCTATGTCTGCACCCGAGCAGAAGGCACCTCCGGCTCCCGTGAGCACCATCACCCTGTCCGAGCTGTTCGATGCCACCTCCCTGAACACCTCCAGGAGCGCGTTCCACATGGCGCCGTTGGCCGCGTTCTTCCTCTCCGGGCGGTTCATGGTCACATGGACGACCCCGGACTCCCTGTTGACGAGCACCACAGCGTCTTGCGGCATGGCTGCAGACTACCGGCCTGGATGGCGCTGCAGCCACATCTCTCGCGCCATCTGAAGGCGCCACATCGGGTACTGCCCCCTCAGAACGCGGTCCCTCAGAAGGCGTTCTCGATGACACTCACTTCGAGATGACCGTCTGCCCGGCGCACCTCGGCGATGTCGAAACGGATCTCCGCTGCATAGCCGGCTGGCGCCGGGGAGGGTGATCCTCGGTCGCCAGAGCGTTGGTCGGCCAGCCACTGGCCGGCCAGGCGGCGCAGGCGCCTGCGCTTGGACCAGACGACGGCCTCTGCGGGAGTTCCATAGGCCTCGGTCGACCTGGTCTTCACCTCGCAGAAGACGATGGTGCCGGGCCGGGAGGCCACGAGGTCTATCTCCCCGAAGCGACACCGCCAGTTCCTGGCCAGCAGCCGGTAGCCTGCCGCCAGATACCAGGATGCTGCGGCATCCTCCCCCTGGCGTCCCAGCTCCCGGCTCGCTCCGGACCGCCTCTGGCGGCCGGTATGGTCGGTCTCAGGAGTCACGCTCGGGCAACCGCTCGACGTTCACGTCGCGGAAGGTCACGACCCGTACGCTCGGCACGAACCTGGCAGGCCGGTACATGTCCCATACCCAGGCGTCGGCCAGCTCCAGCTCCACGCATGCAGGGCTGGTGGTCTCCCTTACCGTAAGGCGGACCTCGTTGGCCAGGTAGAAGCGTCGCTCGGTCTCGACGACGTACTGGAAGAGCGGCAGCACGGTCCGGTACTCCTGGACGAGCGCCAGCTCGATCTCAGCCTCGTAGCGCTCCAGGTCTTCTTCGCTCACGCCTCACCGGCCCCCGCGCGGCTCCGAGCGGAACGACACTGCCGAACCATTCGGGCTCAGCTGCGTGCCACCCGCTTTTCCTTTATCTTCGCGGCCTTTCCTATACGATCCCGCAGGTAGTAGAGCTTGGCACGCCGCACGTCGCCGTGGGTCACGACCTCTATCTGGGCAAGCATGGGGGAATGCACCGGGAATGTCCTCTCTACGCCCACCCCGAAGCTCACCTTGCGCACGGTGAAGGTCTCGCGTGCGCCGGAACCCTGACGCCGGATGACGACCCCCTGGAAGACCTGGACACGTTCCCGGGTGCCTTCTACGACCCTCACGTGGACCTTCAGGGTGTCGCCTGGGAAGAATACAGGGATGTCGTCGCGCAGGTAGTCGCGGTCGATGATGTCCGTCGGGTTCATTGGGTGCATCCCTCCACTGCTGGCTCGTACCGAGAGGCTGGCTCAGCCCCTGGGACCCGCGACGGCCAGGCAGGCCTCATCACGGGAGACACCCACACTAGCCTGCTGGCGTCAACGGGCGCATCTCCCAAGCAGACGGCTCCATGCCCTGCTCCGCCAGAAGCCGTGTCCGGTTCATCTAATCCTCCGGCGACAGCCGATCAGTATCTATGCCGTGCTCTGCCAGAAGGGACAGCTCCTGGCTGGTGATACCTCCCCGAGCCACCAGTAGATCGGGCCTCCTCTGGATCGTCCGAGCGAGCGCCATCGCCTTGCGCCAGCGTGCGATGCGGGCGTGGTCACCCGAGCGCAGGACCGCCGGGACCTCCCAGCCGCGGAAGACCGCTGGCCTGGTGTAGTGGGGGTACTCGATCAGGCCGTCTGAGAAGCTCTCCTCGGCCGAGGAGAGCTCGTTGCCCATCACGCCAGGGACCAGTCGCGCCACAGCCTCCAGCACCACCAGGGCGCCGAGCTCACCGCCCGCCAGAACGTAGTCACCGATGGATATCTCACCGTCGACCAGATGCTCCACCACCCTTTCGTCCACTCCCTCGTAGCGGCCCGCCAGGAGCGAGAAGCCCTCGGACCTGGAGGCCAGCTCGACCACCATCTCCTGGTCCAACACCCTGCCCGCTGGCGTCAGGAGGAACAGCGGCCTGGGCGGGCGCGCAGCCTCTATGGCACTGAAGAGGGGCTCGGGGGCAAGGACCATGCCCGGGCCGCCACCGAATGGGGCGTCGTCTACCGACCTACGCGGGTCCCCGGCACCGGACCTCAGGTCGTGCACACGCAGATCCAGGAGCCCGGCCTCGCAGGCCTTGCCCAGGAGGGAACCCGCGCAGTAGTGGGCGACCAGGTCCGGGAAGATGGTGAAGACGTCTACGCGCAACGGTCCATCCCGGATCGAGAGCACCGCCCCTGCCAGGGGCCGCCCCGCGGTGCCGGATGGCTCATGAGTCGACCAGACCCTCGGGCACGTCCACCAGCACCTGGCCAGGCCGGTGCTCCACCACGAAGCACACCGGCACCAGGGCACCCTGATCGAGCTCCATGAGGTCGCTCGCGGGGTTCGCCACCAGGGCCACTACCGTCCCGAGCGTACGACCTGCGGTGTCGATGACCTCTGAGCCCACCAGCTCATGGGTCCACATCGTCCCGGGATCATCCAGCGGCTCGGCGAATAGGGTCTCGCCTCGGATCTTCTCCGCAGAGCTCCTATCGGCGACACCCTCGAAGCAGACGAGCCAGCGATGCCCGAAGGGCCTCGAGCTGGTCACCTGCAGCATCGCAGTTCCAGTGCTCAGGCAGGCACCTGGCTGGACGCGCTCGACCCGGTTCGTGATCAGGTCCACCACCACCTCGCCAGCCAGTCCGTGAGGCCTGGCCACGCGGCCCACTTCGAGCAGCCTCGAGCCAGGATCCGGCTCGTTCAAGCAGGGTTTCTCCCGAGATGGCCCCGGAGGCGGCGCAACGGGAGGCTCGCAGGCAGGCTACTCGTCGACCACATCTACGTAGGTGCTCACGCCATCTCTGGATCCTGCAGCAGCCACCACCGCGCGGATGGCCTGGGCCACACGGCCCCTGCGGCCTATCACCCTCCCCATGTCCCCTGGGGCTACGTGCAGCCGGAAGCGCAGCTGGTTCCCACGCTCCTCGGCCTCTATCACCACTGCCTCGGGCTCCGACGTGATCGAGTGCACCACGTGGTTCAGCACTGCCCGGGCGGTGGCACCGCTTATGCGGTTGCCGGCCATGTCGTCGACCTGGTCGTCCAGGTCATCATGTGCTTCAGCCGGAGCAGTCCCGCCTCCAGGGAAGTCGCTCACTTGGACCTCGCGGCGACGAACTCGTCCCAGGCCCCCGAGGACTTCAAGAGCCGGGCCACCCGGTCAGTGGGCTGGGCTCCCTGCTGCAGCCACTTCAGCGCCTTGGCATTGTCGATCTCCACCACCGCATCCGGCTCTGCGCCCGAACGACCCCGCGGCGCGTAGGTGCCCAGGATCTCTATGAACCTTCCGTCACGCGGAGAGCGGCTGTCGGCCGCGACAAGCCTGTAGGTCGGCTGCTTCTTCTTTCCCATCCTCATCAGCCGGAGCTTGACGGCCACGCTTCGTTCCCTGCCTTCCTCGTCTGTTCGGTTCGGACATCCGATGCTAGCCGAGCCTGGGCCACCAGAACCAGCCTGCCGGCCGCCCCGAGGGACGTCGTCCAGGACTTCGCGGGTCTAGCCAGCCACAGGCACCAGCCAGCCCACTACGTCCAGGATCACCTGGGCCTGGCCTAGGTGGTTCGTGAGGTAGATCTGGCCTCCGGCTCCGATCGGCACTATGGCCAGGTCAGCCAATGTCTCGCCGGCGTTCCAGACGAGCAGTGCACTCGGTGGGGTCGTGGGTGCTGCCTGGTCTGCGCTGGGCTGGTAGGCGGCTGCAGACAGGTACGAAGTGGCGCTGGTGCCCGTGACGGTGATGTTCACCACGGCTGCGGTGGCATCGGCTGGCACCCCAGCCAGGCCTGTCACCTGGACCGGCAGCGATCCTCCAGCACCAGGGGCCTTCCCCTCGCAGTTCGCCAGCTCCTGGCCGGCGAGGCCCGAGGGGTTCGACGGCCTGGTGTCGCATATGCGGGTAGGCATCCCAGCCGCGACGAAGCTGGAGGCATTCGCTGGTAGGGCCGTCGAAGCCGAGGTGATGTAGCCCTCCAGGTCTACGGTGATGTTCGGAGCCCCGCCAGAAGAGAGGATCTGGATAGCACCGCCGGTGCCCAGGGGCACTATCGCGCTGTTGGTCACCTCAGAGCCTGGTGCGTAGTAGAGATCGGATGCCTCTGGTGCCGAGGTGCCCGCCGGGTATGCCACCAGGTAACCAGACGTAAGAGGGTCTATGGCCCCGATGGAGACCACCGCCGCCGTGGCCCCACCGGGCACGCCGCCGAGGCCTGCCACCTGGACCGACAGCGATCCTCCAGCCGCGGGAGCCTTCCCCTCGCAGTTAGAAAGCGCTGGGCCAGCGAGCCCCGAGGGGTTAGAGGGTCTCGTGTCGCATATGCGACTGGGCGTGAGCGGCACGTAGAGGCCGGCCCCGGATGTCGTCTCCGTAGCCACGTAGCCCTCTGCGTCTATCACCACGTTCGTGGTCCCGGCGTAGTTGTACACGGAAACCTCTCCTGTGCTGGCTCCGCTGGTAGGCAGGGCCACCATCACCAGGTTCGCCCTGGTGGCTCCCGCGGAGAAGTTCAAGCTGGAGGTCCCCGGCCTCGTGGTCCCCGCGGGATAGACGCTCAGGTACCCACTGGCACTGGGATCCGCTGCCACCACGTCGAGTGCCACCTCGGTGGCGCCTGCGGGGATGCCCGCCAGGCCCGCCACCTGGATGGTGAGCACTCCTCCTGGCCCCGGCGCGCGTCCCTCGCAGTTCGTCCGGGCTGCGCCCGATAGCCCGCTCGGGTTACCCGGCCGCGTGTCGCAGATCCGCGTCGGGATGATCGCGTGGTAGGCAGGCTCGCTCGAGGCTGGCGGGGGCGTGGAGGTCGCCTGGTAGGAGAAGGGCAGACCATCGGATGTCCCACCCGGGGTGATCACGGTCAGCTCCACGCTCGTAGCCGCGCTGCCCGGCGGGGAGACTGCCGTGATCTCGCTCGGGGAGACCACCTCGAAGGAGCTCGCCTCCTCGGTGCCGAAGTCCACGAAGGCCGCCCCGAGGAGGTTCTTCCCGGTGATCGTGACGCTTGTCCCACCAGATGCAGGCCCAGAGGACGCCAGGAGCGAGCTCACCACAGGGGCAGGGGGCGGTGGGGGCGGAATCACCGGGGGCAGCTGGTAGGCACCGGCACTGCAGTCCGTGCCCGGGCGCGTGACGCCCCGCTGGTCAGTGCGGAGGCTCACCGACTGGCCTGGTACAGTCGGAAAGCTCGGATCGGAGCACAGGTCCACCGGGCTACCGCCAATGGGGACCTCCAGGCTGCCGATGGCCCCAGCCCCAGGAGAGCCAGCGGGTATGTCAACGGTCTCGGTGGGACCACCGTTGGCAGCCAGATCACCGAGGTCGAGGTTCGTGACCGAGCTCAGAGAGCCTACGCCAGCACCGTCATCACCAGTCCCGAAGTGGCAGCTCGTGCCAGAGGAGAGGTTATAGCCGAGGTCCTGGATCGTGTTCAGATAGCAGTCCCCCCCGGATAGCGAGTTCGCAACTATCGAGCCCGCGACGGATATGGCACCAGCTGAGTTATATATCCCACCACCGCCGAACATAGCGCTGTTAGAGCTTATGGTGGAATCGACGATGGTCATGTCGCCGCCCTGGTCGTAGACCCCGCCGCCATAAGCAGTCGGAGCGCCGTTATTGCTGATGGTGGAGTCCACTATGGTCATGTCGCCGCCCTGGTCATAGACCCCGCCACCACCGTCACTACTGCCGAACTCAACGCTGTTATTGCTTATGGTGGAGTCGATAACGGCCATGGTGCCATTGTTATTGATCCCGCCACCGTAGTCAGTGGCACTGTTATCGTTTATGGTTGAGTCCTCCACGGTCATGGTGCCGCCGTTGTCGTAGATCCCGCCGCCGCCGTAGAAGCCAGCGTAGCCGCCGGTGACGGTCAGGTTATCGAGCGTCACGGCGAAGCCGGCATTGTCGGTGAGGGTGGTACCGACATTTTCGACGCTGTTCTCGCCATCCAGCACGCTGGCAGCCGAGGAGCCCGAGCCGGTACCGGTACCCTCGATCGTGAGGCCCGACTCGCTGCCGCTACCGACAGTGAGGTCCCCGTCGAACTGGCAATGGCTCGAAGCCGGGCAGTCGGCGCCAGGGCCAGCCACCAGGTAAATGGTGACAGCGCCCGAATCGCTCCCGGCCAAGCTGAGCGCCTCGCTCAGCGTGCAAGGGGTCGATGACGAGCAGGCAGTGCCAGTCCCAGAGGGCGAGGCATAGAACCTGGGGCTGGCCGCGCTCGCGCTGGTGGCCAGAGGCCAGACGACCAGCCCGCCTGCGAGCAGTGCAGAGGTAAACAGGAGGAGGAGGAGGCGCATTCTCGGAGCCCCAGCGCTCCGGAGCACACGATTGCTGGCCATCGCTTGCTCGACCATGTTCCCTCCGGCACTGCGTTCGTCCCCAGGCCCCGCAGGCAAGAGAGCTTTGTCTAGACCGCTCGAGGCTATCGGGTTCCACCAGATGGGTCAACTGTCATGCATGCCTGGACCTCGCGGGTCAGCGACCGCCGCGGGGGGTCACCCGGCCGCCGCCCTTCTTCCTCTTGGCGCCCTTGCCCTGCCGGGCTGCCTTCGACGCCCGCAGGGAACCAGCTCCCGTACCACCGCCGAGGCCGGCTCCGAGAGCTTCCATGCCGCCTATCCCTCCCATGGCAGGCAGCGCGGGGTCGCCCATGGTGGAGTCGAGCATCTCGGCCAGACGCGCCTGGCGACCGCCACCTAGGAGGCCGCCCAGCAGTCCTGGGTTCCGCATGAGCTGCTGTGCATCGCGGAACTGGCGCAGCAGCTGGTTCACCTCCTGGGTGGTAGTGCCGCTGCCCCTGGCTATCCGCGTCCGGCGCGACCCGTCGATGATCTCCGGTCGGCGCCGCTCCTCGGGAGTCATCGAACGTATCACTGCCTCCACCTGGGCGACCTGCTCATCTCCTATGGCGCTTCCGGCGCTCTTCATCTCCTTTGGAACTCCCGGCAGCAGGGACAGGACGCCGGAGAGCGAGCCGAGCTTCTTCACCTGCTGGAGCTGGGCCAGGAAGTCCTCGAGGGTGAACCGCCCCTGGATGAGGCGAGCCGCAGATTCGTCTGCAACCTCGCGATCGAACTCGCGCTCTGCCTGCTCGATCAGGCTGAGCACGTCGCCCATGCCGAGGATCCGGTCTGCCATGCGGTCCGGGTGGAACAGGTCGAAGTCCGCGAGGCGCTCCCCGGTGGAGGCGAAGACTATCGGTTTGCCGACTACCCCCTTCACGCTGAGCGCCGCTCCACCTCGGGCGTCGCCGTCTAACTTGGTGAGGATCACCCCGTCGAGCGACAGGGCCGAGCCGAAGGCCTCCGCGGTCGCCACTGCATCCTGTCCGGTCATCGCATCTAGAACGAGGAAGGTGTAACGAGGCGAGAGGACCTTCGAGACCTGGCTCACCTCGTCCATGAGCACCTGGTCGATACCCAGGCGACCGGCCGTGTCCACGATCATCACGTCACGCCCGAGCCTGCGTGCCTCTCTCAGCGCGCTGGCAGCCACCATGAGCGGGTCCGTCGGCTCCGAGAAGACGGGAACACTGGCCTGCTCACCGAGGACCCGCAGCTGATCCACGGCTGCCGGCCTCTGGAGGTCTGCACCCACCAGCATCGGATTGCGGCCCTGCTGTCTGAACCAGCGGGCCAGCTTGGCAGCGGTGGTGGTCTTGCCTGCACCCTGGAGACCGGCGAGCATCACCACGGTCGGCGGCGACGGTGCGTAGGTGACCCGCAGGGGGTCTCCCCCGAGGGCGTTGACGAGCTCTGCGTGCAGAGCCTTCACCACCTGCTGACCTGGGGTGAGGCTCCTGGCCAGATCCTCTCCGACGCACCGCTCGCGGACCGCTGCCGTGAGGGAGCGGGCCACCGAGACGTTCACGTCGGCCTCGAGCAGGGCTGTGCGTATCTCAGCGAGTGCCTCGTCGACGTCCGCCTCGGAGAGCCTCCCCCGGCCGCGAAGCCGTCCGAGAATGCCTTCGAGGCGGTCGGAGAGGGAGTCGAACATAGGGTCCGAGCCTAACCCAGCAGCGCCTCTACGAACTGATCGCCGTCGAAGGGCACCAGGTCGGCTGGCCCCTCTCCGAGCCCTACGAGCTTTACCGGTACACCCAGCTCACGCTGGATGGCCACCACTATGCCTCCCTTGGCCGTGCCGTCGAGCTTCGTAAGGACTATGCCGGTGACCCCCACTGCCTCGGTGAACTCCCGGGCCTGCACCAGCCCGTTCTGACCGGTGGTCGCGTCCAGGACCAGCAGCACCTCCGTCAGGTGCCCCGGGGGGCGCCCGGCCACCCGGGCTATCTTCTTCAGCTCCTCCACCAGGTTCACCTTCGTGTGCAGGCGTCCTGCGGTGTCCGCCAGCACGAGGTCGACTCCCCTGGCCTGGGCACGCTGCACCGCGTCGAACACCACCGAGCTCGGGTCGCCCCCCTCCGCACCGCGCACTATGCCAGCGCCCACCCGCTCCGCCCACCCGGCCAGCTGCTCGGCAGCCGCTGCACGGAAGGTGTCTCCGGCTGCCAGGAGCACCGACCTGCCGGCGCTGATCTGCGCCATGGCCAGCTTCCCGATCGTGGTGGTCTTTCCCACCCCGTTCACACCGACGAACAGCCAGACCGTCGGGCCTTCGTCGGCCATGGCGAGCAGCGGGTCAGGGGGGATCCCGAGCAGGCCTCGCAGCTCCGCCGAGAGCGCGGCGACCACGGAGTCCGGCCCGACCAGCTCGCCCGCCCCGACCCGCTCCCTCAGCCCAGCGAGCAGCTCCGCGGTGGTAGCCACTCCCACGTCGGCACGCAGCAGAGCCTCTTCGAGATCATCCCAGGCCCCCTCGTCGACAGACCGTCTAGAGCGCATGGCTCGCACCGCCGAGCTGAACACCCCCCGGGTGCGTGAAAGCCGCTCCACCATTCGTGGTGGAGCCCCAGGGGCCTCGTCACCCGGAGCCCCAGCCTGGGATGGCCTCGGCGCGGTGGTGAGCCGCGGTGGCGAGTCCTGTTCGGGCGACGGCTGGCGGCCAGCCAGCGGCGGCAGGGGCTCGAAGCGCCTGCGGCGTGCGAACCTGCTGCCCGGCCTGCGGCGTGCCACCACGAACGCGGAACCGGCCAGGAGAAGCGCCACACCGGCTGCCAGGAGTATCCAGATCGCGATCACGGTTCGGAGGCTACGTCATCGGGCTGCTTACGGGGAACCTTCTGGCTGACTACCCGGGAGGAATCGCCAGGACGCATGGTCACCCCGTAGAGCGCGTCGGCGGACTCCATGGTGCGCTTCTGATGGCTTACCACTATGAGCTGGGCCTCGTGCCTGAAGGCATGCAGCAGGTCTAGGAACCTGTGGAGGTTCACGTCGTCGAGAGCCGCCTCCACCTCGTCCATGAGGTAGAAGGGCGAGGGCCTCGAACGGAAGACGGCGAAGAGGAATGCGAGTGCAACCAGGGAGCGCTCGCCACCGGAGAGCAGGGAGAGCTTCCGGACGTTCTTGCCGAGCGGCCGTACCTCCACCTCGACACCTGTGTTCAGGGGGTCGCCCGGATCGGTTAGGGTGAGGCGGCCGGTACCACCCGGGAAGAGGGTGGCGACGAGGTCGGAGAAGTGCTCGTTCACATCTGCGAATGCTTCGCTGAACATGCGGGTCACCTCGTCGTCGACGTTTCGGATCACCTCCTGGATCTCCCTGCGGGCGCGACGGACGTCCTCCACCTGTTCCTGGAGCAGCTGGTGGCGCTCCTCGATGGCCTGTAGCTCCTCCAGGGCAAGCGGGTTCACCGGCCCGAGGGCAGCGAGCTGCGTCTCGATCTCGGCTGCCCTCGCCTGGGCGCTGACCCCCTCGGGCAGCTCGGGGCGCTCTGCGACGACTGCCTCTTCGGGATCGGCCTTCAGCTCCCGCCAGAGCATGTCCACCAGCGCCTCGCGCCTGACTGCATCCTCTGCCAGCGCGAGCTTCGCGCCGGCAAGCTTCTCCCGGGCAGCGCTCTGGAGCCCGTAGAGCTCCTGGCGCTCGGCGCGCAGGGAATCGAGCTGGCTGGCCTGTGCGCGGACCTCGTCCAGCTGGCGATCCCGGAGCTGGCGGTAGACGAGCGCCATCTCGCCCAGACGCCGTGCCCGATCCGCGACGAGCTCGCCGAGCCGGTCCACAGCCGCCATCTCGGCTTCCAGCGCCCTACGGTTCTCGGCAGCCTGGTCACGCTCGGCGACGTGACCGGCCAGCCTGCGCTCCACGTCGAGCAGCCGTTCGGATAGCACCCTGCGCCGCTCGCCCAGTGCCGCGGCACGCACCTCGTAGTCACGGCGCATGGCGAGCGAGCGCTCCCTCAGCAGCATCAGATGCCTCTCGCTCTCGGCCGCTGCCAGGATCCCCTCCCGAGCCTGGGCCGCCTCTCGTTCGAGCACGGCCAGCGCCTCACGGTGGGAGGCCAGCGCGGCCTCGGCCTGCTCGAGGCCTAGTGCGGTCTCCTCGCGCCGCCTCATCAGGGCGGACATCTCGCGCTCGAGTGACTCGGACTCGGATGCCAGACGGGCACTCAGCGCCTCGATCTGCCTCCTGCGACTGCCGGCCTCGTCGAGAAGCCGGGACTTCGCAACCAGATCGGCCCGAGCTGCCGACTCCCGGCTGCGAACCAGCTCCAGCTCTCCGGCAGCCTCCAGGGCGAGGGTGGCCGCTGCATCGGCCTGGCGGCGAGCCTCTTCCACCGAGTGGCGGCTGACGGTGCCCTCGGCACCGTGCAACCGCCATCCGGAGGTCGCGAAACGGTCACCTTCTGGGGTGACCACGACCAGATCGGGCCTAGAGGCCGCCACGTCTACTGCCATCTCCCAGCCCCCGCTCACCAGCACCGCGGGAGCGAGGATCCGATCCAGTACGGCATCGAGGCTGGGCGTGAGTGAGCGCACATGGGGGCGCAGCGCTTCGGCACCTGGCGGGAGCGAAGCTGGGGCTGCCAGGGGCCAGGAGGACAGGGCCGCCAGTGCCAGCACGGCACCAGGCGCCTGCTGGGTCCTCAGGTGCGCGAGGGCTTGGCGAGCCTGGCGGGTTCCGTCCACCACCACCGCACCGAGGGCGGCGCCGACTGCCGCCTCGAAGGCCGCTGCCCAGCCCTCGTCGACTTCGACGAGGTCGGCGAGGGTGCCGACGACGCCCTCTATGCCAGAGAGGACCTCCGCTCCGGCGGCCCCACGAGCCTCCGCAGCCGCCCGCGCTAGGGCCTCCGCGCGCGCCTCCAGGCGGTTCCTGTCCCTCTCGGCGAGCCGCAGGCGACCCTCGGCCTCGGCCAGCTGTGCCTCCAGGGTCTCGGCCAGGGAGCTCGCCTCCTCGAGCATTTCGGCGTTCGTAGCCTCCCCGGCGTCCAGCTCGGCCAGCTCCTCGGCCAGCTCCTCGGCGTCGGTGCCGATCAGCTCACGGCGCTCTGACAGGGTGGCGATGCTCTCGCCGACCTGGGCAAGCGAGTCGCGCTGGGCGTCCAGGGCTCGGGAGAGCGGATCCATCTGGGCTCGTGAAGCGGCATGTCTGGCTGCCACCTCCCTCAGGCGCTCGAGGTCGGCGGTGAGCTGCTCGTGCTGAGAGCGAGCGACCTCGACAGCTCGCTCGGCCTGCTCGAGTGCCTGGTGGTCGGCGGCGAGAGCCGACTCCTCCTCGGCGCTCCCTGTCAGCTCCTCGGCGATACGGGCTGCTTCGGACTCGAGGCTCGAGACCACGTCTGCGTCCACAGCCGCCTCGAGCGCGCGGCTGACCGATCTGCGCCTCTCCCGCAGAGCGCCGGCCAGGCCACGGCAGCGTTCGGTGAGTCCCTCCACCCTGTTCAGGGACGCCTGGACATCCTCCTCGCGCCGGGCAGACAGGCTGATGGTGAGCCCGTCTATCTCACGATCCAGCCTCTCGATCTCCTGGCCTAGACGCTCGTCCTCGGCCACCAGGGCCACGCGCAGTGCCTCTGACTCGCCTGCACGCTGGTCTATCCCGGCTATATCCCTGCCCATCAGGTAAAGCCGGAGTCCGTGCAGCTCCTCGGAGAGCGACGAATGGGAGCGGGCCGCGGCGGCCTGGCGCTCCAGCGGCCTCAGCTGGCGACGGACCTCCCGGACGAGATCGCCTAGGCGGTCCAGGTTCTCCTCCGTCGCCGCGAGGCGTCGCTCTGCACGTTCCCGGCGCCGCCTGTGCTTCAGGACCCCCGCGGCATCCTCGATCACCGCCCTACGGTCTTCGGGGCGTGCGTTCAGCACCTGCTCGAGCTGGCCCTGGCCGACGATCACGTGCTGCTGGCGCCCGACACCGGAGTCGGAGAGCAGCTCCTGCACGTCGAGCAGCCGGCAGGACTCGCCGTTTATCGCGTACTCGCTGTCCCCGGAGCGAAAGAGCGTCCTCGTGATGGTGATCTCGGCCAGCCCTCCGGGCAGCTTTCCCGAGCGGTTGTCTATGGTGAGCGACACCTCTGCCCTGCCGAGCGCAGGCCGGCTGGCAGAGCCGGCGAAGATGACGTCCTCCATCTTCGACCCCCGCACCGTTCTCGGTCCCTGCGCACCCAGCACCCAGGCGACCGCGTCCACCACGTTCGACTTGCCCGATCCGTTGGGGCCCACGACCACCGTCACGCCAGGCTCGAAGACCAACGACGCGGGCTCGGCAAACGACTTGAAACCCTTCAGGGTGAGCGACTTCAGATACACCGGGCGCCACCATACCGGCCGGCTGAGCGCGCATGGCCCATCTGGTGCCCTACCTGGAGGTAATGCACTTCAGACCTGGCAACGTGCGCAGTAGAAGGTCGAGCGACCGCTCACCTTCTCGCGTACCACCGGGGCGTGGCAGCGCCTGCAGGCCTGCCCCTCCCGGCCGTAGACCTGGTGCTGGCCCTGGTAATCCCCTATCTCGCCGAAGATGTCCCGGTACTGCTCGTCGGCCAGGGAGGACCCCCGGTGCTTCACCGCCTCGGAGAGAGTCTCCACCATCGACCTGTACAGCCGCCGGATCTCCTGGGAAGACAGGGTCGTGGACAGCCGGTCGTACCTGAGACCCGCTGCGAAGAGGATCTCGTCGGAGTAGATGTTTCCGATGCCGGCCACGAAGGACTGGTCCATGAGCAGCGCCTTCAGCGCTACGGGACGCTTCACCAGCAGCTCGCCGAAGCTGGTCCAGCTCATCACGTCCTCGAGTGGGTCGAAACCCAGCTTGGCGAACTCGGGAAACCTGTCTGGGATCTCTGCGACCGGGGTCGCGAACACCTCGCCGAAGGTTCGCGGGTCGACGAACCGGAGCTCACCGCCCTGGGTGAAGACGAAGACCAGGTGGGTGTGGTCCGGTAGTGGCTCCTTCTGACTCTTCGCCCGGAGCAGCTGGCCGCTCATGCCGAGATGGACCACCAGGAGGACGTCTCCCTCCAGATCCATCAGCAGGTACTTGCCGGACCTCCTGACCCCGTTCACCCGCTTCGACTCCACCAAGGACTTAAGGGCTGCCGGCTTCGGGTGACGCCTTATGGAGCGAGACCCCTTTACCTCGACCGACTTTATCCTCCGACCCACGATGTCCTTCTCGAGGTCTCGCCGGATGGTCTCTACTTCGGGCAGCTCAGGCACCGCCTATCGCCTCCCTCGCGGCTGCCTGCTCGGCATCCTTCTTGGAACGACCCATACCCCTGCCCAGCACCCTTCCCCCTACGCTCACCTCGGCTAAGAACTCCCTGGCATGATCGGGCCCCCGAGCGCTGACGCTGTAGACCGGCAGGCCGAGTCCATCGCGGGTGGTGGATTCCTGGAGAAGCGACTTGAAGTCGCCCGAGCCGGGGACTGCCGCCGCCACCGAGATTCCCTCGCCCAACAGGCCGAGCACGAAATCTCTAGCTGCCTCCCAGCCAGAGTCGAGGTAGACAGCACCGATTACCGCTTCGAGGGTGTCGGCCAGGATGGAGGGCTTATCCCGCCCACCGGATGCGGCCTCGCCACGCCCGAGCAGCAGCGCCTCGCCTAGGTGCAGGTCGGTCGCGACCCGAGCGAGTGCGGTGGTGCTCACCACTGCGGCCCTGACCTTCGCGAGCTGGCCCTCGGGCATGTCCGGGTAGGTGCGGTAGCAGTGGTCGGCCACCGCGAGGCCGAGAACCGCGTCGCCGAGGAACTCCAGGCGCTCGTTCGAATCGCTGCCGGCGCTCTCCGCGCTCCAGGAGCTGTGGGAGAGTGCCAGTGCGAGCAGCTCGGGCGCGTCGAACCTGACGCCGAGACCGGCGGCGACGGCCTGGAGCCGCTCCCCGAGGACGCCCGCTGCGCTCGTGCCCGCACCCGGTGGCGTCTCAGCTGGCCCCGAGCTTGGCGACCACGTAGTCGACGGCGTCACGCACCGTCCGCAGATCCTCGAGGTCCTCGTCGTCGATCCGGAACCCCACCGAGCGCTCGGAGAGCTCCTCCTCGAGTGCCTCCACCAGCTCGATCAGCGCCAGCGAGTCCGCGTCGAGATCCTCCGCGAAGGAAGAGGACTCGGTCACCGCGGAGGGCTCTATCTCCAGGATGTCGGCCAGCTGGTCGCGCACCAGCTCGAACACCTGGCGGCGATCCATCGGTCCCTTCTCTACATGCGTCTCAGCAGGCACGGCATCTCCACTTGCTCGAGTCGGCGAGGTGAATGCTAGCCGGTCCCGGCCAGGAGCGCAGCCCCCAGGCTCGGCACCAGGCCGTTCAGCGCCAGGTCGTGGGCAACCTTTATGGCAGATGCCACGGCCCGCCTCGATGACGACCCGTGGCTTATCACGCAGACCCCGTCGATCCCGAGCAGCATCGCTCCCCCGGTGCCTTCGGGATCCAGCTCGGCTGCGATGGGTGCCAGCTTCGGCAGGAGCACCTCGGATGCCGCCTTGGCTGCGTCATCGGAGGCGAGCACGCCGAGCAGGGTGTCCATGAAGAACCGGAGCGATCCCTCCAGGCACTTCAGCGCGACGTTCCCGGTGAAGCCATCGGTGACCACCACGTCCGCCGCGCCACGCAGCAGGTCACGGCCCTCGACGTTGCCCACGAAGCGGATCGAGGCATCGGCGGAGAGAAGCTGGTGCACCTCGCGCACCAGCGGGGTGCCCTTCGACTTCTCCTCCCCTATGGACAGCAGGGCGACAGAGGGCTCCGCCACGCCGTAGCGGCAGCGGGAGTAGGCAGCGCCCATGCGGGCGAACTGGGACAGCATCAGAGCGCTGCACTCCGCGTTCGCACCGGAGTCCAGCAGGACCGTGGGCGTAGAGCCGAGGTCAGGGATAGGGGTGGCGATGGCCGGCCGCGAGATCCCCTTCATCCGACCGATCCTGAGCAGCGCGCTGGCCATGGCGGCCCCGGTGTTCCCCGCGCTCACCATAGCGAGCGCCTTGGAGTCCCGGACGGCCTCCGCCGCTCGCACCAGCGACGAGTCCTTCTTCGTCCGCACACCCTGGCCTGGATCGTCGTCCATCCCGATCACCTCGGAAGCGGCCAGGACCGGGATGTGACCGGTGTCGCCGATGCGTTCTGGATCCCCGACGAGGAGGACCTCGATACCGTCTTCCTCCCGTGCCTGGAGCGCTCCGGCGACGATCTCCTCAGGGGCGCGGTCGCCGCCCATGGCGTCGACCGCGACGGGCAGGGAGGCCACTAGTCGACTTCTATCGCCTGGCGACCCTTGTACCAGCCACAGGCGGGGCACACCACGTGGGGGAGCTTCGCCTTCTGGCAGTGAGGACACACGCTCATCGCCGGTGGCCTAAGCACCCAGTTAGCCGCGCGGCGGCTCCGGCTCTTCGCCTTCGACGTCTTCTTCTTCGGAACTGCCATGGTCGATCACCTCTGTCTCAGGGCCGACATACGATAGCCCTTCTTCAGACCCCAGCGCGTCGAGGGCTGCCCATCGGGGGTCACGAGGGGGCCTGCACCTGCAGAGTGGATCGTCTCCCGAAGCCTCCCGGGCTGCCGACGCGTTCAGGTCCGCGCCACACTCCGGGCATATCCCGAGGCAGTCCTCCCTGCACAGCGGGGCGAGGGGCAGCGCCAGCAGCACCGCGTCGTGCGCCATAGGCTCCAGGTCGAGCGCCTCGCCGTGTACCTCGTAGGAGTCGTCGGAGCCCGACCCGCCACGAGACGCACGAGGCTGTCTCGCACCCGGAGCGCCACCGGTGGGCTGGCAGTCGAGATAAAGCTCCCGCACCTCCACCTCCAGCTCACCACCCGCGGGCGCCAGGCACCTCCGGCACTCTCCCGACCAGGGGGCCTTCACGCTCCCGGCCACCGTGAAGCCCCCCATCACCGAGGTGACCACCACCTCCACGGACACCTCCGAGCCCTCTGGGACCTGACTGCCCACCCCCACCAGGTCATCTATCTCGCCCGATCGCCTCTCGGTGGTGCTCGCACCAAGTAGCCTCCGTAGTCTCGCCGTGTGGACGAGGAACGGACTCGAGACGTGCCTGTGCCCTGCCTCATCAGGTCTGGTCGCCACCTGCCCTTGGCGGCGGGCAACGCTGCGGGGGTCGTCGTGGACACTCACGATCTCTGCACTGGGTGCTCGATGCTTCACCGGACCACCACCTGACCATGTTAGATGCTCCGCGGCCATCCTGGCATCGTCACTGGAACGCTATACGATCACCCCTCATCTGATCACCGACATCGCCTCTGGAGGAAGCCCGTAGATGGCCAGTGCGACACCAGTAGCCTTCTCCAGGTCCTGGGTCTCGAAGGCTTCAGTGAGAGCCGCTCGGTGTGGCTTCGAGATGGCCTCCAGCCTCGGCACGCAGATCCGCCGCATGTACTGCGCCTGGAAGCGAAGGGTGCCACCACGCATCTTCACGGCATAGGTGCGCACGAACAGGTCAGCAACCCTGGAGAGCAACAGCCCTCCGAGCACATCGAGGGGCCATAGATCCGAGGTGACGTAGTAGAGGTTATGGTGCGGATAGCAGATACCCTCCTCGTAGACGGGTGCCATCGCCATCTTCATGTCCGGAAACAGCAGCTTCGGCCGCGATGTCAGGGCATGGTCGACTCGGTCAATCGTTCGATACCAGTCCCGTGGACGGCGCTCCGCGATGTGACGCCGACGCAGCCGGGACTCCTGAGCCTCGAAATAGCGTCTGAGCCGTGGATACCGGTCGAGATCTACGAGTCCCCTGCTGGGTTCGTTGTCCCAGGGATCGACCAGAAAGTGCCCGGACCATTCGAAATAACAAGTCTTCGTGTCGCGCACCATCGCAAGCGGCAGTAACCGCTCGGCTTCGACGAGGTCTGCGTCGCTTGTGACAAACACGTCGTCGGCACCTGTAGCCACCCCTATTCCGACTCGGGTCCCGGTGTCCGGATCCTCCAACCGTGGGAACCGACGCTCGAGATCGGCGATCAACGCCAGACGGTCCGGACTGCCTGCTGGCCACGCTTCTGGACCCGTGTGCCAACGGGGCAGCTCTGCCACCTCGAAGGCTCGGGTGTGCTTGGCTCGATGCCTGCGTCCTGTTGCCCAGCGAACTAGCTGGCCTGCTTCCTCGGGACCGGACTCCGACGTCGTGTCCGCCATGACGACCGGTCCCTGCTCAGCTCTACGGATGACGCTGATCGCCGGATAGGCGCTCACCGTATCCTCGAAGGCATCCACGTCGTGCATGACCACTGTCACGTCTAGCGAGAAATGATCTCCGATGAATGAGCGGAGTGCACGGCCATAGGCATTGTGCATCCACCGGTCGGCACAGATGAAAGCCAGCGTGCCCCCCTGGCTCAGCGCCCGCAGGCCCACCTCGAAAAACCCAACGAACAGGTCTGCCCGGCCGCTCATCGTAGGACACGCGCGTCGGTACGCGGCACTCCGGGATGCTGGCACCTCTTCGAGCCGCACGTACGGTGGATTGCCGAGGACGAAGTCAGCCGTGCCGTTCAGATCCTCTCCAAGGAGGAAATCGTCGGCACGTACCCAGCCGTCGCTCAGGCGGTGTGCCACGCCCTCCTCCCAGCCCTCCGCGATCAGAGTCGCCGCAGTAGCGCGGCGAGCCATATCTACATTCTCGGCCAGCAGGTCAACAGCGTAAATCGCCCCGGCAGCATCCTCTATCGGTCGCCCGTGGATCCGGCATGAGTGAGCTAGCCGAGCCGCCATGGGTGCGAGAAAGGCTCCAGTCCCACATGCCGGCTCGATCGCCAGCATTTTGGCCAGATCTAGGTCGGCTCTGTAGCCGGCCAGGTCGAGGATCAGCTCCACTACCCAGCGGCGGGTGAACACCTCACCGTAGCTGATGCTCCCATCGTCCGGAATCGTAGGTCGCGTCGGTGGCCAGGTGGCCGGAATCATAGACGGCTGGTCAACCAGGAGCGGCACGGGGCTGATCGTAGGGCAAGGGTGTAACTCCTTGGGGGATGGCGAAGGCACCAGAGCGGACCCGCCCCGGTAGCTCGGCTGACGCGGAGCGGCCGACGCTACTGCGAGTCCTGGTCGAAGAAGCCACCAGCGGACCCAAGGTCCCCCTCGTCGGCTGCTTCGTCCGGGTCCTGGGCCTCGGAGAGCTCTGCCCCTTCGAGTGGCGCGGGTGTGAACTGGAGCTTCTCCCTGCCGGCCTGGACGGTCTTCATGGTGCGGTCCAGCACCACCTCGAAGGATGCGAGCTTCTGGTCGCAGTAGTCGTCGACCTCATGGCGCAGCCTGCGGGCCTCCTCACGCGCCTCGTCTACGATCCGCTGGGCGGCCTGGTTCGCCTGGCGGACTATCTCGGTCCGCTGGACCATCCTCTCGGCCTGGGCCTTTACCTCTTCGAGAAGCTCGTCGGCCTCGCGCCTGCGGGCAGCCAGGAACTCGTCGCGCTCGCGCAGCAGCCAGCGAGCCTGGCGGATCTCCTCTGGGATCCTGGCGAGCACCTCTTCTAGGAGATCGCTCAGCTCGTCGCGCTGGACCAGCACGGAGGAGCTGAGCGGCATCGCCCGTGCTTCCTGGACCAGGTCCAGTGCCCTTCTCACCAGCACCTCCGCATCTGCGGCGCTCTCGGGAGACGAGGACACCTCGAGGTCGTCGAAGGTTTCGAAGGGCTCCTCGTCGCTCATCGCTGGAACCTCTCGACCAGACGTTCCGCCACGGGCTTCGGGACGAAGGCCGTCACGTCACCCCCGAAACGGGCCACCTCCCTGAGCAGGCGTGACGCTATGAACGAATAGGTGGAGCTGGTGGGTATGAACAGCGTCTCCACCCCTGCCAGCTGGCGGTTCATCTGCGCCATCTGCAGCTCGTTCTCGAAGTCCGACACCGCGCGAAGCCCCTTCACGATGGCCGTGGCCCCTACGTCACGGGCGACGTTCACCACCAGGGTGGATACCGATACCGTCCTTACGTGGGGTAGGTGCACCAGGGCTTCCCTTATCATCTCCTCGCGCTCGGAGAGGCTGAACAGGGGCTCGCTCTTCTGAGGGTTTCGCAGCGTCGCCACCACGACCTCGTCGAAGAGGCGGGCAGCACGCTCCACCACCTCCAGGTGACCGTTGTGGAAGGGATCGAACGATCCGGGGAAGAGAGCGAGGGTCACTTACCTGACCCCGAGGTCGAACGCGCTGAGCTAGCCATCGTCACGAGCGTACCGCCATAACGCCTGGACCTGGCGACCACCCAGCCTTCGGGCATCTCGACAGGCTCCCGGCTCTCCAGGACCGCCCAGGTAGCGTCGAGGAGCCCGAGCAGCTCCGCCCAGGCGGCGAAGCTGTATGGCGGGTCCAGGAATGCCACGTCGAAGCTGCCTGCCACGTGACCAGCCTTCTCCGTCGCGGGTCTCACCGCTGCCCTGCGGAGGTAGTCGATGGCATCGCCGGCCACCACGTGAACCTGGTGGCTGTCCGAGGAGCTGAGCCCGAGCTGGTCGAGGTTCGCGCGGATCGTGGCACGGGCCACGGGGTCGCTATCTACGAAGGTCCCACGGGCCGCTCCGCGTGAGAGGGCTTCTATGCCCATTGCCCCGGTGCCGGCGAACAGGTCGAGCACCACCGCGCCATCGAGATCCGCGATGCTCTGGAGCATGTCGAACACCGCCTCCCGCACCCTGTCAGAGGTAGGTCGGGTACCGCTGGCCACATGTGCCTTCAGCAGCCTGCCCCTCATCTGCCCCCCGATAACCCTCAACGCCTCACCGTTCCGGTCGCTGCATCTTCATCTCGCTCCATACCGCTCGGCCCCGCTCCTCCATCCTCTCCTGGCGGCACCGGCCGTCAGCTCTTGAACAGGTAGGAGGCTGCTTCCTCGCCGAGGAACAGCCGCAGCTCGCCTGCGAGAAGGCTGTGATCCGATAGGAAGGGATCATCGCGAAGTATCTCGTCAGCCACCCACCTGGCCTGCTCCACCAGGGGCCTGGCACCACGATCCAGGCGGGCAAGCTTCAGGTCGCTGCGCCCCTGCTGGCGCGCTCCGAGGATGCTCCCCTCGCCGCGTAGCTCCAGGTCCACCTCTGCCAGCTCGAAGCCGTCCGTGGTCGCCTCCAGGGCCGCCAGACGCTTCTCGGCCACGGGCGACTCAGCCCCACCGAGCAGGAAGCACCACGATGGCAGGTTCGAGCGCCCCACCCGGCCACGGAGCTGGTGGAGCTGGGCTATGCCGAAACGGGCGGAGTCCTCCACCACCATCACCGTGGCCTCCGGGACATCCACGCCTACCTCTATCACGGTGGTCGCCACCAGCACCTCCACGGAGCCCCGGCGGAAGGCCGACATCACCCTCTCCTTATCCTCGGCATCCAGGCGTCCGTGGAGCAACCCCAGCTTCAGGCCAGCCAGCGGACCGGCCTGAAGTCGTTCCAGTTCCTCCACCGCCGACCGGGCCTCCACCCGCTCCGAGCCCTCCACCAACGGGCAGACCACATATGCCCTGTGCCCGGCCGCGACCTCCGACCTCACCCGCTCCCAGACCAGCTCCTCGCCTCCGGGGTCCGCCACCCACCTGGTCTCCACCCGGGCGCGCCCCGCGGGAAGCTCCCCCAGCACCGTGATGTCGAGATCGCCGAACACCACCATGGCCGCCGTACGGGGTATCGGGGTGGCCGTCATGACCAGCACGTCGGGGTCTGCCCCGCCCGCTGGATGGCCATATTCCGCACCTGCCAGCTCACCGGCAGGTCCGCCCGCCTTCTCCCGTAGCGCAGCGCGCTGGTCGACCCCGAAACGGTGCTGCTCGTCGATCACCACGACCCCTAGACGCTCGAAGCTCACTCCCTCACCGAGAAGAGCGTGGGTACCGACCACCATCTCCACATCACCTCCGTCGAGGCCCTCGAGCACGCGCCTACGACTTCCAGCGCGCACGCGGTTCGCCAGCAGCTCCACCCTGAGCGGGCGGCGACCCCCGAGCGTGGCCGGATCGGCTACCTCCAGCCCGTCGAGAAGCGACCGGATGCCCATCAGGTGCTGCTCTGCCAGCACCTCCGTGGGGGCCATCAGCGCAGCCTGGTAGCCGCCCTGCACTGCCACCAGCATGGCCGCGAGGGCCACCACCGTCTTTCCTGATCCGACGTCGCCCTGGAGCAGCCGGTGCATGGGCAGCCGGCCTGCCATGTCCCTGCGGATGGCCTCGATGGCAGCCCGCTGGGCGCATGTCGGCTCGAAGGGAAGCCCTTCCAGGAAGGACGAGACCAGATCAGCCCCTCCAGAGGCAGCTGGGTCGACCAGGTGGGCGATGCCCCGGGAGGATCTCTCCAGGGCCTGACGGCGCATGACCACCTCGAGCTGGATCCTGAGCAGCTCGTCGAATGCCAGCCGCCTCCTGGCCGGGCCCACCTCGCTGAGAGCGCCAGGCCGGTGGATGTCCCTGTAGGCCGTGGTCCGGTCCACCAGGCCGAGCGCCTCGCGCCAAGCCACCGTGAGGGGGTCCGCGAACCGACCCGCTCGTTCCAGGGCTTCTCCCACCAGGCGGGCTATCTCGCCGCTCTCGATACCGGCCTTCTCCGAGGAGGGATAGATGGGCACCAGCCGGCCCGTCCGCTCCGCCAGCATCTCCACCCGAGGGTTCGTAAGCTGCCTGTGGGCCCGAAAGCTCTGGAGCCTGCCGAAGAAGAGCGCCCTGGTGCCCACCGGGAGCTGTCTCGAGCGCCAGGGCTGGTTGAAGAAGACGACGGTCATCCACTCCTCACCATCTCTCACCTGCAGCTCCAGCACCCGCCTTCCGTTTCTGGTCCGCCTGGTATGGGACTCCACCACCTCCGCCAGCACCCAGGCCTCCTGCCCGACCTCCAGATCTGCGATCGACGCCTGGCGGGTCTGGTCGTGGTAGCGGAAGGGATAGTGGCTGAGCAGGTCGAGGACGCTCGATATGCCGATAGCCGCCAGCGCCCCGTCTCGACCTGGACCACATCCACGCAGCTCGCCTACGGGAATCTGGGCCAGGAACCCGAGGGTACGGCCGCCAGAGGGTCTCATAGCCCTACTCGATGCTTATCAGGTAGGGGTAGAGCGGCTGGCCACCGTGATGCACCTCCAGATGCACCCCTGGATGCTCGTCGGCCAGCCATGCCGCCACCCGCCTGGTATCACCTGCGCTGGCACCCTCCCCCTCGATCAGCGTGACCAGCTCGTGCTCGGGTCCGACCAGGTGATCCAGCAGGGCTGTCACCGCTTCGTGGAGGGTCCCCTCGACCACCTCGACCCCCTCACGGCTCACCCCGAGCCAGTCCCCCTCGCGTATGGGACCCGTTGGGCCCTCCGCGTCGCGAACCGCACGCGTCACCTCCCCGGCGACCACCCGCCTGGCCGAACCCGCCATCGCCCCGGCATTGCCCTCGGCCCCGGCCTCGGGGTCGTACTCGAGGAGCGCGGCGAATCCCTCCACGATGCCGCCTGTCGGCACCACCCTTACGACCTTCGTCGACAGCTCCGCCACCTGCATCGCCACCGGCACGATGTTCCCGTTGTTCGGCAATATCACCACCTCGGGAGAGGACACAGCCTCCACCACCTCGAGGATCTCGGCTGTGGAGGGGTTCATCGACTGGCCGCCGGCGACGAAGTGGTGAACGCCGAGGGAGCGGAAGATCCTGGCAATGCCATCACCGTTGGCCACCGCCACCACCGATGTGCGGTGGACCGGACCGGCTTCCTCCGGCTCGGCGGGACCCGGCGAGCCGGACTGCTCGGTCACCCAGCGCTCCTCCTCCACCTGATCGGCGAGGTCCGTGACCCTTATGTCGCGGGGCCGCCCCACATCTATGGCCGCCTCTATCGCCGCCCCCACGTCGTCGGTGTGGATGTGGCAGTTCCACAGGCCATCGCCGCCGACCACGACTATCGAATCCCCGATGCCTGCCCAGACCTCCTTGAACGCGGGCATGGTCTCGTCAGGCGCCTCCAGGAAGTACATGACCTCGTAGCGCAGCTCCGATACCGGCCGGTCGGCTCCGCCCTGCGCTCCGCCTTCGAGCGCGCCCGGAGAGCCACCATCGGTAACCCCGGCCATACCGGCATCAGAGGCGCCGGCGAGCTCCGGGGCAGCAGGCAGCTCCCGACCTGCCACCACGTGCAGCAAGGCGTCCAGCATGAGCAGGTATCCAGTGCCGCCAGCGTCGACTACACCGGCTCTGGCAAGCACCGGGAGCATCTCCGGCGTCCGGGCGAGCGCGCCAGCGGCGGCGTCCCTGGCTCCATCGAGTACACAGGCCACACACCGGCTCTCTTCTTCGGAACCATGCATGGCCGAAACCGACTCCGCGGCACCCTCCGCTGCAGCGCGCGCCACCGTGAGGATCGTCCCCTCCACCGGGCGCAACACGGCCTCGTGGGCGGCCTCGCTGGCAGCAGCGAGAGCCGCCGAGAGCTCCTCGGGGCCGGCTGGAGAAGCGTCTGAGAGCACCCCGGTCAGACCTCTGAGAAGCTGGCAGAGGATCACCCCCGAGTTCCCCCGCGCGCCCATCAGCGACCCGTGGGCAATCGCCCTGCAGACATCGGGCATCGTCGGAGCCGGCGCACCTGGCTCCTGGGAGCCGACCTCGAGCTGGTCCAGCTCAGACACCACGGACTCGAGGGTGAGAAACATGTTCGTGCCAGTGTCACCGTCGGGCACCGGGTAGACGTTCAGGCGGTTGATGGCGTCCCGGTGTGACGCGAGCAGGTCGCGGTACGACCGCATCGCCTCCACCAGCTCGCCGGGACCGATTGCGTGGGCTGGCTCGCTCATGGGCCCGCCCGGCGCCCGGGGTGCCTGCTCCGATTGGAATATCTCACCGGCGAGGATGCTAACCTCGTTCCCTGCCCCGAATGTCCCCTTAGGAGCGTGAAGACGTGGCTGCCGTATGCGACATATGTGGTAAGCGACCATCCTTCGGTATGAGCCTCAGCCACTCCCACCGCCGGACGAAGCGCCGGTGGAACCCGAACATCCAGCGTGTGCGCGCAGTGGTGTCCGGGTCGACCCGCAGGATCGACGTCTGCACCTCCTGCATACGGGCTGGCAAGGTAACGAAGCCTGCCCGTCGCCTGCCTCAGGCCTAGCCCACGGCAAGAGCCGGCGGCGGGACTGGGCCTGGCGGGACTGGGCCTGGCGGGACTGGGCCTGGCGGGACTGGGCCTGGCGGGGCTCATCCGAGGCGGTGCTCGTAACCGGAGATGGCGAGCTCACGCCCGGCGAGGCTGCGCTGGCGAGCGTCGGCGGTGAGCCTTCCGACCTCCACCGGCGCCCGGAGCCCCTCGCGCTCAAAGGCCTCCAGGAGCGCTACCGGGTCGGGGGTGGCTATCACCAGCTCGTAGTCCTCCCCCCCGCCGAGTGCCTCATCGAGGGTGGCCCCGGGAAATACGGGAACCGAGTCGAGGAGGAAACCGACGCCGGAGGCCCTTGCCAGCCTGTCGAGGTCGAGGGTGAGCCCGTCGGAGACGTCGATCATGGCAGTGGCACCCACCAGCCGTGCCGCGATCCCCTCGGCTGGACGAGCCTGCGGTCTGCGGTGACGGGCCACGGCATCGGGGTTCGACTCGGCAACACCCTGACGCAGCAGGCGCAGCCCTGCTGCCGATCCGCCTAGCGGCCCGGTGACGAAGATGTGGTCACCAGGGCGTGCGCCTGACCGCAGCACGGCCCCACCAGCACCATGCCCAGGTTCATGCCCAGGACCATCTGAGGGATCGAGGGCCCCCGTGATCGCCACGGCTACGACCAGCTCTGAGGCCACGGATAGGTCGCCACCCACCACGTCGCAGCCGTAGGCGGAGGCCGCCTGGGCAATCCCCTCGAAGACCAGCTCGAGGTCACTCCCGTGTGGACCCGCCATGGCCACCAGCACCTGGCCCGGCCGTCCTCCCATGGCGGCTATGTCGCTCACGTTCGATGCCACGGCCTTCCAGCCGAGGTCGGCTGGCCCCACCAGCGTGAGGTCTGCATGGATGCCGGCGACAACCATATCGGTAGCCAGCAGTAAAGGCCCTGGTGGCGGAGTTACCAGGGCAGCGTCGTCCCCTATCCACACCTGCCCGTCGGGCGCAGGGGGGACCATGGAGGTGATCCGCTCTATGAGCTCCCTCTCGCTGGCAGCCGGGTCCGAGTTGGGTGAGGTCATGTTTCATGCCTAGCATTGGTGAGTCCGTTCGCGTTCGGGTAACCCTGCGCGCCCGGTTGGATCCGGGTGCCGGGGCCTGGCCTATGCGAAGGTGAGTGGGCACGCACGCGTGTTACGCCGAGTGAGCACGGTGTAAGAACCAGAGAGGATGAGAACCCAGATGCCGCCAACCACGAACCGAAAGCTCGTCTCATGGGTAGACGAGGTAGCCGCACTGGCCAAGCCGGACAGGGTGGAATGGTGTGACGGGTCGGCCGAGGAGTACGACCGGCTCTGCCAGCTACTGGTGGAGCGAGGCACCTTCCGGCGCCTTAGCGACGCGAAGCGGCCTAACAGCTACTGGGCTCATTCGGACCCCGGCGACGTCGCTCGTGTGGAGGACCGCACCTTCATATGCTCCAAGGACGAGTCGGATGCAGGCCCCACGAACAACTGGAGGGACCCTGACGAGATGCGAGCCACCCTCGTCGACCTCTTCGATGGGTCGATGCGAGGCAGGACCATGTACGTGGTCCCCTACTCGATGGGACCGCTCGGATCGCCCATAGCTCACATAGGCGTCCAGCTAACCGACTCGGCCTATGTGGCAGCGTCGATGCGGATCATGACCAGGATGGGCGCGAAGGTGCTGGACCAGCTCGGAGCTGAAGGTGACTTCGTGCCCTGCCTTCACTCCGTCGGTTCCCCCCTGGCGCCCGGGCAGGCCGACGTGCCCTGGCCCTGCGATGCCGAGCACAAGTACATAGTCCAGTTTCCCGAGACCAGGGAGATCTGGTCATACGGATCGGGATATGGCGGCAACGCTCTGCTGGGGAAGAAGTGCTTCGCCCTGCGGATAGCCTCCGTGATGGCCCGTGACGACGGCTGGCTGGCCGAGCACATGCTCATCCTGAAGCTCACCGCACCAGATGGTGCTGTCCACTACATAACCGGCGCGTTCCCCTCTGCCTGCGGCAAGACGAACCTGGCGATGCTGGTGCCGACCCTGCCTGGCTGGAAGGTGGAGACCATCGGTGACGACATCTGCTGGATGAAGTTCGGCCCGGACGGTCGCCTCTACGCCATAAACCCCGAGGCGGGGTTCTTCGGCGTGGCCCCAGGGACCAACACGCTCACGAACCCGAATGCCATGGCCACCATGTCCGGCAACTGCATCTTCACGAACACCGCGCTCACCGACGACGGCGACGTCTGGTGGGAGGGCATGTCGGAGGAGCCCCCCGGGCATCTGATCGATTGGCGAGGCAACGACTGGACGCCCAGCTCCGATGCACCTGCTGCCCACCCGAACGCGCGATTCACCGTGCCGGCCACCCAGAACCCCGCCTGCGCCCCAGAATGGGAGGATCCGAAGGGCGTGCCGATCTCCGCGATCCTCTTCGGCGGAAGGCGTCGCAGCGCGGTGCCGCTGGTCACCGAGTCCTTCGACTGGGCCCACGGGGTGTTCCTGGGCTCGATAATGGCATCGGAGACCACCGCTGCCGCTACCGGCGCCGTGGGGAACCTGAGGCGGGATCCCTTCGCGATGCTGCCATTCTGCGGGTACAACATGGCCGACTACTTCGGCCACTGGCTCTCCATAGGCAACAGCGCCGACGCCGGCAAGCTGCCGCGGATCTTCTACGTGAACTGGTTCCGGCGTGACGCCTCCGGGAAGTTCCTCTGGCCCGGCTACGGTGAGAACTCCAGGGTGCTCGCCTGGATCGTCGACCGGGTAAGGGGGAAGGCAGATGCCGTGTCCACCCCCATCGGGAACCTGCCCTCACCCGGCGCGATAGACACCGGCGGGCTCGACGTGGCCGCCTCGGACATGGAGGAGCTGCTGTCCGTGGACCTCGACGCCTGGCGTGCCGAGGTCCCCCTCATAGAGCAGCACTACTCCGCCTTCGGCGACAGGCTGCCCAGGGCGCTCCGGGACGAGCTAGCAGCTCTCGCCTCCCGCCTAGACGAACGCGCCTGACCCACGGCCCACCAGCAGGTCTGGTGGCTCAGCCATCCCGAGGTCGTAGCGCTGGAGGCCGGTGCCTGAGCGCTCGCCTTCCCGTCAGGTAGGACACCCCAGCCACACCTGCTACCGCTGCCACCACGATGTCACCTGAGGTGAGTGGCAGGGCGGCGACCACGGGTAGCAGGCCGCCGAACACCCATACCAGCTGCAGGCGGGTCTCGAACCGGGCAAACGACCGCCCCTGTGCCCATGGCGGGATATAGCGCTGGACGAGGGCATCGAAGGCCGGCTTCGCTGCTCCGGCGGCAAGCCCTATCGAGAACGCCAGCAGGGCCTGGACTGCCAGGTCCCCGACCAGTGCCGCCACCACCCCGCAGATGGCCACCACCCACATCAGAACCGCGATCATGGCCTGCTCCGTTGCCAGCTTGCGCGCCCTTGGAACCAGCAGCACCCCCGAGAGAGACCCGGCAGTGGAGGCCACGATCATGAAGCCGAACCACCAGATGGGTGCGTGGCCTCTCCTGAGCGCGAAGGCCAGCAGGAAGGTGAGGAAACCCACCAGCCCCCTCAGGACCGACATGGCCGACACCGCGAGCAACACCTCCGGATGGGTCACCGCCCTCAGCCCCAGGGACTCCAGGGGGCCATCTGCGCGCTCCCAGCCACCGCTGCGCCGGCCTCCCCGGCCTCTGGCCCTCGCCCTGCTCGAGGCTCCTCCAGCTGAGCGAGATGGACCGGCCAGGACCTGGCGGATCGGTATCCTGAGAGCCGCCAGGGCGCCGGCAGCGAAGACCAGCAGGTCGACGCGCAGCACCCAGGGCGCCCCGCCGAGCTTCAGCACTATGACCGCCGGTACGGCCGCAGCGAAGCCTGCCAACGACGCCAGCAGGGCGAGCCTGGCGTTCAGGGTAGCCAGACCCTCATGGCCCCTCGGTGCGAGGCTCCGGGGCTCCTGAGACGGACTACCCTGCCCGCCAGCGGTATCAGAGGCACCCGCGGGCTGGTCTGCTATGAGAGGCACGAGGGAGGCCTTCGTCACCAGGTAGAGCTTCGAGAGGACGAGCATGGTGAAGGCCTCGGGGAAGACCAGGAAGCTCTTCAGGTCGCCTGCCATCACGATGCACAGCACGGCCCTGCAGGCACCCGACACCACCACCATCACCCTGCGGGCGCTGCGGCTGGTGTCTATGAGCGGACCGAGCAGGGGTGCCACGACGGCGAACGGTGCCATGGTGAGCAGCAGGTAGAGGATCACCTTGCTCTTGGCAGCCTCTGGCGATATGGAGAAGAAGAGGCTCCCCGCGAGCGAGATGGTGACCATGGTGTCGCCGGCTATGAGCAGCACATGGGTGAGAGCGAGGCGGCCGAAGGCTGTCTCCTGGTCGAACAGCGCAGCGAGCGAGTCGGTTACCAGCTTCTTGATGCGCGCCGGCCACGCTGTCGGTTCATCGGGCACCAGCCAATGCTACGGCGACTTCCGGTGAGGCCGGGACTGGCCGGATCCACCATCGATCAGATGAGCGCCCGCCGGATTAGGCTCCTGGCAGGGAATCTCGAGGCTAGGAGGAACAGGTGACCGTAGCTGCCTATGTGTTGATCCAGACAGAAGTCGGAAAGGCTGCCTCTGTCGCCACCGCTGCAGCCGGTATCGAGGGGGTCGTCTCCGCAGAAGACGTCACCGGTCCATACGACGTCATCGTGAGGGCTGACGCCGCGTCGGTAGACGAGCTGGGCCGGATGGTGGTGAGCAAGATTCAGCTGATCGAGGGAATCACGAGGACGGTCACCTGCCCGGTGGTAAACCTCTGATCGGCTGACAACGTTCGTCGACTCCGCTGCCGAACCGGGGGCTGGGACCGCTTTGGCGAACCGGCGGCTGGGACCGATCCGGCGAGAGCTGTTCAGCCGATAGCGCCGCATTCGAGAAGCTCGGCGATCCGCTTCTCGGCTATCCCCCAGGCAGCCAGTCCTTCCTCGGTGTCGGCTCCGGCGATCGGCGGTGGGCAGCTCACCTCACCGGGCGTCCGGCTGAATCGCGGGGCCGGGCCAGGCTGGCGGACGCCGTCTACCTCTACGAAGGTTCCCCGGGCTGCGTTATGGGGGTGCTCGTGGGCTTCCCAGGGGGAGAGCACTGGTGCGCCACAGGCATCGGAGCCGTCGAAGATCTCGGCCCACTCGTCTCGGGTGCGCTCTCGGAAGATGGCGGCGAACCTCTCCTTCATGGCGGGCCACTGGCTGCGGTCCATCTGGGCCGGCAGACCGGCGGGGTCCAGGCCGAGCTTCGAGAGGAGCTCTGCGTAGAACTGTGGCTCTATGGCGCCTACAGCGAACCACTTGCCGTCCGCCGTCTCGTAGACCTCGTAGAAGTGAGCCCCGGTGTCCAGGACGTTCACCCCCCGTTCCTCCTTCCACCAGCCGAACTGGTGAAAGGCATAGGTCATGGTCATGAGCGACGCTGAGCCGTCCACCATGGCAGCGTCGACCACCTGGCCCTGACCTGACCTGGAAGCCTCGAGTAGGGCGGCGAGGACGCCGTAGGCGAGCAGCAGGCCACCACCTCCGAAGTCGCCTACGAGGTTCAGCGGGGGGACCGGACGGTCGCCCTCGCGCCCTACCGACCAGAGTGCCCCGGAGAGGGCTATGTAGTCGATGTCGTGACCCGCGCTGCTCGCGAGCGGACCCTCCTGACCCCAGCCGGTCATCCTGCCGTAGACGAGCCGGGGATTGCGCACCATGCAGTCATCGGGACCGAGGCCGAGCCTCTCTGCCACGCCGGGTCTCCAGCCCTCCACCAGAGCGTCGGCCTTCTCGACCAGCTCGAGGACCAGCTCGACACCAGCAGGGTGCTTCAGGTCAACCCCGACTGATCGCCGGGAGCGGTTCAGCAGGTCCCAGTGGGGACCGGAGGTAGACCTCGCCCTCTTCTTCGGTGCCGCCCTATCGATCCGGAGCACATCGGCTCCGGAGTCGGCAAGCATCATGCAGGCATAGGGACCCGGTCCTATGCCTGCCAGCTCTACGACCTTTATGCCCGACAGCGGACCGCTCATCGGCCTTGCCCCCTGTCCCTGGCGTCTCCAGGAGCCCTCCACGCGCTCTGCGCCTCCCGCAGGTGCTCGACAAGGGGATCCATCAGCAGCCCTCTGAGGGGAGGTGTTATCTCGTGTCCCATCCCGGGGATGGTAACCAACCTGGAGCCTTCGATGGCGGCTGCCGTGGCCTGGCCGCCGTCAGGGGCTATCAACGGGTCGGCCTCCCCGTGGATCACGAGGGTCGGCACCCGGATCCTGGTGAGAGCCTCGGTACGGTCCCCAGCTGCCAATATGGCCCCGAGCTGCCGGGCCACCCCCCGTGGCCTGAAGCTCCGGTCGTACTCCCTGGCTGCCCTGGCTGCCCTCCAGGCATCCTCCACCGGATACCCCGGGGAGCCGATGACACGATGGTTCTCCAGCTCCGCCGCTATGTACTCCTCGCGGCTGGTGGGGGGCCTTCGGGCCAGCACCGAGAGTGCCTCCGCCGTGGGCATCCCCACCCCATGGGCTCCGGTGGTGGACATGATCGAGGTGAGGCTCCGCACCCTGTCCGGGTAGTGGATTGCAACCAGCTGGACGATCATGCCGCCCATGGACACACCGAGGAGGTGGGCGCTGTCGATCTCCAGCCAGTCCATGAGCCGGGCGACATCACCGGCCATGTCGTCGAGGGTGTACGGGAGGTCAGAGGCTCCTGGAGCTTCGGTCTCCCCGGGTGGCCCAGAGAGGCCCGCGTCACGGTTGTCGAAACGGACCACCCTGAAGCCGGCAGCCTCGATGGACCTCCAGAATCCCTCCTCCCAGGAGACGAGCTGGCCGCCGAGCCCCGACACCAGGATGACGGCGGGGCTCCCTGCATCGCCGGTGACCTCGTAGCAGATGTCCACTGCGCCTGGTGCGTGCTGAGCCACCCAGACATACTTGCATCCTTCGCCGTCCCAGGGCCCTTCGTGCAATGCTCTTGGGATGAGCCCGGAGAAGCCCGACGAGATGGACGCAGCAGCGGCAGCCGAATCGAGGAATGGCGGCTCCCTCCTGCCCGAGGGCTTCCTCTTCGGTGTGGCCACCGCCGGGTTCCAGGTAGAAGGCGGCTTCAACGGCCCGGGGGAGCCCGAGAACAACTGGGTGGCCTGGGAACGCGAGGGTCGGGTGGAGTCCTCTGGCATCGCGCTCGACTTCTGGAACTCCTACGAGGCCCACCTCGACCGTGTGGCAGCCATGGGTTGCGACAGCTTCCGGATGTCGGTCGAGTGGGCACGTGTGTGCCCGGCCCCAGGCGAGGTCAGCCAGGAGGCTCTGGAGGGGTACCGGTCGATACTCTCTGCCTGCGCGGAGCGCTCCATCGAGCCCCTGGTGACCCTCCACCACTTCACCCATCCGGCATGGCTCGGGGTCGACCTGTGGCTGAGACCCGACTCCCCAGATCTGTTCTGCGAATGGGTCCGCACTGCCGTGGGCTCCCTGGGCGGGCTATGTAGGAACTGGGTCACCATCAACGAGCTGAACATCTACGCGGTCAACACCTACCTCATCGGCATGTTCCCGCCGGGACGGCGGGGAGACGTGGCTTCGGCCACCCGTGCCATCGACAACATGATCACCGCCCACGTGCGCGCCTACGAGGTGATCCACGAGATGGAGCCGGACGCCTCGGTCGCCACGAACAACTTCACGCTCTCCATCTACGAGCTAGACCGACTGGCCTCGGACGTGATCGCTGCCCCGAGCCTCGGGGTGGACCGGTCCCGTCTCGGCCCCTGGCTAGCCTCGAGGCGAGCGGAGTACTACGCCAGCCTGGGATCCACCGGGAGCGTGGTCGGGGATCGCCTGGAGAAGGCCATCCGGCGCCTCGCGGCCCGCACCTCGCAGCTCGAGGAGGCCTTTCCAAGAGCCGTCGCCGCGGCATATGCTGCCAGTAGCCCACGTCTGGCAGACGTGGTGCAGCTCGACTACTACGACCCCTTCGCTGCCCACCATGTCCGGCTGCCCGGGCATCGCACGGCGGGAGGACGGACGTGGCTGCCCGGACGCATGCTCTGGGACGACCTGCCCTGCCCGGACGACATGAGGTCCTTCCTCGAAGCTGCCCGCCAGCCGGGCCTGGACATCTGGATCGTGGAGAACGGCCTGTCGAACCGGGTGAAGAGGGGGCGCCGGTACCCGCGCATGGATCGCTACGACCGGCCCCGCTACATGCGCGAGCACCTCGCTGCCGTTCTGGGAGCGATCGAGGCTGGGCTGCCCATCACCGGCTACTGGCACTGGACCCTGGCTGACAACTACGAGTGGGGAAGCTACGAGCCGCGCTTTGGCATATTCGGTGTAGACCGCGAGCGAGGCGTCAGGGTCGGTGGTCTAGATTCCATGGGCCTCGATGCCGCAGGTGCCTACAGGAGGCTGATCGAGGGACTGCGCTCCGGGGACCGCAGCGTATTAGACCCCCGGTGACGCAGCGCCCGACACCGCGGCCTACCAGGGCATGGAGTCCGGGCAGGGTGAACCTGATCGGGGACCACACCGACTACAACGACGGCGTGGCGATGCCGATGGCCGTGGACCTCGGCACCGAATCGAGCTTCAGCCCGGCCCCCGGCTTCGTGCTGCGCGCTCAGTCTGACGCAGAACCCGAGCCAGCCGAGCTGGAGGTGGGCTCTCCGCCGGACCCTGCCACCCTGAGGGGTCTGCGCCCTCAGTGGTCGCGCTACCTGGTGGCCGTCGCCTGGGCAGCCCGGCTGCGCTCGGGTGGCTACGTGGACATAACCTCCGACCTTCCGAGCGGTGCAGGACTATCGTCCTCAGCAGCCCTGGAGGTCTCCCTGGCCCTGGCATTCGGGCTCGAGGGAACCCCACTGGAGATATCGCGTGCCTGCCAGGACGCCGAGCAGGCAGCTACGGGCGTGCCCTCGGGGTTGATGGACCAGCTCTCCATCACCACTGCCGTCGAGGGCTGCGCCTCGCTTATCGACTTCGCGGACATGTCGGTACTGCCGGTTCGGATGCCAGAAGGAGCAGATGTGGTCGTCGTCCACTCCGGCCAGTCGCGTTCGCTCGACCGGAGCGCCTATGCAGCACGGCGCGCGGAATGCGAGGCTGCCTCCTTCCACCTCGGTACCCTCGGCACCCTGCAGCCGGACGCCTTCCTCGGGCTGCCAGATGACACCCTGCGCAGGCGCGCCCGTCACGTGGTGACCGAGTGCGACAGGGTGAGATGGTTCGCCAAGGCGCTGAGCGACGGTGACCTGGTGGAGGCGGGCAGGCTGATGACGGCTAGCCACCAGAGCCTCGCCCGGGACTTCGAGGTGTCCACCCCCTCTCTCGACGCGTTGGTGACGAAGCTGACCTCCACTCCCGGCGTCTACGGAGCCCGGCTCACCGGGGCAGGATTCGGGGGCTGCGTGGTGGCTCTGGTGGAGAAGGGTTCCGTCGACATCTCCGGCTACAGCGCCGGAGCATGGCGGGTGCATCCCAGCGGACCCGCACGCGTCCTCGACTAGGCACCACACCTGCAGTTCTGGCAAAAGGGATCGCGGCCGCGAACCTCAAGGCCTTCCTCTGCCGCGGGGCTCATGCCTTGGGCACGTAGGCGCCCCGGCCCAGAGACGAGCTGGCGAAGGGATCGGCTGATTCGTCGACGCCACCGACGACCTCGCTCACCCAGTCGAGCCGTCCTCTCAGGATCCTCTCAACCCCCCCCTGCAGGGTGGCAGACGAGATCGCACATGACGAGCAGGCACCGCGGAGCTCTACCTCCACCACCCCGCTCTCCACGTCGAAGTCCACCAGGCAGAGGTCTCCCCCGTCGGCCTGCACTGCGGGGCGCATCAGCTCTATGAGGTTCCGAAGGTCCTGCTCGCGCTGGGCGCGTTCTTCCTCGTCCATCACCGGCGCTCACCTTCCTCTCGCTACCATTCTGCCTCCTCGTGCTTGGCTTCGTGCGCGCCGGACCTTGCCAGGTCCACTGGGGGGAGGCTCCGCACGGGTTCAGTACCGGCCAAGCCACCACCACATGGCGCTAGCGCTCGGATAGCCGAGCGCCCCTCGAGGACGGCGAAATGCGCCACGCGAACACCTGACGACTCGTCAGCTGTTCGAGCGCGGTTACCATAGGGCGTGCCCTTGGACACGGCCATACAGACCCCAGCTACGGCGACCGGGTCGAGAATCGGCAGGCTCGGACTCATACTGCCGACCTTCCCCCAGGAATCGCCCCTGACGCCCAGCGCGACCGCGCTGGCCTCACTCTCGCGCGCCGCCGAGCGAGCCGGTGCTGGGGCACTCTGGGCTTGTGACCATCTCTACTGGCACCGGCCGTCCCTGGAGTGCCTGAGCGCCCTCGCAGCCATCGCTCCCTCCACCAGGCAGGCCGTCGTCGGGACCTGCGTGCTCCAGCTTCCGCTGCGGGCTCCACGGGTAGTAGCGAAGCAGGCAGCCACCATCCAGCAGCTCTCCGAGGGACGCTTCGTGCTCGGGGTAGGGGTCGGCAGCCACGCCGGAGAGTACGAGGCGGCGGGAGTCCCTTTCGGACCAAGAGGCCGCGTGCTCGACGAGGCCATAGCCGAGGTCCGAGCAGCCTGGGAAGCGGCCCCTGGTGCTGGCACAGACCAGGCCCCTGCCCATACCCCTAGCCCCCCCGCTGGGCCGGCCCCAGGAGCCCGGACGCCGGTCCGAGAGGCCTACCTCCAGCTGCCGGTACCGGCACCGATCCCTATATGGGTCGGTGGATCGAGTGCTGGCGCGCTGGCACGTGCCGCACAGGTCGGTGACGGATGGGTGCCGCTCTTCCTCCCTCCCGAGGCCTACGCTCGGGCGGTGTCGGACCTCGCTCGGCTGGCCGATGCGGCAGGCCGTGATCCGGGCTGCATCACGAGGGCAGTCGTGGCATTCGTATCGGTGGGCGAGGCAGCTCGCGCCACCGAGCGAGGACTCGGCTGGATGTCCTCTCTCTACGGCCTGCCTGCCAAGGCCTTCGCGAGGCACCTGCTTGCCGGACCCGCCGCCTACTGTGCCGATCAGGTGTCGCGGTGGTACCAGGCTGGCGCGGAGCACGTGGTCGTCTACGTGACCGCGGACGACCCGCTCGCTCAGTTCGAGGACCTGGCCGGCGAGCTCGAAGCGATGAAAGGCACCCGCCTGGCACAGGTCGCAACCGGCGAAGTAGTAGCGACGGGTGCGCTGTGACCCCCACCGCGAGCATCGTGGGCGTCGGGATGACCTCGATGTCGACGCGCGACCGCTCTCCAGAGGACATGGCCTGCGAGGCTGCCTCTGAGGCGCTCCACGACGCGGGCATGGACGCAGGCGATGTAGGACTGGTCGTCTTCGCCAACGCCCTCGGAGGCCGGCTGGCAGACCAGGGCTGCATACGGGGTCAGGCCTGGCTCCGCAGCCTCGGCCTAGACCATGCGGGGATCGTGAACGTGGACAACTCCTGTGCCGGCGGCTCCTCGGCCCTGCACCTCGGATACATGTCCGCGCTCGGCGGCGAGTCGCCGGTGCTGGTGGTCGGCGCGGAGAAGATGTGGACCGGCGACCGGTCCGCGACCCTCGCGGGCATCGAGGACGGGCTTCCTGCCTCGGAGCGGGCAGCCCTTCGGGACACCTTCGACAACGGCGCGAAGAGCGTCCTCATGGGCCTGAACGCCGACTGGGTGAGGGTCCAGATCGAGCAGCGCTCCACCACGCGTCAGCACCTCGCTGCCACAGCGGTGAAGGCCCGACGCGCCGGGGCCCGTAACCCCCTGGCACAGCTGCGCGAGGAGGTCACCATCGAGGAGGTCCTCGCCTCGCCTGTGGTCGCTGGTGGGCTAACCCGTCTCATGTGCTCCTCGTTCACCGACGGTGCGGCGGCCGCGGTGCTCGCGGCAGGGCGCCATGGCTCGGCGCCGAGGATCAGGACGAGCATCGTGAGATCGGGCAACGGTGATCTCGACTACCACCAGCGCCTCGGGGAGACAGCGGAGCTGGCCTGGAAGTCTGCCGGCATAGTCCCGGGCGACCTGGACCTGGTGGAGATCCACGATGCCACCAGCGCCGAGGAGCTCTACGCGCTCGAGTCGCTCGGCTTCTACGAACCAGGCGACGCTGGACCTGCCACCGCTGCAGGCGATACCGAGATCGGTGGCTCAGGTATCTGCGTGAACCCCAGCGGTGGGCTGGTGGCCCGTGGCCACCCACTCGGGGCAACCGGCATCTGCCAGGTCTTCGAGCTGGTACTTCAGCTCCGGGAGCAGGCAGCCGGCCGCCAGGTACCAGGTGCCCGGCTGGCAGCCGCGGTGAACACCGGGGGCATCATCGGCGGCGATGCGGCGTCCGTGGGTATACACGTGCTGGAGAAGGGCTGAGCGTGCCAGGAGCCCGAGTGACGGGATGGGGATCGGCCCTCCCCGACAAGGTGGTGACGAACGAGGACCTGGCTGCGCGCCTGGACACCAGTGACGCCTGGATAACCGAGCGGACCGGCATAAGGCAGCGCCACATGGGTGGCACCACTTCCGAGCTGGCCGTGGAGGCCGGTCGCCAGGCGATCGCCAGCGCGGGTCTCGAGGCTCGGGACATCGACATCCTGGTGCTTGCCACCACCACCCCCGACGAGGTGGTACCGGGAACCTCGGCCAGTGTCCAGGAGGGCCTCGGGCTCTCATGCGGCGCCTTCGACGTGAACGCGGCCTGCTCGGGCTTCGTGTACGGGCTGGTGGTCGCCCATTCCCTCACCCTGGCGGGCATGAGGCGCGTCCTGCTGATCGGCTCGGAGACCCTGAGCCGGATAACCGACCTCGACGACCGGTCGCTGGCCGTGATCGTGGGGGACGGGGCCGGTGCTGTAGTGCTGGAGGCCACCGGGGGGCCAGGCGAGCTCATCTCATTCGACCTCGGGGCCGACGGCTCACTGCGTCACCTGCTCCACTGCCCCCACGGTGGGGTGCTCTACATGGATGGCAAGGAGGTCTTCCGCAAGGCAGTGCGGGTGGTGGTCGACTCCTCCTTGAAGGCCCTCGACGGGGCAGGCCTCGGAGCGGACCAGATCGACCTGTTCGTTCCCCACCAGGCCAACGCCAGGATCATCACCGCTGCCGCAGAGCGCCTCGGCATCCCGCCAGAGCGATGCGTGGTGACCATCGACCGCTACGGCAACACCTCCTCTGCCTCCATCCCGCTAGCGCTCGCCGACGCGCTCGACACCGGACGCCTCACCCCCGGCTCGCTGGTGCTCCTATCTGGATTCGGTGGCGGCATGACATGGGCAAGCGCAGTGCTCAGATGGGGAGGATGAGCGCTCCGGCCCTCGTGGTGCTGGCGGCAGGCATGGCCAAGCGCTACGGGGGCTGCAAGCCGCTGGCTCCCGTCGGACCCCACGGTGAGGCGGTGATCGACCTGACCGCAGGCGACGCGCTGCGGGCGGGGTTCGAGAAAGTGCTGGTGGTCATTGGAGAGGCCACCGGTCCGGCAATCGCCTACCACATCAGGCGTTGCTGGCCGAAGTCCCTGGATGTGGAGCTCGCCCTGCAGGCCGAGCCACTCGGCACCGCCCACGCTCTGCTGAGCAGCCGGTCTCTCGTATCCCCCGACAGCCCCTTCGGGGTGGTGAACGCTGACGACCTATACGGCTCGGCTGCCCTCGGCGCTCTGTCCGAGCACCTCCTGGGCGGCGGTGGCCACGCGCTCGTGGCCTTCCGCCTGCGCGACACCCTGGTGAGCAGCTCACCGGTCACCAGGGGGATCTGCGAGCCCGCGCCCGACGACCCCGGCCGGCTCGGCAGGATCACCGAGAGGCGCTCCATAGCGCCTGGACCCGGCGGCAGCTTCGTATCCACAGACGGGCTGGAGCCCGAGAAGCTCGACGGCGACTCACCGGTCTCGGTGAACCTCTGGGGGTTCACGCCCTCCATCTGGCCCGTCATCGAAGCAGAGGTACGCTCCGCCTACCCCGACATCGGCCCCGACGGTCGCCGGCCCCCGCCAGCCTCCGACGGCTCTGCCAGAGGGTCCTCTGGCGCCGAGGTGCTCCTGCCCGAGGTGGTCGCGACCATGATCGCCAGGGACGAAGGTCGTGTAGCGCTGCTCAGGTCCTCGGACCGCTGCATAGGCGTTACCCACCCAGGAGACCTGCCTGCGGTTCGGGCCGAGATAGCCGCCATGATCGCCCGCGGTGAACGCCCCGAATCCCCCTGGGCCCTTGGGGTACCACCCCCAAGGGCTCCAGGCGGGACTGGCCCATGATCCCAACCGGCCCACCCGACGGCCTGCTGCCACGGCCACGGTCCTACAGGCCGACCGGCGAGCGCCACCCGGTGCCCAGCCGCGTGATCGCCGAGGGGATCGACGCCTCCATCCCGCCCCAGGGATACCGGCTGAGGGCTGGCGCGCAGGGCGTGACCATCGAAGGAGCCGACGAGGCCGGCCTCCGATATGCCAGGGCTACCCTTGCCCAGCTCCGTCACCTCGCGCTGCATGACTCGCCCCTGCACGCCTCCCGGCTACAGGGCGACCGGTCTTCTCCGGCTGGGCCAGGCCACGGGGGTCCGGGTGGATGCGATCCGTCCCTCGAGGTGGAGATAGCGCCCTGCATCATCGAGGACTGGCCCGACCAGCTGGTGCGCGCGGCGATGATCGACACCGCGCGCGACCGGGTCCCGAAGCTCGATAGCCTGCTCGCGCTCATCGACCGGCTGGCCTCAGTGAAGGTGAACCAGGTCCAGCTCTACACGGAGCACACCTTCGCGTACCGGGGGCACGAGGAGGTATGGGCGGCTGCCGATCCCTATACCCCCGACGACATAGCGCGTGTACGCGCCCACTGCGAGAGCCTCGGGGTCGAGCTGGTGGCTAACCAGAACACCCTTGGACACTTCGAGCGGTGGCTTTCCCACGAGCGCTACAGGAACCTCGCGATCGCACCCGACGGCTTCACCTGGCTCTTCGGCATACGACGCAGAGCCACCACGCTGGACCCGGCGAAACCCGGATCGCTTGACCTGGTATCGGACATCCTCTCCCAGCTGGTGCCGAACTTCACCAGTGACTTCGTCCACGTCGGCCTGGACGAGCCCTGGGAGCTCGACGAGACACGCATGGGCGAGTGGTCCCTGTGGCTGCGTGCGCTTCGCGACATCGAGGTCCTGGCGGACAAGGAGCTTCTGGTCTGGGGGGACGTCCCGGCCGGCCACCCCGAGCTTCTCGCCAGGCTTCCCGACGGCGTCACTGTGCTCGAGTGGGGTTACGAGGCAGAGCACCCCTTCGAGGAACGCTGCAGGAGACTTGCAGAGGCATCGGTGAGGTTCTGGGTCTGCCCGGGCACCTCGAGCTGGATGTCGCTCACCGGCCGTGTGGACAACATGCTCGCGAACGTCATATCCGCATGCGAAGCAGCTCTTTCGTACGGGGCTTCGGGGTTCCTCATGACCGACTGGGGAGACATGGGCCATCTACAGCAGTCCCCTGTGGCCGAGGTCGGCTTCGGCGCTGGAGCGGCTCTCTCCTGGTGCCTCAGCGCTAACGCGAGCATCGATGCGGCCGGCCTGGCCGATCTGCTGAGCGTCCACTGCTTCGACGACCACACCGGCCAGCTAGCCGCGGCGCTGGTGGAGACGGGCCAGGCATACCGTTACGTCACCCCGCGCCCACCGAACATGTCTGCCCTGGCCCTCCACATCCTGGTCCCCCAGCTAGCCCTCGGGGCAGGCCTCACCACCGGCATGAGAGCTGAAGAGCTCGAAGCCGTCCTGGAGCTCTGCGACAGGGCCGACCTGATGGCAGGGGCGTCTGCCTGCCAGCGCGCGGATAGAGGGGTGCTCGTGGACGAAGTCGCTGCCGGCACCCGCATCCTGCGGCTCAGCTGCCGGGATGCCCTCATGCGCCTGGAGCACGACGGCACGCTCGCGTCGGTGCCTGCCGAGCGCCGTGAGGAGCTGGTCGGCCTCCTCGATGAGGTCATACATCACCACCGGAGGCTCTGGCACGAGCGCGACAGACCTGGCGGTCTCGTCGACAGTGTGGCCTGGCTGGAGAATCTGAGAAGCTCCTACATGAGCGGCCAGCCTGATCCCGAATGGTTCGGTCCCCTTGCCTGAGCAGGCGCCGGGCTGGTGTCCATGGAATACGCGCCGCCATGGAAGGAACCTGGAAGATCAGCAGTAGCTCTAGGATGGAAGGGGTGGGGACGCTTACCCGCTCCAGGCGGCTCGTCATTGCCCTGGCTGTGAACCTGGCCCTGGTGGGCCTGCAGGCTCTCTTCGGGATCGAGGCCCATTCCATGGGACTGCTCGCCGATGCCGGCCATAACCTCACCGACGCCGCTGGACTCCTGGTGTCGCTGATCGCGGTCCGCTTCGCCCTGCGCCCGCGTAGGGCGAACCACAGCTTCGGCTACCACAGGGGCACCATCCTGGCCGCCCTCGCGAACGCGGGGCTGATAGCCGTGGTCACCCTGGTGGTGGCCGCAGGGAGCATAGAGCGCCTCATCCACCCGGTGTCCGTGGACGGCACCACGGTCATCGTGGTCGCCCTGGTAGCCCTCGGTGCGAACCTCCTGGCCGCATCGGTGCTGCGTGACAGGAGCCATGACCTGAACATGAGGGTCGCCCTGCTGCACATGGCCGGCGACGCGGCTGCCTCGCTGGCTGTGGCTGCTGGAGGGGCGCTGATCGTCGCCGATCCCTCTGCCAGATGGGCCGACCCCGCTGCGTCGCTCGTCGTCGCGGTGCTGATCGTGATCGAAGCCTGGGTTCTGCTGCGCGGGAGCATCGAGGTGCTGCTCGAGTCCTCCCCTGCGGGCATGGACCTCGCGGCCCTCACCTCTGCCATGGCGGGAGTCCCCGGGGTAGCCGAAGTCCATGACCTCCACGTCTGGAGCCTCTCCAGCGAGGTGACCGCCATGTCGGCCCATGTCGTGCTGAACGGCCACCCCACCCTCGAGGAGGCAAACGTCATAGGCCAGCGGGTGAAGGACGCCGTCGTGGATCCCTTCTCCATCGCCCACGCGACCATCGAGCTCGAGTGCGAACGCTGCATCGACGGCACCGAGGATCCCTGCATCTTCGAGCCGGTGAGGACCCCCGAGGGCTCACTCCTCGTCGATCCGGGCCACTAGGACCGCTCGGCAGATCCAAGGGAGATGCTGGATAACTCCCAGCTTAGAGACCATGTCCTGCCAGGTGCTACCCTGGCCACGTCTTGCAGACGCGAGATTCACCGTCCCGGCGTCCTGCTGGCAGCCGAGAAAGGGCCATCATGGGAACACGGGCATTCGCCGGGCATCTTCGTGCCACACTGGATCGCACCAGGAGCGGGCGGGCGCATCGCGGCTGCTCCGGCCTGCTGGCTAGCGCCCTGGTCGCGAGCGCACTTGCAAGCGGACTCGCGGTCGTCGGCCTCGCAGGCGTGGCGAGCGCCACCGGGAGCACTATCTTCTACGCGACCCCGACGCCCTACTTCATCTCGGGATGCACCAGCGGCACGAGCGGTATCGGCACCTGCAGCCTGACCGAAGCGATCACAGCTGCAGCGAGCCTAAGTGGCGCCGCAGTCACCATCGAGCTCGTCCAGAACTCCGGAGCTCCCTGCAGCGCCCCTTCCAACTGCACCTTCGACGGTGACCAGACGGTGAGCGGCGGCGAGGCCAGCCTCACCATCGAGGGCACTGGAACCGGCTCGGACTCCTCGGCTGCCAGCGTGCTGAACGGCGAGGACCTCGGCACCACCCTCTACGACGGCGCCAGCTTCCTGGTCACGGTCGAGGACCTGACCGTCACCGGCGGCCTCGCCAGCCACGGCGGTGGGATATACAACAGCCTCGATTCCGACATGACGGTCATCGACTCGACTATTACTGCTAACGAGGCCACCGGCGGCGGGATATACAACCTCCACACCATGACGGTCATCGACTCGACCATAAGCACCAACAACGGCGGTGGCGATGTCGGAGGTGGTATCTATGACTCCTACGGCGACATGACGGTCGTCGACTCGACCATAAGCGGGAACACTGCCGGCTTCGGCGATGTCGGCGGCGGGATCTACGACTACGACGGCGCCATGACCTTAGTGGACTCGACCATCAGCGGGAACTCTGCTGGCGTCGGCAGCGGACTCTACAACGGCGGCACCATGACGATCGCGGGGTCGATCGTGGCCGACCAGGCAAGCGGTGGCAACTGCTTCGGCTCCCCCACCGACGCGGGCTACAACCTCTCGAGCGGTACCTCGTGTGGTTTTGGGGGCTCTACGCGATCAGG
>JAJYXR010000008.1 GCA_021801795.1 Actinomycetes bacterium
AGGGAAAGACCCTCTCGGCCAAGAGCACCCTCGACGTGCAGGCGACCGGCCTGGCAGGCCTTCCCGCGGATGCGACCGGGGTCATCGTGAACATCACCGCGACGGACACGACGGCCTCGTCGTACCTCATAGCCTGGCCAACGGGTGCGACCATGCCCACGACCGCCATATCTAGCTGGTCAGCAGGCGAGAGCACAGCTACGGGGGTGGTCCTCCCAATCGGCACGAGCGGGGAGGTGAGCCTGTATAACCACGCAGGCTCCACCGACGTAGTGGTGGACGTGACCGGCTGGCTGGTGCCTGCATCTGGCTAGGCGCGGCGAAACCCCGAGTAGCCGGAGCGACGCGAGCCGCCCGTACTCCTCGGGGCAACGCCTGGCACAGGACTGGCCCTCCGCCCGGGGTCGGACGACCCCCGGCTCGGACCGTCTCGCGGGTCCCAGGGAACCTGCGATCCGGTTGCCAGCCTGCACTGCAGATGACCTACCGTGTCCCTGACCTCGACCTGATCCCCACCTGTGCGGGCGGTTCACCGGCTGGCTCATGGACGTCAGTCACCCGATAGGGACACTTTGCGCCTCTGGCAGATCAAGGTCAAGGGGTTTGCGCGAAATCCCTATGTTTTCCGCAGAATTCTTCGATCCTTCCCCAGAGAGCCGCCGGTGTTCCCCAGTAGGACCGCCGCTCGTCCCCAGATATCGACGGTTTCTCCACAGGCACCTGGTCGCCTCCGGTGGGTGGTCCGCCGCCACCGCGTGTCAGGGAGAGCCTGATGCGCTATTCTGACACTGTGTCAGATATGAGCGACAGCAGAGGAGACAGCGGGGTGGAGTTACCGAAGATCGTGAGCGTGGACGACCACGTGGTGGAGCCTCCCCACGTGTGGAAGCAGTGGCTGCCCTCGAAGTTCTCCGATCGCGCCCCACGCGTCGAGCGGCACGGACTAGGGGACCTCCGCTACCTGGGCGGGACCAAGTACGAGTACACCCTCGACGAGAGCGCTCCCCCGTGCGATATCTGGTTCTACGAGGACCTGATGGTCCCGCACAAGCGCCATGTGGCAGCGGTCGGCTTCGAGCGTGACGACATGACCCTGTCGCCCATCACCTATGACGAGATGCGCCCCGGCTGCTACGAGCCGAAGGCCCGCGTCGAGGACATGGAGATGAACTGGGTGGAGGCATCGCTGTGCTTCCCCACCTTCCCCCGCTTCTGCGGACAGACCTTCCTGGAGGCGAAGGACAAGGAGCTGGCGATGGCCTGCGTCATCGCCTACAACGACTGGATGGTCGAGGAATGGTGTGCGGGCAGCGCCGGGCGGCTGATCCCGCTGTGCCTCATCCCGCTCTGGGACGTCCAGGCAGCAGCAGCCGAGGTCACCAGGAACGCAGCGCGCGGCGTCAGGGCGGTGTGCTTCAGCGAGATACCCCCGCACCTCGGCCTGCCGAGCATCCACAGTGGTTCCTGGGACCCGTTCTTCGCGGCCTGCGAGGAGACCGGGACGGTGGTGTGCATGCACATAGGATCGTCCTCGAAGATGCCGGCCACGTCACCTGACGCCCCTGCCGCGGTGCAGGCGACCCTCAGCTTCAACAACGCGATGGCCTCGATGAGCGACTTCTTCTTCTCCGGGGTTCTGGTCCGCTTCCCGCGGCTTCACCTGGCCTACTCCGAGGGTCAGATCGGCTGGATCCCATACATCCTCGAGCGCGCGGACGACGTATGGCGCGAGCACCGAGCCTGGGGAGGCGTGAAGGACATCGTGCCCGAGCCACCCTCCACGTACTACTACCGCCAGATCTACGGCTGCTTCTTTCGCGACCGTCATGGTCTCGAGTCGCTCGATGCCGTCGGGGTGAATAACATCACCTTCGAGACCGACTACCCCCACACCGACTCCACCTGGCCGGACACCAAGCAGGTAGCGACCGAGATGATGTCGGCCCTGAAGCCCGACGCAGTGCGCAAGATCGTTCGGGGTAACGCCATCCGCATGCTGGGTCTCGACCTCGCTCCCTGAGCCGAGAAGGCATGACAGCAGGCATGGCCCTGGGTATGGCCCGATCCTGCCGAAACGGTGCAGAATGGCCTTCGCATGAAACTTTCGCGGCTGGATAGGGGCCGGTCTCTGTCGCCATTTCCGAGGATTGCGATACCGTCTATCGCCGTCGCTCTGGTCGCTGCCCTCAGCGTCTTCACCCTCGCGGCTGCGGGACCGGCCAACCACGCTTCGGGCGAGCAGGCTCTCCCGAGCTCCGGCTCCTCCACCCGCCCGGTCGACCTCGGCGGGTTCGCCCGGTCATCAGCCTCCTCGGTGGTGGCTGCAGCCCTGGCAGCGTCCCTTCCGGGGGTGCCCTCTAGGTACTTCGAACCTCCCCCGACTACCCACCCGGATGCTCCGGGGCGCTTCATCCTCACCGGTGCCGACCTGCCGGACCCATTCATGCTGGTGACAGGCAACACGGCCTACCTCTACACCTCGGAGGGGAACCAGGCCGGGGTGAACGTACCGGTGCGCTCGGCCACGGTCATCGGGCACTGGGGCCCGGTGCACGACGCGCTGCCCGATCTGCCGCCCTGGGCGACCCCAGGATTCACATGGGCACCCGACGTGGTCGCGGTCGCCGGAGGCTATGCCCTCTACTTCACCGCAGTGGTGAATGGCATATCCCCGAGCATGGAGTGCATAGGCGACGCCTTCGCCACCTCGCCGATGGGACCCTTCAAAGCCGCTGATCAGCCTTTCATATGCCAGGCAGACCTACGGGGATCCATCGACCCCAGGGCGTTCCTGGACGCTAACGGCCAGCTCTGGCTGGACTGGAAGTCAGACGACAACGCGGACCCGAACACCCCGTGGCCAGGGCATAGCCGCATCACGAAGATATGGGCCGAGCGGCTGAGCCCAGGTGGCCACCACCTCATAGGCACAGCAGTCGAGATCTTCCATCCCGACGAGGCATGGCAGGGCACCATCGTGGAGGCTCCCCAGATGGTCCTGGTCCAGGGCCACTACTGGCTGTTCTTCTCAGGCAACTGGTTCAACCAGCCCTCGTACGCGATCGGGGTGGCATCCTGCAGCGGACCCGATGGACCATGCGAGGATCCCGACCCCACCCCCTGGCTGTCTTCTAACTCTCAGGGCCAGGGACCAGGTGAGCCATCCCTGGTGAGAGACTCCACGGGGATATGGCTCCTGTACAACCCCTGGGCGAGTCGCGTCCCCCACCCGACTCCACCGAGACCGGTGGCCATGGTGAGGGTGGGCTTCGGTCCCCAGGGCCCCTACATCGGCCGACGACCACCCGAGAACCTGAGCGCCTGATCCAGCCACCCGCTACTGTCCGGCGGTCCTCCGTTACGCTACGCGCCCGAGCTGGATGCTCGGCCTCGGAAGCCAGCGCTCGGACATCCAGTGGGGCCTGCCGGCTCGACGGTGACCAGACGGGCAGCTACGGCTCCCGCTGTCGATCGGGTGCCGGTGGCGATCACGCAGGCCCCGACCGACACGGCGGTGGCGGTGGCAAGCTGCTCTTCCTCTATGCGGGTGGAGCTCGATAGAGCCACCCCGGTCTGGCCGGTGGGACCCACCACCTCGAGGGTGCTGCCGTTTATCGACACCAGCTTTCCGAAGGCCCCGAAGTGACCTGCCGCTCCAGCCGAGGATGTCCCGCTGCTCGCTCCGGCACCTGGATAGGCTGAGCCCGACGCGCCGCCGGACGCGCCGCCGGACGCGCCGCCGGACGCGCCGCCCGACGCGCCGCCGGGCTTGCCGGTGAAGGATCCGTGCGGGAATGACCCCTTGTGGAATCCCTTCGCACCTGCGCCCCTGAAGGCACCAGAGGCCGGTAGGCAAGACGAGGACGCAGAGGAACTGGCCGAGCTGGCGGTGGCAGATGACGGGCTGGCACTCCCCGACCCGGCCGATCCACCCGACCCGACCGATCCACCCGACCCGGCCGATCCACCCGACCCGGCCGATCCACCCGACCCGGCCGCGGGGGCCGGACGGATGACCACGACGGTGGCCTGAACGGTGCCGATGTCGTTCGTCGGGCCCATGGCCTCTATGCACTGGCCTACGGCCAGATCGGACGCGCTCACGGGGACCACCTGGCTGTAGGTGGTCGAGCTTCCCAGTGTGACCGTCACAGTGCTCTTGGTGCCCACTACCTCCATGGTCGACCCTGCGAGCGACGACACCTTCCCCGAGGCGAAGCCCACGTGGTACTTGGATGCCTTGGAGGTGGCAGAGGCAGTGCGGGCCGATGTGGCGGCGGCCGTCGAGGACTTCGACGCGCTCGGTGCAGAGCTGCTGCAGGCTGCCAGCATGGCGCCCAGTCCCAACGCGCAGGCGCAGAGCGCGGGCAGGCTCGATAGGCCACGGGTCTTGGCCCGCGGGGCATGGCTACTGGTCGGGTTCTTCATCTCGGTTGGTCTCCTCTCGTTTCGGATTTCATTCCTGGCTTGTGCTGCCCGCGTGTTACCCGTGCAGCCCGGCGATCGGTAACCGGTGATCTCTCTGTCGACTCGCTGGCCACGGGACTACTCGCTGCGAAGGGCATCTATAGGCGAGAGGCGTGCAGCCCTGCTGGCCGGGTACACGCCGAAGACGATCCCGATCAAGGCCGCCACGAGCACCGAGCCGAGGGTGGCGGCCGTAGAGAGCTCCACGGTGTCCGATATGAGGTGCGGGAGGACGAACACCGATCCGATGCCGAGTGCCACGCCCACCACACCACCTGCGAGCCCGAGCATTCCGGCCTCCATGACGAACTGGCGCCTGATGACAGATGGCGTGGCACCCAGCGCCTTGCGCAGTCCGATCTCGCGCACCCGCTCGCTTACCGAGACGAGCATGATGTTCATCACGCCTATGCCGCCAACCAGGAGCGATATGCCGGCGATGCCGGCGAGCAGGATCGTAAGCGTCCTGGATACCGAGGTCGCGGTGTTCAGGAGCTGGGTCTCGGGCGTAATGGTGAAGTCCGCTGCAGCGGGCGAGGATATCTGGTGAAGCTGGAGCAACAGGTCGTCAGCCTCGGTGTATGCAGAACCGAGGGTGCCCTGGGATGTGGACTGGATGAGTATCTGCTGCACCGCGTTCGGGTTGGAAGCGAAGACCGCAGTGCCGAAGAGCTGGCTCTGGGCGGTGGTGATCGGCACCACTACCTGGTCGTCGAGGTTCGTGGACGACGAGCTGCCCGCCTCTGCCCACACTCCGATGACCTGGAAAGGCAGGGATCCGATGTCCATCTGCTGGCCTACCGGGTCGCTGAAGCCGAACAGCTCGCTCGCCACCTCGGGTCCGATCACCACGACGTTCGCAGCCTTGGTGACCTCGGAGCTGTCCATGAAGCTCCCCTCCGCGAGGTGGAGGTCTCGCACCTGGAAGTAGGCAGGGGTGGTGCCCTCCACCGGGGCGTCCCAGTTCGACCCGGACAGGGTGCTCATCACCTCCTCACGATCTACTACCGGCGCCACCGCCGCGATGTCCGGGCAGTCCAGATGGGATCCCAGAGCCTTCGCGTCCGCGAGGGTAAGGGTGGAGGCCGAGCCGAGACCCCCCGCGACACCACTCGATGTGGTGCTGCCGGGAGTGATGATGAGAAGGTTAGAGCCGAGGGCGGATATGGCAGAGGTAACGCTTGCCGAGCTGCCCTCGCCGAGCCCGACGGTCACGATCACGGCCGCGATGCCAATGAGGATCCCGAGCACGGTCAGGAAGGCCCGCGCCCTGTGGGTGACTATGGCAGTCCAGGCTTCGTGGATGGTCTCCCGCCAGCTCAAGGGGCTTCCTCGCCACTCCGAGGTATCTCAGCAGTATCGCCGGATACGCCAGGAGCTCCGAGAGCGAACCCGACCGGGGTCCGGCGCCGGGGATTGTCGCGGCGCTCCTCGCCGTAGATGACCCCGTCCCTGATATGCACGGTACGCGAGGCCCACTCAGCGACGTCGGGCTCGTGGGTGATGACGACGATGGTCCGTCCCTCGTCGTGGAGCCTGGCAAAGATGCTCAGCACCTCCTCCGTCTGGTCGCTCGCCAGGTTCCCCGTGGGCTCGTCGGCCAGCACGAGGTCGGGCTCGGTCACCAGCGCACGCGCGATCGCCACCCGCTGGCTCTGACCGCCAGACAGCTCGTTGGGCCTGTGGTGGAGCCGCTCGCCGAGCCCCACGCTCGCCAGCGCCTCACGGGCCTTCGCCTCTCTCTTCGCCGCTGGCATCCCTGCATAGACAAGTGGCAACTCGACGTTCTTCAGGGCCGTCAGGTTCGCCAGGAGGTGGAACTGCTGGAAGACGAACCCGACCCTGCGGTTCCTGATGGTCGCCAGCGCTACCTCCCCGAGGTCTCCCACTTCCTGGCCTGCGAGCCTGTAGGTGCCAGAGGTGGGAACGTCGAGGCATCCGAGAAGGTGCATGAGCGTCGACTTGCCCGATCCCGAAGGACCCATGATGGCCACGAACTCGCCCTCGTCGATCCTGAGGCTCACCCCACGCACGGCCTCTACCTTCACATCTCCGATCCCGTACACCTTCCAGATATCGTGGAGCTCGATGACCGGTGGCCTACCTGCGAGAGCAGTCGAGCTGACAGGCGACCTAGTGACGCGCTCTACGGGCATCTCCATGGTCGGCGGACCGGCGATGAACACCTGCTCGCTCACCCGGCACCCCTAAGGCCGCCTGCACCACCGAAGCCGCCTGCACCACCGAAGCCGCCTGCACCACCGAAGCCGCCTGCCCCACCGAAGCCGCCTGCCCCACCGAAGCCGCCTGCGCCCCTAAAGCCGCCTGCACCACCGAAGCCGGCACGCCCCGAGGACGAGGTGGAGGCTCCGGGCACAGCGCTGGTCCTGACGGCCAGCACCACCTCCTCGCCGCTGGTGATCCCAGAGATGACCTGGGTGCGCAGCGCGTCGGAGAGCCCCTCGACTATCGGGGTGGCCACCTCCTTGCCGTTCTTTTCCACGAAGACGATGTCACGGCCGCCTATCGAATGGATGGCACTGGTGGGCACCGTGAGCACGTCAGACGCCTCACGCACGATGAGGGACACCGACGCGCTGGTGCCGATGTACAGATGAGGTGGGTCGCTCGTTATGGAGACTGTGACCGGGAAGGTGGCGACGCCCGAGGTGACGGTCGCCTCCGGTGAGACCTCGCTCACCACGCCATAGACAGGCGAGGTGCTGCCGGCCACGGTGATGGTCGCCTGCTCGCCGACCTGGACGCTTCCTATCTCGGTGTCTGACACGGTGGTGCTTATCGCGTCCTTAGCAGTAGGCAGGAAGACGATGGGACCGGTAACACTGCCGGTACCAGATGAGCTGCTGGAGCTCGAAGAGGCGCCCGACCCCGACCCAGACCCAGAGCCAGAGCCAGAGCCCGAGCCTGTAGCCGACACATCGCCCGCGGAGGCACTCTGGCCCACCACGATGTTCACCTCGAGCACGGTGCCCGCGCTAGGCGCGGTAATGGTGCCCTGGGAGAGCTCCGTCTGGTCCTCCTTCAGGATGGCTACGTCGCCCTGGAGGCTTGCCTCAGCCGCGGCAACCTGCTGTGGGGTGATCGACTGTTCGGTGGTGGCTAGGTTCGCCTGGTCGTTCTTCAGCTCCGTCGCGTCGCTCTGGACCTGGTCCTCGGCGGACGCGAGCGACTGCGCGTCCTTCTCGTTCGTGGCGGGAATCTGGTCCTGGTCCTCGGTGAGCGCCTGCTGGTCGGACGCGACGGCCTGCTCGGCCGAGCTGAGGGCCGAGGCTATCGAGGAGCACTCGGAGCTCGACGGAGCGCTCGCGCAGCTGCCGTTCTCTACTGCCTTGTCCTGGGCCAGCAGGGATGAGTCCTGCTGGAGCTTCGCAGCAGCCGCATTCACTGCATCCTGGGCAAGCTGGAGGCTGATGTTGTCTACGGCCTCGGTGTCACTGAGCGAGGTCTCGTCGTTCGCGAGCTGCTGGGTGTCCGAGGAGACCGTCTCCTGCGCGGCATCCTGGGCCTGGGAGTCCTTTATCTTCGTGGCGCTCAGCTGGTCCTCTTCGTTGGTTAGCGAGTCCTGGGCCGAGGTGAGCGCGTTCTGGGCCTGGTTGTAGGAGCTCTGGGCCTGGTTGTAGGAGCTCTGGGCCTGGGTCTCGGCCTGCTGGTCGGTCTGCTCCTGAGAGGAGTCGGCACATGAGGGATCCGCACCGCAGTCGTTCAGGGTGGTGACAGCCTGGTTATAGGTGGTGGTCGCGTCGCTCAGCTCCACCTCTGCCTGGTTATCCGAGGTCTCCGCGTTCGAGAGGGAGTCCTGGGCTGTAGCCACCGCCTGCTCGGCGAGGGTGAGATTGCTCTGGTTCACGGCCTCGGTGTCGTCAAGCGAGGTCTCGGCGTCGGCCAGGGCGATCTTCGCGTTCGCCACCGAAGCCTCTGCGGCATCCTGGGCCTGGGTGTTCTTCGCCTCGGCCGAGGGAAGCTGCTCCTGGTCGCTCGTGAGCGCCTGCTGGTCGGAGAAGACTGTCTGCTGGGCCGACTGCACAGCAGCGACTGCCTGGGAGCACTCCGAGGAGGAGGGAGCCTTCTGGCACCAGCCGCTCGCGGTTGCCTGGTCCGACTGGAGCGTCTGGGTGTCCTCGGAGAGCTTCGTCTGGGCTGCCTGAACGGCGTCGTTCGCGAGAGACAGGTTGGTGGCGTTCTCCTGGCTGGTGAGGGTCACGTTCGGCCCTGCCTCGGCCAGGGCAGTCTGGGCAGAGTCAATCGCGGCCTGTGCGGATGCGAGCTCGCTCGGGGTGGCTCCAGCCTCGTCGAGCGCGACCGTGGCCTCTGCAGCCGCGACGTTCGCCTGCGCCTGGGCCACGGTCGCCGAGAGCTGGGTGGTGTCAAGGGACGCGAGGACCGTCCCTGCCTTCACTTTCTGCCCAGCCTGGACGTTCACGCTCGCCACCGTGCCTGCCACCCCGAAGCCCAGACCGAGCTCGGTGGCCGGCTCTACGGTGCCAGTGGCGCTCACCGTCTGCTCCACGCTAGCCAGGGCCGCCGGCTCGGCCACGAGCGCGGGGGAAGACGAGCTCGTGAGTGCCCAGATGCCGGTTCCTGCACCGGCCAGGATCACTACGGCCCCCACCACCAGCATGACCCTGCTCGCGCCCGCCGCGGAGCGTCCCGCTAGCTCTCGGTGCCAGGTGTGGCGGCGGTGCATCCCTACTATCCACTCGGAAACCTCGGCGAAGGCAGCCCTTGGCAGCGTCTGCCCGTGCGTCTGCCCGTGCGTCTGCCTGTGCGTCTGCCTGTCTCGGTCGTCGCCAGGCGCGTCGTTGTTCGCTTGACTTCGAATGGCCATGCTCGCATCCTACGGATCACATCATGTGAAGCAGATGAAAGACCGATGTGAGTCCCTAAAGATTCGACCCGGGTCGGGCAGGCATCAACAGGGGCCCGGGTCGGCGATGAGGGCTCGGTGTAAGCGGACCTCGACATGAGCGCCGCCGGAGGGCAGGTTAGAGGCCTCGGCAGTGCCGCCGTGGGCCTCGGCAATGACCTTCACTATCGAGAGCCCCAGGCCGGAGCCGCCGTCGGCTCGCCCCCGTGCGGCGTCGGGGCGGCTGAAGCGTTCGAAGGCGACCGGCAGGAAGGCTGGCGGGAAGCCAGGACCCGAATCGCTGACCTCGATGATCACGGTGCCATCTTCGTCCGAAGACGCTCTCACCAGAACCTCGGATCCTCCGGGTGCGAACCGCATCGCGTTCGAGAGCAGGTTGTCGAGCACCTGGCGGATCCTCACGCGATCCACGTATGCCTTCAGCGAGTCCTCCAGCTCCACCTTCACCTCCACCGCAGGCATGGATCCAGCCGAGGCGCCCCGCGCTGCACCCTTCGAGACGGTGCGCGCAGCTGCCGTGCAGACCTCTGCCAGGAGCGTCGGTTCCCGGTTGAGCGCCAGGCCGTGCTCGTCGCTTCGGGCAAGGACCAGGAGATTCTCGGTCAGTACCCTTATGCGCTCTGCGTCCCGGCTGGCTTCGGAGACGGCAGCCGCCAGCTCCTTCGATGTCCGCCCGGGACGTCCTGCAAGCTCCAGCTCGGTCTCGAGGGCAGCTAGCGGGGTACGCAATTCGTGACTGGCGTCGGATACGAATGCACGCTGACGTTCCAGGGCCTCCTGCATGCGGCCGAGAAGCTCGTCCATGGTGGAAGCGAGGGCTGCTATCTCGTCACCGGTGGAGGGAACCACCAGGCGGGCCTTCGTGTCACTGGCTGATATCGACTCTGCCTCGCTGCGCAGCCTCTCGACTGGCCGCAGCGCTGCACCGGCAAGCACCCATGCACCGACCCCGGCTACGAGCGCGGTTGGCAGCAGGACGAGCAGCAATCCGACGGTGAGGCGGTGCTCGAGCTCCACCGTGCCGCCAGTAGACGCGCCCACCACCACCACGGCGCCGGGGAGGAACCTGTCTGGTTCAGCGAGGATCCGAGCAGGACCCCTGGCGCCCGAGAGGACCACGTCGAGATGCACTGGTCCGCGGCGGGCAGCAGCCAGGGAAGCTCTCGGCACTATCGGGGTGCTGCCGGTGGCAGGGAGGGAGGCGAGCACCTCGCCGTCCTTGCCGATTACCTGGCCTATGGGCAGTCCGAAGTGACCTATGAAGTGCTCGTGTGCCGCTGGCACGATGTCTCGCGTGGTGCCAGATTCCTCCGTGACGCCATGCGAGAAGGGGAACGCCGGGCGGACCCCCGGCGGATGGATGCCCCGCAGCTCGGGCACCCGCCCCAGCGTGCTCGCGATGACCGGGGCGCGCTCGGAGAGGGTGGTGTCGACAGAGGAATCGAGCTCGTGGGCCAGTAGATGGATGAGCAGCCACTCGGATCCCCCTACGAGGACGACGGCTGCCAGCGCGAACACGATGGCGAGGCGGAGTCTTACCGGCATGGTTGACGAGGAGCCGCTCTAGGGTCCCGATGAGCTCAGCCGGCCCGACGCAGGCGGTAGCCTACGCCCCGTACGGTCTCCAGATCGGATCTGCCGAACGGGTAGTCGATCTTGCGGCGCAGGTAGGCCACGTACTGATCCACCACGTTCGAGGTGCCGTCGAACGCGAAATCCCAGACCTGCTCGAGTATCCGAGCACGCGTGAGGAGTTCGCCTGGATGGCGCATGAACAGCTCGAGGAGGGAGAACTCCTTCGGCGAGAGCGCTATCTCCACCTCCGACCTGCGAACGCTCCGGTCGGCCGGATCGAGAACCAGGTCGCCCACCACCAGGGTCGGGGGCCGCTTCCCTGCTCCGCGCCTCACCAGAGCCCGCAGCCTCGCGGAGAGCTCTGCGAAGCTGAAGGGCTTCGTCAGGTAGTCGTCTGCCCCCGCGTCGAGCCCCCGCACCCGCTCCTCTACGGCATCGAGCGCGCTCAGCATGATGACCGGGCTCCACCGGTTGGCCTCACGCAGCTTCCTGCAGACCGAGAAGCCGTCCAGCTCCGGAAGGAGAACGTCCAGGATGATCGCCGCGTACTCGTACTCGGTCCCGAGCCACACAGCTTCGGGCCCCGTGCCGGCCACGTCCACGGCATAGCCCTCTTCCTCGAACCCACGCTTCAGGAGCGAGGCCATCCTCACCTCGTCCTCCACCACCAGCAGTCGCACGCCTCCACATTATGAGGGCGAAGATGTGAGCAGCATGTGAGCGCGTACCATGGGGCGTGGACAGTCCACCGCGGACGTCGCGGGAGCCGATCGCTGATAACCTACCTTGGTGGTCGTCACCCGAAGATCCTGCGCTCTACCTCCTGGCGGCCCCGGGGTCGGCCTGGCCGCTGTTCTTGTCTCGATGGCACTGGTCATCTCTGCCTGTGGCTCCTCCACTCCGAGCGCTGCCGATGCAGGATCGCTCAGCCCGTCAGCCGCCGCGCTCGCGGTGAAGTCGGCTGTGGCCGGTGAGTCGTCGGTGCAGATGGTGGCGACCGAGGTACAGTCCGGGAAGACGATCACCCAGAGCGTGCTCGTCACGAGATCCGCGCGCAGCGAATCGCTCAGCATCGGATCTGGGAAGGGCGCGGGCAGTGCCTCGATCCTCATACTTCCACACGATGCCTACCTGAAGGCCACCACCTCCATCCTCACCAGCATCTTCGGGATGCCCGCGGCAGATGCCTCCCACTACGCAGGGCACTGGCTCTACTTCACGCCCAGTTCCTCGGGATATAAGTCCCTCTCCTCCGACGTCAGCTCGATGTCCGGCATCTCGAAGCAGCTCGACCTCTCGTCGGTGAAGAAGGCATCGCACCCCCCCATCGACGGGGTGAAGGTGGTGGCCCTGGCGGGCAAGAGCACCGGCACCTCCGGCACCCTCTACCTCTACGTGCCGGCCAGCGGACCTGCCCTGCCTGTCGCCGGACTGGTGAAGGAAAAGGGACCGGACATTCACCTCACCTTCTCCTCCTGGGGGAAGCCCGCCTCGATCACCGCACCGCCAGGTGCCGTGGCATTCACGCAGCCCGCCACGGCTCCGGCCACTTCTGGCTCCACGGGCTCTGGCAGCGCGGGCTCTGGCAGCGCGGGCTCTGGCAGCGCGGGCTCTGGCTCCACGGGATCGACTGCTCCGCCCAGCTCGACATCGGCATCGAGCTAGGCGCTCGGGACTCCGCAGCGATGGACGCCATGGAGCCGGTCGTCGCCGGCGTGATCGCGGGATTCGTAACCTGTCAGGTAGCTCTGTTCGCCACGAGCATCTACCTGCACCGGACGCTGGCACATCGCTCTGTGAAGATGAAGCCACAGGCAGCCATCGCGGCTCGGACTGCCATCTGGCTGCTCACCGGCATAAAGCCTCGCCAGTGGGTAGCGGTCCATCGCAAGCACCATGCCTATACCGACGTGGCCGGCGATCCCCATTCTCCGGAGGTGTCGGGCTTCACCAGGGTCCTCCTCGGAAACGCCCTCCTGTACCGCTCGGTCGCCAGGGACAAGGCAGTGGTGTCGCGCTATGCACAGGATCTCCAGCCAGACCGCCTGGATCGATGGGTGTTCGATCGTGGGCTGCTGGGGCTGGCCGTCTCGGGGGCAGTCGCCGTCGCACTGCTCGGATGGGAAGCTGCCGTGGTGGCTGGAGGCGTGAGCATTGGCGGGTACCTACTCGCGGGCGGAGCTATAAACGCCATAGGGCATCGATTCGGCACGAGGCCCTACCCGAACACGGCGACCAACAGCCGGCTGCTCGGAATCCTGGTCGCGGGTGAGGGTCTGCATAACAACCATCACGGAGCGCCGACCTCCGCTCGCTTCTCCCACCGCCGCGGCGAGCTGGACCCCTCGTGGTGGGCTATCAGGATCATGCTCCGAACCAGGATGGCGGCGGTCCGCCACCAGGGCATCCGCCTGCGCGGTTCCACGCGCCCGGTGGCTGCACCGTCCTGACCGACCGTGCCCGCCAGTCACTGGCTGCGGCGATCGTCAGTACACCGGCCGTCTGCTGGCTAGCCCTTCAGCGCGCCAGCGGTCAGTCCGCGGACCAGCTGCTTCTGGAAGACGACGAGGATCACGAAGATCGGGAGGGCCGCCAGCACGGTGCCGGCGAAGATGATGTTCGTCTGGTCAATGCTGAGCGCCTGGAGCTGCCGGAGGCCTATCTGGACGGTGCGGACGCCGTTCGTCTCGGTCACCACGAGAGGCCACAGGTACTGGTTCCATGCCGACAGGAACGCGAAGACCGCGAAGGCTCCGATCACGGGTCGGTTCATGGGGAGGACGACCCGGGTCATGAAGCGCCAGTGACCGTAGCCGTCGAGCGCGGCGGCGTCCCGAAGGTCGCCCGGCATCCCGAGAAAGGCCTGACGGAACAGGAAGGTGCCGAAACCGCTGGCGAGGAAGGGCACTATGAGAGCCGGGAAGGAGTTGAACCAGCCGAGTGCCACTATGGTCTCACGATTCGGAACCAGGGTGACCTCCATGGGGATCATGAGCGTGGCTATGCAGAGGAAGAAGACCGTCCTGCGGAAGGGGAACCTGACGAACGCGAAGGCATAACCCGCAAGGGCGGAGGTGACTAGCTCGGCCAGGGTAATGGTCACGGTGACTATGAGGCTGTTTCGCAGGAATATGCCCAGATGGCCGGTCGAGAAGGCTGACGCGAAGGCACCCCAGTGGGGATGGAGCGGGAACAGGGTAGGTGGCCGGGCGGCTATCTGCTGGGGCGTCAGCAGGGCGTTCACCACCGTTATGTAGATGGGGAACGCTACGACCAGAGCCGTTGCCACGAGCAGCACGTAGCGCAGCAGCCTCCTCAGGAGGGTTGACCGGTGACTGCGCATCCCATATCCCGGATGGCTCTCAGCGGCCATAGAAGACCCTCCGCTCGAAGAACCGGAACTGCACGGCGGTGAGCAGGAGCAGGATGGCGAAGAGCAGGACCGACATCACCGCGGCCACCCCGGTGTTATTGAACACGAAGGCCTGCTGGTAGAGGGAGTAGATGAGCACGTCTGTGTGGTTATTCGGGCCACCCTGGGTAAGGAGGTCTATCTGGCCGAAGGCCTGGAAGGAGCCGATGGTGCCCACCACCACTGCGAAGAAGACCGTCGGGGACAGCAGGGGGAGGGTGACGTGCCAGAACCGGTACCACATGCTCGACCCGTCCACGCGCGCTGCGTCCATCAGGTCATCTGGTATCGACTGGAGCGCGGCGCTCATCAGGATGAAGACGAAACCGAGGTTCTGCCATATGGTGACCACCGAGACGGCTGGAAGAGCCAGGGTAGGGCTCTGTAGGATTCCCGCGCCTCCCCTCCCGCCCAGCCAATAGCTGAGCAGGCCGACCTCGGGGTTCAGGAGGGTATAGAAGATCACCGACGCCACCGCGACCGACGTCGCGACCGTCGAGGAGAATATGGTCCTGAATATCCGGATGCCCGCTAGGCGCTGGTGCGCTAGCAGAGCCAGAGCTACCCCGAGGGCTATACCGAGCGGAACCGTGAAGAGGACGAACAGCACGGTGCGCCAGAGACTGTCCAGAAAAGCAGGGGATGTCAACACCGACCCGTACTGCGAGAGGCCGACGAAGTGCGAGGGAAGGTTCGGGAAGGGTGGGGTGCGGTAGAAACCCAGGACGAATGTCTTCACGAGCGGGTAGAAGACGAAGACGCCGAAGACCGCCAGGGCGGGCAGGACGAAGACATAACCGAGTGCTGCCTCGCCGAGCCTGCGGCGCCGGCGCGTGTCAGACATCGATGCGGGCCTCGGTGTCAGGTTCGAAGAGCTGGAGATGCTCAGCGCTGAAGCTGAGCGACACGCGCTCGCCTGTTCTCGGTACGGCTTCCCGGGCAGCGAGCCGCGCCACCACGAGCTGGCCGGCCTCGAGGCGGCATACCACGTGCCTCTCGTGACCGAGCGACTCCACGAGCGTCACCGACGCAGCCAGGCTCCCCGCTGGGTCGATGGAAACGTGCTCTGGGCGCACCCCGACGATCACCGACGCGAGGCCCCGCGAAAGCACTGCCTCGGCGAGAGGACCGCCCAGGGGAATGGAACCGCCAGGCATCCCTACGCTCACCAACGCCCCCGCGTCTGTGCCGCCAACCGAGCGATCGGCAGGAGTCGGGCTCCTAGCCGGGGCAGTATCGCCAGTCACAGGTTCGACTACTCCGGCCAGGATGTTCATGGGTGGGCTGCCGATGAAGCCAGCGACGAAGGCATTGGCCGGACGGTCGTGGACCTTCTCGGGGGTGTCCACCTGCTGGAGGACCCCGTGGTTCATGATGGCGATCCTGTCCCCCATGGTCATGGCCTCCACCTGGTCATGGGTGACGTAGAGGATCGTGGAGCCGAGCCTCTGGTGGAGCTCCACTAGCTCGGCTCTCATCTCGACCCGGAGCTGCGCGTCTAGGTTCGAGAGGGGCTCGTCCATGAGGAAGACCCTCGGTCGCCTGACGATGGCGCGTGCTAGTGCTACCCGCTGGCGTTGGCCGCCTGATATCTCGGCAGGCTTCCTGTCGAGCAGGGAGCCGATCTGGAGAGCGGAGCTGACCTCTGCCACCAGCCTCATACGCTCCCTGGCATCGACATGGCGGGAACGGAGGGGGAACTCTATGTTCCGTCTCACGCTGAGGTGAGGGTAGAGCGCGTAGCTCTGGAAGACCATCGCCACGTCGCGCTCCTTTGGATCCACGCCGTTCATGACCTGATCGCCGATGCGCACCACGCCCCTGGTCGGCTCCTCCAGTCCGGCCACCAGGCGGAGCACGGTGGTCTTACCGCACCCCGACGGCCCGAGCAGGACGAGGAACTCACCGGCTGGGACATCGAGCGAGAGGCCATCCAGAGCCAGGTTCGGGCCAAAGCTCTTCGTCACCCCTTCGAGCTCCACCCCGGCCGCCCGGGGGACGTCCAGCCCACCTTCGCCAGCGGACACAGGGCGGTGGTCACCAGCTGCACCATCCACGACGATCTGGCCCTGGTTCGGGTCCTTCGACCACGGCCCCCGACGGCCTGAGAGAGCTGGATCAGGGCTCAACGTTACGGCGCGTCTGATCAGACCCTGCTGTTGTAGGCGCTGATGGCTGCATCGGCAGTCGCTGCAGCGCGCTGCAGGGCGAGCTTCGGCGATACCCCTTCGGAGAGCTGGCTCATGGCCGACTGGACGGCGAGATCCACCTGTGACTGGGCTCCGTCTGCCGGGCCAGCGGTGGCGATGCTCGGCGGGCTGGCGAGCAGCTGGTCGTAGGCGACCTTGAAAAAGGGCAGCTTCGCCCAGGCGTCGACCAGGACGGGCTCTGTGATGGCTGACCTCCGGATGGGGATGAACCCTGTCCCCGCCGCCCATCGGGCTTGTGCGGCTGGCCCCACGAGGTACTTTATGTACCGCCAGGCCGCGTCCTGGCGCTCGGGCGGCGAGCGCTTGACCATGTAGAGCCCTGCGCCACCGATCATCACGCCGCCTGGGGCCGCCTCTGGCTTCGGAAGGGGTCCCACGCCGAGCTTCACGTCGGAGTACTGGCCGGCGGCGAGGAGCTCGGCTACCGTCCCGAGGGCTCCCGAGGTGTCGATGGTGATGGGTGCGATCCGGTTGGCTACTGCGATGAGGTTGTCGTAGGTGGTGGCCGAGGTCGGCTGCGCGAGCTTGTCGGCGAACATGCCGGAGATCCACCCGAACAGCTCCAGACCCAGCGGGTCGTCGAAGGTGACCGCGGTGGCCCGGGCTTTACGACCGTTCGCATGGTTCACCAGCTCCTCGCCGCCCATGGCCATCCACTGCTCGAAGTTCGAGGAGGTGAGCTTTATGCTCATGCCGTACTTCTCGGTCCCAGTGGTGACGATCTTCGATGCGGCAGCTCTGAGGGCATCCAGGGTGAGCGGCGGGGCAGTTGGATCCAGTCCCGCCCTGGAGAAGGCCTTCTGGTCGTAGTAGAGGATCTGGCTGGAGATGTTGAAGGGCATTGCCCAGAGGGTTCCCTCGATGCGGAAGTACTCCACCGTCGCGGGCAGGAAGTCCGACAGGTCGTAGTGGTCCGCCGCCACTGCCGCGCCAGCGGGCACCACGCTCTGGCTGTCGACCATGAGCTGCAGGTCGCTGGACTCTATCTGGACTACGTCGGGGTAGGGGCCGCCGCTCAGTGACGCTGTGTAGAGGGTCATGGTGTCGGGGTAGTCGTTCTGGTTCACCAGGGTCACCAGAACATCGCGCTGGGAGCTGTTGAAGTCATCGGTGAGCCCTTCAAGGGTGGTGAGGTTCGCAGACGTCATCGAGTGCCAGAAGGTCACCGGCACCGGTTTCGTGGTCGCTCGTGAGGCTGCACCGAGCGGGAAGGAGGGCACATGGCCAACTGCCCTGCTCGGTGGCGTGCTCGAGCATGCGGCCAGCAGTGCACCGAGCGATCCAGCTCCGACGACGCCTCCGAGGAAGCGGCGGCGGGTGAGAGGTTCACCGTGAGAACTGGACCGTTGCCCACTCATGGGGACACCTCCTTGGCTTGGCTAGGGCGACCATGGCCCGCTCGGAGCCTGCCGGGCCGATGCGCCGGGGGGACTCAGGACTTTTCCCTGGCGATCTCATCCAGGTGCGCCAGGGTGGCCTCTATGGCTGCCGGGTGCTTCCTCTCCACCCCCATGATCCTCAGTAGCCAGGGGGCCCTGGAGGTAGAGCCGTCGAAGGTCTCGGTCACCTTCGTGGAGTCGCCCTCGGGCTCCAGGACATAGCGCCATATGTGGCCTCCGAAGTGCCGCCAGGCGATCCGCCTGCCCTCTTCGAACTCGACCACCTCGTTGGTTATGCGGTAGGGCAGCCCCAGGCGCATCTCCATCGCGAACCTGGAACCCATCTCCAGGCGCTTCGGGTTCCCGACGGCTGCCTTCACGGTTCCCGAACCGTCGAGCCTCGCGTGAGCTGCCGGGTCGGCCAGGAGGTCGAAGATGGTCGCGGCAGGGGCGGCTATCACCCTGCTGCGCTCAATGACTGGTCCGTTCATCCCCCCAGGTTACGCGCCGGCAGTGCCCTGCGCTCACCCGGCGCTGGAATCCGCCCGCCGGGGCCGGATGCGGCGAGAGCCTGAGACGATGATCCCCTGGTAGAGGCTGGCAGGCAGCCTCGCGACGAGATCGACGACCTTGGCGTCGGGACCGACGAGCACCCGACGCCGATCGTGCTCGACGGCGGAGAGGATCTGGCGCGCAGCCCGGGCGGGGCTGGTCAGCAGGAGGCGGTCGAAGCTGGAGCGCACCTGCTCCGCACCGGCTCCGTATGCGGCGATGCTCTCGTCTATCCGCGCCCGGCGGGCGATGTTCGTCTTCACCCCCCCAGGATGGACTGTGGTGCAGGAGACCGGGCTGCCGGCCATCTCGAGCTCCATGCGGAGCGCGTCGGTGAAGCCGCGCACCGCGAACTTCGCCGCGTTATAGGCAGACTGCGAGGGCACGCTCACGAGGCCGAAGATGCTGGACATGTTCACGATATGGCCCTCGCCGGAGGCCTCCAGGTGAGGCAGGAAGGCCTTGGTGCCATATACGACTCCCCAGAAATCGATCGCCATCAGCCATTCCATGTCCTCGTAGGACATCGAGGCCACCGTAGAGCCGAGCGCTACACCGGCGTTATTGAAGACGAGGTTCACCTGCCCATGGCTCGACACCACGGCATCTGCCCAGTCGTACACTGCCTGGCGATCGGCGACGTCTAGATGGTCTGAGGTGACCCTCGCACCGGTTCTCTCGCACAGGGACACAGTGGCGGCCAGGCCCCCAGCGTCGATGTCCGACAGGGCGAGGTGGGCGCCCCTCCGGCCAAGCTCCTCGGCCAGAGCACGGCCGATCCCCGATCCAGCTCCTGTGATGGCGGCAACCCGCCCCCGGAAATCCTTCATCTGCCCTCCAGTCCCTCTAGAACCATAGGCGCCCGCGTACCTGCGACGGCATCCCTGGTCAAACCACCTCCTACGTCTCTGGTGTCTGGCTCGGCTGCCCGACGGCTTGCGTGGACCACTTTGATCTGTTATCCATAGATCTATGGAATATGAAACATCTGCCGGGGAACGGGCCGACCTCTACGAGCAGCTCGCCCGAATCGGCAAGGTGGTCATGCACGCCAAGCGCATCGAGCTGCTCGACCTGCTCTGCCAGGCAGAGCGCAGTGTCGACGCCCTCGCTCAGGCGGTGGGCATGAAGATCTCGACGACCTCCGCGCACCTGCAGGTGATGCGCCAGGCGCGTCTCGTCGAAACGCGGCGAGAGGGAACCCGCGTCTACTACCGCGCAGCGGGCGAGGAGGTCTGCCGCTTCGTCACCGCCCTCGGCGACCTCGGCCGCGCGCGTCTGGCGGAGATCGACCAGATCCTTCGCACCATCGAAGCGAGCGGCGAGGCTGCCGAGCGGGTGAGCCGGGAGGAGCTGCTGGAGCGAGCCCGCTCAGGCCAGGTGGTCGTGCTCGATGTCCGTCCGGAGGAGGAGTACGCGGCGGGCCACATCCCCGGCGCGATCTCGCTGCCATTGGAGCACCTCGAGGCCCACCTCGGCGAGCTGGACCCCGACATCGAGGTCGTCGCCTACTGCCGAGGACCCCTGTGCCTGCTCGCCCCCGAGGCGGTCGCGACCCTTCGAGGCCGGGGACTGCGGGCGCGCTGTCTCGAGGACGGCCTCCCCGAGTGGCGCCAGGCGGGCCTCCCCGTCGCCGTCGGCCCAGGTCCAGCCCAAGCCCAGCCCCAGGTCCAGCCTGCAGTCCAGCAGGGCGCTCGGGGACGACATGCCAGCCACGCCACCGATCGCTCAGAGCACTAGGAAAGGGATGGAGCGATGAAGATCCTCGTCGTCTTGAACGACCCGCCTTATGGCACCGAGCGCTCCTATAACGGCCTCCGCCTCGCGGGGTCCCTGGCGCGGCGCGAGGGTGTGGAGGTACGCGTCTTCCTCTTCGGCGACGCGGTCGGCTGCGCGGTCGCGAACCAGAAGGTCCCCGACGGCTACTACCACCTCGACCGCATGGTGACCGCAGTGGTCCGCCACGACGGCGAGATCGGCTGCTGCGGCACCTGCATGGACGCCCGGGGCTTCACCGACGAGATGCTCGTCACCGGTGCTCGGCGTTCCACCCTGGAGGAGGCGACCGACTGGGCGATCTGGGCCGACAAGGTGGTGACGTTTTGAGCTCCCGCGTCCGCGTAGTGATCCTCGGCGGCTCCTTCGGGGGGCTGAGCGCCGCCTACGAGTTGCGCCGGCACCTCTCCCCCGAGCGGGCTGAGATAACCCTTGTCGCGAAGGACGAGCGGTTCAGCTTCGTCCCCTCCTTCCCCTGGGTGGCGATGGGACGGCGCAGCCTCGAGCAGATCTCCTTTCCCCTTGCCGCCTCGCTCGCCTCGCGCCATGTCCGGTTCGCGAAGGAAACAGTCACCGGAATCGATACCGACGCCAAGGTCGTCTCGACCTCACACGCGGAGCACCCCTACGACTTCCTCGTCATCGCCACCGGGCACCGCAGCGCTAACGAAGCCGTCCCCGGACTCGGCCCCTTCGACGGACCGGGCCACTCGCTCATGTCGGCTACCGAGACCACCGAGCTCGCCGGCGCTGTCCGGTCGCTTCTCTCGGACCCTGGGCCGGTCGTCGTTGGCGCAGCCCCAGGGGCCAGCTGTATAGGCCCGGTCTACGAGCTCGCCTTCGGTCTCGACCACCTGCTCCGCAAACGCAGGCGCCGCCATCAGGTACCGATCACCGTCTTCACCCCCGAGCCCTTCCTCGGCCACATGGGCATGGGCGGCGCAGGCAAGATCCGCCAGCTACTCGAAGGAGCTCTCGAAGAGCGCGACATCGCGTATCGCACCTCGGTCGCGATCACGAAGATCACCGCGGAGGCTGTCGAGGCCGAGGGCCTGAGCCCTACGCCCTCTGTTTGCTCGATCGTGATCCCGCCCCTAGCCGGTGTCGAGGCCGTCGCCGCGAGCCAGGGGTTGGCGAACCCCAAGGGCTTCGTACCCGTCGACGACCACTACCGCCACCGGATCGCAGATGGTGTATACGCCGTAGGGGTGGCCGTCGCCCTCCCCCCGGCCGACGAGACGCCAGTGCCGGTGAACTTCCCGAAGACCGGCCATATGACCGAACAGATGGCGGAGATCGCCGCCAGGGACATCGCGGCGCGCATCGCTGGACACGAAGGATCGACCGCCGTGCTCTCCGCTCGATGCGTCCTCGACATGGGAGACCGAGCGGTGTACATGTCCGTGGACCCGGTCCGGCCACCACGCGACCGGATCCCGACCGTCTCCGAGGGGCGTCCCTGGCTGCTCGCCAAGCAGGCCTTCGAACGGACCTACCTCTGGCACATGAAGCGCGGGCGGAGAATGCCCACCACCTTAGGATGGTGAAAGTGAGCACCCGGCGTTCCATGGACAGCGAGGCCCGCTGGTCGCTCCTCCTCGTACTGCCACTCGCTGCTCTGATCCTGAGCGCATGTTCGACAGCGAGCTCGACAGCGTCTTCGCCCTCATCATCGTATGCGTCAACGGTGGCGGGGGTATGGCATGGCGAGCTCTACGACACCACCGCGGGAATCCCAGTCACGCTGACGCTTACCCCGGAGCCGGGCAGCCAGGTCCGGGGCACCTTCCAGTACGTCACCCACACAACGGCGGTCCATGGTCATCTGGCTTCCCATGAGCTGACACTCGACGTGAGCCAGGGAGAAGTGCTCAACGGCAGGATCACTGACGGGACCTGGAAGGGCTCGTTCCTGATTGCCGGGAAACGATGGCGGTTCCGGTTCGCGAAATATCACCCCTGAGGCAAGCAGAGGGCAGGGACTTCAGGTCTGGAGCGGCCCCAGGTGAAGACGCGAGGGCCATCTGGATGCGCGCCGGAGCCTTCAGAGTCTCGGTGGAGGTGACATCCTTCGTTCGCGCGGCTCCGCTCGACAGATCCTGCGTTTGTGCTGGTCACGGGCTCTGCATAGGGCACTGCATAGGGTACACGCTTACTCAGCGTTGAACCTCTGGCGATAAACGGCTCTTCCGGTTTCAGTGGGGATTGACGGATCGCCGGAGTGGCGGGGGAAACGGGGTGCTGGGCCAGGTGACACCACCAGCGTGGAGCAGAACGCGTAGGCGGTAGTGCT
>JAJYXR010000015.1 GCA_021801795.1 Actinomycetes bacterium
CAGGACCTTCAGAAGCCGGACGGTGCCCCTTAGGCCCGCCATCTCCGAGCGGATCTTCGGGCCCGGTGAGCCACGGGCGCCGGGCAGCCATCCCGAGAGCCCGAACGGACCCTAGGAGCATGAGGGCTCTGGCGGGAGGCCTAGACTCGGCTCAGGACTCCGGAACCAATTCGATGGTGACGGTGGTCTCGACCTCTGGGTGCAGCCGCACCTGCACGGGGTGGGTCCCGAGGGTCTTTATCGGCTCATCGAGGAGCACCTTGCGCCTGTCCACGTTCGCCCCGGTCTGGGCGAGGATCGCCTCGGCTATGTCCGAGCTGGTGACCGAGCCGAAGAGACGACCCTGGGCTCCGGCCCGCACGGGTATCGCGATGGCGGCACCTGCTATGACGCCTGCCACGGTCTCGGCAGCCGAGCGGTCGGCTGCGTAGCGCAGGTCGCGGGCCCGTCGCATGGCCGCAGCCTGGCTCTGCATCCCCGGAGTCGACACTATGGCGCGACCGGTGGGCAGCAGGTAGTTACGGGCAAAGCCGGGTGCCACGTCGACCTCGTCGCCACGCCGGCCTACCCCTTGGACGTCTGACCTCAGCAGCAGCCGCATCAGGCCTCATCCTCCGTGTCGCGACCAGCCGAGGTCCCGGTGACCAGCTTCAGATCTACGATCTCGGCCCCCTCGTCGAGCTCGTCGATGAACTCCTCAGCCAGCTCCACCTCGAGTCCCTCTGGCGCGTCATCGAGGATGTCGACTATGAGATCCGCTCCGTCCACTGGGCCACGCCTCGGGGCACTGGGCGCTCCTCCAGGAGCGGGACCGCGCCCCGGGGCACCCTGGCTGCTGCGCCCACGTCCAGAGGTGCGCTCGGTGACGGTGCGCTGGGCATAGGGGAGAAGCACCAGCTCACGAGCAGTCTTTATGGCCATGGCAAGGGCCCTCTGGTGCTGAGCGCAGTTCCCGCTCACACGCCTGGCGCGTATCTTGCCGCGGTCGCTCATGTACTTGCGGAGCAGGTTTATGTCCTTGTAGTCGACCCACTCGACCTTGTCCCGGCATAGCGCGCAGGGCTTCTTCTTCGTGCGCCGCCCGAGGTCCCTCGGGCTCCGGCGCGTGGTACCACGATCGTTATTACGGGCCATCTCAGAAAGGCTCCTCGTCGTATCCGTATGCTGGTTCTGAACTCGGGGGCGGCGCCTGTGCAGCAGACCGCTGACCGCCGGAGCGGTCACGGGGGGCCTGGGCGGGGCGGGGTGCCCCTGCCTCGGGCCCACTACGGCGCTCGTTCTTCGTCACCTGGGCCGTAGCCCACCTGAGGCTCGGGCCGATCTCGTCGGCCACCACCTCTATCTTCGAGCGCCTCTCCCCTTCGGGCGTCTCCCAGGAGCGCTGCTCGAGGCGTCCGGTGACGATCACACGCGATCCACGAACGAGGCTCTCGGAGGCGTTCTCGGCCATCTCGCGCCAGCAGACCACGTCGAAGAAGGAGGTGGCTTCCTCCCATTCCTGTGTCTGGCGGTTCTGCCAGCGCCTGTTCACTGCGAGGCCGAACGTAGCCGTGGCCTGGCCGGAGGGGGTGAAGCGCAACTCGGGGTCGCGCGTTACGTTTCCCACCAGGACGATGGTGTTCCCATTGGACATAGCAGCTCCTCCGCTCCCGGGTTCTCAGCCAGGCTCGCCGACCGGAGCGGGAACCTCCGACTCTGCTGGTGCCGTTCTCTTAGCGGGTGCCGGTGCCGCTGCATCTGGTAGCGCGGTGCCCCCGGCCCTGTCGGGAAGCCTTATGACCTTGTGGCGAAGCACCTCGTCGGCGAGCGACAGCATACGGTCTAGCTCGGAGGTCACCGTGGGCTCGGCGGTGAACTCGAAGACCACGTAGTAGCCCTCGCTCTTATGGTTCACCTCGTAGGCGAGGGTCCGCTTTCCCCAGCGATGGACGCTGCCGGGATTTCCCCCGTGACTCCGCACGATGTCGCCGGCAGTCGTGAGGACCGCCTGTACGGCAGCCTCGTCGTGCTCGGTATCGAAGATGATCATCGTCTCGTATGGCCGCAAAGCAGCTCACCTCCCTCCGGACCCGGTCATTACCGGGGCCCCTGTTCAGGGGCAGGGTCGGTGACCGGGCGACCACCTGGATGGGCCCCGGGCACCGGGGGGCATACTAGCGTATGGCAGAGCTGCCAGCCGACGCGTCAGTCTGGCCTGTCATCTCCGGCAGGCAGGTGGTAGGTCTCCGCCTCCGAAGGAAAGGCCCCGGAGCGGACGTCTGCTGCCCAGGAGGAGACCGCGCTGGTGGCCAGCTCTGAGAGCTGGGCGTACTGGCGGACGAACTTGGCGGGCTTGCCCTCCCTCAGACCGAGCAGGTCGTGAAAGACGAGGACCTGCCCGTCACAGGAGCTCCCCGCGCCAATGCCGATGGTGGGCACGTCGACGGCCTCGGTCACCCGCGCAGCCACCGAATCGGGCACCGCCTCTAACACGATGGCGAAGCACCCGGCCTCTGCGAGAGCGACTGCGTCTTCTAATAGGACCTCTGCTGCGCGCGCCTCACGGGCCTGGACCCGGTAGCCCCCGAAGGCATGAACCGACTGAGGGGTGAGCCCGAGGTGGCCCATCACGGGAACCTCGGCTGCCACTACCGCCTCCACCACCTCGACGCGGCGGCGGCCTCCCTCTAGCTTCACTGCCTCTGCTCCGGCGCGCACGAGCCGGGAGGCATTCGAGACGGCATCGTTGACGCCGAGGTGGTAGCTCATCCAGGGCATGTCTGCTACGACTAGCGCCCGTGGCCTGGCGCGGGAAACGGCACCCACATGGTGGACCATCTCGGGGATACCGACCTGGAGAGTGTCCTCGTAGCCGAGCACGGTGTTCGCGAGGGAGTCGCCTACGAGGATGATGTCCACCCCTGCCCCGTCCGCGATACGCGCACCGGGGGTGTCGTAGGCGGTGAGCATGACGACGGGCCTGTAGCCTCTGGAACGCTTGGCGAGGCGTATGTCGGGAACGCCGATGGGCTTCGGTGGTTCTGGCAGGGCGCCTTCGGGCATGGCACTTCCTCCTCCGGCAGCACGGTGGCGTCCGGCGCATGGGCTGCCGGCGGGGGCTGCTGGCCTGCAGTCTACCGGGGCTTGCCTGGTGGCACACTCCGACCCGGCAGCCTTGCGGGGTCCCTGGCGAGCCGGTAGCCTCGTGCCGCTGACCGGATGAGGCTCCGGTCGAGGTGCTCCTCGAACTGCCGACACGGCTGATGGCCTCTACGCAGATAGGACCGTGCCGTCAGACGCGGCCGGCAGGCTCTACGTGGAGGCGACGTGGTAGGAGATCCATCGGGGCACGGTCTGGAGATATCCCCGTTCGCCATCCAGGCCCTCCAGGTGCTCACCATCGTGGTGGCCGCTCCCCTGGTGAGCGGCTTCACTGCCAAGGTGGAGGCCAGGATCCAGGGGCGTCGGGGTCCCAGGATCCTCCAGCCCTACTACGACATAGGGAAGCTGTTCGCGAAGGAGAACCTGCTGCCGGAGGACGCGAGCTTCGTGTTCCTGGCAGGTCCGGTGGTGGCTTTCGGCTGCTACCTGGTCGTGCCGATGCTCATCCCGGTGCTCACCACCTTCGGCCTCCCGCTCGGCTACATGGG
>JAJYXR010000031.1 GCA_021801795.1 Actinomycetes bacterium
CGGCATCGGTGGCTGAGCTGACGACCGCCGGATCGATCAGGGACATGGCAGGAAGGATACGCGGGGGGTGTATCACTCACGGGGGAGTGGGGCGGCCAGTTCCAGTCACCGCCGCACGGCCAGCAGCGCAGAGCGTGGTGGGGCTCAGTGGCAGAGCTCCTGTGGTGAGCCTGAGCATGCGATAGGTGGATTGGCAGGAGACGCTCCGCGCCCTGGGCTAGAAAGATACGGTGCAGCACTTCATCTCCACCTGGGGCTACCTGGCAGTCTTCCTTCTGATGCTGGGGGAGTCGGCATGCGTGCCGATCCCGTCGGAGGTGGTGATGAGCTTTGCGGGGGCGCTTGGGGCAGCGGGGAAGATAGATGTGTTCGGTGCGCTCGGAGCCGGGGTGGTGGGAGAGCTGGCCGGTGCGTACCTGTCGTGGGCGGTTGGTGTGACCGGCGGTAGGGCGCTGGTGGAGCGTTATGGACGTTACGTGCTGCTCACGAGGTCTGACCTCGACCGCGCGGAGGGCTGGTTCAAGAGCCGGGGTGAGCTGAGCGTTCTGGTGGGTCGCGTCCTGCCGGTTATAAGGACCTTCATTTCCCTGCCTGCAGGGATAGCGGAGATGCCCCCGGTGCGATTCGGGGCATTCACACTGCTGGGCAGCCTGGTCTGGGACGCGATGCTCGTCGGGGTCGGCTACGCGTTGGGATCCAGGTGGTCGAGCATCACTCATGGGTTCAACGACGCGGGCTACGCGATCGGAGCGGTGGCGGCAGTGGTGATCGTTGGGTTCGTGGCCCACCGATGGCGAGTGGTGCGAAGGGAGCGTGCGGGCGAGACTGCCTGAGCTGGCTACGGTCAGCTCTTTATGTCCTTGCGCCCGAACCACCACCAGGCAATCCCGAGGAATGCTCCCGCGTAGGCCAGCTGGATGAGGACTCCGCGCACCATGTCGGCCAGGCTGGTCCCTGGCACGAACAGAGCGTTCCAGGCCTGCCAGTAGTGGGTTGGGAAGCCGTAGCGCACGGAGTCGAAGGCCGGTATGGCATCCAGTATCTCCGAGACCACGCCCAGGGCCACTCCGCCGGCGACGGCGCCGAAGGAGCTGTCGGTCATGGTCGACAGCATGAAGGCGAAGGCGACCACGCCCGCCATGCACCAGGATACGTAGACGACGGAGAGGCCGAGGCGGGCCAGTGCCGCACCCTGGGACATCAGGAGGCCGGCAGGGGTGACTATCGGGTGCCAGCCGAACGCGGCCACGCCTGCGATCAGCGCGACGAGGGTGAGCACCAGGGTCGCAGCAAACGAGAGCAGAGCTGCCACAGAGAGCTTCGCTGCCAGCAGCCTGCCTCTGGAGACCGGGCGTACGAGAAGGTAGCGAAGCGTGCCCCAGGATGCTTCTCCGGCGACTGCGTCCCCCGCGAATAGGGCGACCACGACTACCAGCAGGAAGCCCTCCATGGCCGTCAGGGCAGCCAGTGGCATGTCGATGCCGGATCGTGTGGCCACCGCGAAGAAGTCGGCTTCGCCGTGGGCGTGATGGGGATGCCCCCCGAAGACGAAGGCAATGGTGATGAGGACAGGCACCAGGGCTACGATGCCTAGGGCAACGTAGGTCCTCAGCCTGCGGACCTGCTTCGTTAGCTCCACGCGGATCAAGGGCTGTGATCTCCTACCAGCTCTAGGAAGGCATCCTCGAGTCGATGTCGCGCCTGGACCGTCTCGACTCCCACGCCACCGTGAACCAGCGCTGCGACCACTTCTGAACGCTCGGCACCTCCTAGGGTAACCAGGAGTCCAGGTGGCCTGTCCTCGACCGCGGTCACGCCGCTCAGGGCGGACAGGGCGTGTCGGGCCAGATCGAGATCGCTCACCTCCAGGTACACCGTTCGTGTCGTCCCGGTCAGGTCGGAGACGCTCCCGGTGGTTACGAGCCGGCCCTTGTCTACGACGGCCGCGTGGGTGCAGACTTCCTCGACCTCTGACAGCAGGTGGCTGGAAAGAAGCACCGTGGTGCCCGAGCGCGCCATTCGCGTCACAGCCTCCCGGATATGGCGCATCTGCTGGGGATCCAGTCCAGATGTGGGTTCGTCGAGGATCAGGAGCCTGGGACGACCGAGGACAGCCTGGGCGAGACCCAGCCGCTGTCGCATGCCGTGGGAGTAGGTGCGGTACTTCCTGCCGAGCGCAGTACCCAGGTCGGCCACTTCGAGCGCGCCGTCCAGGTCGGCTTGTGCCCACCGCCGCCCGCCGGCTTCCCACCAGAGCTGAAGGTTGCGCAGCCCTGAGAGGTGGGGCACGAAGCCAGGGTTGTCGACGAGGCTGCCCACCTTCTGGAGCACAGGAGAGCCTGGCAGGATCTCTTCGCCGAAGACGAGCGTCCTACCGGACTGCGGTCTGATGAGGCCTAGGATCATCCTGAGAGAGGTGGTCTTGCCAGCCCCGTTCGGGCCGAGCAATCCGAGCACCTGGCCCTCTTCGACCACGAGATCCAGCCCGTCCACCGCGAGTACCTGCTTGTCGAAGCGCTTGGTCAGCTTTTCGATGGAGAGGGGAGGTGGCGAAGCGCTCACCGGCGCAGGCTACCTTTCCCAGGACCCGCTTAGCTGCTCATGCGGCTGAGGAGCCGCTCAGGATTCCTGACGACGATGGCTTCCTTCATGGCAGCATTGACGTCGCCAAGGGCCTGGACCGGGTCTTGAACGCCCATGGGATAGGGCCAGTCGCTGCCGAGCACCACATGCTCCGGGCCGAAGGTCCTCAAGACGCTCTCCAGGGCGTGCTCGTCGTGGACTACCGAGTCGGCGAACAGGCGCCTGGCCTCTGCCGCGACCGTCTGGTCCAGGTGGGGCAACCCGGGCCTCGATGTGTCGACTCCTCGCTGCCAACGCCCCAGCACCGCGTGGAGGCAGCCCCCGCCATGAGCGAGGACGATGCGTAGCCCGGGGTGGGCTCTAAGGACTCCGCCGAATATCAGCTGGGCACTGGCCAGCGTGGTCTCGAAGGGATTGCCGAGCAGGTTGGTGAGGTAGTGGCGGCCCAGTCGTGGGTCTGGCGAGGTGCCGGGGTGGAGGAACAGCGGGGAACCGGTTTCCTCCATGGTGCACCAGAAGTCCGACAAGTCTGGCGAGTCGAGGTGTGTGGAGCGTCCCCCTGCGGAGGCTGTGAATCCCGAGAACCCAGATCTGGGGATGCTTCGCTGCAGCTCTTCCAGGGCTATCTCGGGGTGCTCGAGTGGCAGGTATGCCAGGGGAAGCAGTCTGGGCTTGTCCCGCACCATCTCGAGGAGCCCATCGTTGATCTGGCGGGTCCATGCGTGACACGCCAGGGTGTCGAGGTGCTGGCGGTAGCAGGGGGGAGGAACGGAGACCACCGCGCTGGCAAGCCCAGCCGAGTCGAGGTGGTGCTCCAGTGCCTCCGGAGATGACAGCTCCGCCGGACCAACCGGGAGGCCGTCGATCTCGACGGCGCCTTCGCGGTCGCGGGTTACGGCAGGGTCGCTCGGGAACCCGGATAGAAGCAGGGGAGCCAGGTGGGTGTGGAAGTCGGTACCGTTCACCGCGAGGTGCAGCTCACCATCGAGCGCTCTCGGATCCCTGTGTGGAATGGGTCAGCAGCTGGTTCACGCTCGAGGTGGTGAGTGCGAGATGCGCTCGCGTGAGGGCTACTGCCTCGTCGACGTTTCCAGCACGTGCTGCCTCGAAGATCCCTCGGTGCTCGCGGGCACGATCCGTGGGACTGCCGCGCTCGGCCAGCGATAGCCTCTGGTAGCGCTCGCTGTTGTCCCAGAGGAGGCGCAGCAGCCGGAGCAGCCAGGGGGATCCGCATGACTGGTAGATGGAGAAGTGGAAGAGGCGATGTGCGAAGCGGTGGGCCTCGGCGTCGTCGCGGTCGTAGGTGGATATGAGGGATTCGAGGGCTTCTTCGGAGGCCTTTATATCCTCTGCGGTCAGCCTGGGGACGGCCAGCTCCACTGCCAGTGGGTCGAGCACCATCCGTATACGGTAGGTGTCCTCCAGGTCCGCGTGGCTCGCGGGGCTGACCTGGTAGCCACGCTGGGGCAGCGCGGTCACGACTCCCTCTGCAGCCAGAGATCGGAGTGCCTCGCGCACGGGCGTCGCGCTGGTCCCGAAGCGTCTGGCAAGCTCGAGAGGCCGGATCCAGGACCCGGGTTCCAGCCGCCCGCTCAGGATCTCCTCGCTGAGCGCCGCCGCGACGGTCTGGGTGAGGGTGCTGCCACCAGCGCCTCCTAGGTAGTCCGACTGGGTGTGGTCACGCTGGCGGATGTTGGGGTCTGGCTGGCTTGACTTGTTCATCATATATTATATATTATATCAAACATGACGCCGAAGCCAGCAAATCCAGCTCATATGCACGAGACCGAGGGCAGGAGCTCATCAGGCCCAGCTCAGGTGGCTGGAGAGGACGGGGGACCGACCGCTCCAGTAGCTGGTGAGGCCGTTGGAGGCCATGGCCTCGGCCGGCTGGGGGGAATGGTGGCTGGTCCGATGTCGCGGCGGGGCTTCTTCGGCAGCTCGGCAGCCCTGGTGGGCGCGGTGGGCCTCGGCTCCCTGCTCGAAGCCTGCAGCTCGTCTAGCCCGACGCCGTCGGCGAAGCCCTCGGTGGTGACGAGGAGGACTTCACTCACCCTCCAGCTCGACTTCCTCCCGCTCGGACGTTACGCACCCTATTACTACGCAGCAGAGCGGGGGTTCTACTCCAGGCGGAACCTGGACGTCTCCATCCAGCCCTCTACGGGAACGGGTCCTGCACTGGAACAGCTCGTGGCGGGCCGAGTCCAGGCGCTGTTCGTCGACATACCTTCCATGATGGACCTGATGGGGAAAGATCCCCACCCCCAGATGCGCAGCTACGCTGTCCTCTATGCTAAGGCACCGGAGACGGTGTTCTTCTTCGAGGGTGGGTCCATAAAGACGCCGAAGGACTTGGACGGGAAGACCATAGCCACCTCGCCGGGGTCCACTGACTTCGAGCTCTTCCCGCTCTTCGCGAAGGCGAATGGCATCGACTACGGCTCGATTCATTGGGACGAGGTGGCAGCGTCGGCCAAGGTGAGCCTTCTTCTGGAGCACAAGGTGGACGCCACGACTACCTACATAATGGGACTCCCCGATGCCGAGGCCGGCCTGAGCCCTGGTGAAAAACTCGGCACCTTCACCTACGGCGATTACGGGGTGAATGTCTACGGTAACGGAATCGTCTTCGCCGACTCCTACGCCAGGAGCAACCCTGATGTGGTGAAGGCTTTCGTGGAGGCCTCGCTGGAAGGTTATGTGGCTGCCTTCGCGAACCCCGAGGCAGCGGTATCGGCCATGGCGGCCCAGGTCCCCAGTCTGAAGCCGGCGGTCGCGGTGAAGGAGATCGCCATCGTGAAGCAGCTTGCCTACGGTCCAGCCCAGCGTGTTCACGGCATCGGCTACCAGGATCCGGCAGTCATGAAGAACTGCTACGACGCTGTGGTAGAGGAGCTGCATCAGCACATTGGCCTGCCACTGGATTCGCTTTACTCCGACGCCTACGTCTGATGCCAGCGGGCCCCGGCGCGGCCAAGGGCGTCAGCGTAGATATCGACGGGGTGATGCGCATCTTCTCGGCCAAGGGGAGACACGACCTTCGTGCCCTTGGTCCCATCGACATGTCGGTGGAACCCGGTGAGTTCGTATCCCTGGTCGGCCCATCAGGCTGTGGCAAGTCGACCCTGCTGTCGATAGTCGCTGGTCTGGTGAGGCCGACTGCCGGAGAGGTCCGGATCGACGGCACCCCGGTCGTCGCTGCATTCGACCGGCTGGGCATGGTCTTCCAGAAGGATCTGCTGCTGCCCTGGAAGTCCGCCCTCGACAACGTCCTGGTCCAGGTAGAGGTGCGTGGACTGCGTCGGCGCGACTACGAGGAGCGCGCGAGGGAGCTTCTTGATCTGGTCGGACTGGGTTCGTTCGAGGAGCACATGCCCGCTGAGCTCTCAGGTGGCATGCGTCAGAGAGTCGGGATCTGCAGGGCGCTGCTTCACGACCCTCCGCTGCTGCTGCTCGACGAGGCATTCACTGCCCTGGATGCCATCACCAGGGACCAGCTGGCAGTCGACTTCCAGAGGCTCTGTGCTGATGGCACGACAGTTCTGTTCGTCACCCATGACGTGGGCGAGGCGGTGCTTCTCGGTGACCGCGTGGTGGTGATGTCGCCACGGCCCGGCCGGGTGGCCGACGTGCTCAGCGTGGATCTGGCCAGGCCACGCCGGCTCGCCGTTCGTGAGTCGGAGCGCTTCGCTACCTATACGCGCCATGTGAGAGAGGTGTTCGAGTCCGAGGGAGTGCTTAGCTCGTCGGATCCCATGGCGGAACCTGCCGGCAGACCGGCGCGACCCCCTGAGCCAGAGTCGCATCCCGACCAGGTTCTGGCCGATTCGCCGGGCGAGAGCGCGTAGCGATGGGCATTCCCGCTGGGGATATGGGCATTAGGCCACCGAAGCTCGACGGCCGGGATCGAGAGATGCACAGGCCATCGTTTTCGTCCAGGCTGATCCATGCTGCGGGAGTAGTCGCGGTGCCGGTCGCGTCGGTGGTGGTGGTTCTCGTCCTGTGGCAGCTGATCGCAGGTGCGGTCCACGTGAACCCGGTGCTGCTCCCGCTGCCGTCGGTCATATTCCGCACCATGTGGCATGACCATTCCCTCCTCGCGTCCTACACATGGACGACCCTGAAGGAGATACTCCTGGGGTTCGCTTTGGCGGTGGCAGTGGGTGCTCCCCTGGGGGCACTCATCGTCTTCAACCGTTTCTTCTACCGGGCCTTCTACCCGCTCATCGTGGCTTCGCAGATGGTGCCCAAGGTGGCCGTGGCTCCGCTGTTCGTGGTCTGGGTGGGTACGGGCCTCAGCTCCAAGGTCCTGGTGGCCTTCCTGATCTCCTTCTTTCCCATAGTGGTCTCCACGACCGTCGGCTTCATGGCCGTCGACCCCGACCAGGTGACGCTATTCCGCTCCATGGGCGCCAGCAGGTCGCGTACCTTCTTCACCCTTAGGGTGCCGGTAGCTCTGCCGAGCGTCTTCGGTGGGCTGAAGGTGGCGATGAGCCTCGCGGTGGTCGGAGCCATAGTCGGCGAGTTCGTGGCCGCCAACAGTGGTCTGGGCTACTACCTGCTCGTCGCCAACGGTCAGGTGGACACCCCTGGCGTGTTCGCTGCCCTCTTCGTCCTCACCCTGCTCGGTGTGGTTCTCTACTACTGCGTGGAGTTAGCCGAGAGGCTGCTCGTGCCGAAGGCCCTTCTGAACCGTTCCCTGGGCGCGGCTGCGACGATGTGAGACCAGGCACCGTGCCCACAGCTCATCCCCCGACGGCCGGGGCCCCACCCCCGTACCGTATTGACGGAACCCTGCTGGAGCGCTTCGTCGCGGATCTCTTCGAGTCAGCAGGTGTGCCGGCACAAGATGCCGCCACGGTCGCAGCACTGCTGGTCGAGGCCGACCGCTCCGGGGTGCCCACCCACGGATGCATGCTGGTGCCTCTATACCTGGAGCGCATTATCGCGGGCTCGGTGAATGCCGAGGCCGACATCCAGGTGGTGAGCGACTCCGGGACCATGGTGGTACTCGACGCCCGGAATGCCCTGGGACAGCTCAGCAGTATCTACTCGATCGACCTGGCCATTGCCAGGGCAGGCGTGCACGGGATCGGGCTGGTGGCCACACGCCATGCATTCCACTTCGGACGTGGGGCACCCTACGCGCGTAGGGCTGCAGAGGCTGGGCTCATAGGGGTGGCGCTGTCGAACACCCGTCCCCTGATGCCAGCTCCTGGGGGTTCGAATCCGGCGATCGGTAACAATCCTGTTTCCGTGGCCATACCCCGGGCTGGGCATCCTCCGGTAGTGGTCGACCTGGCGTTGTCGGAGACGTCGATGGGCGCTCTGAGGGTGGCTGCTGCGAGCGGCTTGGATATACCACCCACCTGGGCAACGGACTCGGCCGGCAATGTGACCACCGATCCCGAGGTAGCCCTGGGGGGCATGCTGTTGCCTTCAGGTGGTCACAAGGGCTTTTCCCTGGCACTGGTGGTGGAGGTCATGACGAGTGTCCTCGCGGGTGGTGCCGTGGGTCCGAGGGTCCAGGGGCTCTATGGCGACCGGTCGGTGCCATACGACTGCTCCCACTTCTTCGCCGCTGTCTCACCCGCAGCCTCCGGTGACCCCTCTGGTTTCGCTGAGCGGATGGAGGAGCTCTGCGGCTGGATCACTGGGCCGGGGGACCGCTTGCCGGGGGACCGCTTGCCGGGGGACCGCTTGCCGGGCACCCGCTTGCCGGGGGACCGCTTGCCGGGCACCCGCTTGCCGGGGGACCGATCACGCATGGCGGCCGAGGAAGCCGACCGCTCCGGGGTGCCCCTCTACCCGTCGGTGGTGGAGGACCTGCGCCGCATAGGAGGGCAGATGTCGGTCGACACGAGCCTCCTGGCTGATGAGTGACTCGCTCTCAGGCGATGCGAGCGGACCAGACCATCCCGGGATGGGCAGTGGCAGTGCAGAGGTGTGAGCAAGAGCGGGTGACAATGACCGAATGGGAGCAAGGAGGTAACGAGGTGGCAGACGGTTCGATTCGATCCAAGGTGGAGGAGGGGTCGCCAGGAGGCGCCGAGCCAGGTGGGCCTGGCAGTGCGACGCTGCCCGATGGAAGCGTCGTGGAGCTGGTACCCGTCGGCCAGAGAGTGCTGCTCGAGAACGAGCACACGCGGGTCTGGGAGGTCTCCCTGGACCCCGGCGAGGGCCAGCCATGGCATCGCCACGATCATCCATATCTGGTGCTGGCCATAGAGCCTGGAGATAACCGCATCGACGCCCTGGACGGAGCGGTTCGCCACGTGCACGAGCCCGTAGGCGGTGTGGTCTACCGGGACCCAGGTGAAGTCCACCGGCTCACGAACATCGGGACCACTCATTACAGGAGCCGTCTGGTGGAGCTACTGGATGCCCCAGCAGGAGATCACTACGCGGGTGCCCACGATGCCGATGGACCGGCCATGACCGGCCAGGATCCCAGATGAGTGGTCCCGGAGAGCACCAGGAGGAGCCGGGAGAGGCAGCGCTGAGCGCCTCTGCTCCACCAGAGGAGCAATTCTCGCAGCCACACGCGTATGGCGGCGCGCTGGCCATGATGGGCCTGGTAAGGCGTCTTGCCGAGGAGCCGGGGGGATCGTCGCTCGGCAGGGAGGAGCAGAGCATATATGGGCTGTTCCGCGAGGTGGTCGTAGAGACTGCGAGCCTGGAGTGGTCTGAAAAGAGCCTTCCGGGTCTGTCCCAGAAGATGCTCTGGCGCGACGGCTCCAGTGGTGCGTCGATCGCGCTGGTCCGCTTCGCTGAAGGAGCGGGGATCCCATCCCCTCATGCCCACGCGTCGAACCAGTTCATGCTGTGCCTTTCGGGACGTTATAGGTATGTTCCCACAGGTCTGACTCTGGTAACAGGTTCCTTCTACTGGAACCCGAAGGGCTCCATGCATGGCCCGACCCTGGCAGAGGAAGAGTCTGTGCTCCTGGAGATATACGACGGCCCCCACTATCCGACAACGCCCGACTGGTATACGAACCCAGAAGACGCGAGATGAGGAGTCCGACGTGGCTGTAGAAAGAATTGTGTCGAGCAGACTTGCTCCACCTAACGGGCATTTCTCCCAGGCTGTAAGCGCACCTCTTCAGGGCAGGATTGTCTTCGTCTCAGGCATGACGGCACGTGCTCCTGATGGGACCGTGGTCGGGGTGGGGGATATCGAGGCCCAGACGCATCAAGTCTGCCAGAACATTGCGGAAGCATTGATGGCTGCAGGGGGAAGTATGGATGACGTCGCGCGCTTGGATGTATACGTAAGAAACATTGGGGACTTCGAGACGATACACAGAGTTAGGAGGCAGTACTTCACAGGAGTGCCACCCGCGTCGACGATGGTCGAGGTGTCCGGGTTCGTGCATCAGGATTACCTGATCGAGATCAATGCGATTGCCGTTGTAGACCAGGCCAAGGGGGAGTGATGAGGATTGCGACTGTCCGGCTGGGCGATGCCAGCTACGTAGGTGTGGTGAACCCTACTGCAGATCCCAGCGGGGGAACTGTAGCGGTGATCGATGGCATCGGATCTCTCGACGACGTGGTGCGTGGGGGTACGGAGATGCTCGATCGGTTACGTGACCTCCTGGCGAGTGCGAAGGTCGTCGACCTGGACAGTGTCTCGATCGAGGCCCCCCTCAGCAGGTTCAACCGAGACATCCTCTGCACCGGCTGGAACTACTGGGAGCACTTCGAGGAGTCATCGGGACTGCGTGGATCTTCCGAACCCCTCGCGCGTCCCGACAGGCCCACCTTCTTCACGAAGGCTCCCGGTACCGTGGTCGGTCCCTACGACCCGATTGCGTACGATCCGGGACTGTCTACTCAGTGGGACTATGAGGCTGAGATAGCCATCGTCATTGGTCGTGATGGGCGATCGATACCCGAGGAGCAGACCATGGACCATGTGTTCGGCTACGCGGTGGCTAACGACATATCCCTGCGGGACATGCAGCGTGCCCACGGCGGGCAGTGGATGAAGGGTAAGAGCATCGACTGCACGATGCCCTTCGGGCCCTGGATAACCACGCTGGACGAAGCTGGTGACCCTGGCGACATGCACGTCGAGTGCGAGGTGAACGGTGAGTTGATGCAGGATGCCATGGCTTCGCAGGTAGCCTTCTCCTTCCCCCGTATTATCGCCGAGCTGAGCTGGGGTATGACGATACATGCGGGCGACGTCCTCCTTACGGGGACTCCACCAGGGGTAGGCAACGCCCGCTCGCCCCAGGTGTTCCTCGCCGACGGAGACCTGGTCGTCACCCGCGTCAGCGGGCTCGGCGAGCTGCGCAACAGGGTGACCTCTACGGTGCTCACCTGAGCAGCCAGGGCAGCCTGAGCAGCCAGGGCAGCCTGAGCGGCCTGAGCAGCCAGGGCAGCCTGAGCAGCCAGGGGCAGATCCAGCCTTAGCTGGCGGGCTGCTGGCGCAGCGGGCGCATGGCAGCCGTCCATCTGGCGAGCTCGGTGAGCATCGCGACGACGGACTCCTCGGCTAGCTCGTTGGGTTCGAAGACCCCTTCCTCCAGGTACTGCTGCACGAAGGGGATGCTGACGGCCTCAGGCAGCGGCGGCATCTTCAGCGTGGTGAGCACCTGCTTGAGCATCTGGACGCCGCGGGTGCCTCCCGAGATCCCTCCGTAGCTGACCAGACCTACTGGCTTGTAGAGCCACTCGTGGTAGAGGTAGTCGAGCGCATTCACGATGGTGGGGCTGCAGCCGTAGTTGTACTCGGGGACTACGAACACGAAGGCGTCGGCACGGGAGATGATGGCACTGAAGCGGCGGGTGTGCTCCTGGGTGTAGTCGGAAAGACGGGGGTGGTTCGGCTCGTCTAGTAGGGGGAGGTTCACCTCGGCCAGGTCCACCAGCTCCACCTCGAATGATCCGTGAGTCACCGACCGCTCGTAGGCCCAGCGACCGACGGGCAGGCCTATGCGTCCTGGCCGTGTGCTGGCGATGATCACCTGGAGTCGTGGGCGCGGCTCCATGGCATGGGAGTCCCCAGGAGCTGCGGGAGGTCCTTCATCGGTCATGTCTTCCTCGGTTCGGGTCTCGGGTCGCACCTGATGCTGCGACTGGCATAGCCAGGACGGTCCAGCATAGCGAGGGAGTCGGACTGTCGTTTCGTCGGCATCCAGTGCAAACGCGTGGCTGACCAGACGCGCCCTGGGTCAGCGCGATTCTCGCGGCGCAGTAGATGAAGAGGTGGCAGGTAATGGAAATAGGGTTCTACGCGATCAGGCATAGGGAGGATGATCCCCGCTCCGGCTACCAGGGCGGGAATAATGGTCCTATGGGATCGCTCGGCCAGACTGGGAACGCAGGTGATGTGACCGACCGGCCGGCGCCGGGAGGATCGGCTGACGACCAGCCTCACGCGGTAGTGGAGGCTGTGCTGGGGGCCAGCAGGGTCCTGGTAGCAGTCGCTGCACGTTCGCTGGCGGGGGTTGGTGATGATGTCACGCTTCCCCAATACCGTGCTCTCGTGGTGCTCGCATCTCGGGGACCCCAGCGCGTAGCCGATCTGGCCGACGCTCTCGGTGTGACCCCTCCCACGGCGACGCGGATGTGCGACCGTCTGGTCCGAAAGGGATTGGTGCGCCGTCGCACCTCACGGGACGACCGGCGGGAGGTGCATATGGCGCTTACCTCGACGGGTCGGCTGCTGGTGGGCGAGGTGACACGCAGGCGGCGGGAGGAGATAGAGGGGATACTGGCGAGGATCGCCCCGGCGGATCAGGTGAGGATGGTGGAGCTCTTCAGGAAGTTGAACGACGCAGCGGGAGAGATGGCAGACGAGTACTGGGCAGCAGGGTGGGATCTCTGAGGCCCCGGTCCTAGACCTCTCGACTGGCCGGGTCCGCTCCTGTCAGAAGTGCTCTCAGCTCCTGGGAGCTCTCGGGGTTCACGAGGGCGCTCACCATGTCGCCTTCCGCGAAGACGATGCTCCCGGTGGCGAACACTATGTCTTCACCATGCTGGATGCTCACCACGATGCAACCGGGTGGTAGGGGTGCATCTCTGAGTGTCATGCCGACGAGGGCTGACGCGCGCCCGACACGCTCCTCGAGCGCCGTGGCGTGAGAGGCCACTGCCGTCATCAGCCCGGCGCTACGGGCAAGCGCGTTTCGGTACCCCCGCAGGATCCCACCGACCGAGAGTATCCCCACCACCCTCCTGTCTCCACTGGTCACCGCTACCCATCTACCCCCGGCCTGGATCAGCGCTTCGAGGCCGACGTCGAGGTTAGACGTGATGGTGACTGTAGCTATAGAGGCGTCGAGTAGGGAGGTGAGTGGTGCTCCTGGGTCGTCGAGTGCAGCATCGGCAACCCGCGACAGGTCCACGGCACCTACGTAGGTACCGCGCTGATCGACCACGGGAGCACCGGGCACTCCGGCGCCCTGCATGATCCTCATGGCTTCACTCACGCTGGACCGGTCTGCGAGCAGCACCTTCGGCTCCGTCGCGACCTGGTCTACACCTAGCGTTGCCAGCAGCGGCAGGCCGAACTGTAGGCGAGCAACGGGCGAGTCTGCTCTCGTGCGCAGCTGGGCGCGATAGATGGAGTCGTCCGAACGGCGCACGATGAACCAGGCGATCGCCACGGCCACCATGCCGGGTGCGAGAAGGGAGATGCTGCCGGTCATCTCGGCCACCATCAGCATGACGGCCAGGGGAGCACGTGAGATCCCTCCGAACACTGCCATCATCCCGACGATGACGAAGGGGGCGGGATCGTGCCCCACGGCCGGGGCTATCGGTTCGAGTATCCGCCAGACTGCCAGCCCGGTGAAGGCGCCTATGACCATCCCCGGGCCGAACACCCCGCCGGATCCCCCTGAACCGATGGAGAGACTGGTGGCGACTATCCGTGCCAGAGGAAGGGCCAGCACGATGATCAGTGGGGTGTGGAGCATCTCGCCTGCCAGACCCTTCTGGACCCAGCCATAGCCGGTGCCGAGCACCTCGGGCAGTCCGAGGGCGATGAATCCGACCAGCAAGCCAGCCAGAGCGGGCCGGAGCTGGCGGGTCAGCCGCGAACGGTGGGAGAGGTCGACTACGGCGTAGAAGGACTTCGAGTAGGCGAGCCCGATTCCACCTGCCAGTATCCCGATGATGGCGAACCAGACCAGCTGCAGGGGATGGTCGAAGTGGTAGCCGCCAGGTATGGCGAACAGCGGCTGGTAGCCGAACACCCCGCCGAAGATCGCGTAGGCGATTATGGAGGCGAACACGCCAGGCAGGAGAGCCTCGTACTCGAAATCGTCCCGGTACACGATGTCGGCCGCGAGGACGGCGCCTCCCAGCGGGGCACTGAAGATGGCCCCTATGCCGGATCCGATACCGATGGAGACTGCGATGCGGCCATCCTCGGGAGACAGGTCGAACAGGCGGGCCAGCAGGGAGCCGAAGCCAGCACTTATCTGTGCCGTGGGACCCTCGCGCCCTCCCGATCCACCCGAACCGATGGTGAGGGCCGACGCGAGGATCTTCACGATGACCGCGCGCAGCCTGATGCCGCGGGGGTTATGGTGGACGGCGTCGATGGCCGCGTCGGTCCCGTGCCCCTCTGCCTCGGGTGCCCAGGTGAAGACCAGCAGACCCGATAGGAGCCCACCGAGAGCCACTACCAGAGGGATGGCCCAAGGGCGTGAGTAGCCAGCTGAGCCGGCTGCATTTCCCTCTCCTCCCGGAGTCGGGACATGGTAGCCCCCGAGAGTTCCCAGGAAGAAGTGGGTGGCCAGGCGCAGGGCTTCGTAGAAGACCACTGCTCCGAGGCCTGCTACTGCGCCGATCACCGAGGCCAGGATCACCCATTTCGGCAGGTAGGAGAGGCCGTTCAGCCGGGTGCCGAGATAGCTGGTGGTGGCTCGCAGGCCCGGGCGGCCGGCTCGAATGCGATCCAGCCAGCTACGCGAAGAGCCAGGCAGGGGAGATCCGGCAGATACTTGCACACTGCCAGTATTACATAATGCATATACCTCTGGCGGTGGGCGAAGCGGAGCATGATGAGCGTCCGCTCAGAGCGGGCGACGGGAATCGAACCCGCATGACCAGCTTGGAAGGCTGGGACTCTGCCATTGAGCTACGCCCGCGAACTGCTCCAGCATAGGGCCTGGCGAAGCCCACGATGTTCGCCAGCGGTTGAGCGAAGACTCGTATACTGACAGCTCTGCCTGCCCGAGGTGGGGAAGGAAGCGAAGGGTGCGGTCGTGAGCCAGCTGATGATAGATGCCAGGGGGGTGACAAAGTCCTTCGGAACCACCCTGGCACTGGACCATGTCGACCTCCAGGTCCAGGCCGGCACGGTGCTGGGGCTGCTCGGGCCAAACGGTGCCGGGAAGACCACGCTGGTGCGGATACTCACCACTCTGTTGAAGGCTGATTCCGGGGTCGCGAAGGTGGCAGGGTACGACGTCGAGTCCGATGCGGCATCGCTTCGTTCGATGATCGGCCTGGCTGGTCAGTTCGCTGCAGTCGACGAGATGCTGACAGGGCGTGAGAACCTCGAGCTGGTCGGTCTCCTCTACCACCTGGAGAAGCCGGAGCGTAAGCGTCGAGCCGAGGAGGTACTGCAGAGGCTGGGCCTCGAGGACGCCGCCGACAGGCAGGTGAAGACCTACTCGGGCGGGATGAGGAGGCGCCTGGACCTTGGTGCCAGCCTGGTCGGTCGGCCCGCTGTGCTCATACTGGACGAGCCGACCACCGGTCTCGATCCTGCTACCCGCATCGATCTGTGGAAGTTCATCGAGATGCTGGTGGCCGACGGAGCGACTCTTCTGCTGACCACCCAATACCTCGAGGAGGCCGATCGTCTGGCAGATCGGATAGTGGTGATCGACCACGGCCACGTCATCGCGGAGGGTACGGCCGGCGAGCTGAAGGATCAGATGGGAGCCGACGTGATCGAGGTGGTGGTGCGCGACCCCGACGATCTGGATCGGGTGAGCCCGCTCGTGGCGGATCTGGGACACGGCACGCCGGTAGTCGACAGGTCACGCAACCTGTTCACCATGCCCGCCGATGGCAGGGTTCGTGCTGTCGTGGAGGCAGCCAGTCGACTCGACGCCGCGGGTATCGAGATAGAGGACATCGGCATGCGGCGGCCCTCCCTCGACGACGTGTTCCTGAGGCTCACAGGTCACACTGCCGAGGATGACGACGTGGCTGGATCACCAGGGACGCCAGGCGCTCTCAGGCGCTCCTCGAGGTGACGGCGCGGATGACTGCGAAAACGACACCGAAGACGACGACCCAGGCACCCCTAGCCAGCGGAGACGGCCGGCCCGCGCGGCCGATCACCCCGAGGATCGCCCTGATAGACATCGGCGGCATCACGCGAAGGAACCTCCTGAGGATCATCAGGACCCCGAGGCTGCTGGTCTTCTCCAGCATCCAGCCGGTGATGTTCGTGCTTCTCTTCAGGTATGTATTCGCGGGGGCCATCCACGCGCCAGGGGGTAGCTACGTGGACTACCTGATGCCCGGGATCTTCGTCCAGACAGCACTCTTCGGCGGGGCCTCGACCGCAGTGGGCCTGGCCACCGACCTGCAGGGCGGGATGGTCGACCGGTTTCGCTCCCTCCCGATGGCTCGCTCGGCAGTGCTGGCCGGTCGTACCGTCGCAGACCTGGTGAGGAACATCCTGGTGGTGCTCCTGATGGTGATAGTCGGTCTCCTGGTCGGCTTTCGGTTCCATGGAACGCCGTGGACTGACCTCGGGGGGGTCGGCATGGTCCTGCTCTTCGGGTATGCCTTCTCCTGGGTCTTCGCAGCCATCGGCCTCATCGTGAAGGACCCAGAGACGGCACAGGTCGCGGGCTTCCTGCCACTGTTCCCGCTCGTGTTCGCCAGCTCCGCGTTCGTGCCGGTCAGAAGCATGCCGGGCTGGCTGCAGGCGTTCGCGAACGTTCAGCCGGTGAGCGTCACTGTGAACACGGTGCGATCGTTGGTGATCGGTGGACCGGTGGAGCACTGGCTCTGGCAGTCCCTGGTCTGGGCGGCAGGTATTCTGGCAGTGTTCGTGGTGTTGGCTGTGCGCCAGTATCGTCGGCTCTGAGCTGATCTGGCCGGGGCACGTCGTGAAGACCTCGCGGTCGGGGAGACGGGATTCGAACCCGCGACCTCCTGCTCCCAAAGCAGGTGCGCTACCACTGCGCTACTCCCCGTACTGCATCATCCTAGGCTCTCGGAGAACCCGGCGGCCGCTGGTATGCGGCGATGGGTGAGGGGAGGCATGGGCCGATCACCGGATCCAGGAGGCCGAGCCGGTAACCTTCAGCGTCGTGGTGCGTGTCGCTGTATGTGATCTCGGAAGCAGCTCCTTTCACCTGCTCGTGTGCGACGTCTCGGCAGAGGGGGCCCTGCTGCCGGTGCTTCGCCGCCGCTCGACCTTGCACCTCGGGATCGCCGTGGGCCAGCGCGGCCTCATACCCGCCGACCGGATAGCCATGGCTCAGGCGGCAGCCCGCCGGATGCGTCAGGGCATCGAGGAGTCGCGGCCAGACAGGGTGGTGGCAATGGCCACGGCCGCGCTGCGTGACGCCGGCAATGGTCCGGAGGTGGTCGATCGGATCTCCAGATGCCTGGGCGTACCAGTAGCCGTACTCGACGGTGCGGAGGAAGCACGCCTGTGCATGCTCGGTCAGGGTGCGTCGGTCTGGACTCCCGATGACCCCTGGCTGGGAGTGGATCTGGGTGGTGGGAGCCTGGAGGTGGCAGTGGCCAGCGGTCCTAGCGTCCTTGTCGGCCTGAGTCTTCCCCTTGGTCCGGCGCGCCTGAGTGGTGAGATGGTGCTCGGGGACCCCATCTCGTCAGCGGAGCGAGACCGGCTCTTCGGCCGGGTGTTCGACGAGGTGAAGACCATGGCTGTCCCACTGCGCGGATACGGTGAGCTGGCCAGACGCACGGTCGTGAGTGGCGGCACGGCCAGGGCGCTGGCTCGTCTTGCCAGCGGTGGTACCGGGCCGAGTGCACGTCGGGGTGTCAATCAGGTGGAGCTGCCTGTCGGCCAGGTGAGGGACTTGGCAGATCGGATCTCGAGGCTCGACCTGGATGGCAGGCGTGGGCTTCCGGGGATACCGGCACGCCGCGCCGCATTGCTCGGGGTGGGAGCGGTGGTGCTCGACGCCCTGGGCGCCGCGCTCGGAGCCGAGCGGTTCGTGGTGAGCGAGTGGGGTTTGCGGGAGGGGGCAATGGTGGACGTGCTTGCCAGGGAGCTGGGCTGAGCACACAGCCCTAGAGGCCGGATCACCTCCGGCATAGCGGTCACCGGAGCAACTCGGCAGTCCCGGGACGGCAGAACAGCCCGACCCCGCACCAAGCCTGGTGCCAGAGTCGGGCTGCTGCCATGGATGATTCGATATGCGGGCTCTAGTGCCCCCATATGTGAAGCCCTACTTCTTGCCGAGCATCCTGTTCATCTTCGTGCCACAAGTCGGGCAGGTGCCCTGTGCGGCACGCCGACCGTTTGCCAGCTCGACTTCCTTACCGTCGAACTGTCGCTTCTCGCGGCACTTCACGCAGTAACCCTCGTAAGACGACACTATGCCATTCCTCCTCGCTTGCTCCGCCCCGTCGGGGGAACGTCCAGACGCTAGCGCCACTCGGGCGGCGGCTGGGGGATGCTTGGCGCCGACGGTACACCAGTAGCCTGAACAGGGCTGGCGGGATCCGGTGCTCCTCGGGATCCCACCGGTCCGATCTGCCCGTCAGGCAGGGGCGTCGCGCTGCTACTAGCCCCGCCAGCGGCGGAGCCGTCACCAGCGGCGTCACCAGCAGCAGTCGCGCTGCCACCAGCCCCGCCACGGGGGCTGGTCCGGAGCATGCGCTCCACGTCGTTCGGCAGGAGGGGCGGGCTGAAGAAGAACCCCTGGGCCGTGGTGCAACCGCGCTGGAGCAGCACCCTGCTCTGATGGGAGGTCTCCACTCCCTCGGCTACGCAGTCGACGCCGAGACTCTGCGCGAGGTTGATGATGGCGGTGATGAGGGCCGACGACTCTTCCTCTGGGCCCAGAACCTGCACGAAGGACTGGTCGATCTTCAGCGTGGAGACCGGGAAGGTGCCGATCCGGCTCAGTGCGGAGTTCCCCGTTCCGAAGTCGTCGATGGAGAAGCGAACTCCGAGGGCCTGCAGGCGCTCCACGTTCCGGCCCATGACGCCGATCTCGTCCATGACCACCCGCTCTGTTATCTCGAGCTCGAGCAGCGAGGGATCGATACCTGTGTCGGTGAGCGCGTGCTCGACCGCCATGACGAAATCATCGCTCGCGAGATCCCGGCTCGAGACGTTCACGGCGATTCGAAGGGTGGGCAGGCCAGCTTCGGCCCAGCCCCTGATCTGGTGGCAGGCCTGGCCCACCACCCAGCTGTCGATGCCGACGATCAGGTTCGACTCCTCCGCGATCGGTATGAAGGAGTCGGGTTCGAGGACGCCCTTAGTCGGATGCCGCCAGCGGGCCAGGGCCTCCACGCCCACCACGGAGGCGGTCTGGAGATCTATGAAGGGCTGGTAGAGGACGAACATCTCCCCTCGCTCGATAGCGTGGTGGAGCTCGGTCTCTATCTGAAGCGTTCCCACTGGTGCTTCGGCCTCGTCGGCGTCGAACATCTGGAAGGTGTTCCTGCCGAGGCCCTTGGAGCGATACATGGCGGCATCGGCATTCGACAGCAGCTCGTCGTAGGTCTCGCCGTGCAGGGGTGCCACGGCGACCCCGATGGAGGCCGAAGTGTGGACTTCCTGACCCGCGATCAGGTAGGGCCGGTTCAGGCTCTCCAGGGCGCGGCGGGCAAGCTGGTCGATCGCGACCGGGTCGCCGAGTCCCGGCAGCAGGACGGCGAACTCGTCTCCACCGAGCCGTGCAACGGTGTCCTGACGCCGGACGGTCTCGCAGAGCCGGCGGGCCACCTCCTGGATGAGCTCGTCGCCGGCAGCGTGCCCGAGGGTGTCGTTCACATGCTTGAACCTGTCCAGGTCTACGAAGAACATGCAGACAGATTCACCGGTCCGCTTCGAGCGGATGAGCTCCTGGCCTGCGCGATCCTCCAGTAGGCGCCTGTTAGGCAGGCCGGTGAGCGCGTCGTGGACCGCGAGGTGGCGGATCTCCTCCAGCAGCCGGGCGTTCTGCAGGGCGGTGACCGCCTGGTCCGCCAGACCGGTGATCCTGTTCTTCAGGTCCCGGTCGCCAGCCAGTGCGCTGTCCGAACGCGTGTCGAAGTTCGCAGATACGAAGCCGAGCACCTCGTCGGATGCGACCAGAGGGGCCAGCACCGCGGTGGCGGTCGCGGTCGCGCTGAGGAGCTCCACCGCCACGGGGTCCTCGCTGCGCTGGTCCAGCACCATGATGTCGCGTGTGGCGAGAAGCCGGTCGACGAGTGGTGAAGCGGAGCGGGATATCACCAGTTCGCCTTCGTCGCCCAGGGTGACTCCCTCTGGCAGGCCAGGTGCCCCGGGGGTGCTCATGGGCATGGCCCCAGTACCGGCGTCTGCGTCGGCCCGCGAGGCGCCTCCCGAGATCCCAGCTTGGCCCCCATGCTGGGGGCCACCTGTGCTGGCCGCAGAGTCACCTTCCCCCCCGGCTCCGGTTGTGTTACCGGTGCCGTTGCCCGTGGTCTCCAGCTCCGAGCCCCCGGTCCTGGCGTGGACGCGAATCGTCTGGGACTCGGGATCCCAGAGCATCACGGTGGCACGGTCGCACCCGATCACGAGAGGAACGGTGTCGGCGAGGCGCTGGACCACCTCCTTCACCCTCGTCGCCTGGGCGAGGGTTCGCGAGAACTCCAGCAGACCGTTGGCGGTCCTGTTGGAGGTTCTGGCCTCCTCCAGGGAGGATACGACGTCGAGAGCCGTGGCTGCGTAGTTCGAGTAGACCTCGAGCGCCCTCTTCTCGCTCTCGAGGAACTGGCCGCCGACGGGGTACACCGCGGCCAGCCGACCGTAGTGGCGCCGTTTCGAGGCAATGTCGCTGATCAGACGCGCCCCAGCCCTCGTGTCGGGATTGTCCTGCAGGAGCTCCTCTGCCAATGCCTGGGCTTCTGCCGGGGTAAAGCCATGGTGCTGGGTGCGGTAAGGGGCATCTGGGGCGAGCTGGACGACGAGAAGGTACCTAGGTGCGTTCACCGCGTGGGCCGCCCGCTCCGTTATTCGCTTCAACAGCCCATCGATGTCGTCGGTGCCGAGAAGATCAGCAGCGGTGCTGTAGACGGCATCCAGGCGGTCCTGAAGCTGCTGGACCTGCTTTTCGAGCTGGGCCGAACGGGTCTCCTCGTCGAGCTCTATCTCGGACTGAGCCTCCACGACCCCCTGCTCGTCCCAGGCCATCGTGTAGAGGCTCGTTCGCTCGTCTACGAAGGCAGACCACTGGCGGGCTTCCCAGGCGACGCTGTAGAGGCAGAACCTGCCGCCGCGCGCCTGGCACTCGGACTCGGCCACCACGCCAGGCACGAGGCCGAAGAGCACCGGCACCTGGGACAGCAACCCCTTCGTGAACTCGCACATCTGTATGTGACGGCTGAACCCTGGCCTGGTAACGGCCCGGACCACTGCATGTGCGTCGCCCACCTCGAGAGGTTCCATCGTGGACACGGTCGTGAACTTCGCAGCCGCAGCCGCCACGTTGCGAAGCAGCTCACCTGGAGAGCCGAGGGAGCGGAGGAGGTTTGCCACCTCCGTGCCGTCGTGCTGGCGGAGCATCTCCTCGCCGACGTGCCTCCCGATGTCAGGATCGCCGGTAACACGGGCTCCAGCGTCGAAGAGGGCTATCGCCTCGTCGTGCGAGCTCCAGCTGGTGGGATCCTCTAGCACCGCAGCCGGGCGCGTCTCTCCTGCCAGGCGCAGCATCTCGGCTACAGCAGGCTCCCCGCCGCGGTTGCGCACGTAGCGCAGGATGACGCTGGTCATGGCCCCCGAGATGTCCTGGCGGATGCCGACACCGAAGGCATCCGAGCCGTACTGGCCCATGGTCATCGGTTCCGTACACCTCCTACACACTTCCTGCGCTCAACCATCATTCCCACCACTCCAGGTCAACCTCGGCACCTCCATCTAGTATCATAACTGCGCTCAGTGGCCGTCGCTGGCTGCGCTCGCGCTGTTCGTCACCTACTATTGTCACCCCGTTGTCTGAGTACCTGTTGCAAGCGGGCACTGATGCAGCATAGGCACTCGCCAGTTCCCCCGCCCGCCAGTTCCTGATCGCCGTTGCTGGTCCCTCGATGACGCGCCGACATGCGCCGGACATGCGCCAGCGCCCGATAGACTGACTAACTCTATGCGTGCCACTGCCGAGCCAGTCGAGGGAAACCATGTGAGGGTCAGCGTGCAGCTCGATGTGGCCGAGGTGGATCGTGCCGTGCAGGCGACCGTCCGCCGCCTGGGCAGGCAGATGCGCGTTCCGGGATTCCGTCCGGGCAAGGTGCCGCGCCAGGTGCTCGAGGCGCGCCTAGGCGGTGCGTCGGCACTTCGTGAGGAAGCCGTCCGCGACGTGATTCCCGAGCTCTTCGTCGAGGCCGTGGCCCAGACCGAGATCGACCCGATAGCGCCTCCACGCATTGAGCTGAAGGTGGGTAGCGCTCCGGGACCTGTGAGCTTCGATGCCCTGGTGGAGGTGCGGCCGAAGGTGGGAATCCCTGGCTACGCAGGTCTGGTCGTGAAGGTGCCCTCTCCGAGCGTCTCCGACGAAGAAGTCGACCGCCAACTGGACAGGGTGCGTGAGCAGTCGGCTGAGCTGGTGGTGGCAGATCACCCGGTGTCCCGGGGGGACTTCGTCACCCTCGACATCCACGGCAGCCGTCCAGGTTCGGAGGATCTCCACGTGGAGGACTACCTCTATGAGGTCGGAGCCGGCGAGCCCCTGCCCGGCCTGGACGAGCGGCTGGTCGGCAGGTCTCCCGGAGATGCGCTCGAGTTCGACCTGACCCCAGGAGCAGCGGACGCTTCTACAGGCGAGCCCGCGGGCTCGCCCGGCGGCGAAGCAGAACCGGCCGGCGAAGCAGAACCGGCCGGCGAAGCAGAACCGGCTGGCGAAGCAGAACCGGCTGGCGAAGCAGTGGGGGCTCACTATCGTGTTCTCATAAGGGAGGTCCAGTCGAAGGTCTTGCCGGATCTCACCGACGAGTGGGCTGCCGAGGTGTCCGAGTTCGACACGGTCGACGAGCTGCGTGCCGACACGCGCAGCCGGCTGGAGCGTGCGAAGCTGATCCAGGCACGGATGCTCCTGAGGGAGGAGGCGCTGGAGGCGCTGGCGGAGCTGGTGGTGGAGGAGATCCCCGCAGCGATGGTGGAATCCGAGCTGTCGAACGCGATGCACGAGCTGAGCCACGAGCTGGATTCCCGGCGGATCAGCACGGAGCAGTACATCGCCATGACAGGCATGGACGAGGAGTCGCTGGTCGCTTCGATGAGGCAGCAGGCGGAGCGTGCCGTGCGGGTAGACTTGGCCCTCAGGGCGCTGGCCGACGAGGAGGGCATCGAGGTAACTCCCGAAGAGGTGGACGAGCAGATCAAGTCCTTGGCCAGTAGATCGGGGGTCTCTCCTGCTGAGGCACGGGCCAGGATGGAGCGCAGAGGGGCTGTCTCGGAGCTACGCTCGGAGCGTCGGAAGGCTAAGGCACTGGAATGGTTGGTCGACCACGTCGAGGTGGTGGACGAGGAAGGCAGACCCCTGGCAGTCGAGGATCTGAGGAATCCCCAGTCCCGAGAGGCACGGGAGCTTCCAGAAGACAGGGGAGGCGAGGTGCCGGGTGCTGGAGATACAGCTCCGGCGGGGCCAGAGGACGGGGAAGGTGACGAGGGAATGGAGCTCGAATCGTGAAGGATGCCGGTAGGCCTGCCAGCGGGGGTGTGTACGGCTATCTCGTGCCCACCGTTGTGGAGCAGAGCAACAGAGGTGAGCGTTCCTACGATCTCTACTCCCGCCTGTTGAAGGAGCGGATCATCATCCTCGGCACCCCGATCGACGACGCGGTGGCCAACCTGGTGTGCGCCCAGCTCCTCTTTCTCGAGTACGAGGACCTGGAGAAGGACATACACGTCTACATAAACTCACCGGGGGGCGACATAACGGCGCTCTTCGCGATCTACGACACGATGAAGTTCGTGAAGCCCGACGTGTCCACCTTCTGCTATGGCCAGGCCGCCTCGGCTGCGGCGGTGCTGCTGGCTGCGGGGACCCAGGGAAAGCGCTTCGCCCTGCCCCATACCCGGATCCTTCTCCACCAGCCCTGGGGTGGGGCGGCGGGCCAGGCAAGCGATATCGAGATCCAGGCGAAGGAGATCCTCAGGATGCGCGACCTGCTGAACACGATGCTCGCGCAGGACACGGGACAGTCCATAGAGAAGATCGCCAGCGACACCGATCGTGACTTCGTGATGACTGCCGAGGAGGCAGTCTCATACGGGCTGATCGACGAGGTCATAACCAGCCGCGACGAACCAGCTGCCCTGGAGGCAGCTGGAGCCGCATAGGACGAGGAGGTAGCGGTGGCAAAGTTCGGTGATGGTGGAGAGCTGGTGAAGTGCAGCTTCTGCGGCAAGTCCCAGAAGCAGGTGAAGAAGCTGATCGCGGGACCGGGTGTGTACATATGCGACGAGTGCATCGAGCTGTGTAACGACATCATCGCCGAGGAGCTCTCCGAGACCACCGAGCTGTCCTTCGAGGAACTGCCGAAACCGCGACAGATATTCGACTTCCTGAACGACTACGTGATCGGCCAGGAGTATGCGAAGAAGATCCTGTCGGTGGCGGTATACAACCACTACAAGCGTGTGCAGGCCGGGCCTGCCCAGTCGGCCGACGTGGAGCTGGCGAAGTCGAACATCCTGCTTCTCGGGCCCACGGGATGTGGCAAGACGCTCCTGGCCCAGACACTGGCACGGATGCTGAACGTGCCCTTTGCCATAGCAGACGCGACGGCTCTCACCGAGGCCGGATACGTGGGAGAGGACGTCGAGAACATCCTGCTGAAGCTGATCCAGGCAGCCGACTACGACGTGAAGAGGGCGGAGACCGGGATCATCTACATAGACGAGATCGATAAGATCGCCCGTAAGAGCGAGAACCCGTCGATCACGAGGGACGTCTCCGGCGAGGGAGTGCAGCAGGCGCTTCTGAAGATCCTGGAGGGGACCACGGCCTCGGTTCCTCCACAGGGGGGACGTAAGCACCCCCACCAGGAGTTCATACAGATCGACACCACTAACGTGCTCTTCGTCTGTGGTGGGGCTTTTGCGGGTCTGGATCGGATAATCGAGAACCGTCTCGGGCGTAAGGGAATCGGGTTTCGCGCCGATGTGAGGCGGGACGTGACCGAGCACGACGACGAGGTGCTGCGACATGTCCTGCCCGAGGACCTGATCCGTTTCGGCCTGATTCCGGAGTTCATCGGCCGGCTGCCTGTGGTGGGGGCGGTGTCGAGCCTGGACAAGGAGGCGCTGATAAGGATCCTGGTGGAGCCGAAGAACGCGCTGGTGAAGCAGTACCACCGTGTGTTCGAGCTCGACAACGTGGAGCTGGAGCTGACCGACGACGCACTCGAAGCCGTTGCCGAGCAGGCCCTTCTCCGAGGAACCGGTGCCCGCGGGCTCCGAGCGATCCTCGAGGAGGTTCTGCTGGAGGTCATGTACGACCTACCCAGCCGTAGTGACGTGCGTAAGTGCGTGGTGGACCGTTCGGTGGTGCTCGACAGGGTCCATCCGACCCTCGTACCCCACGGTGAGCCGGCCAAGTCCACCCGGACTCGCCGGGCTGCCTCCTGAGCCGGGGTATTACGAGCGGTGTCGGCCGGCGACCTGCCGGATCTACTCGGCTGGCTCGACGGGCATGTGAACCTGGAGGCAAGCATGCCAGGTCGCGCAGGCGCTCCTACCCTGGAACGGATAAGGGCGATCTGCCATGTCCTGGGAGATCCCGAGCGTGCCTATCCCGTCATCCACGTCACCGGCACGAACGGCAAGGGATCGACCGTTCGCATGGCCACGGAGCTCCTGCGCACGAAGGGACTGAAGGTCGGGACCTACACGAGCCCGAACCTGGAGCGGGTGAACGAACGTATCTGCATCGATGCAGAGCCCATAGCCGACGAGGACTTCGCCGAGGTTCTCGACTCACTCCGCCGGATCGAGGAGACGCTTCGAGGTCCCGCGACACGCTTCGAGCTGCTCACCGCGGCAGGTTTCATGGCATTCGCCGACGCTGCCGTCGAGGTGGCAGTGGTGGAGGTCGGTCTCGGCGGCCTATGGGACGCGACGAACGTCGTGGATCCGCTGGTGGCAGCGGTGACGAACGTGAGCTACGACCATGTAGAGATCCTGGGGCCGACGCTGGAGGACATATCGCGTGAGAAGGCGGGTATCCTGAAGCCAGGCTGCCGGCCGGTGCTCGGCGAGACCTCGGAGCGGCTGCTGGCGATCTTCGAGGATGCTGCATCGAGGGTCGGCACTCTGGAGCCCTGGTTACGCGACAGGGACTTCGCATGCGAGCGGAACCGGGTAGCCATGGGGGGACGGTTGGTAGACCTCGCCGTGCCGGGCGCTCGCTACGAAGACGTCTTCCTCTCGCTCCATGGTTCCCACCAGGGTGAGAATGCCGCATGTGCTCTGGCGGCAGTAACGGGGTTTTTCGAGGATGCCCCGAGCGCATCCATCGTGCATGAGGCCCTCGGATCACTGAGGATACCGGGGCGCATGGAGATAATGGACCGCTCTCCCCTCACCCTTCTCGACGGCGCTCATAATGTGGCCGGCATGGAGGCACTGGCTGGTTCGATCAGCGAGGAGCTGCTGGTGCAGGGTCCGAAGGTAGCCGTGGTGGGCATGCTGGGCGGGAGGGACCCCAGCGCGATGCTGGGGGCTCTCGGACACTGCGGCCTCAGCCGGGTGGTTGCCTGTGAACCGCCTTCTCCCCGTCGCATCCCCGCCGCCGAGGTGGCCGAGGCGGGAGCCTCCCTCGGCATGGAGGTAGAAGCCTCCCCTGGGGTCTCGGCCGCCATAGACAGAGCGCGGGATCTGGCCGGTGCCGATGGGATGGTGCTCGTGACGGGCTCCCTCTACGTGGTCGCAGAGGCGCGCAAGGTACTGTCGGCCAGCGGAGCCCGGGCCCAGTGAGCCGGTGGGATTTCCCGGTAGGCTGGAGTGCATGTAGGGTCACGAGCCATGAACCGCACGCTGGTGATCTGCAAGCCTGACGCCGTCGAACGGCGCCTGACCGGGGAGATCCTCTCCCGCCTGGAGCGCAAGGGACTGAGGTTGGTGGCTGCGGAACTGAGGCTGATAGACCCAGAGACGGCGGCCCGCCACTACGCGGAGCACGAGGGTCGGCCGTTCTACGGGGAGCTGGTGGCATTCATCACCCGCTCCCCGGCCCTGGTGGCGGTTCTGGAGGGCCCGCCGGACACCTGGAGAATCGTGAGGAACCTGATGGGCTCCACCGATCCGTCGGAGGCTGCCCCGGGCACGATTCGAGGAGACCTGGCGACCCTGCTGAGCGAGAACCTGGTTCACGGGTCCGATTCAGCCGCATCGGCCGAGCGGGAGATAGGCATCTTCTTCCCCGGTCTTGTCTGAGTTTCCCACTTTTCGCGCAACCCGGTGAGCCGGGGTTGTGCTCTGGCCCACGGTCGCGTACCCTTTGGGGCACCCCCTGCTGTTCCGAAACGCCCGCCAAGAGGCGCGGGCCTGATCGTCGAAGGAATGGAACCATGGCGGACAACCGTCTTTTCTTTCTCGGCCGTGACATGGCCGTGGACCTCGGTACCGCGAACACCCTGGTGTACGTGCGTGGCAAGGGCATCATCCTGAACGAGCCGTCGGTGGTGGCCGTGAACGTGAAGGACGGCCGGCCACTGGCGGTGGGCGTCGAGGCCAAGCGCATGATCGGCCGCACGCCCAGTCACATCCAGGCCATCCGTCCGCTGAAGGACGGGGTCATAGCGGACTTCGAGATCTGCGAGAAGATGCTCCGTTACTTCATCCAGCGGGTCCACCAGAGGCGCTTCGCGAAGCCCCGGATGGTCATCTGCGTCCCGTCTGGTATTACCGGCGTGGAGCAGCGGGCGGTGATGGAGGCGGCAGAGTATGCCGGCGCCCGCCGGGCCTACATCATCGAGGAGCCCATGGCCGCAGCGATCGGAGCAGGTCTACCGGTTCACGAGCCCACCGGTAACATGGTGGTGGACATCGGAGGCGGCACCACCGAGGTGGCCGTCATATCCCTCGGCGGCATCGTGACCAGCCAGTCGGTCCGCATCGGGGGAGACGAGCTGGACGAGGCGATCATCTCCTACATAAAGAAGGAGTACAGCCTGGCGCTCGGCGAGAGGACCGCCGAGGAGATAAAGATGGCTCTCGGCTCCGCGCATCCCCTGGAGGAGGAGCTCCAGGCGGAGATCCGCGGTCGAGACCTCGTGTCGGGTCTCCCGAAGACCGTCATGGTGACCACCGAGGAGATACGCCGTGCCATCGACGAGCCGGTGTCCGCGATCGTGGACGCGGTGAAGGTCACCCTGGACAAGACGCCCCCCGAGCTGGCTGCCGACATCATGGAGCAGGGCATCGTGCTCACCGGAGGCGGTGCCCTGCTGCACGGCCTGGACGCGCGCCTGCAGAACGAGACGGGCATGAACATAGTGGTGGCTCGCGACCCACTGAACTGCGTGGCCACCGGCAGCGGCCAGTGTCTCGAGGAGTTCGAGGCGCTGAAGCAGGTTCTCATCACCTCCTCCTGACCGTCAGCTCCCGATGCCGCCCCGCACCAGACGGGCAAGCCGTCCCAGGCTCACGCTCGTTCTACTGGTCCTGGCCTCGATCACCATTATCACGCTGGACTTCCGGGGCGACACGAAAGGCGTCATCCCAGGCATCCAGCACATCGCCGAGGACGCCTACTCGCCTATCCGCTCCGCATCCGACGCGGTGGTGGCGCCCATAGGCAGCTTCCTAGCTGGGGCGCTGAACGCCGGAAACCTCGAGCACGAGAACGCGCTGCTTCGCAACGAGAACGGGGACCTGAAGCGCCGCATCCTCCAGGCCGAGGATGCCCGGCGGCGCCTGGCCGAGATCAGCGCGCTGGACCATCTGCCCTGGACAGGGAATATCCCACGGGTCGACGCAGAGGTAACGGAGGACAGCACCTCTAACTTCGACGCGACCATCACCATCGACAAGGGGACTGCATCCGGGGTGGCCGATGGGATGCCGGTAGTAGCAGGTGCCGGCCTGGTGGGCAGGGTGGTCGACTCCTGGTCGTCGGGGTCTACGGTCCAGCTTCTCACCAGCGCCCAGTCCGACGTGGGAGTGCGCTTCGGATCGAAAGGGGACCTGGCGCTGGTAACAGGTCAGGGAAAGCAGCGGGCGCTCCAGGTCGACTACGTAGCACCTGGAACGAGGCTGCGGAAGGGCGAGGTGCTCTTCACCAGCGGTCTGCAGAACGACATATTCCCGGCCGGGATCCCGGTGGCGTCGGTGGCATCTGTAGCCTCTTCCTCATCTGCCACCCAGGAGTCGGTCACGGCGGTTCCCGAGGCGCACCTGGCCGAGCTCCAGTACGTGAGCATCCTGCTCTGGGAGCCTGCCTCGTGAGCTGGCCTGAGGTTCGGCTAGGTGGCGTCATGCCCTGCAGGTCCGCCCGGAGGCCATGTCTGCCCCCTCGTCTCCCAGCGCCATGAGGTCCCAGACAGCCGCTCGGGTGTCGGTTCTCCTATTCGTCTGCCTGGTGGTCCAGCATGCCATCCTGGAGAGGCTCACCTTCGCAGGTGCCCACCCCGACCTCATGGTCCTGCTGCCCTTCGCGGCAGGCTATGTGGCAGGTCCTGAGACCGGTGCGGCTTTCGGCTTCGGGTCGGGACTGGTAGCCGACCTGCTCCTGCCCACTCCCTTCGGGATGTCGGCGCTGGTGGGATGCATCATCGGATACTCCACCGGTCTGGCCACCTCTGGCCTGGTGCGGGGATCGTGGTGGATCACGGTCGTGGCTGGTCTGCTGGCGACCGCAGTCTCCCTCGCACTGTATGCAATGCTCGGGGCTGTGTTGGGCCACCCGGCCATGGTGCATGTCGATCTCCTGCCTGCCCTGGAGGTGGGCATTCCCGGTGCGGTCGTCATGGCAGCTCCTGCCTGCAGCCTGGTCGCCTGGGCGCTTCCCCGTGACTCGCGAAGTGGCCTCATGGCCGCCTCTGGGCCTGCCAGGTGAGCATGAGGCGAAGGCACCGGCTGGCTAGGAGGATCGGTCCTGCCGATGGCGTGAGGAGCCTCCGCGCCCGGCGAGCTCGGCAGGCCACCGGCAGGTCCCGCCTGCTGGGCCTGCTGCCTCGTCACCACATGAACCCACGGAGCAGGAGGTCTGCTCGGACCAGCCGTCGGCCCTCGGGTCACAGTCCCCGGATGAGACCCCGTCGTTCCATCATCACGCGGGTGACTAACCCAGGGCCTCCCGGCAGTGCCAGGCCGGCCCTGAGGCTGCGCATCGTAGGGCTGGTGGTCATCGCCATGTTCGCCTCGATATTCCTGCGCCTGTGGTACCTCCAGGTGCTCGACAGCGCTTCCTACAGCAAGGTGGTCGTGGCCAACCAGATACGGGCCGTCTCCGTGTCCCCGCCACGTGGCCTGGTGCTGGCTCGCGGGGGACAGGTGCTCGTGGGAAACCGGGTCACCGAGGCCATCACGCTCTCACGTGTAGCGGCAGTCCAGCATCCAGGGGTGGTCGGTCGCCTGGCGGCGTTGCTGAACGTGTCCCGTTCGTCGGTTCGCGCCGATCTCGCGGATCCCCAGTACAGTCCGTACCGGCCTGTCCCGGTCGCTTCCGACGCGCCCCTCCAGGATCTCATTTACATAAGAGAGCACTCCGCGGAGTTCCCCGGCGTCTCGGCGAGCGCCCAGAGTATCGAGACCTATCCCCAGGGAACCACCGCAGCCCACCTGCTCGGCTACGTCGGCCAGATAACCCCAGCGGAGCTCTCTGCGCTGAAGGGGCAGGGCTACCAGCTCGGCGACCAGATAGGTCAGTCGGGAGTCGAAGCATCCTTCCAGTCCTGGCTCAGGGGGAAACCCGGGGTGAATCGCCTCGAGGTGGACGCCCAGGGTCAGGTCATCGGTTCGCTGGGGGAGACCCCCCCCACACCCGGTGCCGACGTGGTCCTCACCCTGGATCTAGGGCTCCAGAAGCTCGTCGACCAGGCCCTTCCTGCCGAGATAGCGAAGCTCCACTCCCAGGGCGAGGTGGCACCGAGCGGGGCAGCCATAGTGCTGGACCCGAACAACGGCCACGTGCTTGCCATGGCCTCCTACCCGACCTATGACCCATCTGAGTGGGTTGGTGGCATCTCCACCGCCAACTACGACGCGCTGGTGTCTCCGGCGAGCCACGACCCGTTGTTGAACAGGGTGATCGCGGGTGCCTACACGCCAGGATCCACCTTCAAGATCGCCTCGGCCACCGCCGCGCTGGAGACGGGCCTCATGACCGGCAGCACCCCCTACGACGACACTGGCCGCTTCTACATCCCGAACTGCACCGGTCCACACTGCACCCTGCACAATGCCGGCTACGAGGCCCTGGGCGTCATATCGATGCCGCTCGCCATCGCCGCGAGCGACGACGACTTCTTCTACAACATCGGCTTCCAGTTCTGGAACGCCCGCGCCCGCTACGGGCTCACCCCGATCCAGAACGTCGCAGCCGAGTACTCCATGGGACAGCTGACCGGCATCGACATCCCTGGGGAGCTGCCCGGCCAGGTGGACAGCCCAATGCTCCGCGAGCGCCAGCACCAGCTGGACCCCAAGGCATACCCCTCGGGAGGATGGTACGTGGGGGACAACCTCGAGATGGCCTTCGGTCAGGGAGAGACCGCGCTCACCCCCATCGAGCTAGCCACCGCCTATGCGACCTTCGCCAACGGGGGCACCCGGTATGCGCCTCAGGTGGCAGCAGGTGTGGTCCTGCCCTCGGGCAAGGTGAAGACCTTCCCACCCAAGGTGATGGGTCATGTCTCTCTCCCCCCGAACGTACGTGATCCGATGCTCCAGGGCTTCGAGGAGGAGACCACCAATCCACTTGGCACCGGGTACCCGCCATTCCTCGGCTTCCCCTTCTCGCAGTTCCCCATAGCCGGCAAGACCGGTACCGGTAGCGTCACCGGAAGGCAGCCGAACGGCCTCTACTGTGGTTTCGCACCTGCCAACGCCCCGCAGTACGTAGCCTGTGTGGTGATACCCCAGGCGGGCTACGGCGATGCCTCGGCTGCCCCCGTTGTGAGGAAGATCTGGGAGTACCTCATGGCGCACCCCCCGGCGCCGGTCCGCCTGTCAGCGCCCTCCTCGTCCTCCTCCTCCTCCTCCTCCACTACGCCAGCTTCCACCACGCCAGCCTCCACTACGCCAGCCTCCACGGGATCCGCTCCGAAGCGACCTGCCGGCCCCAGCACCTCGAAGGCTTCGACAGGGCACGCGGTAGGGCATGCGATAGGTCGCGCCGCAACGGCATCTGTGGCATCGGCAGGCGCGCAGGCCTCCTACGGTTCGGGTCCCAGCTCCCGTGCAGATGAGCCCCCAGTGGGGCGGGAAGCCGTCTACCGGTCGCGGGGACCCTGGCGTGGCGGTTAGGCTCGGTGGCAGATGACCGAACGCGTCCCGCAGGCTCCTGGCTCCAGCCAGGGGAAGGATGTCCGCTCGCTGTGGCCCCGTATAGAGCCGCTCCTGGCAAGGGTGACTAAGCCTGCCCGGTACATCGGTGGTGAGCTTCACGCGGCCAGCCCGGTGCACGAGCCAGGACGGGTCGCATGGCTGCTTCTCTACCCCGATACATACGAGATCGGCCTTCCGAACCAGGGGCTCCAGATCCTCTACGAGATACTGAACGAGCGCGACGACGCTCTTGCGGAGCGTGCCTACGCGCCCTGGCTGGATCTGGAGGCCCTGATGCGTGCCTCGGGTCTGCCGCTGTTCTCCCTGGAGTCCCACCTGCCCGCGTCCCGCTTCGACGTCCTGGCGTTCAACCTCTCGGCCGAGCTCACGGTCACGAACGTGTTGAACATGGTGGACCTGGCCGAAGTGCCGATGCGGGCAGCCGATCGGACCTGTGAGCATCCCCTGGTAGTGGTCGGCGGCCACTGCGCGTTCAACCCCGAACCGATGGCGGACTTCGTCGACGCCTTCGTCATGGGTGACGGAGAGGAGGTGGTCGGTGAGCTGAACCAGGTGATCGGTGACTGGCTGCGTTCCGGCCGCCCGTCGCGCGGGGACCTTTTGAAGGAGCTGGCCATGGTAAGGGGCGTGTACGTCCCATCTCTCTACGAGCCGCGTTACGAGGGCGGCAGGCTCGTGGGTGTCGAGCCCGTGGTCCCAGGCACACCCGAACGGGTGGAGAAGCGGACAGTGGCCGATCTCGACGCATGGCCCTATCCTCGCCACCAGCTCGTTCCCCTCGTCGAGGTGGTCCACGATCGTCTGAACGTGGAGGTGTTCCGGGGATGCACGAGAGGATGCCGCTTCTGCCAGGCCGGGATGATCACGAGACCGGTTCGTGAGCGTTCGGAGCGGGAGGTGTCCAGGATGGTGAGAGAAGGTCTGGCGGCGAGCGGCTATGACGAGGTGGCCCTCACCTCGCTCTCGACGGCTGACTTCTCTGGCGTCGAGCCGGTGATAGAAGGGGTGCTCGACTCTGCCGCGGGCTGTCCCGGTGCTCCACCGGTGTCGGTAAGCCTTCCCAGCCTGCGGGTGGATGCCTTCACGGTCGGGCTGGCCTCACAGATCCAGCGCGCGAAGCGGACGGGGCTTACCTTCGCACCCGAAGGCGGCACCTGGCGCATGCGACGGGTCATAAACAAGCTCATACGCGAAGAGGACCTCTATGCAGCTCTGGATGCGGCCTTCTCCCAGGGATGGAGGCGGGTGAAGCTGTACTTCCTGGTCGGGCTGCCCACGGAGACCGACGAGGATGTGCTCGCCATAGCGGACCTGTCGAAGAGATGCGTAGAGATAGGGCGTCGTTACCACCAGAACGTAACCGTGGTGGTGTCCGTCGGCGGGTTCGTGCCGAAACCTCACACCCCGTTCCAGTGGTTCGGCCAGGATACCGGGGCCGAGATTCGCCGGAAGGTGATCCTGCTCAGGGAGGCCTGCAGGGGCGCCAGAGGTATCTCCCTGCGCTGGCACGACCCCGACGCATCCGTGGCCGAGGGGATAGTGAGCCGCGGCGACAGGCGGGTGGGAGCTGTCATAGAGCACGTCTGGAGGCACGGTGGCACCTTCCAGGAGTGGTCCGAGCACTTCGACCTCGGCCTGTGGCAGGCAGCCCTGGATGCCTGTGGCCTCAGCCTTCACGATCTGGTGCATCGCGAGAGGGAAGAGGACGAGGTACTGCCCTGGGACCACATCTCCGCAGGTCTGCACCGTGACTTCCTCTGGCAGGACTGGCAGGACGCTCAGGCCGAGGAGGCGGTTACGGACTGTCGCTGGACCCCCTGCTACGACTGCGGGGCATGCACCGACGGCGGCCTCGAGCACGTGGTGGCCTCTCCGGTCCCTCCAGCAGGTGGGAGCCAGGGAACCGGCCAGGATATCGGGGACGCGCGCGTACCGGCTAGCCTGGTGAGGGGTCCAAGGTGAAGATTCGTTTCCGCTATTCAAAGCTCGGCAAGGTTCGATGGACGAGCCAGCGTGATGTCGCGCGGATGTGGGAGCGGGCTCTACGTCGTGCCGGCCTGCCTGTGGCGTACTCGCAGGGATTCTCGCCACGACCCCTGCTCAGCTTCGGGCTGGCATTGCCCACGGGGTGCGAGTCCCTGGGCGAGTATGTGGATGTGGCGACCACACAGCCCCTCGACGTGGCCGGTCTCGGCGACTGCATTTCGACGCTGCTCCCGGCCGGTGTGGACGTCCAGGCAGTGGCCGGCCTCCCCGACGGGTCGGCTTCGCTCCAGCAGGCGGTGACATCCTGCGTGTGGCAGCTCGACGTGTGTGCAGGGAGCACCGAAGAGCTCCGTAGACAGGTAGCAGGGGTGCTTTCGGCGGGCTCGCTGCCCATCGAGCGTGAGCGCAAGGGCAGGGTGGAGCTGGACGATCTGCGACCGGCTATCGTCCGGCTGCAGGTGGTGGGTTCGGATCAGTTGGCGGGCCAGGAATTCTCCACGCTGCTGGCAGAAGTGCTCACCCAGCCACGTGGGGTGAGGCCACCGGAGTTGTGCAGCGTGCTCGGGGCCGAGCTGTGGCTCGCCCGCAGGACGCATCATTGGATCGAACACGACGGGAGGCGCTCTGAGCCGCTCCCCATCGACGCACCCCAGGTACGTCGATGGAAGGACGCGTCGTGACCAGAACTAGAAGGGACTTTCCCGATGTCAGAACAGATAATCGGGGAGCAGGTACCTCGGCCCTCGGCCGGCGGACCTGCCCCCGAGCCAGATCTAACGGCCCACGCGGCTGGAGGTAGCGAGCGGGAGGCTGACGTCAATGCCCAGGGCTCTACGGCTGCTGCTGCTGCCCTCTCGCCCAGTGCCAGGCGTCGTCGCCGGAGGAAGACCGCAGCTCAGCGCGCTGCCTCAGCTCTCCAGGTAGAGGGCTCCAGCACACCGGAGCAGGCTGGTGGTGCTGGCCAGGCCGGTGGTGCCGGTGGTGCCGGCGGTGCCGGCGGTGCCGGAGGAGCCGGTGGTGCTGGCCAGGCCGGGCAGGCCGGAGCCCCCGTCGCCACGGGCCCCGCCGCGCAGTCGGCGCAGACAGCCCCGGCTGTCGAGGCAGACGGCCCTCGCCAGGCAGGGAGCCAGCGCCAGCCAGGGGCGGGTCCCGATCCGGTAGGCCCTCGCCAGGAGGTCGTAGCCCCTGCGCCCCGCATAGGCGACACCCGCCCTGCACCACCGCCACCCCGCATAGGCGACACCCGCCCTGCACCACCGCCACCCCGCATAGGCGACACCCGCCCGGGCGGTCCGCCGCCGGGAGCCACGCCGAACTCTGGTCGTCGAGACAGTGCTGGCCAGGCGAGCGGTTCACCGGACGAGGGACGCCCGCGCAGTGGTTCGGGGCGCCGCCGTGGTGGCCGCGGACGGGGGCAGTCGGCCACCAGCACTGGGGTGGCTGCCGGCTCGACCAGCCCAGCAGGGACCAGCTCGTCAGGGACCAGCCCAGCAGGGACCAGCCCAGCAGCACCGGGACCGTCAGCGGCGGTGTCGGGGCGTTCGCGTAGGAGGAGCGGGAGCGAGCGGGGGGGCCGGCCGGTTGGCAGGTACCTGATGTGCGTGCATGTCCGTGGACACGCGACCCAGATCGCGATACTGGAGGGCCGTACCCTGGTGGAGCACTACGTGTCCTGGGCGGCCGACGCGAGCACCCAGATAGACGGGAACATCTACCGCGGGCGGGTGCAGAACGTGCTGCCTGGCATGGAGGCTGCGTTCGTCGACATCGGGACCCCGAAGAATGCAGTCCTGTACCGGGGCGATGTTCGCTACGACCTGGATGACGTGGAGGTGGCCTCAGGGAACGCCCCCCGTATCGAGGACGTGCTCCGCCCGGGTCAATCGATCCTCTGCCAGGTGACGAAGAACCCGATAGGCGCTAAGGGGGCGCGCCTCACCCAGGAGGTGTCGCTTCCCGGCCGGTTCGTCGTGATGGTTCCGGAGTCGTCCACCTTCGGGATCTCGAAGCGACTCGACGACCAGGAGCGTCGCAGGCTTCGCAGGATTCTCGACGAGGTCCGTCCGAAGGGACATGGCCTCATAGTCCGTACGGCGGCCGAGGGGGCGAGCAAGGAAGAGCTGGCCCATGACGTGGAGCTGCTGATGGCCCAGTGGGCTCGGATCGAGACCCAGGCTGCGAATGGCACGAACGCGACCCTTCTCTATCAGGAGCCAGACCTGGCCGTGAGGATGGTTCGGGAGGAGCTGAACAGGGACTACAGGGGCGTGATAGTGGACGACCCGAACCTGCATGCCCAGATACTCAGCTACGTCGAAGGGGTGAACCCGGAGCTGGCAGACCGGGTGGAGCTCTACGACGCAGAGGAAGAAGGTCTGCCGATCTTCGAGCGCTACCACGTTCACGAGCAGCTGCACAAGGCTCTGGACAGGAAGGTCTGGCTGCCATCGGGCGGGTCGCTCATCATCGACCGGACCGAGGCACTCACGGTCATCGACGTGAACACCGGTAAGAACGTGGGTAAGTCGAACCTGGAGGAGACGGTCTACAGGAACAACCTGGAGGCGGCAGAGGAGGTGGCCCGCCAGCTGCGCCTGCGGGACATCGGGGGCATCATCGTCATCGACTTCATCGACATGGATATACGGGAGAACCGGGTGAAGGTCGCCTCTGCCCTTCGCAGCGCGTTGGCCAGGGACAAGACGAGGACCCAGGTGTTCGACATATCGGAGCTGGGCCTCGTCGAGATGACCAGGAAGCGTGTGTCGGAGGGTTTGGTCGAGTCCCTGTCCTCCACCTGCACTCTCTGCGGGGGGCGTGGAATCGTGCTCGACGAGACACTGCTGTAGGATTGCCTGCCGTGTATGCCGTCATAAAGACCGGAGGGAAGCAGGAGCGCGTGGTCGAGGGCCAGCGCCTGCGCGTGGAGCGCCTGGGACGGGCCGTCGGCGAGGTGGTGGAGCTGGAACCCGTGCTGGTCGTCGATGGCGGTCGGGTGCTGGCGAAGCCCGGCGAGCTGGCCGGGACCACCGTGTCGCTGAGGGTGGTAGGCGAGGAGTTGGGGCCGAAGATCCGCGGCTTCACCTATAAGCCCAAGAGTAATAACCGCAGGCGCTTCGGTCACCGCCAGCACTACGATACGGTAGAGGTGACCGGGATCAGGGTTCCCTGAGTCGGATGCCTCACCCCGCCCTGTCGGCCGGGTCCGGGAGCCAGAGAGCAGCCCGCGGGTCCGGGAGCCAGAGAGCAGCCCGCGGGCCCGGGAGCCAGAGAGCAGCCCGCGGGCCCGGGAGCCAGAGAGCAGCCCGCGGGCTGAGCACGAGGTGGATCCGGGTCGCGTAGATACCGGTAGAGACGGAGTGTCCAGCTTGTCCGCTGGAGGCACGCAGATCGAGGAGAGGTAGGCATGTCCAAGACAAAGGGAGGCGGTTCCACCCGAAACGGCCGGGACTCGAAGGCCAAGCGCCTGGGGGTGAAGGCTTATGACGGTATGGCGGTGCCTGCCGGCGCGATCATCGTGCGCCAGCGGGGAACCCACTTCCACCCCGGTGAGAACGTGGGGCGTGGGGGGGACGACACCCTCTTCGCCCTCGCGGACGGGGTGGTGAAGTTCGGCGCCCGTAAGGGCCGCCGTCTGGTCGACGTGATCAGCAGCTCCTGAGGGGCCCGAAGCGGGGAGAGAATCCCGCTCGGGGCTGCTGGGTGGCCATATGTCAGGGTTCGTAGACGAGGCGCAGCTCCACGCCAAGGGCGGCGATGGAGGGGCAGGCGCGGTCTCCTTCCGACGCGAGGCCCACGTATCGCGTGGAGGTCCTGATGGCGGAGACGGCGGCCGGGGCGGTGACGTGTGGCTGGTGGCCAGCACCAGGCGGGGGTCGCTGCTCAGCTTCCAGAACCACCCCTTCAGGCGCGCCGGCGACGGCGGTCATGGAAAGGGCGGGAACAGGCACGGTCCTAATGGATCGGACCTGGAGGTGGAGGTCCCCCTCGGTACCGTGGTCCGCTCCCTGGACGGGGGGGTCCTGGTGGACCTGTCGGGGCCGGCCGAACGCTGGCGCGCCGCCGAGGGCGGTCGAGGCGGTCATGGCAACGCCCGCTTCCTCACGAACCGGCGCCGCGCCCCTGGCTTCGCGGAGCAGGGGGAGAAGGGAGAGGAGCGCTGGTACGACCTGGAGCTGAAGCTGATGGCCGACGTCGCGCTGGTGGGGTTCCCGAACGCGGGGAAGTCGACCCTGGTGGCTCGGATATCGGCGGCGCGGCCGAAGATCGCCGACTACCCATTCACGACCCTCCAGCCTCACCTCGGGGTGGTGAGGGTAGGCAGGGCCGGGGATGATACCGAGTTCGTGGTGGCCGACGTCCCGGGTCTCGTGGAGGGCGCTGCCGAAGGACGCGGGCTGGGACAGAGGTTCCTCCGCCACGTCGAGAGGGCGCGGATCCTGCTCGTGCTGGTCGACCTGGCTTCCCCCGACGGGCGACCTATCGATGCCCAGGAGCGGGTGCTCCTGGACGAGCTGCGACGTTACCGGCCGGAGCTGCTCGAGCGTCCTCGCATGGTGGTCGGCACGAAGGTGGACGTGGCGGGCCGGGCGCCGAGGCATCCTGGGGCTGGGCAGATCGCGCAGGGTAGCGGGGACGGCGGATCACGAGCCGCGGCCGGCATGGAGATGGCAGGTCCGGCGCTGTGCATATCGGCGGTAACGGGGGAGGGGGTGACCGAGCTGCTCGGCCGGCTGGCCCAGCTGGTGATCGAGGCCCGTGCTGGGGAGGAGCTGACCGGCACCGGGGGCGAGGTGACCCTGCACAGGCCCCTCTCGGAGGGGATAGAGGTGAAGAAGGTGTCGGCTGGCGTCTTCGCGATCGAGGGCAGGTCGGTGGCGAGAGCAGTGGCCCTGAGCGACCTCACCGACGCAGATGCCGCCGAGGAGGTGCGGGACCGTCTCTACAGGCTCGGCGTGGACCGTGCGCTGGTCCGCGCGGGCGTGCGAGATGGTGACACCGTGCTGGTGGGTAGCGTGGAGCTCACCTACCAGTCAGACGATGTGCTGGTGGGCGCGCCGCAGCGGCCCAGACGCCCACGCCGCAGCGAGCGGTGAGGAAGCCAGGAACGGTGAGCCAGGATTCTCAGGTAGACCACTCGATGACTGCCGTGGTGAAGGTGGGCTCCTCGTCCCTCACGCTGCCGGACGGAGGCGTGGACGCGCAGGCGATAGGGCAGATCTGCTCCCAGGTGGCAGACATGGTCATGGCAGGGAACGTGGTGGTGGTGGTGACGTCGGGGGCCATCGCGGCAGGGTGGGCTGCCCTGGGGGGTGGTACCAGGCCAGCCGATCTCGCCACACTCCAGGCAGTGTCGGCTATCGGGCAGCACAGGCTGATGCGGGTCTACGACGACAGCCTTGCCAGGGCCGGGCTCCATGTGGGACAGGTCCTGCTCGCCTCCATAGATTTCGCGGATCGCCGGCAGTACCTCCAGGCCCGCCAGACCCTAGGGAGGCTCCTGGAGCTGGGGGTGGTGCCAGTGGTGAACGAGAACGACGCGACCTCCGACGACGAGATCAGATTCGGCGACAACGACCGGCTGGCCGCGCTGGTGGCCCAGATGGTCGCCGCGGACGTGCTGGTGCTCCTCACCGACGCCCCTGGGCTGCTCAGCGTCGACCCGAAGCTGAGCTCGACCGGTACGCTCATCGAGGAGGTGGTGGAGATAGATCACCGGATCGAGGCAGTCGCAGGCGGCGCAGGCTCCGAAGCAGGCAGCGGGGGGATGGCGTCGAAGCTGGCAGCCGCGAAGATCGCCTCTTGGTCGGGCATCCGCACCGTGATAGCCGATGCGGCCAGGCCGGGTGTCATATCGGCGGCCCTGTCGGGGGAAGCCGGGGTAGGCACGGTGGTCCGACCCAGGGGCAGCCGGCTGCCCCAGCGCAAGCTCTGGATCGCGTTCGCGATCGGCGCAGCGGGGACGGTGGTGGTGGACGAGGGCGCGCGCTCCGCACTGGTCGGTGCGGACGCCTCGCTGCTGCCTGCAGGCGTGCTGGAGGTACATGGTGATTTCGACGCGGGCGAGGCCGTGGAGATAGCGGGACCCGACGGGATCGTCTTCGCGAAGGGTCTTGCCCGTTCGTCCTCGGAGCGGGTCGCAGCGTGGGCAGGGCAGCGCACCGATGCCATCCCTGCCGGCTCTCCGGTGGAGGTGGTCCACCGCGACGACCTGGTGGTCCTCGTCTAGAGTCCCTTGTCCTCGTCTAGAGTCCCTTGTCCTCGTCTAGAGTCCCTTGTCCCAGGAGCTAGCCTATGGCATGACCTCTGGCACTCCACCGGCCCTGGCCGCGCTCGGGGCATCCAGCCAGCGGGCCGCGCGGCTGCTCGCCGGTGCCACCTCTCACGCGAAGAACCAGGCGCTGGTTCTGGCTGCCGAGATGCTGGTCGAGCGCGCCGGGGAGATCCTGGATGCCAACGGACGAGATCTGCAGGGCGCTGAGGCTGCTGGGGCCACACCGACCCAGATAGACAGGCTACGGCTCGACCCGGCGAGGATCGAGTCGATGGCGTCGGGTCTCACCGAGGTGGCCGCCCTGGCGGACCCGGTTGGCGAGGTGGTCGAGGGATGGGTCAGGCCCAACGGGCTGCGCGTGGAGCGGGTCCGGGTGCCGCTCGGAGTGGTGGGGATCATCTACGAGAACAGACCGAACGTGACCAGTGATGCAGCAGCATTGTGCCTGAAGTCCTCCAATGCGGTGATGCTGCGGGGTTCTTCGACGGCCATCGAGTCGAACAGGGCGATCGTGGGGGTGCTGCGTGCGGCCGTGGCGGGGGCGGGACTGCCATCCGACGCCATCTGCCTGGTGGACGATACGAGCCGCCAGGGTGCTCTGGCCTTCATGCGGATGTCGGGTGTGATCGACTGCCTGATCCCGAGGGGTGGAGCAGAGCTGGTGGCCTCGGTGCGCGAGAACGCTACTGTGCCGACGGTCATCGACGGTGACGGTAACTGCCATGTGTACGTCGATGCCTCCGCCGACCTCGACATGGCCCTGGACATCGTCGTGAACGCGAAGACCCAGCGTCCGGGAGTGTGCAACGCGGCTGAGACACTGCTGGTGCACGCCGGGGTCGCCGAGGAGTTCCTACCCCGCGCCCAGGCGGCGATGCCCGGTGTGGAGCTGGTCGGCGACGAGGGCGCCCGTCGGGTGCTGCCGGACATCGCCCCGGCGAGCGAGGAAGATTTCGCCACCGAGTTCCTGGCGCCGAAGCTCGCTCTAGCCGTGGTGGACTCCATCGACGCGGCGATCGACCACATCCAGCGCTTCGGTTCTGGGCATTCCGAGGCCATCGTCACCCATGACCTGATGGCCGCAGACCAGTTCTGCGCCGAGGTGGACGCGGCTGCCGTGCTGGTGAACGCATCCACCCGGTTCGTAGACGGCGGCGAGCTGGGTCTCGGCGCGGAGATAGGCATATCGACACAGAAGCTCCATGCCCGAGGTCCAATGGGCCTACGGGAGCTCACCTGCACGAAGTTCGTGGTACGGGGTACCGGCCAGGTACGCCAGTGAAGCCCGACCGCACCGAGCGCAGGCACGCCGACGCCGGGGGTCCTCCCGCCGTGGACCCGATGGGGTTCTTCGATCCAGGCCCTCCCCGCTTCGGGTCGATCACCGACGTGAACGAACGGCTCGCAGGCGCTGGCTACCTGGCTGACGAGGGGATGTCGAGCGTCGTATACCTGGCAGACCGTCTGGTGAAGCCGGTGCTGGTGGAGGGACCGGCTGGAACCGGGAAGACCGAGCTGGCGAAGTCTGTGGCCAGGATCACCGGGAGCCGGCTGGTGCGCCTGCAGTGCTACGAGGGTCTCGACGAGTCGAAGGCACTTTACGAGTGGAACTACTCCAAGCAGCTTCTCAGGATCCAGGCAGAGCAGGTCCTGGAGGAGAACCGAGGATGGGAGGAGATCGAGGAGGACATATTCGGGGAGGGATTCCTCCTGGCCCGCCCCCTGCTGGAGGCGATCCGGTCAGTCGAGCCGGTGGTGCTGCTGGTGGACGAGGTGGACAGGGTGGAGCTGGAGACCGAGGCGCTGCTGCTGGAGGTGCTCTCCGAATACCAGGTGTCGATACCCGAGCTAGGGACCATCAGGGCGACGAGCCTGCCAATGGTGTTCCTCACATCGAACAACACCCGGGAGCTCTCCGAGGCTCTGAAGAGGCGCTGCCTGTACCTGCATCTGGACTACCCCTCGATCGAGCGCGAACGGGCCATCGTGCTCGCCCGGGTGCCTGGTATCAGCCATGAGCTGGCCGACCAGGTCGCCCGGATAGTCCGCTCGCTGCGGTCCATGGAGCTGAAGAAGCACCCGTCGGTGTCCGAGACGCTCGACTGGGCCAGGACGCTGGTGCTGCTGGGCGTGGATTCGATAGATGCGGAGCAGGCCGGCGCTACCTTGAACATCCTCCTCAAGTATCGCAGTGACATCGAGCGTGCCTCGAAGGAGCTTGCAGGAACCGCTGGGCCCGATAGGAGCTAGCGGCGAATGCTGGAGGTCCTGTCGGGGTTCGTCGGGGAGCTGCGTGCCGCAGGGCTCCCGGTATCCCTGGCCGAGAGCATCGACGCAGCGGATGCGATTCGCCATGTGCCCCTGGAGGACCGCGAGGCCCTGAAGTACACGCTGGCCGCGACGCTGGTGAAGTCCTCCACCCACTGGCGCGCGTTCGAGACGGCATTCGAGGTCTACTTCTCCATGCGCGGGGACGAGTTCTCCATCGAGGGCACCGCTCAGAACCTGTCGCCTCTGGAGCTCCAGGAGCTGCGCCAGTCGGGCCGGGGCGCCATGTCGTCGGGCGGGTTACCCGCGGGCGGGGCCGGAGGCGAAGCTCTCAGCGCCGAGGAGCTGGCCGAGATGATCTTCAGGGCCATGCGCTCCGGCGGCGACGCGGAGCTGACGGCAGCTGCGCGCTACGCGGTTGCCCGCTATGCGGGGATGGAGGCCGGTCGGCCGGTCGGAGGCACCTATTACCTCTACCGGACCCTCAGGAACCTGGATCTCGAACGGTTGGCGGAGCGGCTGGTCGAAGCTGCTCGCGAGGACGCCCCGTCAGGCAGGTTCACGACGCTGGAGGCTCGGATGGCTGCCGAGGAGGCCCAGGCGAGGATCGACCGCCTGCGGGCAGAGATCGAGTCGGAGATCAGGCGCCGCCTGGTGGCAGACCGGGGCGCGGAGGCACTCGCGAGGTCGCTGCGAAAGCCCTTACCGGAGGACATCGAGTTCATGCACGCCACCAAGGAGGAGCTGGCAGCGCTCCGACGAACGGTCCAGCCCCTCGCCAGGAAGCTGGCGGTTCGTCTGGCCCGTAAGCGCCGGCACGGTCGCAGGGGCCCCCTCGACTTCAGGGCCACCATGCGCCGGTCTCTCTCCACTGGTGGGGTTCCCGTATACCCCCGCTACCGGTTCCCGCGCCCTGCGAAGCCCGAGTTGGTCGTCATTGCTGACATCTCGGGATCGGTGGCCGCCTTCGCCCGCTTCACGCTACATCTGGTGCATGCCATAAGCACCCAGTTCTCGAAGGTCAGGAGCTTCGTGTTCGTCGACGGCATAGACGAGGTGACTGGCTTCTTCGAGGGCTCAGAGGACGTAGCAGAAGCCATCGCGAACGTGAACACCAGGGCCGACGTGATCTGGGTGGACGGCCACTCCGACTACGGTCACGCCCTGAAGGTCTTCATGGAGCGCTGGGGCGAGGAGGTTAGCAGCCGGTCGAGCGTGCTGATCCTCGGAGACGCCCGTAATAACTACCACGCGTCCGAGGCCTGGGTCCTTAAGGAGCTGCGCAGCCGTGCGCGGCACCTGCACTGGCTGAACCCAGAGCCTAGCGCCTACTGGGACAGCGGTGATTCCATAGTGGGGGAGTACGCGCTCTATTGCGACAGCGTGGTCGAGTGCCGGACGCTCCGCCAGCTCGAGCGCTTCGTGGCGGATCTCGCGTGAGCGACCCGACGGCGGGGGGATCTGCCCCGGTGCCCGAGGGGGTGCGGACACTCCCCGGCGCTGGCCACCCCGGTGCCGTCACCCGACTGGTGCTGGTGAGGCACGGGGAGTCGGCCTGCTCCGTAGCGGGTGTCATAGGTGGGCCGCGGGGATGCACGGGTCTCTCGGGCCAGGGCCGTCTGCAGGCAGCGCGCCTACGCGATCGCCTGATGGCCACCGGCGAGGCGAGGACTGCAGTAGCTCTCTACTCGAGCCCCCTGGCCAGGGCCCGCGAGACCGCGGAGGCGATTGCGCCCGGGGTGGGAGACGGATCGCTCGCGGTGATCGAGGACTGCGGGCTCTGCGAGCTCCACCCCGGGGAGGCTGACGGGCTTCGCTGGGAGGAGTACTCGCGCCGCTACCAGGTTCCGGACTTCGAGGCCGACCCAGACATGGAGGTGGCGCCCGGCGGGGAAAGCTGGTCGGGCTTCGTGGCCAGGGCCTCGGCCGCGCTGGAGCATCTGGCCACCCGCCATCCCGGTGGTCTGGTGGTGGTCGCCTGCCACGCGGGCGTGGTCGAGTCTGCCTTCCTCGAGTTCCTGCCCATCGACACCGCCACGAGACGCCTGCGCCTTCCGACTGCCAACACCTCGATCACCGAGTTCGAGCGCGACCCCGATAGGTGGAGGCTGGTCAGGTACAATGACTCGACTCACCTCGCGCCAGGAGCGTTCGCGCCCCCGTCGCGCCAGGGCGCCGTCTCCGGGGGCCTCATCCAGGCCAGCGGCGATTAGTCATAGCAGGCCATGGGGGGCTCGGACATGTGGAAGCTGCGAATGCTCACCTCGGTTGGGATCCTCCTCGGTGCCCTCATGGTGCTCGCGCCCTCCCTACCCGCAGGGGCCACTGCGCTACCTGGTGCCCGCACTGGAGCTGCCAGCCGCCAGGCGGCTTCCCTGCCATCGGGCGACAGCTACTTCCCACTGTCCCCGAGGCGGATAGCCGACACCCGTTGCTCGGCGCGCCCGGCTCCGGCCTTCTGTGGAGCTGAGTCGATCCCCGCTGCGAACGGTGCCCTGATGCCGCTCGGACCGGCTCCTGGATGGGGACCGCCTGCCGATCCGGACCAGGTGGGTGGGAACCTCGACTCGGTCTCCTGTGTCTCCCCTGCCTTCTGCGTGGCCATGGACAGGAGCGGGGAAGCCGCCACCTTCGAATCGGGAGCCTGGTCGGCACCGGCTGCGGTTGCGCCCGCCTACCCGGGAGGATCGGACCTGGTCTCCTGCGCGACAGAGAAGTTCTGCATGGCGGTTGGCTCGGCGGGCTACGCCCTGTCCTTCGACGGATCGACCTGGTCGCCGCCCACCTACCTGGAGGCCAACGGTGGCATCACCTCGGTCTCCTGCGGATCCGACCGGTTCTGCGCAGCCGTGGATGCCTATGGCTCCGTCTTCACCTACAACGGCTCTGCCTGGTCTGCCCCGCTGCTCGTCGACCCAGGCGAAGACCTCACCTCTGTGGCCTGCACCAGCCCGAGCTTCTGCATGGCCGTGGATTCCTTCGGGCAGGCCATCACCTTCGACGGCGTCTCCTGGTCGACACCGGTTCAGGTCGGCCAGGCCTATGACGACCTCGACTCGGTGTCCTGTGCATCGGCATCCTGGTGCGCTCTGGGCTCGGGGGTGCCCGATGGAGGCTTGTTCACCTACGACGGGTCCGCGTGGACCGACTGGTCCTACGCGGACACCACCTCTCCTACTGAGTCTCTCTCCTGTACGAGCCCGAGCTTCTGTGTGGCCGTGGACTCGGCCGGAGACGCGGTGAGCTTCGACGGAGCAACATGGGGGACCCCGGTGGCGGTCTCGGCCGGGGCCGCGCTCAGCTCTGTGTCCTGCACCAGCGCGAGCTTCTGCATGGCCCTGGACACCACCTCGAGCGCGTTCGTCCTCGGCTCCTCGGGCTGGTCTGCGTCCGGCTCCTTCGACCCGGTGCACGGAGACCTCACCTCGGTGTCCTGTGTCTCGGCTGCTTACTGCGTGGCGGTCGACTCCGAGGGCGAGGCGTTCAGCTATTCCGGCTCCTCGTGGTCCCTACCGGAGCTTGCCACCCCTGGGGCCGCGCTCAGCTCCGTCTCCTGTGCGAGCCCGAGTTTCTGCATGGCCGTGGACTCGGCCGGAGACGCGGTGAGCTTCGACGGAGCAACATGGGGGACCCCGGTGGCGGTCTCGGCCGGGGCCGCTCTCAGCTCCGTCTCCTGTGCGAGCCCGAGCTTCTGCATGGCCGTGGACTCGGCCGGAGACGCGGTGAGCTTCGAGGGCACCACCTGGGGCACCCCGGTGGCGGTCTCGGCCGGGGCCGCGCTCAGCTCCGTCTCCTGTGCGAGCCCGGTGTCCTGCCAGGCAGTGGACGGGCAGGGCCAGGCGGTTGGGTTCGGGCTGGTCTCACACGACACCGACGAGGTCCAGGTGGGGGGTGTGGGGGGAGTGCCGACTGGTGCCGCCGCGGCGGTGCTGAACGTCACCGCAGCCGCCCCTAGCTCTGCGGGCTACCTGAGCGTCTACCCGGCGGGCTCCCCGGTTCCGGCGACCTCGACCCTGAACTTCTCCGCGGGGCAGACCGTGGCGAACCTGGTGGTGGCAGGCCTGTCGAGCTCGGGACAGATCCAGGTGAGCATCGGTGGATCGTCCGGCAGCGCCCAGGTGGTGATCGACGTCGAGGGCTATTTCGCTCCGGCTTCCCTGGGTTCCACAGGTGAGTCCTACGACCCGACTGCGCCGGTGAGGGTTCTGGACACCAGGTGCTTCGACCTCGAGTTCGTCCCGCCCGCGCCCTCGTACTGCGATTCTCTCCACGGGGCTCTGAGCCCGCCGATGGCGCTCGCGCCGCATTCCTCTCAGCGCCTGGCCCTGCCGGATGGGATCGCGTCAGCCTCCGCGGTGGTGGCGAACCTGACGGTGGTCGACGCCGGTGCCACGGGATACCTGACGGCCTACCCGCCTACCGACCCCATCCCGGATACATCGAGTGTCGACTTCGTGCCCGGCCAGACCGTGTCGAACGAGGCCTACGTCGCTCTGGCTGAGGGCGGCCTGGATCTCTACAACGGCTCGACTGCTCCACTGGAAGTGGTGGTGGACGTTGAGGGCTACTTCTCCACCACTGCCAGCTCAGGAGAGCTCTATTACCCACAGAGCCCGGAGCGCATCGCCGACACGCGCTGCGGCGGACCCGCCCCCCCGTCCTTCTGCGCTTCGGAGGACCTTCCGGTCGCGAACTCCGCCCTGTCTCCGCTCGGCTCCTATCCTGCCTGGTCGAAGCCCCTGGAGGTGGATCCCGGGAACTCCATCACCTCCGTCTCATGCGTCAGCGCGAGCTTCTGCATGGCCGTCGACTCAGCTGGCAACGCGCTCAGCTACGACGGGGTCTCCTGGTCTGCCCCCGTTGAAGCCGATGCGGACACGGCTCTCGTGGCGGTGTCCTGTGCCACCACCGACTTCTGCGTGGCGGTGAACAGTTTCCAGGAGATCACATGGGATGGCACCTCCTGGAGCGGCCAGGAGGTGATAGACGACAACGTCGGCATCACTGCCATCTCCTGTCCGACGGCCGGATTCTGTGCGGTGGTCGACTCGTCGGGCGACGCGATCACCTATGACGGGACCAGCTGGACGGCGCCCGTGCTCCTCGATCCCGAGGTGGCCCTCACCTCGGTCTCCTGCGTGACCGCCAGCTACTGCATGGCAGTGGACGACGAGGGCAACGCCTTCTTCTGGAAAGGTTCCGCATGGTCCGGAGCAGATCCAGTCGATCCCCTGGGTGGTCTCTCCAGCGTGTCCTGTGTAGCTCCAGGGTCATGTACGGCAGTGGGTTATGGAGGTCACGTGTTCGCTGCCACGAGCGGTTCCTGGTCGGAGGAGGGCACAGCGGGGCCAGCCGGATACGACGCCTCCATATCCTGCGAGCTGTCTGGTGGTTGCATGGTGGCAGACGGGGCAGGTGATGTCTCGGACTACGCGACTAGCTCCGACGCGCTCGACGTGGTCCAGGTGAGCGGGATCGACGGCGTAGCATCTGGCGCCGGTGCAGCCGTCCTGGACGTCACCGTCACCGGAGCCACCCACAGCGGTTACATCACCGTCTACCCGGCGGGCACCGAGGAGCCCGAGACATCGACGGTGGACTTCCTCCCTGGCCAGACGGTGGCCGTGATGGCTCTGAGTGCTCTAGGTGCCTCGGGTGGCGTGGATGTGGCCATCGGCGCCCCCGTTGGATCCGTTCAGGTGGTCGTAGACCTGGAGGGCGATTTCACCGGCGAGTAGGCGCTCTGCTCGGCGCGCCGGGCTCGTTCGAGGAGCGAGTCGCGCTCTTCGGGAAGGATCGCCGATAGCTCGGTGGCGTACTCCGAGAGGGTTTCCGCCGGTCGGCGAGGTCGTCCAGAACGTCTTCCCAGGCGCTCGATGTCTCTGGCCACACGCTCCGCCCAGGTGCGTGGCCGGCGCCGGCGCCACTCGTAGAGAAGGGCAGCGACCCCGAGGACTCCGAGGACGCTGCCGGTGGGCACCGGGGGTATTCTCTTCAGCCCGTCGATGGCCTGGTGCAGCAGAACGGAGCCTGGAGATGGGTTTGCGAGGGGGACCACCGCGGTGGGATCGAAGCTCTGCCAGCCGAATCCGGGGAACCACACCTGGACCCACGCGTGGGCGTCCTTGGCCTCCACCTGCCATAGGTCGGTGATCGGGTCGTAGCTGCCCGGCACGTAGCCAGCGGCTACCCGAGCAGGTATTCCGAGGCTGCGCAGCATGACCGCCAGCGAGGTGGCTATCTGCTCGCAGAAGCCGGTGCGGTTCCCGAAGAGGAACTCGTTCACCGAGTCCTGGCCGGGCTTCAGCGGTGGGATGTCGAGGGAGTAGTGGGTGTGGGCGCCGATCCATCCGATCAGGTCCTCCACCTCGGCATAGCGACTGGTGGCGCCATGGGTGACCCGCCGGGCAAGGGCGGATGCCCTGTGGTAGGCTCGGGGCAGCTGGAGGTCCTGGGAGAAGGCGAACCCCTCCACCGTGAAGGTGAAAGGGTGCTTGGTGCTCTCGGGCAGTGCCTTCCTCTGCCCCGGTGGACTCGCGTAATAGGCGCTCGGGCCAGCGGGGACGGTCTCTAGCTCTGCGGGAGTGGCCTGGTTCACCGACGAGAGCACTGTGTAGACGGTGCCGGCCCCCATGCCCACCCCGGTTCGTATCGACCCGTTGCTCGTGACGTAGAGGTCGCGCTCGGGGAACCAGACCTCGAGGGCGTCCGATGCGTGGAAGACGAGGTTCGGCCCGTTCACCGTCAGGTAGAAGGTCTGGAGGTCCGAGCTGCCCCCTCCGGTGTCCCCGGTGGGCAGAGGTATCTGGAACGGAGAGCCGCTGGTCAGCTCGCGCGTACCGGGGTGTGGATCGGACCAGCTCTGGCCGTTCCAGTGGTCGTAGACCTCGCCGATCCAGTAGGTAGGCCGCTGGGCCCTCACCCGCATGACCACCTCGTTGCCGAGCGACGGTCTCAACGCAGTGTCGAGCGGGCCGGCCAGCCCTAGAAACCCTCCAACTCGGGTCGCTCCAGAGGGGGTTGCCGCCCGGGCGGGCTCGGTCGCGTGGGTGCCGTTGCCGGCCAGGCCGCCGGGGTCCGATACGGGGAGATCGCCGGCGAGGCTAGAGGGGAAGACCAGCCGTGAGGAGGGCTTCGGCGCCGGTAGCACCAGCACGGCCAGTGCTGTGATGCTGAGGGCACCCGCACCCGCGAGGGCTACCTGCCGCATGGCCGGGCGCCGGGCGTGGCTCATGGAAGCCCAGGAGGCCCCGAGGCCGGTCAGGGCCAGCAGGGCCCAGGCTACGACGAAGAGGCCGAAGCGCAGGGTGAGAGCCTCCGAAGCCGCCACCGCCATGAGCGCTGCAGAACCTGCCAGGGAGAAAGCGATGTCACGCCGGGCGGGCACGTCGAAGGAGTGCGCGACCTGGATCCACACGAAGAGCACTGCGAGGGGAGCTTCCAGGGCACCAGCCTGGCCAGTGGTCGTAGCCGAGGAGACGGCATGGAAGAACCAGACGAAGGCCGCGATCATGACCGCTGCCAGGACTGGCTTCACCCACCTGACTGGCCGCTCTCGGGTCAGGTGGGAGAAGAGCATCCCTGTGCAGAGCAGCACGCCTGACGCGAGGGCGTCTATGGTCGACAGCTCGCCTTCGGCCAGGCAGGCGCCGATGCCCACCAGCACCGCGCCGGTCGCCGCCAGACGCAGTGCCGCGGAGCCCTCGGGAGGCCCAGGCTGGTTAGCCCGCCGAACGGCGTCGAAGAGTCTCATCTCGCTGGTCCTGCCTGGTCGGCATCGCTCGGAGGGACTATCCCGGGCCCGGTGTGCTCGTGGGGATGCCATGGCCCCTTCGGACCTGCCCGGGCCAGGCGCCTCCCGGCCTGGCGCCTGTCGGCCACCATCGCCAGCACCGGAGCACCGTTCTCGAAGGTCCCGAGCATGACCCTGCGGCCCCGGGAGACCAGCGAGCTCACCGTTGCCAGGACACCCTCGGCCATCCGCTCCGACTCCTCCCCGTCCTCGGGCAGGTCCGCCCAGAGGGTTACCGGAGGCGAAGGCACGGAGATCTCGTGGTGGCGCACCATCAGGTCGCCGACGTGGGCGGTGGCCGGCCAGTGGACATGGCGTCTCTCGTCGCCGTGCTCGTATGACCGTGCGCCTGCTGGATCGCCGCCGATGTGGCGGTGATATCCGACTCGGGATTCGGTGATGTCGGTGATGGCGCGAACCTCGGGCTGCTCGCCCGTATAGGCCAGATGGGTCGGCCACGCAGCCTCCCTGCCGGTCCTGGGGCTCACCAGCAGCTCTGCCCCGAGAGGCAGGTCTACCCTGGCCGACCACCACATGAGCCCGAAGGGCGCCGCGGAGCCGATCTCGAGCGCGATGGATCCGTACGCACCGCGGTGGGTAGGCAGCAAGACGAGCGTGCTGGGGTGATCCTCGCCACCGGCGAAGGCCTCGGGTCCGGGTGGCTCGAGGGGCCTGACGCGCACCCGTGTCGAAGCGGCTACCTCGATCCTGAGCTCCAGGCCAGCCACCCCGTCGGCAGGGCTCGAAGAGCATGCCAGCCGCGCCCCCCGCAAGGCGAACCACCCCCCACCGAGGCCCACCAGGAGCACCCCGGCCAGGCCTGCTCCGAGTGCCTGCACCCAGCCCGAGCCGCTGTTGTGGGCGACGGCTTCCCAGCCCAGGAGGACCGCGACGGTCGTCACCAGGGTGCCCCCAGGCCTTACCGGCCGGATCCGCCGGCACCGGACCCAGTCCAGGGTCTCGCTCATGTCAGGGCCGGGGGCTGGGGGTTCCGTCGAGTATGCGCCGGACGGTCTCGATGGCCTGTTCTATACCCTCCTCCGCTACCAGCCTGTGTGCCAGGCAGGCGACGGCCACTGCCTTCACGTCGCCTGGCACCACATGGGACCTGTGGGAGATCACGGCATGAGCCCTCGCGGCCCTGAGAAGCCAGATCGTGGCCCGGGGGCTCGCTCCCAGGCGTATGCCCGGTGCGGTCCGGCTGGCCCTGGAGAGCTCGACCGCGTATGAGGCGATCGCGGGTGCCACGGGTATCGCTTCGGTTGCCCGTTGGGCATCGAGCCAGGCGGCCGGGCTGCAGACAGGGCCGAGGGAGTCGATGGCGTTTGATCCGGCCTGCCTCAGGGCGAGCCTGGCCTCGTCCTCCGGTGCCGGATAGCCGATCGAGGTGGCCAGGGCGAAGCGGTCCCGCTGGCTTTCCACCAGTGGGAAGGTTCCGAGCTCCGTGACCGGGTTCTGGGTGGCGAGAACCAGGTGGGGCCTCGGGAGTGGCCGCGTGAGGCCGTCCGCGCTGACCTGGCCCTCCTCCATCGCCTCCAGGAGCGCCGCCTGGGTTCTCGGAGGAGTCCGGTTCAGCTCGTCGAAGAGGACCACATCTGCGAACACCGGGCCTGGCCTGAACTGCCAGGTGCCGTCAGCGGGCGAGAACACCGAGACGCCGGTTACGTCGGAAGGCAGGAGGTCGGGGTGCCCCTGGATCCTGGCCAGGTTCCCGCCAAGGCTGATCGCCAGGCTGCGAGCGAGCATGGTCTTGCCCACCCCAGGTACGTCCTCGATGAGCAGGTGGCCACCTGCCAGGCAGGCGATGACCGCCGCGGCAAGTGCACCAGGGGATCCGAGCACCACCCTGGACAGGTTCCGCCCGAGCGCCTCGCCAAGCGTCATCGCCATCTCCACGCCAGCCTGACCCACGCCAGCCTGACCCACGCCAGCCTGACCCACGCCAGCCTGACCCACGCCGGGCCGTAGAGCGTCGCTGGCGGGCGCGGCGCGAGCCAGGTCGCTGGCAGCCGGGTCGCCGGACGCGGGCGCCGGTGGGCTGCCCTCGGTGCTATGAGCGGGGCTGGTGCCGGCCGGCCAAGTAGTTGGTTCCACGCCTGCCACCCTACCGGTTTACCTGTTCACAGGCAGTACGGACTGCCATTTCAAGTGTCCTGGTGCCAGGACTCAGAAATCCAGTGCTGACAGCTCGGGTATGGTCCTGAGCGAGCGCTCTCTCGCCTGGAGCCACCTGGCGCGCCTGGCCTGGCGGTCGGCCTCTGTCCGGGCAGGCTCTAGGACGCGGCTGGGGGACCAGAGGGAGGAGACCTCCTCCTCGCCTGACCAGACGCCGGTGGCGATGCCCGCGAGGTAGGCCGCTCCGAGGGTGGTGGCCTCGGTCAGCGGGGCGACCTCGACAGGCCGTCCTATGGCATCTGCGAGGGATTGGACGAAGGTGGCGTTCGCGCACATCCCCCCGTCGACTCTGAGGCTGCTCACCTCTAGACCGGTATCGGCCTCGGCTGCTTCCAGTAAGTCGGCGCCCCGGTGGGCGATCCCATCCAGCACGGCGCGTACCACCTCGGCACGTCCGGTCCCGCGGGTGAGGCCGATCAGGGTGCCGCGGGCACCGAAGTCCCACAGTGGCGTGCCTATTCCCATGAGCGCGGGCACGAACCAGACGTCTGCGTCGGGAGCCCCAGCGCCAGCCAGATCGTCGGACTGTGCGACATCGGAGATGATGCCGAGGTCGTCCCGGAGCCACTCCACGCAGCTGCCGGCCGATAGCATCAGTGCTTCGACTCCCCAGGTCAGATGCTTGTCGCGTTTCCAGGCCACTATGGGGATGGTGCCCGATGGTCCCCGTGCGGGGAAAGCCGGCCGCTGGGACCCTACACAGCAGTCGAGCATGCCGCCGGTGCCGAAGGTGGCCTTGGCCATACCCGGTAGGGTGCATCCCTGCCCGAACAGGGAGGCCTGCTGGTCGCCGACGATCCCGGCAATGGGTGGGGCGCCGTCGAGGGCGGTGGCCGGCCCCAGGGTCGCGGAGGAGTCCACGAGCTCCGGCAGCACCGATAGGGGTATCCGGAGGGCCTCGAGCACCCGGTGGTCCCAACCGGATCCGTCGGCCTCGAGCATTCCGGTGACCCCAGCGTTGGTGGCATCGGTGACGTGCAGGGAGCCCTCGGAGAGGATCCAGGCGACCCATGTGTCGACGGTACCGAAGCACAGGTCGCGCTCGCGACCAGGGTCGGCCATGTCGAGGAGCATTGCCAGCTTCGTAGCCGAGGCATTCGGAGCCAGGCGTATCCCATCGGCCTGGAGGGCAAGGCAGGTTCCCACGGTACGCAGGTCCTGCCAACCGATTCCAGGGCCGACAGGCTGTCCGGAGGAGCGCTCCCAGACGATGGTGGAGGCTCGCTGGTTCGCTATCCCGACTGCCTGCACCGGGCCGCCATCAGCTAGGGCACGGGCCGCGACCTGGTGGACCGCGGATGCCATCGCGAGAGGGTCTATCTCGACTAACCCCGGCGCCGGGGTGGCAGGGAGCACGGGAAGGTGGTGAATGTGGTCGACCGAGGCGTCGGGACGGACGACAGCCGCACGTACACCGGAGGTGCCGACGTCTACCACCAGGACGCTCATGGCCAGGCCACCTCGCCGAAGTCGCAGGGCAGGCCGAGCTTTCCTGGGTTCATGATCCCCTTCGGGTCCAGCGCGCGCTTTATCGAGCTGAGCACGCCGAAGCTCTCGCCGATGGCAGGCTCGAGGAAGCGGGATCTGTTCAGGCCGATCCCGTGGTGGTGGCTTATGGCTGCCCCGTAGTCCGTGACCACCTCCATCACGGCTCGCCAGGCAGCGTTGTAATAACTTTCCTCCCAGCTGGCGTCCTTCCACGAGAAGGAGCCGTCGGGGGAGCGGCCTGCGAAGGTGAAGTAGATGCAGGCGCCGTCCAGGTACGAGTGGGACTGGTGAGCGGATGCGACCAGGGTGCCCTCCAGCTCTCCCAGGGCCCCGACACAGGATTCGTATAGGGAGCTCAGAGAAGACCATCGGCCGGCCACCTCTATGGTGTCCACGACCACCCCGGACTGGTAGAGGGGGGCGAGGGCGGACACGTCGTTCCTGTGCGCCAGCCACCTCGCGACCAGCGAGTCGTCGAGACGGCTTGCACCGCCGCCAATGCACTCCCGATCCACGATCGCGTCGGTGGCCTCCAGGATCGCCGGCTCTGCCTCGTCCAGCACCAGCAGCAGGGAGGTCCCGGTGACGCCGAAGTTCCGCTCGGACTCGGCCGGGTCATAGAGGCGCAGCACGGCCGGCGTGCTCCCGGCGCGCAGGATCCTCCTGCAGGCGTCCAGGCCATCGGCGAAGGAACCGAACCCGTAGGCGCGCCGGGTCTCCGCGGGGGGCAGCGGATGCAGCCTCAGCCATGCGCTGGTCACCACGCCGAAGGTTCCTTCGGAGCCGACGAACACCTGGGTGAGGTCGGGTCCCATGGCCGCCCTCGGGGAGGCAGTGCCGGTGTGCACCACGCGGCCGTCTGCCAGGACCACCTCGAGGCCGAGCACCATGTCCTCGATCTTGCCGTAGCGGGTGGAGTACTGACCTGCTCCCCTGCAGGCGATCCAGCCACCCAGCGTGGACAGGTCCATGGACTGGGGCCAGTGCCCCAGGGTCAGCCCCTCGGCCCTCAGCGCCGCCTCCAGGTCCGGCCCGAAGGTGCCCGCAGCGACCCTCGCCACCAGCGAGTCGTGGTCGAGGTCGATGACCCCGCTCATGGCGGTCGTGTCCAGGGCTACGCCGCCGAAGACCGGCACGCTCCCTCCGCATACGCCTGAGCGTCCTGCCAGCGGGGTGATCGGCACCCCCGCGTCGTTACAGGCGGCGAGGACGCCACTGACCTGGTCGGTGCTCCCTGGCCGGGCAAGGGCTGCTGCACGGGCGGGAACCTGGCCCCCCAGTGCCCACCCGATGCTGATCGGCCACCAGTCGCGCCCTGCCTCCGCCAGCTCGGCAGGGGAAGTCGTCAGCTCATCGCATATGGCGCTGAGACGACCGACCAGGGCCGGATCGGGGTCCAGGCGGGTACCGCCTAGGCGTTCCGATGCTGTTTCTGGCGACCCATCGATGGCAACCGGTGCTCTGGGAGCGATGGTGGCAGCCCCCACATGCTGCTGTGCTCGGTCCTCGGGGGGCTCGCCGGCGGGGGATGCTGGTTTCACGGCTGTGCTCGGTCCTCGGGGGGCTGGCCGGCGGGGGATGCTGGTTTCACGGCTGTGCTCGGTCCTCGGGGGGCTGGCCGGCGGGGGATGCTGGTTTCACGGTCGTGATAGATCGAGACCCGCGGCCGACCATTCCCTGCGGGTAGCCTCTGCGAAGGCGGCGGCCTGGGAGGTCGCGTCGTCGGTGCTCATCCCTAGCTCCGCGGCGACGAGCTGCGCTATCTCCCCGGCAGCACAAACCGTGTCGGCTGCCCGGCGGATCACCGCGCGGGTGCGGCGCGCCAGCAGGTCGTCAAGCGTGAGCGCCATCTCGTGTCGGACTGCCCAGAGGGCCTCGACTCGCAGGTGGGGCAGCCCCTCGACGAGGGGCGCGAGAAGTGCAGTATCCCCCTTGGCGAGGGCCAGCACATCTGGTGCCTCGGTGCCGTACCGCCCTATCAGGCACGACCAGGTGGCCTCGTCTACTCCGGAGTCCTTGGCTGCTCCGGCTGAGCCGAGCTCCTCGAGGCGGCTGGCGTCCGAGGACCCCCTGATGGCGAGCCGAGCTGTCACGCTCTTCGAGGCTACACCTGGGACAGTGGAGCCGAGCAGACCCGCAGCAGCGTCCACGGTATCCTCGGCCATCCTCCTGTAGGTGGTGAGCTTGCCACCGGTGACGGTCACCAGGCCGCTTGGCGACACCCGCACCTTGTGCCTCCTGGACAGGTCGGCAGTTCTGGCGCTGGGTGCCCGGCCGGTATTGCTGGGTGCCAGCAGTGGCCGGAGCCCCGCCCATATTCCGGTGACGTCATCGCGTGTCACCGGTGTGGTCAGCAGCGCGGAGGCTGCGTCGATGAGGTAGTCGACGTCCTCGGGCGTGCAGAGAGGGCCATCGAGCGGACCGTCGAAGTCGGTGTCGGTGGTCCCTATGTACACGTCTCCGCCGTCTGGCCACGGCACCATGAAGATCGACCGTCGGTCTCGCCTCACCGGCAGCACCGCAGCTATGTCGGCAGGTATCTTCGAGCGGGGGAAGCTGAGGTGTATGCCCTTGGCAGGACGCAGGGAGTGGGGATGGGTGGCCTCGTCCAGAGCGCGGATGTCGTCGGCCCATACCCCAGTGGCGTTGACGACTACCGAAGCGGACACCTCGATCTCGCTGGCAGTGCCACCGTTACCGCCACCGCGACCTTTACCGGGCCCGGGAGCCGTGGGCCGCACCTTCGCACCCCGCACCGCACCGCTCGAGTCGTGTAGGAGGCCGGTCACCTCGACGTAGTTCGCGGCGACTGCTCCGAAGTCGAGTGCAGCGGTGCGGACTATGGATAACGTCAGGCGTGCGTCATCGGCCCTGGCATCGAAGTACAGGAATCCTGCCGCCAGGTGGTCGGTACGCAGGGTCGGTAAGTGTCCCTCGACGGCGCTCCTGGTGATCCGCTGGTGACGTTTGCCTATTCTCAGGCCACCGGTCAGGTCGTACAGCCACAGGGCAGTCGAGTAGGTGCGTGCCACGTTCCGGTTCACCATGCCTTCCCGACCGAAGAGGGGTATGAGGAATGGGAGAGGGGACACCAGATGGGAAGCGTTGTCGAGCAGCCTCTGGCGCTCGTGGAGTGCTTCGTAGACCAGCCGGAAGTCGTGCTGCTGGAGGTAACGCAGCCCGCCGTGGACCATCTTGGAGGACTTGGAGGATGTCCCGGATGCGAAGTCGTGGCGTTCTACCAGCGCAGTACGCAGTCCGCGCGATGCGGCATCCAGCGCCACGCCCGCCCCGGTTATGCCCCCGCCCACTACCAGGACGTCGAATCTCTCGTCGGCCAGGCGTTCGAGCATGCGAGACCGCTCGAAGCCTCCTGGTCTGCCTGGGGGAGGCGAAGGCACCAGCTAAGCCTGCCACAGTGCCGGCGAGCACATATCGTAAGTACTTGTCAATCAATAATCCTTGGTATAGGATTCTGGTTGACATGAGATCACCGGACGACCTGACGAAGCTCTTTCGTTCGACTGGCCGTAAGGTGACACCCCAGCGCCAGTGCATCTTTCGCATTCTCCAGGGCGATGCCACCCACCCGACTGCCGAGTCGGTCTACATGGCTGCACGATCGGAGATGGAGACGATCTCGCTGAAGACCGTGTACCAGACCCTCCACGAGCTGGCGGCTCTGGGCCAGCTCGTGCCCATGGACGTCGGAACCGGCACCACGCGCTTCGACCCCAATGTGGAAGAGTCGCACCACCACCTGGTATGCAGGTCATGTGGAAAGGTCCGTGATCTGTTCGCAGACTTCAGCGGGCTGAAGGTGCCGCCGGGCGCAGGGGAAGGATTCGAGGTCGGTGAGGCAGAGGTGGTATTCCGTGGACTCTGCGACGAGTGCCTGAGGAGCGAGCCCCAGCAGCTAGCTGCCCCATGAGTCTCGCCTCCGGGCGAGCCTGCTGCACCCGGCCGAGGCGCAGCGAAAATCTAGACATAGAAACCATCCAGATAAAAGGAGACAACAGTGGCACCTGCACTAAAGGGAACAAAGACGGAGGAGAACCTGAAGGCAGCCTTTGCCGGAGAGAGCCAGGCGAACCGTCGCTACCTCTACTTCGCGCAGAAGGCCGACGTGGAAGGCTACCCGGACATCGCGGCCCTCTTCCGTTCGGTTGCCGAAGGAGAGACCGGTCATGCTTTCGGGCACTTCGACTTCCTGGCCGAGGTGGGTGACCCCGTGACCGGCGTGCCGGTCGGACCCACGGAGGACAACCTGAAGTCGGCCATCGAGGGCGAGACCTACGAGTACACGGAGATGTACCCGGGATTCGCGCGCGTCGCTCGTGAGGAGGGACTCGAGGAGATCGGGGAGTGGCTGGAGACGCTTGCGAAGGCCGAGAAGAGCCACGCGGGGCGCTTTACGGAGGGCCTGAAGTCGCTCGCCTGAGTCAGGCACCGATCCGGCGTACCACTGTATCGACCGGTGGCCAGATGTCGAAGAGGCACGGTGCACCAAGGAGTCTTTGCGATGACAAGATCGCGCTCCGCGAGCCCCTGGCTTCAGCCATGGGGTCAAGGCGGCGCTGGCGGCGTAGCCGCCTATCAACGTCAGTGTCACCCCCTCCACATAGGATGAAAGCAGTGCCGAAGCCTGTCCACAAGCCAATGGGCCGCTACAAGGTCAAGTCAGATCGCTCACGCAAGCGCCCGAAGGACGCGCCTGCCTTCGTCTGCACGATCCCGCTTAGGGCGACGCCTAGGGCGGCCAAGGCAGCCGAAGGCCGCTTCGAGGTAGCCAGGCTGCACTACGACGCCTGCCTTGGCGAGTGCTTCCGGCGCGTAGAGAAGATCCGTCGAGATCCGAGGTACGAAGCTGCGAAGCCAATGCCAAAGCGGGTGGAGGGGCGGTCGAACCCTGAGCGCTCTGCCCTCTATAGGTCCTTGCGGGCAGACCATGGCTTTACTAAGAGGGACCTTGGAACCTACGGCTCATCCCTAAGAAGGGACTTCGTGCGGCTCCATGTGGGTGCCCAGGAGGCCCAGGTGCTAGCCGAGCGGGCCTACGACGCTGTGAACGCCTGGTTCATGGGCGAACGAGGTCGCCCGAGGTTCAAGGGGAAGGGACATGGACTGCACTCCCTCGTCGTGAAGGACGGTAACGGCGACATCAAGATCAACTCCGATGGGTCGGGTATCACGTGGGCAGGGACGGCCTTCTCCTTCGTTCTCGCGCCGAGCGATCCTGTGTACTTCTTCTCAGCGCTTCACGTGGCCTCGGGCAGGCTCCTTCGGGTAGGAATAACGAGGACGATGATCCGAGGACGCCCCACCTACAGGACGCTCTTGGTCCTAGATGGCGTGCCTCTGAAGCGCTACGCACGCGTAGGTGTCCAGCCTGCGTTGGAGCTGCTCGCGGCGAACACCCAAAACCTCATTCCACGCACGGGCAACGCGCCCGTGCCTCCGGTGAAACCGGAGATGAGCTCAGCGTCACCTAGGTCTGTTGTCGAAGTCCTGGCAGTAGAGGCGGTGTCGTGAAAGGGGAACCCCCTGGCTTTAGCCATGGGGAGGATGTCAGAGTCACCTACAACCCTTCGGAGCCTGGGTACTTCGACGACGAGGATCTGCGGGGGGAGATGGATCGTGTCTTCGACCTCTGCCACGGTTGCCGGCTCTGTTTTAACCTCTGCCCCTCCTTCCCGACGCTGTTCTCCTACGTGGATGCCCACGACGGAGACGCATCAGCGATGTCGCGTGCCGAGCAGGATCAGGTGGTGGACGAGTGCTACCAGTGCAAGCTTTGCTATGCGAAGTGCCCGTATGTCCCTCCTCACGAGTGGGAGCTCGACTTCCCGCGATTGATGATGCGGGCACATGCGGTCGCAAAGCGCACCGGCGCGCCCCTGAGGGAGCGCATGACAGACCAGGTAATGAACCGGACCGATCTGGTAGGAAAGCTGTCGAGTGCGCTGGCCCCCCTGGTCAATCGTCTGGTCTCCGAGCCGGAGACCCTGGCCCGACGCGTCATGGAGGGAGCGACCGGCATCTCGTCCAAGCGCCTCCTGCCGCCCTATAGGAGGCAGCGCTTCACCACCTGGTTTGCCCGGCGGGCCGGCATGGCAGGCCGGCCTTCAGATGGTGTGGCTGGCTCGGCCGGCACCCCCGGCTCGGCCGGCACCCCCGGCTCGGCCGGCACCCCCGGCTCGGCCGGCACCCCCGGCTCGGCCGGCACCCCCGGCTCGGCCGGCACCGAGAGGAAGGTGAGCGTCTTTCCCACCTGCTTCATCGAGTACATGGCACCTGGTATCGGGAAGGACCTCGTCCGCGTCTACGAGCACAACGGTGTCCGCTGCTCTCTGCCGGCAGGGACCAGGTGCTGTGGTGCGCCATGGCTTCATTCGGGAAACGTAGACCAGTTCGTGTCGTCGGCTCGTGCCAACGTGGCATCCCTGGCGCCGGAGGTGAGGGCCGGGTGCGACGTGATCGTCGCGCAGCCGACCTGCGCCTATGTGCTGAGGAAGGATTACCCCCTCTACCTCGGTACTCCGGACGCGCAGCTGGTGGCAGAGCACACCTTCGATCCAGCGGAATACCTCATGGCACTCCATAAGGCTGAGGGAGGTGGGCTGCGGACAGACTTCGTCGCCGTCGAATCGGGCCAGGTGCCAGCCAGGGTCACCTACCACCTGGCCTGTCACCTGCGTGCCCAGATGATCGGTTTCAAGAGCCGTGATCTGCTGAAGGTGGCAGGCATAGCCGTTGACATGATCCAGGAGTGCTCTGGGATAGATGGCACGTGGGGCTACCGGGCTGCTAACTACGACTTGGCACGCAAGGTGGCAGAGCCTCTCAGGAGGAAGGTGGCCGATATCCCTGGTCAGGATGTATGCGGTGACTGCCATCTAGCCAACGTGGCGATATACGAGGAGACCGGGAAGCGGTCTGTCCACCCGATAGAGCTGCTGGCGATGGCCTATGGCCTGCACGAGGAAGGGTAGTGAGGTCCTATCCTGGCGGCGACGGCACGGGGCAGCCCCAGCCTCGCCGCCAGCGTGCCCTCTCGCTCGACGACATAGCCGACCTGCGGGCCTACGAACACGAGCGGGAGGGATTCCGTCGACGGATCATAGAGCTGAAGCGCCTGAGACGCGTCGGGGTGGGTCCTCTGGTGTCCCTGGTGTTCGAGAACCGTGACACGGTCAGGTTCCAGGTGCAGGAGATGGTCAGGGCGGAGCGCATGCTGAGCGACGAGCTGGTCCTGGCCGAGCTGGAGGTCTACAACCCCCTCATCCCAGATCCTGGGGAGCTATCGGCGACTATGCTCCTGGAGCTCACCGACGAGGACCAGCTGAGGGAGTGGCTGGCGAAGCTGGTCGGTATAGAGCGCGCTGCGTACCTCCGCCTGGGAGCCCTGGGGCCCGACCCGGCGCGACAGGACGGCGGCCTGGTCATCAGATGCCAGGTGGACGCCGCCCATGCCACCCAGCTCACCCGCGAGGAGGTGACGGCCTCCGTCCACTACGTGAGGTTCCTTCTCGGTGAAGACGAGGTCGGTGCCTTCGCAGACGGACCCGTCTGGCTCGGCATCGATCTTCCCGAATATGCCCACGAGGTGGAGCTGGCCGGAGGCGTGCGTGCCGAGCTGCTCGACGACCTGCGCCAGTGAACGTTCCCACCTGGTACCCAGAGTTGATCGGGGATGCGAAATCCCTGATCACGGGAGGTATTTTCCGGCCTGGCCTCCAGATATGGACATTGGGCTCCGGGGTGATCCATACTGGATATTCCGTCGTTTTTCCGTGGGGAGCGGGTCCCCGTTAATCCGTGGTATGCGACGGACCAATACACGATCAACTGCGCTGAGAACGCTACTACTCCGAGGAAGTGACTCTACGATGACCGCCCAGACGACTGCCGTGTGGCGCAAGCGTGCCGCTTGCCGTGGCATCGATCCCGAGGTCTTCTACCCTGCGTCCGACGAGGATGCAGGGCAGGCCAAGGCTATCTGCGCGGTCTGTCCGGTACGTGAAGCCTGCCTGGAGCACGCACTCGCGAACCGGGAGCGTGAGGGTATCTGGGGTGGCGCTACCGAGCGTGAGCGCCGGCGCATACACCGCCAGCGGCGTAAGTCTGCCTGAGCTGCTTTAGGAGCACCACAGACTGGATCGAGGTCGCTCCAGCTCTCCGCTGGCTCAGTCGGTCTTCGAGAATGCGGCTATGGCGATGGAGAGCATGGTTACGCCGAACACCGCTGCCAGACCGAGCTCCAGGCCGACGGGAACCCTCCAGGATCCCCAGGTGATGCCGTGGTCGTAGATCGCAGCGAGCTTCGGTGCCACCTGCAGGTGCTCGAATACGGCACGGCGCATGGGGTCCACCAGGTAGCTGAGGGGGTCTATGAGCGCGAGCGCGTCCAGCCAGGTGGGGAGGCCGCTGAGGGGGAAGAGGGCGCCGGAGAGGAAGAACAGCGGTAGGACTACGAACTGCATGACCACCTGGAAGGACTCGACCTGGGCCATGCGCGAGGCGAGCACGGTGCCGAGTGCCGTTATGGCGAAGGCGGCCAGCATCATCTCGCCAACCAGGGTGATGATGAGCACGGGGGAGTAGGGGACGTGGACGAGACCTGCGAGTGCGAGCATGACGATGGCCTGAGCGGTGGCCACGGTGGCCCCGCCGGCGCACTTTCCCACCACCAGAGCACCGCGCCTTACCGGAGCCACCAGCATCTCCCTCAGGAAGCCGAACTCACGGTCCCAGACGATGGAGACGGCCGAGAAGATGGAGGTGAACAAGACTGTCATCGCCACCACGCCGGGGAACATGAAGGTCTTGAAGTCCACCGACCCGGTTGCCCCACCGGCCACGCTGGCCGGAAGGCGCTGGGAGATCATGGAGGACAGACCGGTGCCGAGGACGAAGAGGAAGAGGATGGGCTGCACCAGGGAGGTGACTATCCTGAGTCGGTTGCGCCGGAAGCGGATGAGCTCCCTGCGCCATACCATGCCGACCGCGCGCAGGTCGTCCCGCCAGCGGCCACCGGCTATGCGGACCTCAGCTGGAGCTGCGACGCTCAGGGTGCTCACTGCCTGCTCATCTCCTCCGTGAGGACCTGATCCAGGGCTGGGCGGCGTTTCGCTCGCTCTGGCTTGCCTCGGCGTCGCGTATGGTGCGTCCGGTGTACTCCATGAAAACGTCGTCGAGCGTCGGCCTGGCGATGCTGACCGACGATATGGGCACGCCCAGCTCGGCGAACAGACGCGGGACGAAGGTCTCTCCACCGGGAACGTAGATGGTGAGCGCCCCCTCGCTGCGGGTCGCCTCTATCCCGAACTTCTCCTTCAGGGCCATGGTCGCTGCGTCGTCGTCGTGGGTCTGCAGCTGTACCCTGTCGCTGCCGACCTGACCTTTCAGTGCCTCGGGGGTATCGATGGCGACGATCTTTCCCTGGTCGATGATGGCGATCCGGTGGCAATGCTCCGCCTCGTCCATGTAGTGGGTGGTGAGGAAGATGGTTATCGACTCCCGCCGCCGCAACTCCTCGATGTAGCCCCATATGTGGCTGCGGGTCTGGGGATCCAGGCCTACGGTGGGCTCGTCGAGGAAGAGGACCCTCGGGGAGTGCAGGAGCCCCCTGGCGATCTCCAGGCGTCGCTTCATCCCCCCGGAGAAGGTGCGGACGATGCCGGTACGCCGTTCCCAGAGGCCTACCATCCGGAGCACGTCCCCTATGCGTTCCCCGGCCTGGGAGCGTGGAACGCCGTAGAGCTCTGCATGGAAGCGCAGGTTCTCCTCCGCCGTCAGGTAGTCGTCGAGGGTGGTGTCCTGGAACACGAGGCCTATCCTGCGCCTGACCTCGCTCCTGGCGCTCACCACGTCGAATCCCGCCACCTTCGCGACCCCACTGGTCGGGCGGATGAGGGTGCAGAGCATCGATATGGTGGTCGACTTACCGGCACCGTTGGGTCCGAGGAAGCCGAAGGTCTCTCCAGGGGCTACCTCGAAGCTAACCGAGCGGACAGCCTCCAGGTCACCGTAGCTCTTCACCAGGTCCCGGACCTCTACCGCAGGACCGCCCATATTTGTGGCGGGGGAGGACACGCCGGTGCCCGCCCCGCTCAGCTCTTCGGATGCTACGGTCTGGCTCCCCATCAGAATGCCCCGGGGGGACTGGCGGCCTCAGCCGTCGGAGAAGTCATGCGCAGAGGTTACCAGCGTGCATGTTCCACGATGCCACCAGGAAGCTCCCGGAGGTGCCAGCGTCGGATAGCCTCGTCCTTCGTGGATTTCGATCTGGCTCCCGAGCTCGAAGAGTTGCGTCAGTCGGTGCGGCGTCTCGTGAAGGAGAAGGTGGCACCGAGGTCGGGCGAGATAGACAGGACAGGGGAGTACCCGTCCGACATCTTCCAGCTATTTGCCAGCTCAGGGCTGCTGGGTCTGTGCATCCCCGAGCAATACGGTGGATCGGGAGCTGGCATCCTCGGTCTCAGCATCGCCATCGAGGAGGTCGCGAAGGTCTCGAACACGGCCGCGCTCATGCTCCTGCTCACCAGGCTGCCTACTGGCCCGGTGATGATCGCCGGTTCGGAGGACCAGCGCCGGCGGTACCTCCCAGGTATCGCGTCCGGGCACACCAGGGCGGCGTTCGGCCTGTCGGAGCCCCAGGCCGGCAGCGACGTGATGGGCATGCAGACCGTAGCCGTGCCCGATCCAGCACTGCCCGGCGGGTGGGTCATATCCGGGACGAAGTGCTGGATGTCTGGCGTGCGCGAGGCCGACTGGTACACGGTGTTCGCGAAGACCGGTCAGCCATCCAGCCGCTCGCATGACTCAGTCAGCGCGTTCATCGTCGAGCGCTCCTTCGAGGGAGTATCAGTAGGTCGCGTCGACCAGAAGATGGGCGTGAGGGGGGTGGACACCGGAGAGCTGCTCCTGGACTCGGTGCACGTCCCGCCCGAGAACGTCATAGGGGAGGTGGGCGGGTTCCGCCTGGCGATGCTCGGGCTGAACTCCATGCGGCCGGTCGTCGCGGCCCGTGGCATAGGTCTGGCCGAGGGGGCGCTCATGTATGCCACCGAGTACGTGAAGGGCAGGCAGGCCTTCGGACACCCGGTTTCGGACTTCCAGGGCATCCAGTGGGAGATTGCCCGCTGTGCTGTGGACCTGGAGGCGGCACGCCTGCTCACCTATCGAGCGGCCTGGCTGGCCGACCAGGGGCACTTTACGAAGGAGTGGGTTCCTTACCTGTCGATGTCGAAGTACTACGCGACCGAGCTGGCCGTTCGGGCCTCTGGCCTGGCAGTCCAGCTCCTCGGAGCTGCAGGGTACATGCAGGACCACCCGACCGAGCAGTGGTACCGCGACGCCAAGCAGCTGACGATCGTGGAGGGGACCAGCCAGGTCCAGCTCGGCCTCATCGCACGCGGAGTGCTCGACCAAGACCTCTGGTGGGACTGAGCCGTGGGGGACCTCGAAGCTATCGGAGGATGGGCCGGAGTGCTCCGGCGCATCATCGACCGCGAGGACCTCGACTCCGGCGAGGCCGAGGCGGTGTTCGACGAGATCCTCTCCGGCGCGGCAACCCAGGCACAGGTGGCTGGCTTCCTGACGGCCCTCAGGACCAAGGGCGAGGCCGTCGAGGAGATGGCAGGCTTCGTGCGCTCCATGCTCCAGCATGCGGAGCCGCTGGAGGTGGACGGCGACCTGCTGGATACCTGTGGCACCGGAGGCGACAGGAGCTCCTCGGTGAATGTCTCCACCATCGCCGCGCTCGTGGCGGCAGGCGCAGGCGCGCGGGTGTGCAAGCACGGGAACCGGGCCGCCTCGTCGGCTGCAGGTTCTGCCGATGTATTGGAGGCACTCGGAGTGGTGGTCGACCTGGACCCGGCAGGGGTGAAGCGCTGCATCGAGGAGGTCGGCCTCGGGTTCTGCTTCGCGCCGCGGTTCCATCCCGCCATGCGCCATGCCGGGCCGGTGCGTCGCGAGCTCGGGGTGCCCACGGTATTCAACTTCCTCGGCCCCCTCGCGAACCCGGCCCGGGCCCGATACCAGTTGGTAGGGGTGAGCGACCCCGCGATGGCTCCGAAGATGATCGGGGTGCTGGCGGCCAACGGATGCCGGCGCGCCATCGTGGTGCACGGAGCCGATCATCTGGACGAGATATCCACCACCGGGCCCAACGAGCTCCTGGAGCTCGAGGAATCGGGGCGGGTAACCACCTCGACCCTGGACCCTCGTGACTTCGGCCTGCCACCTGCCGTGCTCGATGACCTGAGGGGTGGCGACGCAACACGTAACGCTGAGCTGGTGACCGAGGTGCTCGGCGGGGTCCGAAGCCCCTACCGCGACATCGGGCTCCTGAACGCCGCTGCGGGTCTCGTGTTGGTCGGCATCGCCTCTGACATAGCCGAGGGGCTCGACCGGGCGGCTGAAGCCGTCGACAGCGGCGCGGCTGCCCGTGCACTGGACGGCCTGGTACGCGTATCGAGGCAGGCTCGGGGCAGCTGAGATCCCGGGGCCGTAGGGAGCCCTCGGGTTCGGGCTAGAGGAGGTCTCTAAGGCTGACGGAGTCGCTGCCCCCTGCTCGCTCTATGAGCAGGTATAGGAGATCTACGGTCGCCAGCACGTCGTCCAGGGATCTGTGGCTCGGCTGATGCCGAAGCCCGAGCGTGGATGCCAGGGTAGCCAGCTTGCAATCCGGAACCTCCTTACGCACCAGCCTGCGAGCGAGCCTCAGCGTGTCGAGTACCGGACCGTCCATAGGTGGGAACCCTCCAGCGGCGAGGGCAGCGTTCAGGAAGGAGAGGTCGAATCCCACGTTATGGCCGACGATCACGGCCCCTTGGGAGAATCGCACCAGCTCTTGGGCCACTTCGGCAGGACCCGGTGCCCCGCGGACCATCTCCTCGGATATGCCGGTGATATCTGTGATGTAAGCCGGGACGGGAACCCTGGCATCCACCAGGCTCTGGAAGCTAGCCAGGTGCTCCTGATCGCGTACCAGGAGGGCGGCTACCTCGGTCAGTGCCGCGGCAGCCGGGCTCGCGCCGGTGGTCTCCACGTCCAGAACCACGAAGGTCACGTCGGCTACCAGGGTGGAGGTGATGTCCTGGTGCCTTCCGTTCCCGGCCACCACATCCTCCGCATCCTCCGTTGCACTTTGAGTAGGCATGAGTTGTACAACGCCTCTCATGCGACCTCTTGGTGCAGAGGAGGCGCGACCGAAGCCATGCCACCCTCGGTCCTTTGAGCATGACGCTCGCCGGTTGGCGCTTCAGTGAGGACCTGGGCACCGGCGAGTGTGCTCGGTGCCGAACTGTCCTCTCCACGCCCATTTATCGTCCTGGGCGCCACTCGCCCGGACACTTGGTAAAACTGCTTGTGGAGAATCTTCTGGTCGATCTGGCCGAGGGACACCAATGCCTGGAGCAGCAGCAAGACCGGTGCTAGCTGCTCCAGGTTCCTCGCCGCGTTCCGGTCCCGGTCCATCACGAAGTGACAGCGCGGACAGGTAAAGGTCCGCTCCGAGAGCTGGATTGCATCCAGCGTGTGTCCACACCTGGAGCAGCGCTTGGTCGAGGGATACCACGCGGGTGCCTTGAGGCACGTCCCACCTGATCGCTTGAGCTTGTAGTCAAGCTGCCTCCGTGTCTCGCCAAAGGCTCGATGCGAAAGAGACCGGTTGAGGCCACGCTTCCTCGGCCCACCTCTTGCCATGAGGTGCTTGGCATCGAAGCCCTCGGCCACCACCACGGTGCTTCTTCGTGCCTCGCGGGTGGTGGCCTTGTGGGTGGAGTCCTTCCGTATCCTCTTTTCCTTGGCATGCGTTACTGCCAGCTTGCGCTTGGCTTCGACGTAGCGCCTGGATCGTGGGGTGTCTCCCCTAAGTGCGATGCCCTGGCAGGTGGCGAAGATCACCTTCAGCACTGCAA
>JAJYXR010000034.1 GCA_021801795.1 Actinomycetes bacterium
CGGCGCGGGCGGGCGGGGGCGCGGGGCGCGGGGCGCGGGGCGGGCGGGGGCAGCCTAGGAGCTGAGCGCTGCAGGATTGAGGCCGCAGGTCCTATGCTCCATGGGACCGCAGGAGGGGGAGAGATGGAAGTTACCGAGATAGCCGTCGACGTGTCGCCTACCCCTGGGAGGTCCTCACGACCCGAGCTCCGCTGGGATCCAGGCGGCGCCACCGGCTTCGCGGAAGGTACCCTCAGGGTCGGCCCGGCTGGATCGCTCGAGGTCCACTCCGAGCTGGTCGATCTCGGATCGGGGATCAGGATCTCGATGACCATCAGGAATCCGGGCGGTCCTGGCACCTCGCCTGTGGCACTGGACCGGCTGCGCCTTAGGCTGGATGCGGCCCCCACGCGGGTGATGGAACATGGATGGCAGAGCTGGTCGCCGGTCGGGCCACGGCGGCTGCGCGAGACCCACCCACGCCGGCTGGTCGCTCCGGCCTGGGTACGGTCGACCTATCATGCCGAGGGTCGCCTGGCGGGCCACGCGGTCTGCGGGGACCAGTTCATGCTGATGACATCTGCGTCTGGCGGCTCCGTCGCGGGCTTCCTGGACGGGAGGCGGAACCTCTCGACAGTGCTGGCCACGCCGGCTGGCGTGGTGGCCATAGCCCTGCTGGACGGAGTGGTGCTAGGTCCGGGAGAGGAACGAGCCCTGGATCCGATGTGGATTGCCACGGGAGACCCCGGGAAGCTCTACTCCGAGCTGGTCGACCACTGGGGTTCGCAGTCCGGGGCGCGCACCGCGGCGCCCAGTCCTCTCGGCTGGTGCTCCTGGTACCACTACTTCATGAAGATCCGCCCCGACGACGTGCGCAGGGATCTCGGCTACGCGCACGGGCACGGTTTCGACCTGGTGCAGATCGACGACGGCTACGCAGCCGACGTGGGCGACTGGTTCGATCCCCGCCCCGCGTTCGCACCATCCCAGATGGAGGACCTGGCGGCAGAGATAACCGCGAAGGGCATTCGGGCGGGTATATGGACCGCACCCTTCCTGGCCGGGGCGCACAGCCGCCTGGCAAGAGCCCACCCCGAGTGGCTGGTCGCCGACGACCACCGCCGGCCTGTCACGGCCATATGGAACCCGGTGACCTGGCGAGGTACCTCACATGCTCTCGACACCACGAACCCGGCCGTGCTGGACCACCTGCGGGAGACCTTCTCGCGCCTGGTCGGCGAGGGCTGGACCTACCACAAGATCGACTTCTGCTATGCCGCAGCCATGCCCGGCATCCGCCACGCCAGCGGGAAGGTCACGCGTGCCGAGGCCCTGCGGTCGGGACTGGAGGCTGTGCGCGAGGGGGCAGGTGACGACGCCTTCATCCTCGGATGCGGATGTCCGCTCGCCCAGGCGGTAGGGGTGGTGGATGCCATGAGGGTGTCGGCCGACACTGCCCCGAAGTGGTCCCCGGGGGTGATGCAGGTACCCGGCTACCCCGAGCCGTCTCCGGCTGCCCGAAACGCCATGGTCGGCACTCTGCTCAGAGCCCCCATGCACCGGCGCCTCTGGGTGAACGACCCCGACTGCCTCATGCTGCGGAACGCTCGAACCCGCCTAGGGGCCGACCGGCGAGCGGCTGCCAAGGCCGTCATAGCTGGTACAGGAGGCTTCACCGTGGTCTCCGACGACCTCTCCCTCTATGGCCCCGAGGAATGGGACCAGCTGAGCGAACTGCGGGAAGCCCTTGGCCAGACCGACCACCCCCTGGACATCGCCGATCCTTTCGCCGAGGTGCTGGAGGTCAGCTCCCCCTCCTCACACCTCGCTGCCCGCTGGGCGGGATCGGCCCCGGCACCTCAGGCCGAGGATGGTTCCATTCTCGTCTCCGGCGGCGACCCCGCTCGGGGTCCATGGGCACGCCTCAGCCTGCGCCAGCCGTCGAGCCGAGCCTGACCGCTCACGCTCGGGAACGCAGAAAGCGGCTGGTGGCTCGAGATGCGTTCGAGTGTCGGTGCCACAGGTCATTCAAGGCGTGACGACCTCGATTGATGCCGCTCGCGCGGCTCCGATCAACCGGTCGTCGTAGACGACCATGCCCTCGAGGTCGTCACCGATCTCGAGGGCGGTGGCAAGGTGTAGCGCGTCGAGCGAGCGAAGCGTTGCCGCCAACAGCCGACCCGCCTCGAAGAATGTCGCTGCGCTGGGAAGCACCATCGAGACGGTGCTCAACGCGTCTTCGACGATATCGAGTCCGATCCCGAGCCGGACGCCCGCTCGCAGAGCCTCGGTTCGCAGTAGGTGCGACGACCAGACTGGGCCATGAGACATGAACCACGCTCGCATTGCCGTCGACTCGTCTTCGAGCGCTATAAGCTTCAGAAACGCCGATGTGTCGAGGTACCAAACCACACGCTTCAGCGCTCGTCCCGTAGTTCATCAAGCACCTCAGCCGTCCCTCCAGCTACGAGCACCGGATCGGGGAGTTCAGAAGAGGCGTGAGTAGCGGCTTGGACACGGCCGGAAGCAATGAGCGCATCCGCACCCGAGGCGAGCCAGGGGGCGACCAGGACTGCTACCAACCGCCTCCGATCGGTGATCCCGATTGTCTCACCTCGCTCCACGCGTCGTAGCGCCGCCGAAGCATGTTGTTGAAGTTCTCTAACCCCAATCGTCTCCATGTGCTGCAATTGTAGCACATATCGGGCCTCGTTGGTGGTGGCCGGTGAGCCGGGCCAGGCCTCTGCGAGCCGAACTTCGCCCGACGCGCCAGCTCAGCAGCCTGCGGAGGTGGCCCGGACCTGGTGGAGTCGCAGCCGGTCGGCTATCCACGAGACGCTGTTGGGCTCGCCCATGGCAGCCTCCCAGCCATCCAGGACCTGCTCTAGAGCCTCTCGGTCGGATATCGCGCCGACCACTGCCACCGCCAGCTCTCCGACCTTCACCCTGTGACCGAAGACATCTCCGAAGGGATCCTCCGTGATGGGCCCCGACGGCTCGAACATCACGTAGAGCTCTCCGGTGTCGGCCACCCAGGAGAGCTCGTAACGCCCCCCGGAGCTGTCGTGCCAGTCGCGGCCGAACTCGACCTCCTCTGAGGCCCTCCGGCGCTCGTCTGCCTGGTAGAACTCCTCGATGTCCACGTCTCCCCCTATGGGTCCCGTCGGTCGTGCGACCGTCACCTGCCGGATGCCTGGCAACCCGGCAGCCTGGCAGTCTCCTACTGGTACCAGCCGAGCACGTCCACCAGCACATCGACCGTTCCGGAGTTGTTATAGATGCTAATGGTGCCCGACGAGGACAGGATAGCCACGACCAGGTTCGGCACCCCTCCGGCGACGGGACCGGTCCAGTTCACGTCGGACACCGTCGGTCGTGTGCCGCCAGGGTAGACGGTGAGGAAGCCACCGGAGCTGGTGTCGGTGACGGTGACGTTCGCCACAACGGCGGTGGCGGTGAGCGGAACGCTGCCTACCCCGGCGATGTGGACGACGATGCTCTGACCGGGTCCTACGGCAGAGAGGTTCGAGTTCGCGCTGGGCAGGTTCTCACCCGCGCAGTAGCTCGGAGGCGACGAGCCGACGCACCGGGTGTCTGCGAAACGAGCAGGGGCCTGGGGAACGAACTGCGAACCGGTCCCACCCGCACCCACGAAGTAACCCGACACGTCCACTATCACGTTCGTCGCCACGTCGGAGTAGATCTCGATGTCCCCCGATGAGCTGAGAGGCACTATCACCCGGTTAGCCGCGATGTGACCTGCCGCTACGTTCACGTTGCTCGCGGTGGGGGGGGTTCCGCTCGGGTAGACGGTGAGGAAGCCGTTCAGCTGTGGTTGGACCATGGTCACGTTCAGCACCACGGCAGTGGCATCCGACGGAACGTTGGCCAGGCCGGCTACCACCACGGACATCGAGCTGGCCGCCGAGAGCGGCTTGCTGTTGCACTGGGCGACTGGACCGCTCAGGTTCGAGGGGTTCCCGAAGCGCGTATCGCAGATACGAGCCGGCGAGAGGGGATCGTAGAGATCGGTGGAGGACGCGCTCACGTAGCCCTCCACATCGGCCAGAACGTTCACGCTCCCGGGCGATCCGTTATAGAAGGAGACCTCGCCGTTTATGCCCAGCTCCACCTCGACCAGGTTCGCGACGATCTGGCCAGCGGTGAAGTTCAGGTTCGACGACAGGGGTCTGGCCACGCCGTACGGGGACACCGTGAGGAAGCCGCCGTCGGCGGGCTGGACTGCGGTCACGTTCATCACCACAGCGACGACGCCACTGCTCGGCAGGTCGCTGGTCGCCCCCGCTACCTGCAGGTTCAGAGTCTGGTCCGATCCGAGCGTCTGACCCGAGCAGGGCGTGGAGTTCCCGGGCCTGGTATCGCAGATCCTCGTAGGAGCTAGCGGCGTGTAGCCACCTGGCTCGACATACACGTAGCCGTCGTCGACGTTGGTGGGACCGGTACCACCTCCTGCAGTGGTGACCGTGACGTTCACCGCGCCCAGCGTCCCACCGGGCACCGTGGCCGTGATCTGGGTGCCGGCGCTGTTGACGGTGAAGTTCGTCACTGTGTTGGGGCCGAACGCGACGAGCGTCGCACCGGTGAAGCTGGTCCCGCTTATGACCACGCTGGTCCCACCGCTCACCGGACCCGACGATGGCTCGACGCTGGTCACGTCGGGCTTCGGGGCCGGCGAGACGAAATCGAACTCGTCTGCCGGGCTGAGTGCCGAGGTACCACCGTTGGTGGTAACCGTCACGTTCACGGATCCAGGCGTGGACACCTGGGGTGTAACCGCCGAGATCTGCGTGTCGCTGACCACCCTGAAGCTCGCGGCAGGAGTAGTGCCGAACTCCACAGCCGTGGCTGCCGTGAAGTTCTGCCCGGTAATGGTCACCTGCGTCCCACCGCTGTCGATGCCGGCAGTCGGGCTGAGGGACGTGAGCACGGGGGCCGGCGAGTAGCCGCCATTCGTCGTCACCACTACCCCGCCGTTTCCGCCGTACCAGCAGTCGTCGGCGTTGGCACACGCGACGGTGTTGATCACACCGGGATAGGAAGGGGTGATCTGCGCGGCCCAGACGCTTCCCCCGTCGTTAGTGGCCACCACCGAGCGTGGATTCGACGCGGCAGCCCAGCAGTCGCTGGTGGAAAGGCAGGTGATCGAGTTATAAGAGCCCGCCAGACCCGAGGCAGATGACTCCATGGACCACTGTGCCCCCGAGTCGGTGGTCGCGATGATGTCGCCGGAGTTATCCACCGCGAAGCAGTCACTGCTGCTCGGGCAGGCAAGCCCGGTGACCAGCCCGGCGCCACTCGGGAGGGTCTCGGGCGACCAGCTCGCTCCCCCGTTCCCAGTGGCGATCATGAAGCCGCTCCCACTGGAGGACTGGCCCCCGGCCCAGCACTGGCTGGTGTTCGCGCAGGAGATCGCAGCGAGCTGGCTGATCCCCTTCGGCACCGTCTCGGTGGTCCAGGTGCTCCCACCGTCGGTCGTACCGATGACCGAGCCCCCGGAGCTCGTTGCCCAGCAGTCCGTGACAGTGGCGCAGTCGATGGCCGTGAGGCCGGTTATCCCACCGGGGGCGCCCTGGAGGGTCCAGGTGGATCCACCATTGGTGGTGGCGTCTATCTCCGCGTCGCCGTTTGAGTCCACACCCACGGCCCAGCAGTCCGTCTGGCTGGGATCGGTGCCGATGCAGGTGATGGCGTTATAGGAGTTTATGGCTACGCTCCCCGACCCACCCGAGGCTGGGTTCGTAATCGCAGGAGCCAGGGCGCTCCAGGTCTCGCCACCGTTAACGGTGTAGGAGACCGTCCCGCGTGAGGTCCCACCTGCCATCCAGCAGTCGCTGGTGGTGGTGCAGGCGATGGACTTTATGGATCCCGAGAGGGGGTAGGTCTGCTGGGCGTACCAGCCATTGCTTCCACCGGCGGTGGTAGAGGCGATGAAACCCGAGTAACCGGCCTGGTCGCCAGAGCTCCCGGCTATCCAGCAGTCGGATGCCGAGGCACACGCTATGGAACCGAGGGTTCCCGGCGTCGCTGGGCCGGTCGGGGTGTTTATCGACTGTGATGCCCAGGGCGATGCAGCAGGGGTGGAGCCCGATCCAGCGGTGTAGCCAGTCACCTGGGCCACAGACCCGTATGCGATGCTCGCCGAAGACCCGGCTGCCCAGCAGTCACTCGGGTCGAAGCAGGTGACGGCAGCATAGGTGTCGGTGGTCGAAGGAAGCGGGGCAGCCACCCAGGAGGTGCCGTTCGTGGTGGCGACCAGCTCCGAGGTCGGAGGATTCGGGTTCGCCCTCGAGGTGCTGGGTCCCGGACCCACTGCTACGCAGTCGGTGGTGTTGGGAGCGCAGGAGACCGAGGCCAGACCAGTGAGCTGGTAGGCACCGGTCGGCAGGTCACTGGTGGTTCCCGTGGTGGTCGCTGCCGTCCAGGTGGTGCCTCCGGTCGTGGTGGAGATCGCCACCGCATACGAAGAGCTGCTGGTCGTATACGTACCCACTGCCCAGCAGTCACTGGCAGATGCACACGAGATGCTGTTCAGCTCGTTTATACCCGGAGGGGTGGTCTGAGCGCTCCAGGTCGTGCCCCCGTCGGTGGTGGCCACTATGTTCCCCTCGCCCGACACTGCCCAGCAGTCGGTGGTGCTCACGCAGGAGATCGACACCAGAGCCGGCGTGCCGCTGGGCAGGGTCTCGTTCGACCAGGTCGCGCCCCCGTCGGTGGTGGCTATCACGGCAGCCCCCTGGCTCCCGGTTCCCGCTGCCCAGCAGGTGGTAGCCGACACGCACGAGACCTGCGCTATCGACGAGATCCCCCCTGGCTCGGTCTGGGTGGTCCATACGAAGCCGCCCGTCGTGGTCACCTCGATACCGCTGCCGACGGCGAAACAGGTGGTGGTGCCCGCTGTGGTATCGAGAGCGCAGGAAACCGAATTTATGCTCACGGGCTCCCCGGACTGGAATGTCCATCCGTAGGAGGTGCTCGAGGCACCTGCCGGCCCGGCGGAGAGTGACGCTGCCAGCACGCCACCCACCGTCCCCGCGCCAGCCACCTCCGCGACGACCAGCGCTACGCCGAGAAGGCGCCGGAGCACCGCAGGCCTCCTCGGCGTTCGCCTCGCCACAGCCGACCGGCTCTGCGACCTCTCCGCTGACCTCGTTTCCCCTGCCACCACATCTCCTCCCTCGGATCCAACCGCCGTGGCCGGCACTTGCTCGGTACTCTCCCTGGCCTGCCGTGGCTCCAGGAGACCTGGCTCACTGCCTCCCGCTGCGAACCGGCGTGACCGAACCAGCACTGTACATTCAGAGTCTTCGATCCAGCCTAACCTGCGAGGCGGCGTCGGTCCGGATCACCTACGGTGTCGGCCCACCATGAAGACCCATTCCTACCCAGGCCAGGGCACGCGGGAGTGACTGGATGGTGGGGCCGGTGGGGATCGAACCCACGACCAAGGGATTATGAGTCCCCTGCTCTGACCACTGAGCTACGGCCCCCGGGTGGCTACGGTCCCGCGAATCCTTCGGGGTGGCTCCGGGGGAGAGACTCGAACTCTCAACCTAGCGGTTAACAGCCGCTTGCTCTGCCGATTGAGCTACCCCGGAATGGCGGCGATATGGCAGGCCGACCATAGCAGCGCCTGGGCACAGGCGGCACACTTCTCCTGGTGGATCAGGCTTCTTCCAGGAACTCCCTGAGCGGCTGGGCGGCATTCGGGTGGCGCAGCTTCGCCAGGGTCTTCGACTCGATCTGGCGGATCCGCTCCCTCGTCACCCCGAAGGCCTTTCCGACCTCCTCGAGGGTGCATATCCTGCCGTCATCCAGACCGAAGCGCATCGCCATCACCTCCCTCTCGCGTCTTGGCAGGGTGGCAAGGGCCTCGCGGACCGCCTCGTGGAGCATCGCCCGCGTAGCCACGTCGTCGGGGACCTCGGCACCATGGTCCTCGATCATGTCCGACAGGCTGAAGTCGTCCTCTTCGCCCACCGGCTGCTCCAGCGAGACAGTGTCCTGGTTCAGCCGCTGGATCTCTCGAACCCGTTCCGTGGTGAGCTCCAGGCGACCCGCTATCTCCTCGCTGGTCGGCTCCCGGCCGAGCTCCTGGTGGAGCTGCCTCTGGACGCGCACCACCCGGTTAATGGTCTCGACCATGTGAACCGGTATGCGGATAGTACGCGCCTGGTCGGCAAGGGCCCTGGTGATGGCCTGGCGTATCCACCAGGTCGCGTAGGTGGAGAACTTGAAGCCCTTCGAGTGGTCGAACTTCTCGACGGCCCTCATGAGACCCAGGTTCCCCTCCTGGATGAGGTCGAGAAACGCTAGCCCCCTGTTCCGGTACCGCTTGGCTATGGATACCACCAGGCGCAGGTTGGCCTCGATGAGGGCCTCCTTGGCCTGCTGGCCACGGCGCAGGTCCCTCGCCAGGCGAGCACGCTCTGCGGAGCTGAGACCGTGGTGCTCCGGGTCGGCCTCGGCCTGGGCCAGGCGGGCTGCAGCCTCGTTCCCCGCGTCCATCCGCCGTGCCAGCTCGACCTCCAGGCTCGCGGTGAGAAGGGGAACCTTTCCGATCTCCTTCAGGTAGGTGTGCACGGGGTCGGCGTCGCCTCCGGTCTCACCGACATAGGAGGACACCCGCGCACGGGTGCTCCGCGGCTGCTGGCGCATCATGACCTCGTCGGGTGGCTCCCGATCCAGCTTCCTCTGGCGCCGCCTGGCCATGCGTCTGGCACCCTCGCCGGCCGAATCGCTCCCGCTGGCTGCAGGTTCTCCGGGCTGGCCGGCAGGCTCGACGGCGAGCCCGGCTCCCTCGCCAGGGGCATCGGACTGCTCGACGGCTTCGGGAAGGTACTCGATGCCGGCTGCCCGCACCTCGGCCACCAGAGACTCGATGACCTCGTGGGTCGGCTCGATGTCCTGAAGCGCCACCACGAGGTCCTCCTGGCTCAGGTAGCCCTTCGCTCTGCCGGCATCCAGAAGAGACGCCATGGCAGGGCGCGCCAGAACCCCGTCACCCCATGCGGGCTGATCGGCGAGAGTGGAGCCTTTGACCGGGTGGAGCTCCGTCATCGCATATCCTCATCCCTCCCTCGCAGCCAGGCTAGCAAGCGCTCGCAGGCTTCGAGCGCTGAAGACGGGTCATCGAGAAGCTCCAGCTCGCTGCGGATGTTACGGATCTCCGCAGCGATCCCCGCGATCGCCTCCCCTCCGTTGGCCGCTCCGTCCCCTGCCGTGGCGTCACCCGGGCGCACCGCCTGGATCTTCCCACCTGCCTGGATCTCCACGAGACGGCGCCGCGCTGCGTCACGGACCAGCTGTATCACCACACCCTCGACATCGCCCGACGGCTCCTCCACCGCCAGGCGCCTCAGAAGTGCCCCCACCTCGGGGTCGGCATTCTCGATTGCCTCGTGCAGGCTATCGGCAGATTCGAGGGCAGCGAAGGCCCGCCGCTGGAGCTCGTCGTGGAAGAGAACCTCGTCGAGAAGGGATGCCACATCCTCGGGACGCTGGAGCGCGATGCAGAGCGCCTCCAGGCCGGGGTTCGGCAGCAGCGAAACACGGCTCGCACCCGGCGGAGTGCGCCTCGATATCGGCGCCGCGGCACCAGGTATCTCGCCGTCTCGGCCACCGGTCGGCTCCGGCTGACCGGTGCTGGTCGAGGGCCCGGAGACGGGGGGACGCCCGGCGCGCCCGGCATATCCGGTGCTGGTCGAGGGCCCGGAGCCGGGGGGACGCCCTGAGCTGGACGCTGCCGGAGACAGTAGGTGGCCTCGGAGGCGCTCGGGATCGATCCTGCAGGTCTCTGCCACCCACATCAGGTACTGATCCCTCACCAGCTCGTTCGGGTGCTCCGCGATGGTCCCCATGGCCGCCTCCGCTGCGCGCACACGCCCCTCTGCCGTGGTGAGGTCTCGGGACTCGATAATCCTCTCGACCCTGAAGCGGAGAAAGGGCTGGGCATCTGCGATGGCTCTGCGGAGGGCTTCGGGGTCGGTCATCGCCAGCTCCCCGGGGTCACTGCCGCCAGGTAGCTTCGCCACCGCGACGTCGACCTGGTGATGGCGCTCCCACTCGTAGACCCTCCCGGCACCGGCCTGCCCGGCAGAGTCTGCGTCGTACGCGAGCACTATCCGCTTCGCGAAGTTGGCCAGGAGGCGGAAGTGCTCCTCCCCGAGCGCCGTCCCACAGGTGGCCACCGCACGCGGGATGCCCGAGACGAAGCAGCCGATCACATCGGTGTATCCCTCGCATACCACCACCTCACCGGTCGAGATGACGTCGTGCTTCGCCCAGTTCAAGCCGTAGAGGATGCGCCGTTTCGAGTACACCGGGCTCTCGGTCGAGTTCTTGTACTTGGGACCCGCTACCCCAGATCCGGGTCCGTGCCCGGTGGCTACCGGCCGGGGATCGGCGGATCCGGCCTCGGGTGAGGTGGGTGCTGCTCCAGGCTCCACGCGGCTGGCGGCGGTGGGCAGGATGCGACCACCGAAGCCGACCGGCCGCCCCGAGGGGTCGAAGATGGGGAACATCACCCGGGCGCGAAAGGCGTCCTGCTGGCGCCCACGGCGATTCACGAAGCCGAGCCCGGAGTCTCTCAGCACCTCGTCGTCCACCCCTAGCCACCTCGCTAGGGCGTCCCAGTCGTCGGGGGCCCAGCCCAGGCGGAACTTCCGCACCACGTCGCCGTCGTAGCCCCGTGAGCGCAGGTAGAGACGGGCGGGACCCGCGTCAGGCGAGGAGAGCAGACGCTCGTGGTACCAGTCCACGGCTCGTTCGACTGCTTCGAGCAGCGACCGTCGCTTCCTGGACGCTCCGCTGGCCGCGGCGTCCTCGGTGAGCGCTATGCCGGCCCTGTCGGCCAGGAGCCGGACGGCGTCTACGAAGTCGAGGTGCTCGACCTCACGCACGAAGCTGATGGCATCTCCGGACCGCTGGCACCCGAAGCAGTAGTAGAGACCCTCCTCGGCGTTCACGCTGAACGACGGGGTCTTCTCGGAGTGGAAGGGACAGAGGCCCACGAACCGCCTCCCCTGGCGCTTCAGGGCCGCGCGCTCCGAGATGAGCGCGACGATGTCCGTAGCGGAGCGGACCCTGGCCACCTCTTCTTCGGGTATGGCCACGTCATGACGGTAGTCCCCCCGTGGACCATGTGCGTCGCCTCGGATCCCTCCTGGTCCCGAAGATCCAGGCCGGTGCCGGTCCCCTGGTCCTATGGACGAGATGCTGAAGGGCGAGGTCACGGCCAACCGTGGCCTGCGCCGGTCCCCTGTCCTATGGACGAGATCCCTTGGCCGTGGCATGGAGCACTGCCTGGGCTCCAGCGAGGCGGGCAATAGGCACCCTGAAGGGCGAGCAGCTCACGTAGTCGAGCCCGGCTGCAGCGAAGATGGCGATCGACTCCGGGTCGCCGCCGTGCTCACCACAGACCCCGATCTTCAGGTTCGGCTTGGTCGACCTTCCCCGCTCGACGCCGAGACGCACCAGCTCGCCGACGCCGTCGGGATCGATGGTCTCGAAGGGGTTCCGCTTCAGCAGTCCCTGGTCAAGGTAGGCCGACATCATGCGCCCCTCGACGTCGTCCCGGCTGAACCCGAAGGTCATCTGGGTGAGGTCGTTCGTGCCGAAGGAGAAGAAGTCTGCTGCCTCGGCAATCTCCGCGGCCCTGAGCGCAGCACGAGGAGTCTCGATCATGGTCCCTATGGATACATCCAGCCTCGCAGCACCCGAGCTGGAGTCCTTCGCAGCGGAGGAGGCCTTCGCCGATGCCTTGACGCCGGTCTTAGCTGACGCCTTCGCTGACGCCTTCGCTGACGCCTTCGCTGACGCCTTCGCCCCGGAGCCGGATCTGGCCGCCCCGGAGGCCCTGGCCTCGCTCAGGGCATCCTCCACCCAGCTCCTGGCCAGCATCAGCTCCTCGCGGCTCACGGTGAGGGGGATCATGACCTCGACGACCGGATGCCCTCCGCGGGCAGTGCGTTCGAGAGCGGCCTCCATGAGGGCCCTGACCTGCATGGCGTACAGCCCGGGCTTCAGCACACCCAGACGCACGCCGCGGGTTCCGAGCATGGGGTTGAACTCGCGCCAGGCCATGGCGGCCCTGTAGAGCGCCTTCTCCTCGTCGCTCAGCCCCTCCCGGACCTCCTTCAGAGCCAGCTCTGCGGTGTCGGGGAGGAACTCGTGCAGTGGCGGGTCTAGCAGCCGGACGGTTACCGGGAGGCCGTCCATTGCCTCGAGTATCTCCGCGAAGTCGGCCTTCTGGGCCACCCGGAGCTCCTCCAGGGCCGCCTTCTCCTCCTCGGGGTCCGATGCGAGGATCATCCGTCGGACGATGGGCAGGCGGTCCTCGGCCAGGAACATGTGCTCCGTCCGGCACAGCCCGATGCCCTCGGCGCCGAGTCGCCTGGCGTTGGCTGCGTCGGCGCCGGTGTCGGCGTTGGCCCTCACCTTCAGATGCCCCCGGCGGATGGCGTCGGCCCACCCGAGGATCACCTCGAGCTCGGCTGGAGGCTTGGCCACGGACAGGGGGACCTTCCCCAACACGACCTGCCCGGTGGTGCCGTCGATGGAGATCCAGTCGCCTTCGGCCACCACCGTGTCGCCCACCCTGAAGGCCTTGGCGTCCATGCGGATGGCTTCCGCTCCCACCACGGCGGGCTTGCCCCAGCCGCGAGCCACGACGGCGGCATGGGACACGAGGCCTCCCCGGGCCGTCAGCACGCCATCGGACGCAAGCATGCCGTGCACATCCTCGGGGGAGGTCTCACTACGCACCAGCACGACGTGCTCGCCGCGCTGAGCGGCGGCTGCCGCGTCGTCGGCAGTCAGGTAGACACGCCCGACGGCTGCCCCCGGGGAGGCTGCCAGGCCCTTCGTGAGCACCTTGTGACCGCCCCCGGCGAACTGGGGGTGGAGCACCTGGTCGATGTGCTCCGCGCTCACCCTGGCGACTGCCTCGGACTTCGTGAGCCTGATCGCGGGATCCTTCGTCATGTCGACCGCCATCTTCAACGCCGCCGCCCCGGTGCGCTTGCCGACACGGGTCTGGAGCATCCAGAGCTTGCCCTGCTCGATGGTGAACTCGGTGTCGCACATGTCGCGGTAGTGATGCTCGAGTCGGGCGAAGATGTCCGTCAGCTCCGCGTGGATCTTCGGGAAGCGCTTGGCCAGCGCGGAGAGAGGTTCGGTGTTCCTTATGCCAGCCACCACGTCCTCTCCCTGGGCGTTCACCAGGAAGTCGCCGTAGGCGCCTTTAGCCCCGGTGGCCGGGTCACGGGTGAAGCCGACCCCTGTGCCCGACTGGTCGTCGCGGTTGCCGAATACCATTGCCTGGACGTTCACTGCGGTGCCGAGGTCATGAGGAATGCGCTCACGCACCCTGTAGGCGACGGCCCGGGCTCCGCTCCAGGAGCGGAACACCGCCTCTATGGCACCCCGGAGCTGCGCGTCGGGGTCCTGGGGGAATGGCTTTCCGGTGTGCCGCTCGACTATCTGCTGGTAGGAGGCTACGAGGTACCGGAGCAGCTCAGGGGGGATCCCTGCGTCCGAGCTCGTCCCTGCGAGCTCCTTCGCTGCCTCCAGGAGGGTGTCGAACTCCTCCGAAGGTATGTCCAGCACTATGCGGCCGTACATGGCGACGAAACGCCTGTAGGAGTCGTAGGCAAAGCGCTCGTCACCGGTCTGCTTGGCCAGGCCGTCGACCGAGTCGTCGTTCAGGCCGAGGTTCAAGACGGTGTCCATCATGCCCGGCATGGAGAACTTCGCGCCCGAGCGGACGCTCACCAGCAATGGGTCTACCGGGTCACCCAGCCGCTTGCCCATGGCGCGCTCCAGGCGGGTTCGGGCCTTGGCGACCTCTGCGTCCAACCCGTCGGGCCATCCGCCGCCCATGGTGGCACGACATGCGTCGGTGGTGATGGTGAAACCATGGGGAACCGGCAAGCCGAGGACGGAGGTCATCTCGGCCAGGTTCGCCCCCTTGCCACCCAGCAGGTCCTTCATCTCCATCGGAGGACGCCGGTGCTTGTGTGAGAAGTCGTATACGTAAGTCATGGTCCCTCCTCGGAGCCGGCTCGGAGACGCTTCGACTACCCGATCCTACCGGCTGGTCCCACCCGCCACGCCAAGAGGCCGCTCCGCTGGCCAACCCGTTGGGCCCAGCTACCCGGGTGCCAGCTACCCGGTTGCCACTTACCCGAGCGCCAGCTACCCGGGCGCCAGCGAGGCGGACCCGGCTACCTCGTAGCTCAGCGCTTCAGGTGCTCCCTGAGGAACCCTACGAGATCGGGGATGGCCAGCCGCACCTGTTCGGTGGTGTCGCGCTCGCGCACCGTGACGGCACGGTCCTCGAGCGATTCGAAGTCGACGGTGACGCAGTAGGGGGTGCCCACCTCGTCCTGCCGGCGGTAGCGGCGGCCAATCGACTGGGTGACGTCGTAGTCGCACATGGCAATCGGTTGGATCATGGCAAGCACCTCGCGTGCCACACCTTCCAGCTCCTTCTTCTTCGAGAGGGGGAGCACCGCGACCTGGTAGGGAGAGAGCCTGTGGTCGAGCCTCAGCACCGCCCGCTTCTCCCCACCGACCTCGTCCTCGTCATATGCGGCCAGGAGGAACGCCATCATCGTACGGGTGGCCCCTGCGGCTGGCTCGATGACATAAGGAACGTAACGCTCGCCGGTGGCCTGGTCGAAGTACTCGAGGCGCTCGCCGGAGGCAGCCGCATGAGCCTTCAGGTCATAGTCAGTCCGGTTGGCTATGCCTTCGAGCTCGTCGAAACCCCAGGGGAACCTGAACTCCACATCAGCGGTCGCCTTCGAGTAGTGCGAGAGCTCCTCGGCCTCGTGGTGGCGCAGCCGCAGCTTGTCCTCCGGGATCCCGAGATCCCTGTACCAGGCCATCCTCTCCTCGCACCAGTAGGCGAACCACCGGTCGCCGTCGGCCGGTGGGACGAAGAACTCCATCTCCATCTGCTCGAACTCCCTGGTGCGAAAGACGAAGTTCTGCGGAGTGATCTCGTTCCTGAAGGACTTGCCGACCTGGGCAATGCCGAATGGGGGCTTCCGGCGGGTGGTCTGGAGGACATTGGCGAAGTTGACGAACATCCCCTGGGCAGTCTCAGGACGCAGGTAGGCCACCGTCGCGTCCTCCTCGACGGGACCGGCATGGGTCTTGAACATCAGGTTGAATGCACGGGCATCGGTGAGGTCCGTAGATCCGCAGGTCGGGCACCGGCCGTCGATCTTGTCGGCCCTCCAGCGCTCGTGGCACTGGCGGCAGTCCACCAGCGGATCCGTGAAGTTAGCGAGATGCCCCGAGGCCTCCCAGATACGCGGGCTGGACAAGATGGCCGCGTCGATGCCCACCACGTCGTCTCGGTACTGGACCATCGATCGCCACCACGCCTCCTTCACGTTCCGCAGCATCAGTACCCCGAGTGGCCCGTAGTCGTAGGTGGAACGGAAACCGCCGTATATCTCGCCAGAGGGGAATATGAACCCCCGCCTCTTAGCGAGGTTCACGATCTTGTCCATCAGATCCGGCTGAGCGTGATCCGGCTGGGCGTGATCCGGCTGGGCGGCAGCACCGGTGGCAGGGGCGGCACCGGTGGCAGGGGCGGCACCGGTGGCAGGGGCGGCACCGGTGGCAGGGGCGGCAGGCGGCATTTCTGCTGCAGGAGGGTTCATCGAGGAAAGGTTACCGGCTCGCTGGAGAGCTCAGGAGATAAGCCGTTGCACTTTGAGTAGGCATGAGTTGCACGACGCCTCTCATGCGACCTCTTGGTGCAGAGGAGGCGTGACCGAAGCCACGCCACCCTCGGTCCTTCGAGCACGATGCTCGCAGGTTGGCGCTTCA
>JAJYXR010000014.1 GCA_021801795.1 Actinomycetes bacterium
TGCCATCCCCACAGCGTGTGAGAAGACGGGCCACCATGGTGGTCCGAGGTGTGACCAAGAGAGCCTTTGCCACTCCAGAGGCGTTGGCGAACAAGGTGGTCGGGCGTGCTCGCCTTGGACTCTTGGCGAGCTCCAGGGGCTTTCCCCGAGAGGGCATGAGGGCTCTCTTGCAGCCGAGGTCGATCCCACGGGGAACATAGGACGGTGCCAGAAACGACTCGTCCTTCACAGCCAGCCCGAACGCGCACTCGTAGGTACCGTCCGGACGTTCGGCCACGGTGAGCCGATGCAGCCTGGCACTGCCTGCCTCGATGAGACCTAGAAGGTCCTCACAGTCCTCGGCTAGCTCCACGAGCCCTGGGACCTTCGGGATCTGGACGTGGCGGGCGTCTCTAAGCCCAAAGGCTCCGGTCGTGATGGCATAGCCACGGCCATCGTGGATGGGGGTAAACCGGGGCATCCCTACGCGCCCGCCCAATCGCTCGCCCCGAAGAGACTCACGGTGGTTCTTTATGGCGAACGCACCCATCTCGATGCCAGATGCGAGGGCCTCCTTCGAGCACTCGGTCCACCAGGGAAGCCTCAGGTGCTTCTCTCTGTTCCAGAGCCAGCGCAGGTCCTCGAAGCTACTCGGCAGGTCTGGGCGCACCTTCCATCGTTTATGCCCGGCGAAGATGCGCATGATCGAACACACCGTCGCTACAGCGCAAGCCTCTTCGCCATAGGCAAGGCGGTCTATCTCGATGGCATAAGCCCACTTGACGAGGGCATCCTTCTCCCTTTTAGAGGGAGCGCAGCCAGAGTACCACCCGAGAGCAGATATGGCGGCTACGGCCTCATGGCCCCTGCGTTCGAGTGGCGAAGGTCCATGGACCAGCCTCACGAGACCGAGAACAAAGGCAGCCTGGCGCCTGGCCTCCTGGTCGGCTCTATAGCGCTCCACCACCCAGTTGCGCGCCGCGTTCGCGCCTACCACGTTGCGGTGTATGGCTGGCTGCTGGACTCGGTCGGGCCTCAGCCCCACGCTGAGCCCCTCCTCGTGCCAGCCAGGAGGTAGCGGGGGCTTCTTCACGAGCCCATCTTCGCGCCGGGGTGTAACAGTGCCATCGGACCTATGTCGTGCTTTGCACACCGAAGGGCTTTCTCTGCTCGGTTGCGAGCACCTCTTCGACCATAGAGACGGGCACAGAAGCTTGTGAGCACCTCGGTCATGTCCCTTACGAGATCCTCATCCATCTCAGACGAATCGACCACTACGACCCGCCTGCCCTGAGCTGACAAGGCAGATTCCAGGTGCTCCACACCGAAACGGGCCAGCCGGTCCCGATGCTCTACCACGATGATGGTTGCCGTTGGATCGGCTAACAGCCGCTCTAGCTTCTTGCGCCGCCCGTTCATGCCCGATCCCACCTCGGTCACGACCTCGGCCACAACCATACCCTGGCTGGTTGCCCACTCGGTGAGCCTTGCCACCTGGCGGTCCAAGTCCCCTCGCTGGTCGTGCGATGAGACTCGGGCATAGAGGACGACCCTGGAAGCCGTTAGTGAGGCTACAGCAGGCACATCCACCAGGATCAATCGCCCGACCTTCTTCGCTGGCACAGGAAGGATGCCTTCGCGATACCAGCGATAGGCCGTGAACTTGCTTATCCCGACTTGATCTGCCCACTCCGACAGGTTCACAATATCTAATATAGAACATATTGGCGACTAATATCAACAACTATGTGAATAGCAGCTAACAGCCCTACGATGCACCGGGCCAGGATAGGCCACTTCAGGCGCTCCGGGCGCTATCGGTTAGCCTCTGGGCGGTGACAAGCGAGCCGGAAATGGAGGCACTCGTCGTGGACAAGCGTTCCGGGGTCGAGCAAGGCCGGGAGGCAGATGGGCTTTCCACAGCCGCCGAGACCCCTGCTGGTGAGGAATGCGCCGGCGGGGTGGTCCGCTACCGGTGTGAATCCTGTGGGAACCTGACCAGGTTCGACGTGGTCTCCGAGCGGCGCACCCGTGCCTTCTACCACTTCACGCTGGGCGGAGAGCTGACCGTGGAGGACGAGGAGGTTCTCTCCGAGGAGATCATCGAGATCTCGTGTCGCTGGTGCGGCAACGGGGGCCACTGTTACACCCTCGGATCATGATTGGCAGGCAGTGAACATCAGCTGCCTGCCAAGGAGGTATGACATGACCGGATTCAGTTCCCACCCCGACGGCTCCCAGCCGTCACTCCACCCCGACGGCTCCCAGCCGTCACTGGTGATCGACTGCGACGACTGCTCGCATCTGGGAACGGCCACATGCGAGGACTGCGTGGTGAGCTTCTTCGTAGGAGTGCCAGATGCCGCTGCGGTGGTGATCGACGCGACCGAAGCCCTGGCGGTCAGGCGTCTCGGCCAGGCCGGGCTGCTGCCGCCGCTAAGGCACGATCCTCGGGCCCAGGCTCTCGGCGGCTAGTGCTCAGGCCGCACATGGGAGCTTCGAGAACCAGCTCGGCGCGCCGATGCGGTATCCAGGCCAGGATCCCGAGGGGCTCGTCTCCGAGTGCTGACGGCCCAGGGAGACGAGCTCAGCCAGGATGTGCTCCCCGATCCAGCGACCGCCCGACACGCTTATGTGGACCCCGTCACCGCACCTGAGGGGTACGCCGTCGACCACTGAGGCGAAGTGGTGCTCGGGGGAGATGAGCGATCCGAGACGTATGAGGACGGTGGTGCCGGGGTTCTTCGCGGCTACCCGGGCGAGGATGATGTCGTACGCGCGGACCCTGGCGGGGGAGTCCTCGGGCCAGGGCTGGCCACTTGGCTGCTCGCCGCTGTCATAGTAGGGAGAGCTGAGCAAGGCCACCTTTCCCCCGCGTGAGCTGAGGACGTCTATCCCCTCCTGGAGGCGCTTTTCGAGCAGCGCGTCGTAGCGCGGCTGGCCGACGTGCTCCCAGGTGCCCGACACGGACTGGTCGAACAGGTCGGTCCTGGCCAGGTAGACCGACACGTCTGGGTTCAGGCGGTCCACCCAGGTGCGCCAGGCGTCCAGCAGGCCGCTGGGGCTTCCGTCGCTCGAGCAGGGAGCACCTGGGGGAACGGTGTACCAGAGCACCTTGAACAGGGAGCCTGCCCCTAGGGAGCAGCCGGGGTGTCCTTCGTTCACCACCTCGGCTCCGTAGCGGGACTGGACCTGCTGCATCCCCACCCCGAGGCTGCCGGCCATGGAGTCGCCCACCAGCAGCACCTTCACCGGGGGGCCTTTCTCAGGAGCCTCATATGCAGGGTGGGATCCCGGAGGTGTGCTGCTCGGAGAGCCAGCACCGGTCGCAGAGCCGGTCCGCACGGAGAGTGGCAGGTGCAGCCCCTGGGAAGCAGATGCGGAGACGCTGGTCGCACCGGCGAAGCCGGGGACGGCGACGAGTGCGGTGGTGGTGAAGACCACAGCCAGCGCCAGGGCGGCTCCGGTGCCCAGCGCGACCCGGGCACGCCACCTGCTGAGCGCCCCCCGCCGTATCGGCATCTCCAGCAGGTGGTAGGAAGCGGTTGCCAGGGCAATCACTATGGCCAGGCGTGCTGCGAGCAGTGCGAAGCCCGACAGGTGGGTCCGGGCATGGTCGGCTACCAGCAGGGTCGGCCAGTACCAGAGGTAGACCCCATAGGAGATGCGACCCAGCGCCCGAAGCGGTGCTATGGCCAGTGCCCTGGAGACTGGGCTCTGGGGCACCTGGGAGACGCATGCGATCACCGCTGTAGCCGAGAGGCTGGCGAGAAGGAAGCCGCCCCGGAAGGCGAGGGTGGATGTCTCGGGGATCAGGGACCAGGTGAGCGCTGTCCCAGCCACTCCCAGAATGCCTGCCCACCACATCGCCCTAACCGCCCTTGGACTCTGGCCGGGCTTCCACAGAGCTACGGCGACGGCGAAGGCAGCACCCACCAGGAGGCTCTGTGCCCGTGTGTCGGTGCCGTAGTAGGCACGTGTCACATCCCCGCCGGGTCCAGCGATGAGACCCATCCATGCGCCAGACGCCAGGGCACCTCCGACGCTCAGCCAGAAGAGCCCGAGCAGGCGCCTGCGGCTCTCACCCGCCGTCCCAGGTCGTGCAGGTCCACGCCCCCGCCTGTGGCCTACCAGTACGGCCAGGACCACGAGAGGCCAGATCAGGTAGAACTGCTCTTCGATGGAGAGGCTCCAGGTGTGCAGCAACGGCGAGGGCTGGGAGGTGACGAAGAAGTAGTTCGCGTGGTCGAGGATGAAGTGCCAGTTGGCCACGTAGAAGATCGTCGCGAGAGAGTCCAGCCTCAGGTAGGGAGTGTCCAGGGTCCGTGGCCAGACTGCGGCCAGCGCCCCGACCCCTGCGAGCATGAGGAACAGGGCCGGCAGCAGCCTCCGGGCGCGCCGTGACCAGAAGTCGGCCAGGGCGATCCGAGAAGACCTCTGCCACTGGGCTAGGAGCAGGGATGTGATGAGGAAGCCCGACAGGGCGAAGAACGCGTCCACGCCGTAGAAGCCACCGGGAAGCCAGGAGAACCCCGAGTGGTAGACGATGACCCCCAGTACCGCGAAGGCTCGGATGCCATCCAAGCCCGGCATGTATCCGAGCGATTCACCAGCGGTTCCCTTGCGTGGCACCAGCTACAGAGGGTAGACCGCCTAGGTGGCCGACAGGACTCATGAGTCGAAGACCCACCTGTTGCTCACCAACGACTTTCCTCCGAAGGTGGGAGGCATACAGGTGTACCTCTGGGAGCTGTGGCGTCGGCTGGACCCAGGCAGCTTCACGGTGCTCACTGCCGCCTCCCATCCCGGGGCAGCTTCCTTCGACGCCGCGGCATCGAGGCAGGGGATCGGGATCGAGCGCTACGGAGCCAGCGTGCTGCTTCCCTCGCCCGCCCTGGCCAGACGGGTTCGGGCGAAGGTGGCTGAGACGGGTGCGGGGCTGGTGGTGATAGACCCGGCCCTGCCTCTGGGGATGCAGGCAAGGTCGCTGGGGGTGCCTTACGCAGTGGTCCTCCACGGAGCCGAGGTGACGGTGCCTGCCCGGCTGCCGGTGACGAGGTCGCTCCTCTCCGGGGTTCTCTCCGGTGCCCGCCTCGCGATCTGTGCAGGCACCTACCCTGCTCGGGAGGCACTGCGTGCAGCGGGGTCCATGATGCCCGAGGTGCTGGAGGTGCCACCAGGGGTGGACTCCAGGCGCTTCAGGCCCCTCGATGGCTCCGCCCGGTCGATCCGTCGGAGACGCCTGGGGGTTCCCGAGGAGGCATTCGTGGTGCTCGGCCTCAGCCGTCTGGTGCCTCGAAAGGGGTTCGACGTGCTGATCGATGCCATCGGGCATGCACAGCAGTCGGTGCCGGGCCTGGTGCTGGTCATCGCCGGGACCGGCAGGGATGCCCACCGGCTGGTTGCCAGAGCTGCTGCCAGGCGCGTTCGCCTGGTGATGCTCGGCCACGTTCGAGACGAGGACCTGGCAGACGTCTACGGCCTGGCCGACGTGCTCGCGGTTCCCTGTCGTGACCGATGGGGAGGCCTCGAGGCGGAGGGGTTCGGGATCGTGTTCCTCGAGGCTGCAGCCTGCGGCGTTCCCCAGATAGCAGGGGCCTCGGGGGGAGCAGCCGACGCGGTGGTGGATGGCGAGACGGGGTTGGTGCTGGCGGACCCACGGGATCCCCCGGCGCTGGCCATGGCCATCAGACGGATGGCCGGCGACCCGGACATGCGGAGGCGGATGGCAGAGGCAGGCAGGCGTCGGGCGGTGGAATCCTTTGACTGGGACCTCCTGGCACGTAGGCTGGCCGGAGCGCTCGAAGAGGTGGGATGCTGAGATCCGCCGGGGCGGGTATCCTCCGGCAGGTTCGCCTACTCCAGACCGAAAGGAAATGATCGTGGCCGAGCAGGCCGTGGAGAGAATGGTGGTGGCCGCGTCGCCGGAGCGTTGCTTCGAGACCGTGGCCGATCTGGATAGATATCCGGAGTGGGCAGCGGACATAAAGTCCGTGAAGGTAAACACCCGCGACCGAGAGGGCCGGCCCGGGGAGGTGGAGTTCCGGGCAGCCGCGTTCGGACGGAGCACCACCTACACCCTCGCGTACGACTTCTCCGAAGCCCCTACGGCCATCTCCTGGAAGCTGGTCTCCGGTGACCTCACCTCGAAGCTCGACGGCTCCTACCGGTTCATGCCATCTGGCGAGTCGTCCACCGAGGTGACCTACTCCCTGGAGGTGGAGCTGCGGGTTCCACTCCCGAGCTTCATCAAGCGACGTGCCCAGGGCCGGATCATGCACACTGCTCTGGTGGAGCTGAAGGCACGGGTCGAGTCAGGCGGGTGAGCGCTACAGTCGGTGTGGACGTAGGTGGGACCAAGCTCCTCGCCGTCGCACTCGACGAAGAAGGCAGGGTCCTCGCTGCAGACCGCGCAGATACCCCCCAGAACCTCGTCCCAGGCAGAGCTGCCACGCCTGATGACGCTGGGGGCGCCGAAGACGCATCGGTCGGCGGGTCAGGTCTGGTCGAGTCGTCCCCTGGGGGGATCCCTATGTCCTCAGGCGCTCTGCTCGGGGCCATCGCAGGCCTGGTCCGTCGGGTGACCGAGCAGTCCGCTGCCGAGGTATCTGCCCTCGGGGTGGGAGTTCCGGGGCTGGTGGACGACTCGGGAGTCCTGCACTTCGCACCGAACCTTCCCATGGGCGAGGGGGTCGACTTCTCTGGCGGACTCCGGGCGATGGTGGGGGTGAAGCGGGTGCTGATCGATAACGACGCGACCTGTGCGACCCTCGGAGAATGGTCCGCGGGGGCAGCCCGGGGAGCCGATGACGCGTTGGTGGTCACCCTCGGTACCGGGATAGGCGGCGGCCTGGTCGCAGCAGGCCGGCTGGTCCGTGGGGCGCATGGCTTCGCCGGCGAGATCGGCCACGTGGTGGTGGACCCCGGGGGGCCACTGTGCTCCTGTGGCAAGAGAGGATGCTGGGAGCGCTACGCGTCCGGCAGCGGTCTGGCGCGCCTGGCCCGTGAGGCTGCCCTGGCTGGGCGTATCGAAGCAGCGGTCCGGCTGGCGGGTGGCGATCCCGAGGCAGTACGCGGGGAGCACGTGACCCGCGCGGCAGCGGCAGGCGACGAGCATGCGAAGGCTGTCATCGAGGAGCTGGCGTGGTGGTTGGCGCTGGGGCTGTCGAACCTGGTCTCCATCCTCGACCCAGAGCTGGTCGTCCTCGGTGGGGGCCTTATGAGTGCTGGTGACCTGGTCCTCCTGCCGACCAGGAGAAGCTTTCTGGAGCTGACTGGCGCCAGGAGAGCCCGCTGCGAGGTCCCGGTCGTCCTCGCAGCACTCGGCGAGCGCGCTGGTGCCGTAGGTGCGGCGTTGCTGGCCAGGCACTGGCACCGGAGTGATCCCAGGCTGGCACCGGGATCGCTGCCTCCCGGCCCACTCGAGCCGTGAGGCTGGGAGTGATCCTGCCGACCTTCTGCGACGATGTCCGGGCTATCAGCGCCTCGGCTCTGGCCGAGGATGCCGGCATCGACGGGGTCTTCGTCTTCGACCACCTCTGGCCGATGTCGCGACCCGATAGGCCAGCCATCTCTGCCTTCGTCCTTCTCGGGGCTCTGGCCGCGTCGACGTCCAGGGTCGCGCTCGGACCACTGGTGGCGCGTGTAGGCCTGGTGCCCGATGCGGTCATGGTCGCCCAGTTCAGATCCCTCGACCGGATCGCTCCAGGAAGGGTGATTGGCGCCCTCGGTACCGGTGATGCAAAGAGCCTGGAGGAGAACGACTCCTATGGCTACCAGCGGACCTCGGCCGCGAGCCGGCGGGCGTCCTTGGCCCGGTGTGCGAAGAGGGTGGCTGCTGGGGGCATACCGGTCTGGGTGGGGGCTGGGGCTGCCCCGACGCTACGTGTGGCCGAGGAGGTGGGCGCAGCAGTGAACTTCTGGGGAGCCGGTGCAGACGAGCTGGCTTCCCAGGCCGCGAGGACCGAGGTTACCTGGGCAGGGAATCTCCACCGAGATCCCGCGCAGGCGGTGGTCCAGATCAGAGGCATGGCGCGCGCAGGCGCGACCTGGGCTGTGGTCTCCTGGGAAGGCGACGAGGAAGGGCTCGATCAGATAATCTCAGCCCGGGATTCTGCCGGTATCGAGCTGGGCTGAGGCCCCCCGGCGCCGGAGGACTAACCTGCAGCCATGGATTTCCGGCGCATCAACGGCCTGCCCCCATACGTCTTTGCCCATATCAACGAGCTGAAGCTGGCCAGCCGCCGTGCGGGGCGTGATGTGATCGACCTGGGTTTCGGCAATCCGGACATCCCCTCCCCTGACGTGGCCGTGGAGAAGCTGGTGGAGGCTGCGCGTAACTCCCGAAATCACCGCTACTCCGCCAGCAGGGGGATCCCGAAGGTCCGCCAGGCTATCGCCTCGCTCTACCTGCGCCGGTTCGGGGTGGAGCTGGATCCCGAGACCGAGGTCGTGACCACCATCGGCGCCAAGGAAGGTCTCTCCCACCTGATGTGGGTGCTTCTCGGACCAGGTGACAGCGCGCTGGTACCCTCGCCGTCGTACCCGATACACATCTACTCACCCCTCTTCGCAGGTGCCGACGTCCGCCAGGTGAGGCTCGAGGGACCCGGTGACGAGGACGGGACCTCCGAGGCCTTCTTCGCGAACCTGATGGAGTCCTGGGAGTCGGCCTGGCCCAAGCCGCGGGTGATCGTGCTGTCCTTCCCCCATAACCCGACCACTGCCTGCGTGGACCTCGACTGGATGGAGCGCGTCGTGGCCTTTGCCCGAGAGCACGAGGTGGTGCTCGTGCACGACTTCGCGTACGCAGATCTCGCCTTCGACGGCTACTCGCCGCCCTCCATCCTCCAGGTGCCGGGGGCCAAGGAGGTGGCCGTCGAGCTCTACTCGCTCACCAAGTCCTTCTCGATGGCCGGATGGCGGATCGCCTTCCTGGTGGGCAACGCGGAGGTGGTGCAGGCTCTCACGAAGCTGAAGAGCTACCTCGACTACGGCATGTTCCAGCCGATCCAGATAGCGGCCATAGTGGCGATGAACGAGGCACCCGACTACCCGCTGCAGGTGAACCACATCTACCAGGCGCGCCGCGACGTTCTATGCGATGGGTTGAACAGGATCGGCTGGGCGGTGAAGCCGCCCAAGGGGACCATGTTCGTCTGGGCCCCCATCCCGGAGCCCTACAGGGACATGGGATCTCTCGAGTTCGCGAAGTACCTGGTGAGGGAGGCCGAGGTAGCGACCTCGCCAGGCGAGGGATTCGGCCCGGGGGGAGACGGGCACGTCCGCTTCGCCCTCATCGAGAACGAGCAGCGCATCGGGCAGGCAGTGAGGAACCTGAGGCGAGCCCTCACCAAGCTCTAGGCGGCCGCTCCGAAGTCCTGCGGTGGCGGCGAGTCGGCCTGTAGGCGGGGTTCTGTCCGTTCCCGGAGGAACTGGGTGGCCATCCATCTGAGCGGCCTACCTGGGGATGGCACCCGGATCAGGGGTGCCGGGCGGGCAACCCGTGTCCCACGCTTGGCCTTGCTCCGGGTGGGGTTTACCTAGCCGGACAGGTCACCCTGACCGCTGGTGCGCTCTTACCGCACCGTTTCACCCTTACCTGTGCGAACCGGATTCACCGGACGCCATCGGCGGTCTGCTCTCTGTTGCACTTTCCTGCGGGTCACCCCGACTGGCCGTTAGCCAGCACCCTGCCCTGTGGAGCCCCGACCTTCCTCGACACGGTCACGTCACAGGGACACGCCGTGCCGCGGCCACCCGGCCGACTCGCCGCCAGCTGTAGTCTGCCAGTTCCGAGCCCCCCAGTCACGCGCCTGGCACGGCTCCTCTGACATTCCTGGATTAGTCTCGGCTTGTGATGCCTGAGCTACGCCCACCTCGAGCCCGGCTGGGTCGCGGCTGCAGGCCGGCGGAGCAGCCGTGAGGCGCGAGGGCATGGCCGGAGGCGGGGGGGCGTTCGACGATCCTTCTCCCGGGAGCCTGGAGGCGGCCAGGAAGGTGTTGTCGGTAGCCGCCCTGTACTCCTCGATCGACGCGGTTCTCCAGGAGGCCTTCCCCCGTGGTGAGATCCTCTGGGTACGGGGAGAGATCCAGAAGATCATCCAGGCCCACAGTGGGCACTGCTACATAGACCTGGTGGACCCTGATTCGGATGCATCCGGGCCCATCCCGGTTCTGAGCGTGAAGTGCTGGCGCGACGCGTGGCGCCGGTTGTCCGGGCAGCTAGCTGACCAGGGGGTGGTGCTGGCGGCAGGGTCGGTCGTCACCATCCGGGGGCACCTGGACCTCTATGCCCCGAGGGGGCAGGTCGGCTTCGTGGTGGAGGAGATCGACGTAGCCGACATGCTCGGTCGGCAGGCGGCGGCCAGGGCTGCGTTGATCGAGAAGCTCCGCACCGAGGGTCTGCTCTCGAGGAACCGGGCCCTCGGCAGGCCTCTCGTGCCGCTCCTGGTGGGTCTGGTGGCCAGCCCCGGTACCGAGGGCTACAACGATTTCCTGGGCCAGCTGGATGGCTCGGGGTTTGCTTTTCGTGTCCTCGTGTCGCCCACCCAGGTACAGGGGGCGGCTGCACCCCAGTCGATAGCCAGTGCCCTCGGAGCGCTCGCGGGTGCCGGGTGTGACCTGGTCGCGCTGGTGCGTGGCGGTGGCTCGAAGGCCGACCTGGCAGCGTTCGATGCCGAGCCGGTGGCGCGGGCGGTGGCCATGATGGAGGTGCCGGTGTGGACAGGCATAGGTCATACCGGTGACCAGTCGGTGGCCGACATAGTGGCAGGCATGGCATTCATCACCCCGACAGAGTGTGCACAGGCCATCGTGGGCCAGGCAGCCATGTACTGGGACCAGGTATGCGACTCCGCGGCCCGCATCGCACGCTCGGCCTCGATGGCGCTGGAGTACGCGGGGAGGCGTGTGGGCACCTCGGCAGAGCTTCTGTGCTCGCATGCTCTGCGTCGGCTACAGAGTGCGCACGACTCCCTGGTTACCAGGAGGGCGCGGATGACCAGAGGTGCCCTGGCGAGCCTGGAGGCTGCTTCGGACGATCTCGTCCGGCGTGCCTGGAGGCTGGGACCGCTCGCAGATCGCCAGCTCCAGCTGGAGGCGCAGCGCATCGAGGCCCGCCGGAAGCTCTTGGCGGCCTACGACCTCGATCGGCAGCTGGCCCGTGGCTACACGATCACCACCGATCCCGATGGCCATATCATCCGGTCGGCCACGGCTCTTCGGGGAGGATCGGTGATGCGTACCCGCTTCGCCGACGGCGTGGTCGATTCGACGGTGACGAAAGCCCCGGGGCAAGCAGCTTCATGAGGGAGGAGGATGGATGAGCGCCGAGTCGCTAGCAGGTGCTGCAGATGGTGGCGAGGATCTCTCCGGCGTCGGCTACGGGGAGCTGAGCCGGGAGCTCGATGAGATAGTCGCGTTCTTCGAGCAGCGTGAGGTGGATGTGGACCAGCTGGTGACGAAGCTGAGGAGGGCTGGAGCGATAGTAGAGGAGCTCGATCGCAGGGTTCGGGCGAGCCGCATCCAGGTGGAGCAACTGGTCCCGAGGCTCGGCTCGGTCGGAGCCACAGCAGAGATCCCTGAATACGAAGGGGATCTCCTGGATCCCGAGGACGGCGACTAGGAAAGCGTGACCGGCAACTCGACTAGTCCCCTGAGGGTGATGGTGTCGCGGTAGTGGACCTCCTCGGTGGCTAGATCGATCGAGGTGAAGCGTCTCAGCATCTCGGCGAACACCACCTGTCCCTCGGACCTCGCGAGTGCTGCACCCAGGCAGTAGTGGATACCACTCCCGAAGCTCATAGGAGGACCCTGGTCCCTGGTGATGTCGAACCGATCTGGGTCCTCGAAGCGCTCAGGGTCGCGGTTGGCCGCTCCGATGAGGGTCATGACCCAGTCGCCTCGCTCCACAGGGTGTCCGGCCACCTCGGTCGGTCGTATGGCTATCCGACCGTCCAACTGCACCGGGCTGTCGTATCGGAGCAGCTCCTCGACCGAGCGGGCCAGCCCAGCGGGATCGTCTAGCGTCCTTCGCAGCCTCCCCATCTCGTCGGGGTGGCGCAGGAGTGTGAGAAGTCCGTTCCCTATCAGGTTCGTGGTGGTCTCGAACCCTGCGGAGAAGAGCAGGATGGCGGTGGAGATCATCTCCTCCTCGCTCAGCTGGTCCGAGCCGTCACGCGCGGCGATGAGCTCCGAGAGCAGGTCTGACCGGGGTTCGCGGCGCCTGTCGGCTATCAGGGACTCGAAGTAGGACTCCATCTCGAGTCGGGCCTCCACGGCGCGCTCGAAGTGGATGCGCTGCGCGGTCGGCTCCAGGAGGGCGGTGGTGGCCCGCACGAGATCCTGGAACTGCATACGGTCAGCTCTGGGCACCCCGAGCAGCTCACCGATGACGCTGACGGGTAGCGGGAACGCGAGCTCGGTCATTATGTCGACGGGCTGGCCACCGGAGGCCTTCTCCGCCAGATCCAGGAGCAGCTCGGTGCATATCTCACGGACGCGATCCCGGAGTCCCTCGACGGTATTCGGGGTGAAGGCCCGCGATACCAGGTTACGCAGGCGGGTGTGGTCGGGAGGGTTCATAGTGAGTATGGACTGGCGGTGGGCGAAGAAGTCCATTACCTGCCTGATCTCCTCCTGGTCCATCCCGAAGCGCTCGAAGCGGTCCCGGCGCGCCTGGCGCAGCTCGTCCTCCGCAGCGGCCTTCCCGAAGGCTGGGCTGCGGAGGACCTGCTGGCAGTCCGCGTACCGGGTGAGCACCAGGGCGCCCATGCCCGAGATGAACAGCGGAGCGGTACTGCGGATGGTGGCGTAGCGCGGGTAGGGGTCCGCCCGCCCCTCGGGGGTCGCCAACAGCTCCATGAGCACCAGGTCAAGATCAGGTTCAGCGACGGCGGTCACTCGATCCCCCCTTCGTCGTCCCTCCATACTAGAGGTCTGGGGGTGAAAGGTGAAGCGGAGCGTGACCTGGCGCGCCGCCGGGTGTGCCAGCATGGCGGCATGGCACGTTTCGCATTGAGCGCCCTCGGCGTGGACCGACCGGGCATCGTGGCCGCCCTCAGCGGTGCGCTGGCTTCCAAGGGGCTGAACCTGGCGGACTCGACCATGACGGTCCTCCAGGGGCACTTCGCCGTACTGCTCGTCATCGAGGCGCCCGATGGCACCAGCGCAGCCGAGCTGGAGGCTGCACTGGAGGTGCCTGCAGGGGAGCTCGACCTGGTGCTCTCGGTGAGGCCGCTGGCTGAGTTGCCCGAGCGAGGAACCCAGGTGGGTTCCTCGCTCGGGAATGATCCCGAGGAGCGCGAGCCCTGGGTGCTCTCTGTGCATGGTGCGGACCGCCCTGGGATCGTGCATGCGATCACCTCTGTGCTGGCAGGGGAGGGGGCGAACATCGTCGACCTGTCGACCCACCTGGTAGGCGACGACCTCGCCCCGCTCTACACCATGCATATGGCTCTCAGCGTTCCCCGGGGATCTTCCAGGCTGTTGGCAGCGCGCGTCATCGAGGTCGGCGCGAGCCTCGGTGTGCACTGCCAGATGAACCCTGGCGACTCCGATCTGCTGTGAGCATCAGGCCGGTGCTGGTGCTGCCGGATCCGATCCTGAGCAGACCCTCCGAGGCGGTGGGCGCGCCGGGACCGGCCGCGCTTGCTCTGGCAGGGGACCTCGTGGACACCATGCGCGCCTCCCCGGCGTGTGTCGGTCTGGCCGCTCCCCAGATAGGCGTCGGCCTGAGGGCCTTCGTGATGGACGTCAGCGCTCACCCCAAGGCGCGCTCCTGCCACGGGCTGGTGGTGCTCTTCGATCCGGAGCTGCTGGAGTCCTCGGGCCCCGAGGTCGCCCGCGAAGGCTGCATGAGCGTGCCCGACCTGACCGGCGACGTGAGGCGCGCCACGCGCGTGGTGGTCTCGGGCACGACCCCGGAGGGCGAGCGCAGGGTCCTGGAGGCCGACGCCTTCGAGGCGAGGGCCCTGCTGCACGAGATGGATCATCTGGACGGCGCGGTGTTCCTGGACCGGGTCACGGGGCCCCACGCGGTGTTCCCGCGTAAGGTGTACCGGTGACCACGCCGAGCGATCGCCTCTACTTCCGCCAGCTCCTCTCGGGGCGGGATTTCGCACGCCAGGATCCGGTGGCGCGTCAGATGCTCAACTTCTGCTACCTGATCGGCGACCGCGAGACCGGCGACGCGTTGGTGGTGGACCCAGCCTACGACGTCGGTGGTCTGCTCGAGATCCTGGAAGCCGACTCCATGAGCCTGAGGGGCGTGCTGGCCACCCACTACCACCCTGACCACGTCGGAGGCGACATGATGGGATACGGGATTCAAGGTGTCGCAGCTCTGCTCGAGCGCGCCTGCGTGCCCGTCCATGTCCAGCGGGCGGAGGTTCCCTGGGTGCAGCGCACGACCGGGCTGGGTGAGGCGGAGCTGGTCGCCCACGACAGCGGCGACCTGGTGATGGCCGGTGAGATCGGTGTGGAGCTGGTGCACACCCCTGGCCACACCCCCGGCAGCCAGTGCTTCTCGGTGGCAGGCCGGCTGGTATCCGGCGACACCCTCTTCCTGGAGGGATGCGGTCGCACAGATCTGCCAGGAGGTGATCCAGAGGCGATGTACGAGTCGCTCACCAAGCGCCTGGCTCGTTTCGGCGACGACACCGTCCTCTACCCAGGCCACCTCTACGCGCCGGAGCCCTCGGCGACCCTGGGAGAGACCCGCCGGAGCAACTATGTCTTGCGACCGGTCGGCCCGCAGCAGTGGCTGGCCATGTTCGGCAGGTGAGGCGCGTGGTGGTGGTGGGCGCCTCGCTGGCGGGGATGCGGGCGGCAGAGTCCCTGAGGTCCGAGGGCTTCGCTGGCGAGCTCGCGGTGGTCGGAGCTGAAGGTCACCTTCCCTACGACAGGCCCCCGCTGTCGAAGCAGTTCCTCCAGGGCACATGGGATCGGGCGAGGATAGCCCTGCGATCCGAGGAGAGGCTTGGGGCTCTTGGCCTGGATCTCCGCCTAGGTGCAGTCGCAGCCGATCTGGATCCCGTGGGGCACCTGGTTCACCTGTCGGATGGCGACGAGCTGGCCTACGACGGTCTCGTGGTGGCCACCGGCGCAGCTCCGAGGACACTGCCGGGGTCGGAGGGGCTCACCTGGGTTCACGTCCTGCGAACCCTCGACGACGCGGAGTCGCTGAGGTCTGCCTTCGCCCAAGGCGCGCAGAGGATGGTGGTGGTCGGTGCGGGCTTCATCGGCTCCGAGGTCGCATCCAGCTGCCGGGCGATGGGAATGGACGTCACCGTGGTCGAGGCTCTCGAGGTGCCCCTGTCGGGAGTCCTGGGGGAGCAGATGGGCAGGGTCTGTGCTGATCTCCACCAGGAGAACGGCGTCGAGCTGGTCACCGGGGTGGGCGTGGTGGGCTTCGAGGAGCCAGAGGTTGGCTCCAGGCGCATAAGGCTCTCTGATGGGAGGCTGCTGCCAGCCGACGTGGCAGTCGTGGGCATAGGGGTGACGCCGGCGACCAGCTGGCTGGAGGGCTCCGGTCTGGAGGTCGCCAACGGCGTGCACTGCGACGGGCGACTCTTCGCCGCGCCAGACGTGGTCGTCGCCGGGGACGTGGCCAACTGGCTGGACGAGGCGACCGGCGATCGGGTCCGGATAGAGCACTGGACCAACGCGGCCGAGCAGGGCGTGCTGGCAGGGAGGAACCTCCTCTCAGGCAGCTCGGACGCAGCCCCCTATGACGCAGTTCCCTACTTCTGGTCCGACGTATACGGCTCGAAGATCCAGGTGCTCGGCCGGCCTGGGCCCGACGACCAGGTGGTGGTGGTGCATGGTTCGACAGGCGAGAAGCGCTTCGTCGCCCTCTACGAGCGCCGCGGCCGGCTTTCGGGCGTGCTCGGCTTCAGCTCCCCGCGCCAGGTCATGTCCATGCGTGCACAACTGGTGAGCCAGGCCAGGTTCGACGAGGCACTGGCGGCGTTCACCTGAGCCGAGCCGGTCTCGTCTCGGCCGAGACGCCCGGTGGCTGGCCTGTGGCCGAGCCAATCAGCCGCGGAGCAACTCGGCCACCCGAAAGGCCAGGTCTATGGCCTGGCGGGCGTTCAGCCTGGGATCACAGGTCGTGGTGTAGCGCTCGTGAAGCTGGTCCTCCGCGATGTCCCCGAATCCACCCAGGCACTCGGTCACGTCGTCGCCGGTGAGCTCTACGTGCACCCCACCTGGCCATGTGCCCACCTCGCGATGTGCCTCGAAGAAGCCCCGCAGTTCGTCGACGATGTCGTCGAACCGCCTGGTCTTGTGTCCGGTCTCACTGAGAAAGGTGTTCGCGTGCATGGGGTCGCATACCCAGACGACCGGATGTCCTTTCCTGGTGAGGCCCTCCAGGAGCGGTGGCAGGCGGTCCCGGACGGCTGGGGCACCCATGCGGGTGATGAGCGTCAGACGCCCCGGTACCCGGCCGGGATTCAGACGCTCGCAGATGCACTCCAGCTCCGCGAGGTCGGCTCCTGGGCCTACCTTGCAACCGACGGGGTTATGGATCCCAGAGAGGAACTCGATGTGCGCTCCATCTAGCTGGCGTGTCCTCTCGCCTACCCAGAGCATGTGGGCCGAGCAGTCGTAGAAGTCGCCGGTCAACGAATCCTGTCTCGTAAGGGCCTGCTCGTAGCCCAGTATGAGCGCCTCGTGGCTCGTGAAGAAGTCGACCTGGTGCAGTGCCTCCTCCACCGCCAGGTCTATGCCGCATGCCGCCATGAAGCGCAGAGCCCGGTCTATCTCCCCTGCTATGCGCTCGTAGCGCTGGCCCTCGGCCGAGGAGGCGACGAACTGCTGGTTCCAGGCGTGTGCCTGGGACAGGTCGGCGAAGCCGCCCTTGGTGAAAGCCCGGAGCAGGTTCAGGGTAGAAGCAGACTGGTGGTAGGCGGCTATCAACCGCCCCGGGTCGGGAACCCGGGCATCGGCGACGGGGATGTCGTCGTTCACCATGTGGCCGCGGAACGCTGGGAGCTCGATGCCCTCCACGGTCTCGGTAGGCGAGGAGCGGGGTTTCGCGAACTGGCCTGCGATCCGCCCTATCTTCACCACCGGCACCCCTGCGCCGTAGGTGAGCACCACCGCCATCTGGAGGATCACCCGCAGCTTGTCGCGTATGGCGTCGGCAGAGAACTCCGAGAACGACTCGGAGCAGTCGCCGGCCTGCAGCACGAAGGCTCTTCCTGCTGCCGCCTGAGCCAGTGCACCCGTCAGGCGCCGTGCCTCGCCCGCGAAGACCAGCGGCGGCAGGCCCGATAGCTGCTTCAACACCCTGTCGAGGGCTGCCTCGTCTGGCCACTCCGGCTGCTGGAGGGCCGGACGGGCCTTCCAGCTGTCGGGGCTCCAGCTCGCATGTGGGGTGCTGCCAGCCGGAGCACCCGGTGCCCGGACGCTCTCGGGCATGGGGCTGTCATGGCTCGATCTCGGCGACGGCATGGTACAAGCCTAAAGCCTGCGCAGAGGACTCGTAGCCGCTCGGCGATCTCGGGCGACGGGGGGCCCCTTCACCCTAGGCTGGACCAGATGAGACCATTCCGTTTCGGTGTCCAGATGTCCAGGGCAGCCTCGCCAGGCGAGTGGCGGGACAGGGCGAGGAAGATCGAGGATCTGGGATATTCCACCCTCTTCATACCCGACCACCTCGACGAGCAGTGGGCTCCCATCGTGGCGCTCACGGCCGCTGCAGAGGTGACCACGAGGCTGAGGGTAGGAACCCTGGTGCTCGACAACGACTACCGCCACCCAGTGGTCCTGGCCAAGGAGCTGGCGACACTGGACCTGCTCTCCGAAGGACGTCTGGAGGCCGGCATCGGGGCAGGGTGGATGGTGAGCGACTACCAGGCTTCGGGCATATCCCTCGACGCGGCCTCGGTGCGCGTCCAGAGGCTGGAGGAGGCCGTAACGGTGATGAAGTCGCTCTGGAGCCATGGCAGGTGTGACTTCTCGGGCAGCCACTACCAGGTGCGGGGTGCGGTCGGGTACCCACTCCCTCATCGGCGGCCAGGTCCCCTGCTCGCGATCGGCGGCGGTAGCCCTCGTGTGCTGCGGCTGGCCGCCCGCGAGGCGGACATCGTCGGGGTGAATCCCCGGCTCAGCTCGGGAGTGATCGGGCCGGAGGCGATCGCGAGCGCCCTACCCGAGGAGTACGACCGGAGGATCGCCTGGGTACGCGCTGAAGCGGGCGAACGCTTCGAGGAGATAGAGCTCCAGGCGCTCACCTTCCTGGTCCACGTCGGCCCGGGGGCGGCGAAGAAGCTGGAGGAGCTGGCTCCGGCATTCGGGATGACCTCCGAGCAGGCATCCCAGGTGCCGATCGCGCTGGCAGGCACGGTCGACTCCATCGTAGAGACGATCGAGGAGAGGAAGGAGCGCTGGGGTTTCACCTACTGGGTGATCCACGAAGACCAGATCGAGGCATTCGCTCCGGTGGTGTCCAGGCTCGCGGGTGCCTGAGGTGCCTGCCGGGGTGCCCGAGGTGCCTGCCGGGGTGCCCGAGGTGCCTGCCGGGGTGCCCGAGGTGCCTGCCGGGGTGCCCGAGGTGCCTGCCGGGGTGCCCGAGGTGCCTGCCGGGGTGCCCGAGGTGCCTGCCGGGGTGCCCAGGCGTGTTGGCTTCATGGGCGGCACCTTCGATCCCGTCCATGTGGGGCACCTGGCTGCTGCCGTGGAGGTCCGTCACCAGCTGGGGCTGGATCGGTTGCTGATGGTGGTAGCCAACGAGCCATGGCAGAAGGTGCGGACCCGGGCGGTGACCCCTGGGGAGGATCGACTCGCCGTCCTGGAGGCGGCCATCGGCGGAGCAGAGGGACTGGAGGCGAGCAGCCTGGAGATCGATCGGGGTGGACCGAGCTATTCGGTGGAGACGGCCGAGGAGCTGAGACGGCGCTGGCCGGGAGCGGAGCTCTTCATGGTGGTGGGGGCCGACGTGGCGGCAGAGCTCCATACATGGGAGAGAGCGGGGGAGCTGGCTGCCATGGTCACCCTGGTGGTGATGAACCGCTCCCAGGATCGTGCACTGCCCACCAGGCCGGGATGGCGGACCATCGCCGTGGAGGTGCCCTCCATAGACTTGTCGAGCAGCCAGGTCAGGGAGCGCATGCGGGCTGGCCGCCCGATCGACTTCCTGGTGCCGGCCGCGGGAATCCGCTGCATCAGGCGCCGTGGTATGTACTCTGGTGACAGATGACTCTTCGGCAAGCGGCTGCGCCAGGATGCGCTACACGATCGGCAGGGGCGGGCATCGTGGAGGCTCCATCGCGTGCCGAGAGCCTCCGCATCCGCCGTTCCTCCCGGCGCAGGCGCCGGCTTCTCGCCGCCGTGGGCCTGGTGCTGATCGGCATGGTCGTAGCGGCGACCGTGGCAGTGCTGGGCATGCACGGAGCAGGGATACCGGGGTGACCGGCGGATCTGCCGCCATGGAGCTGCTGGCCGAGGTACCCGATGGATGCCTGGTGGCTGCTCGTGCTGCCTCGGAGAAGCTCGGAGAGTCCACCGTGGTGCTGGCCATGGGTGGGCTCCTAGGGGTCACGGATGCCTTCGTGATCACCACCGGGCGCAATCCCCGTCAGGTGCGCACGATCGTGGAGGAGGTGGAGCGCCAGGTGAAGCTGGCCGGTGGCCCTTCGCCATCGAGCATCGAGGGCCTCGACGGTCTCGGCTGGGTTCTCATGGATTACGGGGACTTCCTGGTCCACGTCTTCGCAGCCGAGACCCGGGAGTTCTACGATCTCGAACGGCTCTGGGGAGATGCCCCACGAGTCGACTGGGAGGCCTCAGCGCGGATCCTCTAGCGGTCGAGGTCCCGGCAGCAGCCTGGCCATCAGGGGGCAAGTGCCGCGAAGGCTGTCCTGTCCACGGGTCCTGGTACCTCGGCGCCAGAGCCGGTCGGCACCTCTATCTTCTGGCCCTGGAGCTCGAAGCTGACCCCGTGGACGGCGGGCAGGGCGGTGGCGGTGAAGACGAGCTGGGCTACTGCCTGGATCTGCGTGGGGCCGACGAGCTGAGAGAAGTCGCTGCTCAGGTTTATCGTCGCGATCCCGCCGGATATGTTCGCGCTCAGCACGTCTGCGTGGGACGGTATGGCCGTCTCGAGCCCGCTCGCGGCTTCGGGGGCGGTAGGACCTGCCACCAGGGCCGACAGGACGGCGCTCAGGGGAGCGGGGAAGGGCACGTCCCTCGTAACAGCTGCCAGGTGGCCGTCAGGAGCCACCAGGAAGATCTGCACCGGCACCTCGAGGGTCGAAGGCAGGGTGGTGGCGGTGGTGATAGGGGCTGAGGGTGCCAGCAGCCCGAAGGGCACGCTGGAGCGAGAGAGCTTCTGGGGAGCCGAGTCGGTGGGTATTCCGCAGGCGCCGAGCAGGATCGCTGCCGGCAGCAGGCCCGCGAGCAGTCTGAGCAGCCTCGGCAGTCCCGAGGCGCGCGAGGCAGCGCCGCACCTCATTCTCCCTCCTCCTTGCTGGCAGCACTCCTGTGCAGACCCGCTCCATTCGCCGGCGCGCTCCCGCCGGGCACCCGACCCTCGTAGGCGGCGCCCTCGCTCGGCAGCTCCACCACGAAGCAGTTCTCGCCACCGCGCACCTCTACATAGACGCGGCCGCGGTGGAGGTGCACGTGCTCGGCCACGAGCGCTAGGCCGAGGCCGGTCCCTGAGCTGGCGCCCCTTCGGGTGGCCGCGCTGCCCCTGTAGAACCGCTCGAATATCCGCTGGCGGTCTTCCGGGGCGACACCGGGCCCCCTGTCTGCCACCACCAGCCGGATAGATCCATTCCTGGTCTCGGCGGCGAGCCTCGTCACACCTCCCCCGTGGTGAACAGCGTTGTCCACGAGGTTCGCCACCACGCGCTCCATGCGGCGCTTGTCTATCTGGACGCGTCGCGACGCGAGCGAGGGTGATATGTCGACCGGCACCGACAGCTGCCGGCTGGCAGCCACCTGGCGCAGGAACTCCCCGATGTCGACTTCCTCCGCGTAGAGCTCTGCTGCCCCCGAGTCCACCCGGCTGATCTCCAGCAGGTCTCCTACCATCTGGGCGAAGCGGCGAAGCTCGACGCCGAGGAGCTCGACGGCCTGGCGCGTGCGTGCGCTCAGCTCCCCGGCGTGAGTCTCCAGCACCTCCAGGGACGCGCTGAGCGTGGTGAGTGGAGAGCGCAGCTCGTGGCTGACGTCAGATGTGAAGCGCGCCTCGCGCTCGATGCGGGCCTGGAGGGCGTCGACCATGTGGTTGAAGGAGGCTGCTATGGGGACGAGGTCGGCGTCGTCGGTAGGGATCCTGGTGTCCAGGTGGCCTCCCGCGATGGAGACTGCAGCATCCGATGCCACGTAGAGCGGCCGGAGGGCCCTGGCGCTCAGTAGCCGGCCTATGAGCGCCCCTGCGACGGTGGTGACCAGAGCTGCTCCAGCCAGGGCGATTGCCAGGATCTTCAGGGTACGCGAGATGTCGCTGTAGGAGAAGACCTCGAAGTAGGCCGCGGAGACGCTCGGTACCGGCACCCCTACCGCCAGCTCCGGGGTGCCGTCTACGAGGAACACCTGGGTGGCTGGCGAGCCTCCGACCACATCCCGGCGCAACGCCGCCGGCAGGGCGTCGCGTCCTATGGAGATGGAGGTCGCGAACCAGGTGGAGCGTTGCTCGAGAACGGACCGGGAGCCCGGGAGGGTATCGAGCGAGTCGAGCAGCTGGGGGATCTGGGGGTGCGGGGACCTGAGCGCGCTGCGCACCAGGGAGGCGTTCACGTAGGCCTGGTGGAGAACCGAGGTGTCCCGCTGGTGGATGATCACCTGCCGGGCGGCCAGGTAGGTCATGACGCCCATCGCGGCCGACAGCACGAGGGCCCCCAGCCCGAAGGTGAGCGTCACACGGGCACGTAAACCCAGGTGGGACGCGCGCCGCCGTCGCACCTAGGGGACCAGCTTGTAGCCCATGCCGCGAACGGTGACCACATGGCGGGGGCTCGCGGGGTCCTCCTCTACCTTCGTGCGCAGCCGGCGCACATGCACGTCGACCAGGCGTCCGTCACCGAAGTAGTCGTATCCCCAGACCCTTTCGAGCAGCTGCTCGCGCGACAGCACCTTGCCTGGGTTCGCCGCCAGCTCGCAGAGCAGCCTGAACTCGGTCCTGGTGCAGTGGATCTCGACGCCGTCGCGCCGGACGATTCCCTCCTCGGGGGCGATCTCGATGTCCCCGAAGGTATATTCCTCCGGCTCGTCGCCTGCGTTACGCGCCCGGCGCAGAAGCGCCCTGATGCGAGCGGCGAGCTCCTTTGTCACCACTGGTTTCGTGACGTAGTCGTCGGCTCCTGCCTCGAGGCCTGCCACCACGTCATGGGTGTCGGTCCTGGCGGTGACCATGATGATCGGCACGCTGCTGGTGCGTCTCAGCTGGCGACAGCAGTCGAAGCCATCGATACCCGGCAGCATGAGGTCCAGCAGGACCACGTCGGCCGGCTCCTGCCCGATGCTCTCGAGTGCTTCCTCGCCGCTGGCAGCCTCGCCTACCTCGTAGCCCTCGTCCTCGAAGGCCAGCCTGAGCGAGGTGCGTATGTGCTCGTCGTCCTCGACGAGGAGGATGCGGTGGCTCACCGCCAGGCCCCCAACGGTGACGAAGCCCTGTCGATGGAGGGAGCGTTCTCGGCTCGCGCAGGGCTTTTCCTCGGGGACCTCATCGCACCGGCAGTCCTAGGACATCCATATCTGGGTCGGCCACACGGTGCCCACTATCATCCCGTAGGCGGGCGCCCCTGAGGGAGTGGTGGGTCCGTTGAAGTTCTGGACGCTGGGTCGAGCCACCACCGCCCAGACCGCCCGGTCGGTCCAGAGGTAGGGGATGTCCTGGGCGAAGAGCTTCGACACCTCCTGGTAGGCGGCGATGCGCCCCTCGGTGGTGGAGGAGGTGCGACCCTGCTCCAGGGCAGCCTGCACTCTCGGGTCGGTGTTTCTCGCCATGTTCACCGAGACGAAGGAGGTTACCTCGGTGGGGCTCCAGAAGGGGTAGTTCAGGTCGGGGTCCACCGCGGCGAACTGACGCCACAGGTAGGCGTGGAAGCCCTTCCCGAACAAGGCGTTGTTTATGAGCTGCGCCTGCTCGAACTGCTGGAGCGTTATCTTTATCCCCACTGCCTGGAGCTGGTTCTGGAGGAACTCGGCCGACCTGACGGTGGAAGCCGGAGGCGTGGAGCCGACCACCACCTCGACAGGCTTTCCGGTGTCGTGCTCGACGGCTGCCACCAGAGCGCGCGCCTTGGCCGGGTCGTAGGCAGGGTAGCCCGGGTCGACGTAGTAAGGGGTGCCTGGCACGAAGGGGCCATTCGATGGAGGGTTCACCCCGATGTCCACGATACGGGACACCTCGTCGCGGTTGATCGCCATGGCCATCGCCTGGCGCACCCGGGGATCGTTCAGTGGGGGAGACTCCATGTTCAGCATGATGAAGTTCATGTCGGGCTCACCTACCACGCCGTGGACATCGTCGACGTACTCGTAGGCATAGTCGTCGCGGAACTGGACGATCGACTGGGGGGTGGCCGTGTGCATGATGTCTATGGTCCCCGCGCGCAGCGACTCCACGCGCGACTCGGCACTCGGTATGGGTCTGTACTCGATGCTGTCGAGGTAGGGCATGCCAGGCCGCCAGTAGTGGGGGTTACGCGTGGCGATGAAGTGGTCGTTCACCACCCATTCCTTGAAGACGAAGGGGCCGGTCCCTATGGGATGGTCGGCGCCGTTCGGGTTCTTTATCATCGCGGGAGCCACGATCCAGGCCATCTGGCCCCCTATCCCACCTGCCAGGTAGGCAGGGAAGGGAACCCAGGTCTGGTCGAGGGTCACCTCGACGGTGAGCGGTCCGGTGGGGGTCACCTTCTTCACCGGCTTCACCAGGAGGCCGAACTCGCCTGCCAGGAAGTGCTCGAAGCTCCCTACCACGGCGCGCGCGTCGCACGGCGTGCCGTCGTGGAAGAGCAGGTTCGGTCGCATGGTGATGGTCCAGGAGGAGTAGTCGGCATTCGGCACGATCGACTGGGCGAGGTAGGGCCGGATGCTCCCGTCGGCAGCGACGATCGCCAGTGGGTCGAAGACGGTGCGCGCGTACATGATCCCCGCTTCGTCGAAGGTGTCGCTGGCGGGGTCGAAACCCTCCTCCTCCGCGTCGGTGCCGAACACGAGGCTCCCACCGGGCTTGGGCCTGGCGTGCGATATCCCCCGGCGCTCCAGGGCCGAGAGGCCACCGGAGGAGCTCGTCGAGCAGGAGGCCAGGAGGCCGCCTCCCGAGGTGCCGAGTGCCACCAGGCCTGCGGCTGCCGCAGAGCGAGACAGGAACAGCCTGCGGTCGAAGCGCTCGGTCATTGCATCCCCTTGGTGTCTAAATGGCGTTCCAGCCCAGGATACCCCTGCTAGAGCCCAAATGGCGGATAGCGTGGGTGGGGTGGCATGGGATCTAGACGGTTTCGCTGCCCATCTGGGCGGGCGTTCGAAGGCTACTTCGCGAGCCTACCGGTCGGACCTCGAGGGTTTCGTCTCCTGGGCTGCCAGGTCTGGGGTGGAGTCGCCCGAGGGTGTGGACCGGGTAATGCTGAGGCGCTACCTCGCCTACCTGGGGACCAGGCGCTACGCGAGGTCGAGCATCTCGCGAAAGGCGGCTTCGTTGCGCTGCTACTTCGCCTGGGCTGCCAGGAGCGGGAAGCTGGAAGTCGATCCGGCCTGCTCGCTCAGCTCCCCAGCACCCCAGTCGCGCCTGCCTAGGGTGCTCGACCGGTCCGAGCTCCAGGCCATGCTCGATCCTCCCCGGGAGCGCCGACCGGGACCGGCTGACCGGACCGACGCACTGCGCCAGCGTGACGATGCCGTGCTGGAGCTGCTCTATGCCTGCGGCCTCAGGGTGGCCGAGCTATGCGGCATGGACATTCCAGGCGTCGACCTGGATGGGCTGACCGTCACGGTAATGGGCAAGGGGTCAAGGGAGCGACGGCTGCCGATGCACGACCGATGTGCCGGGGTGCTCGCCGCCTGGCTCTCCTCGGGAAGGAACCTGCTCGTGTCGGACGAGACGCCGGCCCAGGCAGTGTTCCTGAACCAGCGCGGCCGGAGGCTCGGTCCGCGCGACGTGCGGCGGATCATCGACCGTCGATCGCCAGTACCTACCCATCCCCACGCCATCCGTCACAGCTTTGCCACCCATCTGCTCGACGGGGGTGCCGACCTGCGGGTCGTCCAGGAGTTGCTGGGGCATGCCAGTTTGCAGACCACACAGGTCTACACTCATGTGAGTAAGGAAAGGCTGCTCGCGGTTCACGGTTCGACGCACCCGCGAGCGCAGGGGGAACGGTGACTACGGACGACCAGGACGCAGCATCGAGGCTGTGGGCCGAGTACAAGCGGACACGGGAGCGCCGGGTGCGTGACCAGCTCATCGTGCTCTACTCCGCGCTGGTGAAGTATGTCGCGTCCAGGGTGGCCGCCGGCCTTCCCCAGCACGTGGACCAAGCCGATCTGGTGAGCTACGGGATCATCGGTCTGATAGACGCCATAGACCGCTACGACCCGGCGAGGCAGGTCAAGTTCGAGACCTATGCGATCCCCCGGATACGCGGTGCGATCATCGACGAGCTTCGGGCCATCGACTGGGTGCCCCGCTCGGTGAGGGCCAAGGCCAGGGCAGTGGAGCAGGCCTACTCGAACCTCGAAGCCTCCCTGCTCAGGACCCCGACCGACGAGGAGGTATCCGAGGAGCTGGGGATCTCTCCGCGGGAGCTCGAACAGGTGATGAGGAAGATCTCCTTCATCGGTGTCGCAGCCCTCGACGAGGTGATGGTCGCAGCCGGAGACAGGCCGGAGCGCTCCACGCTGGGCGACACCATTGCCGACACGGAGCCGAGCCCCGTGGCCGCCCTGGAGGACAAGGAATCGCGCGAGCTGCTGGCCAGAGCCGTGTCCGGCCTGGCCGATCGCGAGAGGCTGGTGCTGTCGCTCTACTACTACGAAGGGCTCACCCTGGCCGAGATCGGCGAGGTGCTCGGGGTCTCCGAGAGCAGGGTCTGCCAGATACATACGAAGGCGGTTCTCCATCTCCGCTCCCAGCTCGGCGAAGGGCCTCGCGATGACGGCGTCATGCCGTCTCGAAGACGCAGTCCCCGACTATCCAGCTCAGCTACCGGCTGAGCCTTTCATCGGCTACCATCTGGGTGCCCCTACTAGCACGGGGTGACACCGACCGAAGCACCCGGGTACACCCACGGTCGCCCTTCAGGGCGTAGTACCCGGGGACGACGAACCGATGGGAGGACCACGAGTGGCAGTAGTGACTACGCGCCAGCTGCTGGATGCCGGAATGCACTTCGGGCATCAGACGCGCCGCTGGAACCCGAAGATGAGGCGCTTCATCCTCGGTGAGCGCAACGGCATCTACATCATCGATCTGAAGCACACCCTGCGCGGCCTGGAGGAGGCCTACGTGTTCACCCGCGACCTGGTCGCCAACGGTGGGACCATCCTCTTCGTGGGGACGAAGAAGCAGACCCAGGATCCGGTAGCAGCCTATGCGCTGAAGTGCGGCATGCCATATGTGAACGAGCGCTGGCTAGGCGGGATGCTCACGAACTTCCAGACCATCTCCTCTAGGGTCCGTAAGCTCCAGGAGCACGAGAACATGCAGCGTGCGGGTGACTTCGAGGCAATGCCGAAGAAGGAGGCCCTGCGCCACACCAGGGAGCTCGAGAAGCTTCGAAGGAACCTCGGCGGCATACGGAACCTGGACCGTCTCCCCGACGCGGTGTTCGTCATCGACACGAAGAAGGAGCACATCGCCGTCACCGAGGCCAATAAGCTGGGGCTGCCCCTGGTGGCGGTGGTGGACACGAACTGCGACCCCGACCAGATCACCTATGTCATCCCTGGCAACGACGATGCCATCCGGGCAGGAAGCCTCGTATGCAGGGTCATGGCCGATGCCGTGCTCGAGGGCCGCTTCATGGCCGAGCACGGCGTGTCCGCTCCACGGAAGGCAGCCAGCGAGCCGACCCAGCCAGTAGCAGACGCCGGGCCAGTAGCAGACGCCGGGCCAGTAGCAGAGGCCGGGCCAGTAGCAGAGGCCGGGCCAGTAGCAGAGGCCGGGCCAGTAGCAGAGGCCGGGCCAGTAGCAGACGCCGGGCCAGTAGCAGACGCCGGGCCAGTAGCAGAGGCCGGGCCAGTAGCAGAGGCCGGGCCAGTAGCCGAGGCCGACGAGGACACCAGGGAGGTCTGAGGATGGCAGCTTTCACAGCCAAGGACGTCCAGGCGCTCAGGCAGGCTACCGGCGCGGGGATGATGGACGCTAAGAAGGCGCTCGAGGCGAGCGACGGCGACATGGAGAAGGCTCGCCAGTGGTTGAGGGTGCAGGGCCTGGCAGGTGCAGCCAAACGCTCGGATCGGGAGGCATCCCAGGGTGCGGTGGCAATCGGCGTGGCGGGCTCCGGGGCAGCGATAGTAGAGCTGCGATGCGAGACGGACTTCGTGGCGAAGTCCGAGGAGCTGGTGTCCCTGGTGGGAGAGCTGGCCGACCTGGTGGCCGCCAAGGGCGAGCAGGCCATGAAAGAGCGGGAGGGGGCGATCGAGGAGCTGAAGACGACCCTGAAGGAGAACATCTCCCCGGGACAGGTCGTCCGCTTCGAGGTGGCGGAAGGTGCGGTGCTCGGGACCTATCTCCACACCCAGGCTGGCAGGGGCGTGAACGCGGTGATGGTCGAGCTGAAGGGCGCGGGCGATCAGGTCGCTCACGACGTCGCGGTCCATATCGCTTTTGCACGGCCTGCCTACGTCTCGCGCAGCGAGGTTCCCGAGGCCGACGTGGCGGCAGAGCGAGCGGTCATCGAGGAGATGAGCGTCAAGGAGGGAAAGCCGGAGGCGGCCCTCGCAAAGGTGGTGGAGGGGCGGATGCAGGGTTGGTACAAGGAGCGCTGCCTTCTCGACCAGCCCTATGCCCGTGACGAGAAGCAGAGCGTCGCGGACTTGCTAGGGAGTGCAGAGGTATTGCGCTTCGCTCAGGTCGTTGTGGGCTCCTGAGCTCGGAGGAGCCGGTGGGGTCAAGGGGGGCAGGCACCGGCATGCCCAATAGACGCGTGGTGCTCAAGATGTCTGGTGAGGCGTTGGCCTCGGAGGCCTCGGACGAGACCATCGATGCGCGGGTCGTGGAGCGCCTGGCCCGGGAGATCTCATCTGCCTGTGAAGAGCTGCCAATCGAGCTGGCGATCATGGTGGGAGGTGGGAACATCTGGAGAGGGACGACCGGCGAGGGCCAGGGTATCGACCGTGCCACCTCGGATACCATGGGCATGCTGGCGACCGTGATAAATGCACTTGCCCTACAGGATGCCATCGAGCGCAATGGCAGGCCTACCAGGGTGCTCAGTGCCCTGCACATGGCCGAGGTGGCAGAGCCCTACATACGCAGGCGGGCAATACGCCATCTGGAGAAAGGCCGTGTGGTCATCTTCGCCACCGGCATGGGGAACCCCTACTTCACCACCGATACGGCGGCCGCCCTGCGTGCGGCGGAGATCGAGGCGGGGATGCTCCTGAAGGGGACCCATTCCGGCATCGACGGCGTCTACAGCGCCGACCCGAAGGTCGATCCCGCGGCAGATCGTTTCGAGCGCCTCGGCTACATGGAGGTGGTGCAGCGTGACCTGCGCGTCATGGATCTGACTGCCATCACCTTCTGTAGGGACAACGCGCTCGCGGTCCTGGTGTTCGACGTCATGACCGAGGGTAACCTGCACCGTGCGCTTGCTGGTGACGAGATAGGTACGCTGATCTCGTGATGGACGACGAGATGGTGCAGCTCGTGCTGGACGAGGCTCGGGAGCACATGGACAAGGCCGTGGCCCACACCCGTTCGGAGTTCGCGGCTGTCCGTACTGGCCGGGCTCAAGCTGCCCTGGTGGAGCACCTGAAGGTGGAGGCCTACGGATCGGAGGTGGAGCTGCGTCAGGTGGCGAGCCTGAGCGTCCCCGAGGCGCGCCTTCTGGTGATAGCGCCCTATGACCGGTCGATACTTCCTGCCATAACCAAGGCGGTCCAGGCGTCCGACCTGGGTATAACTCCCTCGGACGACGGGCAGGTGCTGCGCCTCAGCTTCCCCAGCCTTACCGAGGAGCGGCGTAAGGACCTGGTGAAGCTGGTCCGTCACAAGGCAGAGGAAGGTCGGGTGGCCATACGTAACCTGAGGCGATCCGCTCGTCACGAGCTGGAGGCTCTGGAGCACGGAGGTGAGCTCTCCAGTGACGAGCTGGAGCGGCTGGAGCGAGATCTCGAGCGCCTTACCCACGAGATGGTGGGCCTGGTAGACGAGCTCCTCGCTCATAAGGAAGAAGAGCTGCTCCGGACCTGATCTGCCGGTGTCGGTGCCCTCCCGGGGTCATCGAGTGGGCGGGGAGTTCGTTCAAGGAGCGTGGTGACGTGGAGGAAGACGAATTGGGCGACGAGGAGATCGGGGATCCTGGCGAGGTGGTGGACGAGGAGTCTCCCACCTTGCAGCTGCCCATCGAGGGGCTGAAGGTGACAGGCGCCGTCCTCGCAGCCGAGGCCCTAGGCGCACGCCAGGCAGAGTCTCCAGAGTCCCGCCCCCCGGAACCAGCTGGGTCCGAGACCGCCGCTGCCCGCCCCCCGGAACCAGCTGGGTCCGAGACCGCCGCTGCCCGCCCCCCGGAACCAGCTGCCGGACCGCAGGCCGGTAGTGCTGATGTGCCGGAGGAGCCAGAGACGCCGAGCGCTTTCAAGGCGCCGCTCGACATGCCCCACTGGGCAGATCCCCCCACCGGCCAGGTTCCGGCTGTGCTGGACCGTAGCGGAGGGCTATCCCCTGACGACCCGTTGGCCGCGCTGGACACGGGACCTGTTTGGCGCGAAGAGGGCAGCGACTGGGACGACTCGGGGTTCGATCACTCGTTGCTGGCCGAGCCAGAGGACGACGCCCCCCTCGGGGTCCTGGGCGAGACTCCCCTGGAGGAGCGCCGGCCCTGGGAGTTCGGCGATCTGGGAGCCTCTGATGCAGGGTCGGATACTGGGCAGACCGGGCAGACCGGGCAGGCTGGGCAGACCGGGCAGGCTGGGCAGATGGATGCAGGCGAGATCCAGCCAGATGATCCCGGCGAAGCCGGCCTGGTCTCGACTGGTGATGCTCGCGCGCTGGAGGACCGCCCAGTGGAGCGCGACGAGGCTCGACAGGAGCCGCTCGGGCGATCCGATGAGGCGGCTGCTGGAACAGGTGCGGATGGACCCGAAGACGCCACCGTACCCAGCGACCCCGACCCGGATGCCGACCCGGATACCGGTCGGGTGAGCAGACCGGGGACCAGTAGGGGAACCGCTGGGGGGGCTGGCGGGGATGGTGGATCCGGTCCCGGGGAGGACCAGGGCGAGGAGGATCCCTGGGCGCTGCTCGGTGAGCCTGGCGCTACGGGTGAAGACGAGCCGTACGGGGGGATTCGGCGGCTCCTCGCAAGGGCGCCCGGAGCTGCCTACGGGGCGCGGCTGGCGTCGATGGCGTCGATGGGAAGGCAATCCGGTGAGAAAGGCCACCGAGCCCGCCATGCGAGGCGGGAAGCCAGGGGCAACCGTCGAACGGGCAGGGTGCCGGAGGCGGCAGGGGGGGCGAGCGGAGCAGGTAGGAACCTCCCGGTAGCCATATCGACCGGGCTGGGCCTGGGCGTGGTCGCCGTGGTGGTGTTCTACCTGGGTCCTGCTCCGACGTTGGCCTTCGTGACGGCGGTGGTCACCGTGGCGGTGGCAGAGTGCTATGGCGCGTTTCGACGGGCGGGGCGCCGGGTGGCTCCACTGCCGGCTCTGCTGGCGACGGTGGCCCTGATGACGGCGGTCTACGCGAGGGGTCTGGCTGCCATGCCCATAGTGGTCAGCTCCCTCGTCGTGGCCACCTTCGTCTGGTACCTCCTGGGGCCCGGGAAGGGCAAGGGGGAGGTGCTGGGCGGTGTGTCGACCACCTTGTTCGGGTTCGCCTGGGTGGCGATCCTGGGTTCGTACGGAGCCCTCCTGGTGGCTCCGGGCCAGTTCCCCGATCGCAGGGGCATCGCCTTCCTCTTCGGGGCGATCATCGCGACGGTTGCCCACGATGTAGGTGCGCTCGGCATCGGTAGGCGATTCGGACGCCATCCACTGGCTTCGAGGGTAAGCCCCCATAAGACCTGGGAGGGTCTGCTGGGGGGAATGCTGCTCGCGGTGGCGGTATCTGCCGGTGTGACCGGCACCCTACTGAGCCCGTGGACCCCGTCTAGCGCTGCGATCCTGGGTGTCGTGGTAGCGGCGGTGGCCCCGCTGGGGGACCTGTCCGAATCGCTCGTAAAACGCGATCTGGGACTGAAGGACATGGGGACGCTGCTTCCAGGACATGGCGGGATGCTGGACCGTATAGACGCGCTGCTATTCGTGCTTCCGGCCACCTACTATCTGGTGAGGGTTCTGAAGCTCGGATGAACTCTAGGTCCAGCGTCTGGGGATGGGCCTTCAGAGCCCCTGCCCAGGCGTCGAGCGCACACCAGGAGAGCAGGTAGGCCAATGAGGATCGGGGTTTCGCTCGCCGGTTCTACCGGGTCGATAGGCACCCAGGCAGTAGAGGTGGTGCGGGCAGAGCCTGAACGCTTCGAGGTGGTGGCCATCTATGCTGCGTCCGCAGTAGAGGCACTGGCTGCTCAGGCTGCGGTCCTTCGCCCCCAGGTGGTGGTGATAGCGGACAGCTCCAGGGTGGCCGAGCTCGAGTCCCTCGTCCCCAAGGGGACTCAGGTGCTCACCGGCGACGAGGGAGTCGCCGCCTTGTGTGCAGCAGAGGTGGTGGTGAACGGTGTCGTCGGTTTCGCTGGGCTGCCGGTCACGCTCGGGGCACTCCGGGCCGGCAGGCGGCTCGCGCTCGCTAACAAGGAGTCCCTGATCGCGGCCGGGCCGGTGGTCCAGGCCGCACGCTCTACCCCCGGGGCGGAGATCGTTCCGGTGGACTCCGAGCATTGCGCGCTCCACCAGTGCCTGAGATCCGCCTCGGGTATACCAGAGGTGAGGCGCCTGGTGCTCACGGCGAGCGGAGGACCGTTCCGGGGGCGGAGTGCCGACGAGCTTGCTTCGGTACGCGTGGAGGATGCGCTCTGCCACCCGACATGGCAGATGGGGCCGAAGGTCACCGTGGACTCCTCTACGCTCATGAACAAGGGTCTGGAGGTGATCGAGGCCCACGAGCTCTTCGGCGTGGGGTTCGACCAGATCGACGTGGTGGTGCATCCCCAGTCTGTGGTGCACTCGATGGTGGAGATGACGGACGGGGCCACCATTGCCCAGCTCTCGCTGCCCGATATGCGGCTGGCCATCGGCTACGCGATGGGATATCCGGACCGGCTCGGTACCTCCTTCGGGGCACTCGACTGGTCGACTGTCCGGTCGCTCGATTTCGAGCCACCGGACAGGGAGCTGTTCTCCTGCCTGGGTCTGGCAGAGAGCGCGGGACGCTCCGGCGGATCTGCTCCCGCGTGGCTGAGCGCATCCAACGAGGTGGCGGTCGAGGCATTTCTGGCAGGGAGGATTCGCTGGCCGGAGATAGCAGCCGTGGTCGCGGAGTCCCTAGGCGCCTGGGACGGCGCGCCGGTCTATGACCTGGCCGACGTGCTGGATGCCGACGCCAGCGCGCGGCGTCATGCCGTGGCTGCGGTGTCACGGCTGGAGGTCGCTGCGTGAGCACGGAGCAGCTATCCGAGGATCACCTGGCCGAGGAGTCGCCCGATCAGCTGTCCCAGCGAAGGTCGCTGGTGCAGCTCGCAGTGGTGCTGATATCGGCTGTCCTGGCGTCGATAGCCTTCCATATCACCGATGTCCTGATCGTCGTCGCGGCCATCGTGATCATGGTGATGGTCCACGAGCTGGGCCACTTCCTCACCGCGAAGTGGAGCGGGATGAAGGTGACCGAGTACTTCCTCGGCTTCGGTCCGCGGGTGTGGTCGGTGCGTCGCGGCGAGACCGAGTACGGGGTAAAGGCGATCCCCGCAGGCGGATACGTGAAGATCATCGGCATGACGAACCTCGAGGAGGTCGACCCCGCAGACGAGCCGCGGTCCTATCGCCAGCAACCCTTCCACCGGAGGCTGCTGGTAGCCGTGGCGGGCTCCACCATGCACTTCGTGATGGCATTCGTGCTCATCTGGGCTGTCCTGGCGGTCATCGGCATCCCAGGTCCCGGGACAGTGGTCATCCAGGGCCTTACTGCATGGCAGGGACCACCCAGCCCGGCGCGTGCTGCAGGGCTCCATGCCGGGGAGGAGATCGTCGCTGTAGACGGGCACCGGGTCACCCGGTTCGGCCAGGTGGCCGCAGTAACGGGATCCCATGTCGGACAGCCCGTAAGGCTGGAGGTGAGGAGCGGGAAGGGCACCAGGACCGTTACCCTCGTCCCGGTAGACGGGGAGCACGTACGCGTAGACGGCCAGCGGGTGCTGCCGAAGAAGGACCCGACCCCGGGGCTCATAGGCGTAGACCTCACCTACGCACCAGTGCGCACAGGACCACTCGTCGCAGTAGGGGACTCGGCTACCGCGTTCGCGCGAACCTTCGATGCATCGATCCTGGCACTCGGTCACGTGTTCTCACCGAGCGGGCTGGCCACCTACTTCCACGAGCTCTCCAGCGCGAAGGCAGCCCAGCGGGCAGCACGCCAGGGCACCCGGCCAGAGTCGATATACGGGGCGGTGCGCACAGCAGTGCAGGGTGCACAGGCCGGTATCGGGGACCTACTCGCAGTCCTCATCTCCATCAACATCTTCATAGGGCTCGTCAACCTCTTCCCTATGCTCCCGCTCGACGGTGGCCACGTGGCAGTGGCCGTCTACGAGCGGGTCAGGAGCCGCCGAGGGCGCCCCTACCATGCTGATGTCTCGAAGCTTCTCCCGGTGGCATACCTGATGATCGCCTTCCTCGGTTTCATCTTCATAAGCTCCCTCTATCTCGACATCGTCCACCCAGTCGCGAACCCCTTCCGCTGAGTCCTGCCTGCCTGAGACCGCTCGCGCCGGCGGTCACTTATCTGGTCGCGGCCAACCGAGCGGCAGCCCACCTGAGAACTCCCGGCATGAGGGTGGGTCGGCTAAGTGCACTGCTGGGGCATAATGGATGTATCAGGAGGCTTCCATGAGCCAGAACGGCACGCCGCTCGAAAATCAGGGGTACTCGAGGCCCGCGCTGGCCGAGCGGAGGCCGACGCGCCGGATCCAGGTGGGCAGTGTCGCCATAGGGGCTGGAGCGCCCGTTTCGGTGCAGTCGATGACCACCACGAAGACCGCAGACGTCGAGGGCACCCTGGCCCAGATCTACGACCTGGCGGCAGCAGGTGCAGACATCGTCCGCTGCACCTGCAACGAAGCAGAGGCGGCAGAGGGACTGGCCCACATAGTCCCACGCTCGCCGGTCCCGATCGTGGCGGACATCCACTTCCACCACGAGATGGCTCTCGCCGCACTCGAGGCGGGCGTCCAGGCCCTCAGGCTGAACCCGGGGAACCTGCGGAAGCCCGAGGAGATAAAGATGGTGGCTCGTGAGGCCAAGGACAGGGGGGTGCCGATACGCATCGGGGTGAACGCGGGCTCCCTCCATCCGGATCTCTACAGGCGCTTCGGGGGTGCCACCCCGGAGGCACTGGTCGAGTCTGCACGCATGGAGCTTGCCTACTTCGAGGAGGTGGGCTTCGAGGACGTGAAGATCTCGGTCAAGGCCTCCTCGGTGTCGCTAATGGTCGCCGCCTACAGGCTGGCCTCTGCCAGCTTCGACTATCCCCTGCACCTCGGCGTCACCGAAGCTGGGCCTCCACCTTCGGGGCTGGTGAAGGCCACTGCTGGCATCGCGACGCTGCTGTGCGAGGGGATAGGCGACACCATCCGGTTCTCGCTCACGGCAGACCCGGTAGAGGAGGCTGTGGCGGGTCGCCAGCTACTGGAGGCACTCGGTCTGCGTGAGCGCAGGGACATCGACCTGATTGCCTGTCCCAGCTGCGGAAGGGCCGAGATAGACGTCATAGGAGTCGCCAAGGCCGCCCAGAGCGCTCTCGAAGGCCGTAACCTGCCCATCCAGGTGGCCGTCATGGGCTGCGTGGTGAACGGTCCCGGTGAGGCGCGCCACGCGGACCTCGGGATCGCGGCAGGACGCCATCGTGGGCACCTGTTCATCCGGGGCAAGATCGTTCGGGTGGTGCCAGAGGACCAGATGGTCGAAGCCCTGGTCGAGGAGGCGGAAAGGCTGGTGGCCGAAGGGGTCGACGCCCGCCTGGCGGCTGCCGACGAGAACGCTGCCGCCGAAGCAGAGGCCGATCGCAGGGCCCTGCTCGACGCCAAGGGCGCCGACGCCAACCGCGCAGGCCAGAGGGTCGAGATGATCCGCAAGGCAGTCACCGGCGAGCCATAGCTCCTGGTGCATGAGGGTGTTCCCGGCGTGACACGTCGGCAACTCCTGGCTTTAGCCATGGCTAGGAGGTCAATCCGAGCCTCCCTATTAGTAGGCCCGCGCTACCACGGCGGTCAGGTCCTCTGGGGGCGTGGAGGGATCGGGGAGCGTGGAGTCAGCCGAGACAAGGCATCGGACCGACGCGCCTGCTTCGTTCAGCTGGGTCTCGCCGCCGGATCGCAGCAGCCCTGCTGGCAGGAGGGCGAACCCGCTTGTTGCAGCCTCGATGGCTGGCTCCACGCCGGTGACCTCGCTGGTGGCTGCCTGGCGCCTGGCAAGTGCCTCGTCATAGAGCGCGCTCTGTGCCGCGTCGAGCGCCTGGCGTGCTGAGTGGGCGACCTGGTCGAGTGGGACCGGCTCCTTGGTCGACAGGTCGCGCCTCACGAGCTGGGCCTCGCCCTTCAGGAGGTCGCGGGGCCCCACCTCTATGCGCACCGGCGCGCCCTTCAGCTCCCATCCCACCACCCGACGACCGAAGGAGGTGTCCGTCCTGGCGTCGAGCTCCACCCGCATACCGGCGTCAGCCAGCTCTCTTGCCAGCGCGGCTGCCCTATCGCCGGCTCCGTCCTCGGAGCGGACCACCAGGACGACTACCTGCACCGGAGCGATAGCCGGCGGAAGACGCAGCCCGGCGTCGTCGCCATGGGCCATGACCAGCGCACCCATCAGCCTGGTGGAGACTCCCCAGGAGGTCTGCCAGACATGCTGCTCCAGGCCCCCCTCGTCCAGGTAGGTGATGCCAAAGGCACGGGCGAAACCCTGGCCGAGCTCATGGCTGGTGCCCATCTGCAGGGCCTTGCCGTCGCGCATCATGCCCTCGGTGGTCCAGGTGGTGGTGGCTCCCGCGAAGCGCTCCCGGTCGGTCTTACGACCGGCCAGCACTGGGATCGCGAGCACCTCGGACATGAACCTCACGTAGATGCTCTCCAGGACCTCCAGGGCGAATGCACGGGCATCGTCCTCGCTGGCATGGGCGGTGTGCCCTTCTTGCCATAAGAACTCCGTGGTGCGGAGGAACAGCCTGGGACGCAGCTCCCATCGGACCACATTGGCCCACTGGTTCACCAGCAGCGGGAGGTCCCTGTAGCTCTGTATCCACTTGGCGAAGGACGCGTTTATGATGGTCTCGCTGGTGGGACGCACGACCACCGGCTCCTCCAGCACCTTGCCGCCTCCATGGGTGACCACCGCGAGCTCCGGGCTGAAGCCCTCGACGTGCTCTGCTTCCCGCCGGAGGTAGCTCTCGGGTATGAACAGCGGGAAGTAGGCATTCGATACGCCGGCTGCCTTTATCCTCCGATCGATCTCTGCCTGCATCTGCTCCCAGATGGAGTAGCCGTAAGGCCGGATGACCATGGTTCCACGTACCGGACCGCCTTCGGCCAGCTCGGCCTTTGCCACGACATCCTGGTACCACCTGGGAAAATCCTCTTCCTGGGAAGTGAGGACACTGCTGGAGGCCATATCCCGGCGATGCTAGCTTCTGGCAAGCACCAGTCGCTCAGCCGGTGCCTGCCCTGGAGCGAACCAGCTCGGATGGATAGCTGGCTCGCATGCGCAGGTCCAGGCAGAGCACCCGGCGGCCAGCGCGGCTGTCCAGGCTGCTATACTCCCAATGCCGTTCAGACGGATCAGGTGTTGCGTCGAAGCGTGGGCGGACGGCCCACGCTTCTGTTTTGGGCGCCGGAGGGTAGGACGACACGATCGGGAGGTGAGGGCCGCATGACAGACCAGCTATCAGAGATGCTTGGCTCTCCCCTGCGTGGAATGCACCTCGAGCTCGTGGACCTCGAGCTCCGGTCGGGGATCCTGAAGGTGGTGGTGGACCGTGAGGGTGGGGTGGACCTCGATGCGCTCACCGAGGCCACACGTCTGCTATCGGCAGTCCTGGACGCCGACGAGGCCTTCTCGACCCGCCCCTACACCCTGGAGGTGACCAGTCCAGGCCTGGAGCGCCCGCTCAGGCGACCGGAGCACTTCCTCAGGGCTGTCGGTGAGCTTCTGTCTGTGCGGATGATCTCGCAGGAGGGCGGCGTCACCCGTATCCGAGGTGACCTGATATCTGCCGACGAGTCCGGTTTCGAGCTCCGTGCTCGAGCAAGAGGGTCCGAGGGGGAGATCCTCAGGATTGGCTACGAGCAGGTGGAGCGCGCCCACACGGTTTTCGAGTGGGGTGCCGCGGCTGGTGAAAGCGCTGGAGCTTCCTCCTCCGGGGACGCCAGGGGCCACGACCCGACCTCAGGTTCCGGCCGGAGGCGATCCCGGGGTGAGAATCCGGCCAAGGGCGCGAGGCGATCCCGGGGTGAGAATCCGGCCAAGGGCGCGAATCGATCCCGGGGTGAGAATCCGGCCAAGGGCGCGAATCGAGTTGCCCGGAAAGAGACGGTGTCCACACCATGAGCACCACTAACTTCGAGTTCCTCGACGCACTTGGCCAGATAGCGCGCGACAAGGGCATATCGGTGGACACGCTGCTGGACGCCTTGGCGAACGCGCTCGTCGCCGCGTACAAGAGGCGCCCCGATGCCGCCGAAGAGGCCGTGGTCACCATCGACCCCGAATCCGGCGAGATTCGCGTATACGGTCAGGAGCTCGACGACGAGGGCAACGTCGTGCGGGAGTGGGACGACACCCCGAGCGACTTCGGCCGCATAGCCGCACAGACCGCCAAGCAGGTGATACTCCAGCGCATCCGCGAGGTCGAGCGCGACATGAAGTACGAGGAGTACGCGGGGCGCGAGGGCGACATCGTGACCGGGATCGTCCAGCAGACGGACAACCGTTATACGCTCCTCGACCTCGGGAAGGTCGAGGCCTTGCTGCCCCAGGCCGAGCAGGTGCCCTACGAGCGTTACGAGCACGGCGCCCGCCTGAAGGCCTACATAGTCGAGGTACGTAAGACGAGCAAGGGTCCTCAGATAGTGGTGAGTCGCAGCCATCCGGGTCTCGTGAAGCGTCTCTTCGAGCTCGAGGTGCCTGAGATATCCACCGGGGTGGTCGAGATAAAGGCCGCGGCTCGTGAGCCAGGTCACCGGACGAAGATCGCAGTGTGGTCCAACGACCCGAACGTGGATCCGGTCGGGGCCTGTGTAGGGGCGCGAGGTTCCAGGGTGCGGATGGTCACCAACGAGCTCCGCGGAGAGCGCGTCGACGTCGTACCATTCTCCGAGGACCCCTTGGAGCTCATCCAGGCAGCGCTCCAGCCTGCTCGGGTACGCGAGGTGCGCCTGGATGAGGAGAGTGGTACCGCGACCGTCGTGGTGGGCGATTACCAGCTGTCCCTGGCGATCGGCAAGGAGGGCCAGAACGCCCGCCTGGCAGCTCGCCTTACCGGCTGGCGGGTGGACATAAAGAGCGAGACCCAGGTGGCCGAGGAAGAGGCCGGGCAGGACTGGGCCGAGGGTGAGTGGGTCGAGAACGACGCAGGCCAGATGGTCTGGCAGCCGGCCGAGGGCGGTGAGGCGCTGTCGGTGGAGGAGTGGTCCAGGGCTGCCGATGCGACCCAGGACGCTGCCGATGGACCCAGCGATGCCGGTTTGCCGGGAGACAGCCTCGACGCCGCTGGCGATATGGCATCCCCGGAGACCGAGGCATCCCCGGAGACCGAGGCATCCCCGGAGAACGAGGCATCCCCGGAGACCGAGGCATCCCCGGAGGCAGGCGGGTAGCACCCAGGTCCCACCGGCGGTCACCTCCGTCTGGCCAGGACATGACGCCGTGACCCGGTCGCAGGCCGCTGTGGGGCACGCGAGGACACCTTTGGATAAGGAGGCTTCCAGGTGTGCGAGGATGGAGACCCGAGCCATGCCGGCTCGGGCAAAGACGACAAAGGACCGTAGCACCAGGTGCCGAAGAAGATTCGTGTATACGAGCTTGCTCGCGAGCTGGGCCTTACCAACAAGGAGGCCCTGGACCTCTGCGCGTCCCTCGGTATCGGGGTAAAGAGCCACTCGTCCTCCATCGAGGATCCTCAGGCGGACAGGGTCCGGCGCAAGGCCGACGCCGAAGGGCTCCGGCGTGAGGTCTCGCCGCAAGAGCCAGAACCTGCGAAGAAGGTCGCGGCATCGAAGAAATCAGCTTCCGCCACCGAACCATCGCCGTCACCGTCACCGACTACTGGCCCTACTGCCATCCCTCACGATCTCGGTCCGGAGCCAGGGGCTTCTGGCGGTGGGGAGGAAGAGAGCCGCCTGGTGCGCAGCCGGCCGTCTTCGCCGAGCGCGGCCGTTCAGGCACCGGTTGCTCCTCCGATCCGTACTGATCCCCCCGGTCTAGAACCACCTGCTAGGTCCGACTCCCCCGCAGGTGGACCCGGGCAGGCTGGCGCGCGACCGGGGCAGGCTGGCGCGCGACCGGGGCAGGCTGGCGCGCGACCCGGGCAGGCTGGCGCGCGACCCGGGCAGGCTGGCGCGCGACCGGGGCAGGCTGGCGCGCGACCTGTCGTGGCGGGGGGCAGGGCCGCAGCGCCACCGCGTCAGCCAGCGGCTCCGCAGGCTCCTGCTGGAGATAGGCCGGTTGCCCCCGCCGGGGGAGATCCGGGAGCCGGTAGGTCGTCTGATGTGCGATCGGCTGCCACGGCGCTCGAGGAGGCAGCCGAGGCTCCTCCGGCGGCACCCCCTGGCGGTGCCGGTGCTCGTAGCGCATCCCCTCCCGGCGTGCATCCACCTCTCAGCGCTTCCGGGCGCCCGATCCCTCCGCCGCCGGGGCCGCCCCGCTCGTCAACGGGGCGCCCTATTCCCCCACCTCCCGGTCGCCGGAGTCCACCTCAGCGTCCCTCTACATCTACGGCGCGCCCCGGTGGTGGGGGAAGGCCCAGCTCGAGTGCCCCTAGGTCGTCGGGCCCCCCTCCTGGCGGCGGCTACGGTGCCAGACCATCGGGTGGAGTCCCGGGAGGCTTCGGGGGCAGGCCCGGGGGTGGTGCGCCGCCTCCTGGCCGGGGAGCTCCCGCGGGCAGGGGAAGGCTTCCTCAGCGACGGCCGAGGCGCCGGAGGCGGAACCTCGACGAGCTGGAACCCACCCAGTTCACCACCTACGCTCCCTCCAACGCGCCGGTCCCCGACCACGAGGTGATCGTGGAGCGGGGCTCCACGCCTAGGGAGCTGGGGCCCAAGCTGAACCGCTCCGCCGGTGACGTGATCAGGTTTCTCTTCCTGCAGGGAGAGGTGGTGACGGCGACCCAGTCGCTCACCGACGAGATGATCGAGCTGTTCGCAGCGGAGATCGGCGCAACGGTACGGCTCGTGGACCCAGGCGAAGAGGAAGAAGCCCAGCTCCAGGCCCGTTATTTCGAGGAGGACGAGGACGACGAGGCGACCGGTGAGCTGAGGCCGCGCCCCCCGGTGGTCACCGTGATGGGGCACGTCGACCATGGCAAGACCCTCCTGCTCGACAGGATCCGTTCTGCGAACGTGGTGGCCAGCGAGGCTGGGGGCATCACCCAGCACATAGGCGCGTATCAGGTGCAGGCTGCCGGACAGGCCATCACCTTCATAGACACCCCCGGTCACGAAGCCTTCACTGCGATGAGGGCACGCGGAGCCGAGGTGACGGACCTGGTGGTTCTGGTGGTGGCCGCCGATGACGGTGTGATGCCTCAGACGGTCGAGGCGATAGATCATGCCAGGGCTGCCGAGGTTCCCATAGTGGTCGCCATCAACAAGGTCGACCGCCCCGACGCGGATCCGAACCGGGTCATGCAGCAGCTGTCCGAGCGCGGCCTGGTGCCGGAGGCATGGGGGGGCGACACGATCATGTGCGAGGTGTCCGCCCTGGACGGGACCGGGATTCCCGAGCTGCTGGACCAGATCGCAGTGGTGGCCGAGGTCGAGGAGCTACGGGCCAGCCCGGAGGGTCGTGCGAGGGGGGTGGTCCTGGAGGCGAACCTGGAGGTGGGCCGGGGGCCCGTCGCGACCGTGATCGTGAAGCGGGGCACCCTGCGGGTGGGCGACCCACTGGTGGCGGGGTCTGCCTGGGGAAAGGTGAAGGCCCTGGTGAACGATAGGGGCGAGGCCCTGAAGGAGGCTCCGCCCTCGACTCCGGTGCAGGTGCTCGGGTTCTCCGAGCCACCGAGTGCTGGTGACGTGTTCAGGGCGACCGTCGATCTGAACACGGCGCGGACCATAGGCGAGGCCCGGGAGCGCCGTTACAGGGTGGCCGGTCACGCACCGTCGCCGGGCGCACCCGGAGCAAAGCTGGAGGACATCTTCGAGCAGATCCAGCGCGGCGAGACCGCGACGCTGAACCTGGTGCTGAAGTCCGATGTGCAGGGGTCCCTGGAGGCGATCACCGACAGCCTGAGAAAGCTCGAGCGCGACGACGTGAAGCTCAGCTTCGTCCACAGGGGAGTAGGAGGGGTGACGGAGAACGACGTCCAGCTGGCTGCTGCGTCGAATGCCACGATCATCGGCTTCAACGTGAGACCCGACAGGCGTGCTCGCGAGCTGGCTGGTGAGCGTGGCGTGGAGATCCGTACCTACGAGATCATCTACAAGCTGATCGAGGACATCGAGTCCGCCATGGTCGGGATGCTCGCCCCCGAGTTCGAAGAGGTCGTGACCGGTGAAGCGGAGGTAAGAGCCGTGTTCAGGGTCCCTCGCGTGGGGGCGGTCGCCGGCTGCTACGTACGCGAGGGTGTGATCACCCGCGGCTCGAAGGTGAGGTTCCTGAGGGAGGGCGTGGTCATCTGGAGGGGCACCATCACCTCCCTGCGCCGCTTCAAGGACGACGCCCGGGAGGTCCAGTCCGGCTTCGAGTGCGGTGTGGGTCTGTCGGACTTCCAGGACCTGAAGGAAGGCGACCTGATAGAGACCTTCGAGGAACGCGAGATACCTCGCTCCTGACCGGTAGCCGGCCTATCGGGAGCGAGACCTTTCCGTTTGGAGGTGGACAGTGCGTGGACGCAGCTACGGTTCCAGGGCCGCTCCCTATCCGAGGACGGCCAGGGTGAACGAGCTGCTGCGCGAGATACTTGCAGAGGAGATCGAACGGCTGGTCGATGCCGAGGACCGGTTGCGGCTGGCCACGGTCACTGGTGTGGATACCGCGCCTGACCTCCGACACGCCACTGTCTATCTGAGCTCGCTCAGCACAGACCTCTCCGAAGCCCTCGAAGAGCATCGCAGGGGCCTCCAGAGGTCTATAGGCCGCCAGGCACGGCTGAAGCGCACCCCCCAGCTCAGCTTCGTCGCGGACCCCGCAGTTGCCGGCGGCAGGAGGGTCGAGGCGATCCTGCGCCGGATTGGCTCCTCGGAGCAGGCATCTCCCCGGCCCCTCCATGCAGACAACCGTGATCTTCCCCGCGACTGAGCTCTTCGCGGCTGGAGCCGCCAGTCCCCTCGGGGAATTCTGATGGACGGGCTCCTGGTAGTGGACAAGCCCGCAGGCTGGACATCTCACGACGTCGTCGCGCGCTGCAGACGGGTGGTGGGTCAGCGGCGCGTGGGGCATGCAGGGACGCTGGATCCAGATGCCACGGGTGTGCTGCTGGTAGGGGTGGGGCGGGTGACGCGCCTGCTCAGGTTTCTCAGCTCCTCCCAGAAGTCCTACGAGGGGGAGGTGGTGTTGGGAACGGCTACGAGCACCCTGGACGCCTCGGGGGTGCCGACGGGGAGCTGGGAAATGTCGAGCGTGACCATAGAGGAGATGCGGGAGGCGGCAGAGCACTTCATCGGTGACATCGACCAGGTACCGCCCATGGTCTCTGCTGTGAAGCTCCAGGGCCGTAGGCTCCACGAGCTGGCTAGGGCTGGGGTGGAGGTGGAGAGGTCCCCGCGCCGGGTAGCCGTCTACCGTCTGGAGGTGCTACCCGGTCCAGAGGACTCGCCTGGGGTATTTCGCATAGAGGTCGACTGCTCAGCGGGAACTTACATTCGATCACTCGCTGCTGATCTCGGGACTGCGCTAGGGGGAGGAGCGCACCTGCGGAACCTGAGGCGCACCAGGGTGGGATCCTTCGGAGTCGACGAGGCCCACCCCCTCGAGGAGCTCAGCGCCGATCACCTCATCAGCCCTGCCGAGGCAATGCGCGACATGCGTCGGATCGAAGCGGGCGAGGAGGTGGTGAGGCTGGCTTCACATGGCCTGGCCCTCGACCGGGTGGCCATAGGGGCTACGGGTGAGGGGCCCTGGGCGCTCCTCGACTCCAGCGGTGGCCTGGTGGCCATATACGAGGCCACGGCTAGCGACCGAGTCGTGGCAGCGGTGGTGGTGGCACCAGCCTGATGACCAGCCTGGCTGAGGCCAGCTGGCGCGTAGGTCGGCGTGGCACCTGCGGCTCGCGAGCAGGAGCCCGGCACGACTGGTCCGGCCGTCCGGTAGCCTCGGCCAGGTGAGAGTGGTGATGGGCACGGAGCAGGCCAGCGCGCCCCCAGGTGGCTCGGCAGTGACGATAGGTGCATACGACGGTGTCCACCTGGGTCACCGAGAGGTGATCGGGCACCTGCGCGAGCGGGCAGCGGCCCTGGGTCTTGAGAGCGTGGTGGTCACCTTCGATCGCCATCCAGCAGCGGTGGTGCGGCCGGAGTCGGTGCCCCCGCTACTCACCGACCTCGATCAGAAGCTGGAGCTGCTGGCCAGCACCGGTGTTGACATGACCCTGGTGGTGCCATTCGACGCGGATCGAGCGGAGGAGTCTCCCGAGGACTTCGTCGACGAGGTCCTCCTGGGGGCCCTGGGGGCACGAGTGGTGGTGGTGGGGGAGAACTTCCACTTCGGCCATGGCCGTAAGGGCGACGTGCCGATGCTGGCGGAACTGGGCCGGAGTGCAGGATTCGAGGTCGTCGGCTTGGCGCTGGCCTCCAGCTCGGACGGCCATCCGGTCTCCTCCACCCGGATACGGGGGCTGCTCGCCCGAGGCGACGTGGTGGGTGCCGCGCGGCTGCTCGGCCGGGAGCACCAGGTGCGGGGCAAGGTAGTGGCTGGTGACGGACGTGGGGGTGCTGAGCTCGGCTTCCCGACTGCGAACGTGGACCTGCCTGCAGGCCTGGCGTTGCCAGAGGAGGGTATCTACGCATGCCGCTACGAGCGGCCAGATAGGAGCACCCACATGGCGGCCGTCTCCCTCGGTCGGCGTCCCACCTTCTACGACGCGGGCTCGCCGTCCCTGCTCGAGGCGTACCTGCTCGACTTCTCGGGTGATCTCTATGGTGAGCTGGCCAAGGTGTCCTTCGTGGCAAGGCTCCGCGCCGAGAGGCGTTTCGAGAGTGCCGATGCCCTGGTGGCCCAGATGGGGCGCGATGCAGCCGAGACCCGCAGGCTGCTGGCGGGTCAGTGAAGCGCGCGCGGTCCCTCTTGGCACCGGAGTCCCCAGGAGCTGGCCGGGCAGTGAGGCGCGCGGCCCCTCTTAGCACCGGAGTCCCCAGGCTGCTAGCATCTTCTTGGCACCGGGGCAGGTCCCGGTGGGTACTGGGCAGGATCGTCGGGTCTAACCCGCCGGATCCTCCCGAGACGACATATCGAGGTCCTTCCTACACATGCCCGATAAGCAAGCGACGATCGTTGCACACCGCCTCCACGAGACCGACACGGGATCGCCGGAGGTGCAGATAGCGCTCCTCACGGAGCGCATCACGCATCTGACCGAGCACCTGAAGATGCACAAGGGAGATCACCACACGAGGCGCGGCCTGATGAAGATGCTCGGTCGTCGCCGCCGCCTGCTCGACTACGTGAGGCGCAACGATGTGGAGCGTTACCGCACGATCATCGGGCGTCTGGGGATACGTCGCTGAGCGGCGTGGGAAAGATGGAAGTGCATCAGAGGTGCCGGCCCCATGCCGGTACCCGGTAGATAGGAACGGGCAAGGAGCCGGAGTCGGCTGCCAGTGGCCGTTCACCTCTCGCCGCGAAGCGCGCATCGGTGCGTGGATCGGGGAGGTGGCCGACCACTGGGAACCGGCGAGATCCTGCCCTCGACAAAGCGAGGTGAGATATGGCGGAAGCCATAACGGTCTCTGCGCCGGTCAGCGGTACCGACCGGACGCTGTCATTCGAGACCGGCAAGCTGGCCATCCAGGCAGACGGTGCAGTGGTAGGCCGGATCGGCGACACCATGGTTCTCGTGACGGCCACAGCCGCGCGTTCGGTGCGCGAGGGGGCTGACTTCTTCCCCCTGACCGTCGACATCGAGGAGCGTATGTACGCAGCAGGGAAGATCCCAGGCTCCTTCTTCAGGCGTGAGGGCCGCGCGCCCGACCAGGCGATCCTGACCTGCCGGCTGATAGACCGGCCACTGCGCCCGTCGTTTCCGGAGGGCTTCCGGAACGAGGTGCACGTGGTCGGAACTGTCTTCGGCGCCGATCTGCAGAATCCCCACGACGTTCTGGCCATAAATGCAGCCTCGGCTGCACTCATGATCTCCGGCATCCCCTTCGAGGGACCAATAGGCGCAGTTCGCATGGCCTGGTCGTCGGAGGGCACATGGCTACCCCACCCGACCTACCAGCAGGGAGACGACTCCTGCTTCGAGCTGGTGGTGGCCGGTCGCGCTCTCTCCGAGGCCCGGGACGCGGACATAGCGATCATGATGGTGGAGGCAGGCGGGACAGAGGCGGCCTGGGAGCACTACGAGGCCGGTACGCCGAGGGTGACCGAGGAGGTGATAGCCCAGGGTCTCGAGGAGGCCAAGAAGTGGATAGCCGAGTCGATAGCCCTCCAGCGCGAGCTCGTCTCGAAGGCCGGGGTGAAGCCGCCGGTTCCGTTCCAGATAGCCACCGACTATGCAGAAGAGGTCTACGCGCGTGTCGAGCAGGTGGGCTACGAGGCCCTGGCGAAGGCTAACGGGATAACCACCAAGGCCGAGCGCAATGCCGCCATCGAAGAGGCGACTGCGGCCGTCATGGCCGATCTCGCAGAGGAGTTCCCAGATCGCGAGAAGGAGCTGAAGGCGGCGGTGCGGTCGCTCACGAAGAAGCTGGTCCGCCAGCGCATCGTCGAGGAGGGGATCCGGATCGACGGCAGGGGAACCGCAGAGCTGCGCCCTCTCAGCGCCGAGGTCGGCCTCATAGCGACCGCGCACGGCTCGGGCCTGTTCCAGCGTGGCGAGACCCAGGTGCTGAACGTGACCACTCTCGGGATGCCGCGCATGAACCAGATGCTCGACACCCTCGGCATCGACGACTTCAAGCGCTACATGCACCACTACAACATGCCCCCATTCGCCTCTGGCGAGACCGGGTTCATGCGGGGGCCCAAGCGCCGGGAGATCGGCCACGGGCTTCTCGCCGAGCGGGCCCTGCTGCCGGTGGTGCCGAGTGCCGCGGAGTTCCCCTACACGCTCAGGCTGGTATCGGAAGTCCTCTCATCCAACGGCTCGACCTCCATGGCATCGGTGTGCGGATCGACTCTCTCGATGATGGATGCCGGGGTTCCCCTGAAGGCCCCAGTGGCAGGGATAGCCATGGGGCTGGTCTACGAGGGCGGCCGTTACGTGACCCTCACAGACATACTCGGGGCCGAGGACGCCTTCGGTGACATGGACTTCAAGGTCGCCGGCACCGCGGAGAGCGTCACCGCACTCCAGCTCGACACGAAGATCGACGGGCTGCCGGCCGAGGTGCTGGCACAGGCTCTGGGCCAGGCCCGGGAGGCGAGGCTGGCCATTCTGGAGGTGATGGCGGGGGCCATCTCGGAGCCCCGCCCGGAGGTGAGTGCGAACGCACCGAAGATCGTCTCCTTCCAGATACCGGTGGATCGGATCGGAGAGGTGATCGGCCCGAAGGGCAAGGTGATCAACACCCTCCAGGCCGAGACGGGTGCGGACATCACGGTGGACGACGACGGCATGTTCGGAGTAGTCACCATCGGGGCGAAGGACTCCGCAGCAGTGGACGACGCGAGGCGGCGTATCTACCTCATCGTCGACCCGCCCGACGCGGACGTCGGTGCGACCTACGACGGGAAGGTGGTGAACATAACGAAGTTCGGTGCCTTCGTGAACATCCTCCCTGGACGCGACGGCCTTCTCCACATCTCGAAGGTGGGGGCTGGCAAGCGGGTCGACCGGGTGGAGGACGTGCTCACCCTCGGCCAGGAGGTGAAGGTGAGGGTCGACGACATCGATCCTCAGGGGAAGGTCTCGCTGTCCCTGGCAGACGCATCCGGTGCGGCCACCAGTGCCGGTCCTGGGGAGGTCCGCGTGGACTCTTCGGGGACGGCCGGACCAGCCAGGGACGATCGTGGCAGTTCGGGCGGTTCACCGGTGGCGTCATTCGAGGAGAGCTTCGACGCCGAGCTCGAACGGGAGCTGGGTGACCTCGGACCGGCTCCGGCCGACCTGGCCAGGCCGGGTTCGGAACGGTCCGGATCGGGCTCCGATGGGCGTCGCCGACGTCGGCGGTGATCCATTCGGAGACCCTCGACTGCGGGGCGAGGGTGGTCACCGAGAGGATGGCCGATGCACGATCGGTGACCCTCGGGGTCTGGGTGGGCACCGGCTCTCGGGACGAGGAGCCCTCCAGGGCCGGCGCATCGCACTTCCTCGAGCACCTGCTCTTCAAGGGGACCCCTTCGTGGACGGCCGGTGAGATAGCCGAGGCAGTTGACGAGGTCGGCGGTGACATGGACGCGTTCACCACCAAGGAGTACACGGCTTTCACCATCAGGTTGCTCTCAGAGGACCTTCCCCTCGGCTTGGACGTCCTGTCCGCCATCATGACCGATCCTGCCTTCAGGCCCGGTGACGTAGATGCCGAACGTCAGGTCATACTCGACGAGATCCTCATGCACTCCGACGAGCCGGCCGACCTGGTGGGAGAGCGCTACATGGAAGGGCTCTTCCCAGGCCATCCGCTGGGCAGGGAGGTGCTCGGGGAGCCGGGCGTCATCTCCTCCATCGGTCCGGATGAGATAAGGGAGTTCTTCGACCACCACTACCGAGCGGCCAACCTGGTGGTGGCTGCAGCAGGCCAGGTAGAACACGAGCTGCTCGCTCGAGAAGTAGCCAGCCGGTTCGCCGGTCGCTCTGGTGGCAGCCGTCCCACCAGGACCCCGCCTGGTCCGACGATCGACCCACTGGTGGTCACCACCCGGGCGACCGAGCAGGCGCACATCGTTCTCGGCATGCGCACCCCGGGCCGTCACGACGAGAGGCGGTTCGCCCTCGGTGTGCTGAACCACGCCCTCGGGGGAGGCATATCGAGCCGTCTCTTCCAGGAGGTGAGGGAGAGGCGGGGCCTCGCATATGCGGTCTGGTCGGAACGCTCCAGCTACGACGAGGTGGGATCGCTGTCGGTTTCGGTCGGTACGGCACCAGAGAATGCCCAGGAGGTGCTGCGCCTGGTCGTGAAGGAGCTGGACCGCCTAGGCGAGGATGGCCTGACGCGCCGTGAGCTGGAGGTGGCCAAGGGGCATTGGAGGGCAGAGACCATCCTTGCCCTGGAGGATCCCGGTTCGCGCATGGCCCGCATAGGGTCGAGCATGCTGCTGCACTCAGAGGTGGTCGAGGTGGAGGAGCTGCTGGAGAGGGTCATGTCGGTGTCCCTGGAGGAGGTGGGAACGCTCGCGGCGGAGCTGGCTGCGGCACCCCGAGTCCTCTCGGTGGTGGGCCCGTTCGAGCCTGGGGACTTCGAGGACATGGAATACTCTGCAGTTCGGGCAGCGGGGGCCAGAGGTTGATCAGGGTCGCGGTGTTCGGCGCCTCGGGGCGGATGGGTCGTCAGGTATGCCGCGCCGTGGCCTCAGATGAGTCACTGTCGCTGGTAGCCGCTGTCGACCCAGGCGGTGAGGGCACCAGCCTGGCGGACATTATCGGCGAGGAGCTGGCTGCGAGCCCTGCGGCTGGCGAGGACATCGCCGGGACGAGGGTGGTGGGGTCGCCAGATGCCATTGCTGCCGGCGGTGCGGAGGTGGCCGTCGACTTCACCGTAGCTGCCTCTGCCGTGGCGAACATGAGGTGGTGCGCCTCTAACGGAGTACATGCCGTGGTGGGAACCACCGGGATCGACGACGAGACCCTCGACGAGATGGGAGGGCTCTTCGCCCGCTCCGAGGCGAACTGCGTGGTCGCCGCGAACTTCGCGATCGGTGCCGTGCTCATGGAGCACTTCAGCGCGATGGCGGCTCGGTTCATGCAGGGAGCCGAGATCGTGGAGCTTCACCACGACGGGAAGTTGGATGCACCTTCTGGAACGGCCATAGCGACCGCAGAGGCCATCCGCGCTGCGGCCGGACCTGCACTAGACATCCCCGCCACCCTGGACGCGTCCCCAGCGTCGGGCGTGCTCGGCGAGAGAGCAGGCCAGCGGGGGACCCACCGCGGCCAGGAGCTACTCGCGGGTGCTCGTGGGGCCGAGGGTGCCGGTGGGGTCCGGATCCACTCCGTTCGCCTGCCTGGCCTGGTGGCTCACCAGGAGGTCATCTTCGGCGCGCCCGGTCAGTCGCTCACCATTCGTCACGATGCCTACGACCGGTCCTCCTTCATGCCCGGTGTCCTGCTGGCCGTGAAGTCGGTCGGCAGCTTCCCGGGCCTCACCCGGGGCCTGGCGCCCCTGATTGGCCTGTGAGCGGATCGCCGGATCCTGGCGGTGCACGCGATGCTGGTCAGCGCCAGCGGATAATAGAGGCCGCCTACGAGTGCGTGCGGCGGTGGGGCATCGCGAAGACCACGGTGGAGGATGCAGCACGCCAGGCCGGGGTCTCCAGGGCCACTGTCTACCGGTACTTCCCCGGTGGGCGCGACGAGCTGGTCGGTGCTGTGGTCTCCTGGGAGAAGCTTAGGTTCTTCGCACGCCTCTACGAGGAGGTCCACGACTCGGAGTCCCTTGAGGAGGTGATGGAAAGGGGGATCGTCTTCGCCCGGCAAGCTCTGGTGGAGCACGAGGTGCTCCAGAGGGTTCTTCAGACCGAGCCGGGATTGCTGATAACGAAGCTGACCGTCGACGCAGGCCTCGTGGTCGATCTGGTGAGCGGCTTTCTGGCCCCCTATCTGGAGCGCCATGGCCTGGCAGAGGGAGTGGACGTGGGCGAGGCATCTGATTTCCTGGCCAGGATGATCCTTTCCTATATCGCCTCGCCGGGCCGATACGACCTCACGGATGAGGACCAGGTCAGGGATCTGGTTCGCGGTGAGCTGCTCGCCGGCATCGTCGCCCCTTGACAATGAGACAGATTTAGATATATTGTTTCACCGTGAGCACGGCCAACGCGTCCAGCAGCGCCTCCTCCAGCCTGGTCCCGATAGGTTCGCGCGCAGACCGGGAGAGGTCGGGCCTCTCCGGACGACGCCCTAGCCGCCGCGGCGCTTCTGGCACCAGTGTGTGGCTGGCGCGTGGTGCCATCGACGCCAGAGACGGAAGGGCTGGGGTCCAGCTGCCATGGCGGGTGCGGCTGGTCGACGCCATGCTCGACTGCGTGGCCAGGCAGGGATTGGCGAAGACCACCCTTGACGATGTGGCCCGCCAGGCCGGGTGCTCCAGGGCGACCCTCTACAGGGTGTTCCCCGGGGGGAAGGATGCTCTGTTCGCTGCTGCGGTGGATACAGAGGTGGCACGGCTGTTCAGCTCCCTGGCAGTGGCTATGGGACAGGCTGCCGATCTGGCCGATGCTCTGGTGGTCGGGATCTCGGGTGCAGCCGAGTGCATAGAGGGGCACCAGGCGCTTTCGTACCTGCTACAGCACGAGCCTGAGCTCGTCCTGGAACGCATCAGCTTCGCCGGGATGGACCAGATCCTCGACGGTGCCTCTTCGCTGCTCAGCCCCTTCCTCGCCCGGTGGCTGGATCCGGGGGAGGCGTCCCGGATAGCGGAGTGGGCGACACGCATCGTGGTCTCCTACCTCGTGTGCCCACGTGAAGATCTCCATCTCTCCGACCCGCGTGACGCCCGTCGCATCGTGAACACCTTCGTGCTGCCCGCTGTGGCAGCCTGCATGGCGGGAGGCAGGCAGCCTGGCGGGGTAGACGGGTTGCAGGTTCTGCCCGAGAGTCCTGCCGTAGTCGAAAATCAGTTATCCAGAGCCACCACCTGAAGGGGGATGAGTGACATGTCAGAGAAGATGCGCTCCACGTCGGAGATAATCGGTCGGGAAGGAGTTGACGACCTCGAGGCCATCCTGTCGATCACCAACACCGACGTCGACGAGGCCCTCCATACAGTCCACTCGAACTACGACACCATCTTCACCTGGGATTACGAGAAGGGCACCCGTCCTAAGCTCGACAAGCTCTACGAGAAGGCGAAGAAGTCCCAGTGGAACGCCCAGACGGACCTGCCCTGGGAGACCCCAGTGGACCAGGAGGAGCTGGTCGTCTCAGGCGCCATGTCCACCGGTGGCTTCGGAACGGGCATGGACCTGTCGGACAGCCCATTTGCGAAGTGGGGCGAGAAGGAGTGGATCCGCCTGGGCGTGGAAGCCCAGAACTGGACACTCTCCCAGTTCATGCACGGCGAGCAGGGAGCGCTGGTGTGCACGGCGAAGATCGTGGAGTCAGTACCCTGGATCGACGCGAAGTACTACGCGGCCACCCAGGTGATGGATGAGGCCCGTCATGTGGAGGTGTTCGCGAAGTACCTCGACGACAAGCTCTCGGGTCACTACCCGATAAACGCGCACCTGCGGCTGCTCCTCGACGACATCATCGCGGACAACCGCTGGGACATGACCTACCTGGGCATGCAGATCATGGTCGAGGGCTTGGCCCTCGCGGCCTTCGGCTTCATGCACCAGATGACCACCGAGCCCCTGCTGAAGCAGCTCCTGCGCTACGTGATGTCGGACGAAGCCCGTCATGTGGCCTTCGGCGTGCTGAGCCTCCAGGAGTACTACCAGCAGCTGAGCTCCTCCGAGATGCGCGAGCGTCAGGAGTTCGCGTTCGAGGCCGCCGTCCGTATGCGCGACCGCTTCCTCCAGCAGGAGGTCTGGGAGCGTCTGGGTGTGAGCGCGAAGGAGATCGTCCCGTTGCTGGACCAGGTCCCCGAGCGCCGGGTGTTCCAGACCATGCTCTTCTCGAAGATCGTCCCCAACTGTAAGAAGCTCGGGCTGCTCGACGCGGCTGACGGCTGGCTTCGGGATCGCTTCACCGAGATCGGCGTCATATCCTTCGAGGACTGGGCAGACACCGGTGAGGAGTACGACGCCCTCCAGGCTGAGCCAGGATCGGCGGCAGTGGCCTGAGGTCGCCTGCCGGTTCCCGACAGCGCCAGTTCCAGGAGAATGCGGCACACGAGTGGTGCCCAGCCTCGCCGGCGTCCTATCTGCCCCGGCGCTGTAGCCTTGCCCCGATGAGTGGAGTCCCCGGTCGTTTCGGAGCAGTTCTCACAGCCATGGTCACACCCTTCGACGAGCAGGGTGGGCTCGACCTGGACGGAGCCGTGGAGCTGGCTAGGTGGCTGGTGGAGCACGGGAGCGACGCGCTGGTGCTGGCCGGCACCACCGGTGAGGGACCGGTGCTGGCTGACAGCGAGAAGCTGGATCTCTGGCGGGCGGTTGCCGAAGAGGTGACCGTCCCGGTCATTGCCGGGACCGGCACCGCCGACACTGCGCACTCGATAGAGCTGACCAGGCAGGCAGAGAAGGCCGGCGCCGACGGCGTGCTGGTGGTGACCCCCTACTACAGCCGACCCTCCCAGGCGGGCCTGGAGGCGCATTTCCGCGCAGTGGCTGATGCCACCAGGCTCCCGGTGATCCTCTACGACATACCTGGCCGCACAGGTAGGAAGATAGCCACGGACACCCTGGTATCCCTGGCTCGTAGCGTCGGGAACCTGGTCGGGGTGAAGGATGCTGCGGGAGACGTGGTCGCGTCGGGTCGCCTCGTGGCTGGCACCCCGGATGGCTTCGAGCTCTACTCCGGCGACGACGCGCTGACGTTGCCGCTGATGTCCATCGGGGCAGTGGGGGTGATCAGCGTAGCCAGCCACTGGGTCGGGCCGGAGCTCGGTGCCATGATCGAGGCATTCCGAATCGGCGACGTCGCAGGAGCCCGCGCCCTGAATGCGAGGCTCGATGCCGCCGTGGCATTCCAGTCATCGGAGACCTACCCGAACCCCCTGCCCGCGAAGGCTGTCTGCCGTGCGCTCGGCCTGAGGGTAGGCCAGTGCCGGCTTCCCATCGGCCCCGCCACCGAGGAGCTGGACCGGCTCGCGGCGGACCTGGTCGCGTCGCTCGGTTCCCCTGGCGGGGCAGGCGGGGCGCCGACAGGCGGAACAGACGGGGCGCCGACAGGCGGGGCAGCGACAGACGGGGCGCCGACAGGCGGGGCAGGCGGGGCGCCGACAGGCGGGCTCCATGTAGCGCCGCCCGGCGGTGCGAATGGCTAGGGCGCTGCCTGCGAAGGGCGCGGTCGCGAGGCGCTCTGGAGCCAGCTCGGAGTCGAAGAAGCGTAAGGCCTCCCCGTCTAGGTCTCCCAAGAGGAAGCCGGTCCGGGAGGTAAGCGGCGAGGCACCGGAGGTGCGCGTCTCGTTCCTCGGCGGGCTCGGCGAGATCGGGAGGAACTGCGCCTGCATCGAGCAGGACGGGCGGATCGTGGTGCTCGACTGCGGCATCATGTTTCCCGACCCCGACATGCCGGGCATCGACCTCGTGCTCCCCGACCTCGGTTACCTGAGGGAGCGGGCGGAGGCCGTCGAGGCGGTGGTCTTGAGCCATGGCCACGAGGACCACACCGGGGGGCTGGCCTACCTGCTTCGTGACCTGAGGGTCCCCGTCTACGGATCGGCGCTGACACTGGGTCTGGCCAGGCACAGGGTCGACGAGGCCGGTCTGGCGGATAGGGCAGAGTTCGTGGAGGTCCGCGACGGGGAGACTCGTACAATCGGACCCTTCGACGTGGACTTCATCCCGGTCACGCACTCGGTGCCTCATGGGTTCGCGACTGCTTTCCACACTGCCCAGGGTGTGGTGTTGCACTCTGGGGACTTCAAGCTGGACCTCACCCCTGTGGACGGGCGACTGACGGACCTGGCCCGCATTGGGATGCTGGCATCGACCGAAGGGATACGGCTGCTGCTGGCTGATTCCACCAACGCGGAGGAGCCTGGGTTCACGCCGTCGGAGAGGCAGGTAGGGGCCACCCTTAGGAGGGTCTTCGAGGCGCACCAGGGGAGCCGGCTGGTCGTCACCTGCTTCGCCAGCCACATCCACCGCGTCCAGCAGATTGCCGACGCGGCTGTCGCCACCGGCAGGTGCGTCGCCACCCTCGGGCGCTCCATGGCAAAGAACGTGGACCTCGCTCGCCGGCTGGGGCTCCTCGACATCGACGACTCGACCCTGGTGCCGATAGAGGAAGTCGATGATCTTCCCGACGGGCACGTCTGCGTGGTCTCCACGGGATCCCAGGGTGAGCCCCTCTCCGCGCTGTCGCTCATGGCAGCGGGCGATAACCGGCGGTTCTCCCTGCGCGGGGGCGATGTGGTGGTGATAAGCGCTCACCCGATCCCAGGGAACGAGTGGGCCGTTGGCAGGGTGATCGACGGGCTGCACAGGCGCGGTGCGGTGGTGGTGCACACGGGAGTGGAGCCGGTGCACGTGAGTGGCCACGCTCGCCAGGGGGAGCTGATGACCCTGCTGTCGGTGGCACGCCCCGAGTGGTTCATCCCAGTCCATGGGGAGTACCGACACATGGTGAACCACGCGCGCCTGGCCGTGAACATGGGTGTCGATCCAGACCGGGTACTCGTCTGCGAGGACGGGGACTCGCTGCTCATCGGCTCCGGAGGGCTACGGCGCACGGAGCCGGTGCCGGCGGGGTACCTCTACGTCGACGGCACGGTGGGAGACGTAGGCCACGGGGTGCTGCGCGACAGGCAGGTTCTCTCGGAGGAGGGCGTCGTCCTGGTGGTGGCGACGGTTGATCTGCATCGCGGCGAGCTGGTCACGAAGCCGGAGATCGTCACCCGTGGCTGGGTACACGCGCCGGAGGCCGACGAGCTGCTCGAGGAGGCAGCCTCGGTCGTGCTGGTCGAGCTCGAGGCCGCGCTCGGAGAGGGGGTCGCGGATGGCGAAGCGCTGCGCCGCCATGCCCGGAAGGCTCTCGGCAAGTTCGTGGGTGAGCGGACCAGGCGCCGCCCGATGATAATCCCGGTCGTCGTCACCGTCTGAGACGGCTGCCTGGCAGCCTCGGCGCTCGGCACATGGTGCGCGAACGGTGCCGGTGCGCGAACGGTGCCGGTGCGCGAACGGTGCATGGGCTGGCCATGCCGAGACGCAGGATGAAACTCCAGGCGGTCCGCGCCAATCCGCTAACCGGCCAGAGGGTGGTGTTAGCGTTGATCACACCGTGGTAACTACCAAACGCCCACCAGCACGCACGCGCAAGGCCCGTGCATCTCCGCCCTCCGCGGCCTCGGGCGTTAGGTCCTCTTCGGGCTCTGGCCGTTCCGGGAGTCGAGCCACCAGGGCTGGGGCCCACGGGCGAGGTGCCGCTGGCGGGGAGGGCTCGAAGTCCGGATCAGCCAGGCGGGCTGCCTCCGCTGAGCCCGAGTCAGGCCTGGGTGGGGTGCTGCGTGCCTATGCCGAGGATCTCTGGGCGATTGGTCTGGCTGCACTGGCCGCACTGGCTGGACTGGCGCTTTACCTAGGCGCGCTGGGTCCGGCTGGACGAGCGGTGAGAACGGGTCTGTCGGCCAGCCTTGGCGTGGGCCGTTTCCTTCTACCACCAGCGCTGGTAGCCGTCGGGGTGCTGCTCCTGGCGCGCCGGCGTCCGCGCGAGCCGGTTCGCTCCGTGCTCGGGATCGCACTTCTCCTGGTGGGTGTCTCGGGTCTGGCTGAGCTGGCAGCAGGTTCCCCAGGTTTCGGGGCGCCTGTTCACGTGCTCGGCTCTGCAGGAGGCTGGTTGGGGGTGCTGAGCGGGCATCTGCCGGGCAAGGTGCTGTCGGGTCCTGGCGCTGCCGTGGTGCTGGTGGCGATATGCGCGGTGGGCATGGTCGTGCTCACCGGCTTCACCATCCGCAGGATCGCCTCCGCGGTCGCAGGTGGATTCAGGGGTGTGGAGGCACGCATCGACGAGCTTCGCGCCATGACCTATCAGGCTGGGGACAGCGAGGTCCAGGCAGGAGGCAGCGGAGATGAGGCTGGTCTGGACCTCATGCATGAGGCGGCTGTGCCATCTGGCGCTCCCGACGATCCGACGGCCAGGAGCACGGACTGCCTCCTGGGAACCTCGCGCTCAGCCGAGAGGGCGATAGAGGTTCCCGGCGGCGAGGAGGCTGGAGCGGAGCACCCTGCGGACGGCCTGGCATCAGCAGGATCGCTGGGCCTCGAATCCGATGCCGCTGCTGGCCGGCCCGGCTCAGCCGGTCCCGGTGGCGAGGGTGCCAGGCGCAGGCCACCTCTGGGCAGCCGGGCCGATCAGCTGGAACTGGACCTAGGGCACCAGGCAGGCGACTGGCGCCTTCCCCCGGCCAAGCTGCTGAAGCTGTCGAAGGCCGAGAAGCTCGACAGCGTCGAGGTCCTGGCAGCCGGTCAGCAGCTCGTGGAGGCTCTGGCAGCACACGGGGTGGAGACCCGCCTGGTGGGTCACACCGTCGGACCCACCGTCACCCGTTTCGAGCTGGAGCTCGGGCCCGGAGTGAAGGTGGCCAGGGTCACCAGCCTCTCGAGGGACATCGCATACGCGATGGCTTCTCCTGATGTGCGTATCCTCGCCCCCATCCCGGGCAAGTCGGCCATCGGGGTGGAGGTGCCGAACCGTCGGCGCCAGCTCGTAACGCTGGGCGACATCCTGGCCTCTGCGGAGGCCCGAAGCGCGAACCACCCGCTCCAGGTGGCCATCGGCCGCGACATAGCCGGGCGCCCGGTGCTGGTGAACCTCGCCGAGATGCCACACCTGCTCATCTCCGGAGCCACGGGGGCAGGAAAGTCCTCCTGTATCAACTCGATCCTCACCTCGGTGCTCATGCGTTCAACCCCTGAGCAGGTGAGGATGATCCTCGTGGACCCCAAGCGGGTGGAGCTCGGCCAGTACAACGGCCTGCCGCACCTGCTCACCAGCGTGGTGGTGGATCCGAAGAAGGCGGCCAACGCCCTCCAGTGGGCGGTGACCGAGATGGAACGTCGCTACGACCTGCTGGCAGAGGCTGGCCTAAGGGACATCACCGGCTATAACGCTGCCGTCGCCCGCGGCGACCTGATGACCGAGAGCGAGCGGGACTCGGCCCGGCTCGCGGACCTCACGGATGCCGCCATCGCAGGCGCGAGTTGCTCAGGGCCTTCGACGGGCTCCGGTGGGGACGGCGCAGGCCACCAGGCAGCCCCATCTCCAGAGGATGACGCCGGTGGTGACCCGGCAGCCGGCACAGAGGTCGGCACAGAGGTCGGCACAGAGGTCGGCACAGAGGTCGGCACCGGAGGCGGGGAGCCGGCAGCGGGCACCGGCTCCTCCAGGCCAGCTCGCCACCGGCCGCTACCCTTCGTCCTGGTGGTGGTCGACGAGCTGAACGACCTGATGATGGTGGCGGCCCGCGACGTCGAGGAGTCGATCTGCCGGATAGCACAGATGGCCAGAGCAGTGGGCATACACCTGGTGATCGCCACCCAGAGACCCTCCGTCGACGTGATAACGGGCCTCATAAAGGCGAACATCCCATCCCGGCTGGCATTCTCGGTGTCCTCCCTGGCTGACAGCCGGGTCATCCTCGACCAGCCAGGGGCCGAGCGCCTCGTAGGCAAGGGCGACATGCTGCTGCTGACGGCTTCCTCATCGGTTCCGCGGCGCATCCAGGGCCCCTGGGTGACCGAGGAGGAGGTGCGCTCCGTGGTGGCTGCATGGAGGCGCCAGCGCCAGCCCGAGTACGTGGAGGGACTGGCCGATCAGGACACGCCGGCCGGCCACATGTCGGGCGACGGCGAGGAGGACGACCTGCTGCAGGCGGCCATGGAGCTGGTGGTGCGGTCTCAGCTAGGATCCACCTCCATGCTCCAGCGGAAGCTGCGTGTCGGTTTCTCGCGTGCGGGAAGGCTCATGGACCTGCTCGAGCGCCGGGGAGTCGTGGGGCCGTCGGAGGGATCTAAGGCCCGCAGCGTGCTGATGACCCCCGAAGAGCTCGATGGTATACCCGAGAGCTGAGCCGCCCCGGGTGCTTACCCGGGCGCGCTCGCGCCGCCAGGCCCGGCTCAGGCGGACGGCCTCTCTGGGTGTGCTGTCGCTGGGTCTCATCCTGGTGTTCTCGGTCCAGCTCTCACGCCCGGTCCCCCCACCGGCGCTTCGCTTGCAGGTGGCCAGCTCGGTCGTGCTGCCAGGCAGCCCACCGCCGATTCCCTGGCCCAGAGCTGGCCAGGCAGCGCTGGCGGTGCCGCGTGCGGGAGTGCTGCTGGCTTCTGGGTCGGAGACGCCGGTGCCTGTGGCAAGCCTCACCAAGATGATGACGGCATACGTGGTGTTGCGGGACCATCCCCTGGCGGGATCGAGCCAGGGTCCGAGCGTGACCATCACGCCGGCCGATGTGGCTGATGACTACGCAGACGAGCGCCAGGACGAGACCTCGATACCCATCAGCACCGGAGAGCAGCTCACCGAGCGGCAGCTCCTGGAGGGCCTGCTGGTTCATTCGGCAAACGACCTGGCCGACGTGCTGGCTCGTTATGACGCGGGCTCGATAGGCGCCTTCGTGGAGCGGATGAACCGGGCAGCGGCCTCGCTGGGTCTCCATGGGACCAGGTACGTGGATCCGAGCGGGTTCGATCCGGGCTCAGTGAGCACTGCCAGAGACCTTCTTCGCCTGGCGTCGGTCGACATGCGTATACCGGCATTCGCTGCGATCGTGGCCATGCCGTCAGTCTCGCTGCCCGAGGCCGGTCAGGTCATGAACTACGTCCAGGCCGTCGGTACCGACGGGATCGTGGGCGTGAAGTCCGGCTTCACCGCAGCGGCCGAAGGCTGCGTGGTCTTGGCTGCCAGGCGCTACGTGGGCTCCGTTCCGGTGCTGGTCCTGGCCGCGGTTACCGGTCAGGCTGGCTACGACGCCCTGCTAAAGGCCTCCCAGAGTGCCCTGGCGATAATCGACGCTGCGGCCAGCGGGCTCCTGGCGACCCCGGTGCTGCCAGAGGGTAGGCAGGCTGGAGTGCTGGAGGCTCCCTGGGCGAGCCCTCGGCGCTATGCAGGGGTGGTCACAGGTTCGGCTGCGGTGGTGCTCGGGTGGCCAGGCCAGCCTGTGAGCATCCAGGTGGAGCCCCGGGACCTGAGACGGGTGCGGAGGGGAAGCGTGGTCGCCACCGCAGTGGTCCGTCTCGGTGCCGAGGACGAGGTGGTGCCGTTGCGGGCTACGAGGTCGGTGAGGAGCCCATCGCTCGGCTGGCGGGTGCTACGAGGCTGAGGAGCCCATCGCTCGGCTGGCGGGTGCTACGAGGCTGAGGAGCCCCGTGTTCTGGGGCTGCGCTCCTGGCTTCGCAGTGCCACTCTCTGGAGGCGTTTCACATGGGCCAGCACGCGCTCTCGCGCTTGCTCGGCACGCGCGCTGAGGCCGGAGATGCGCTCCAGGCCCCAGGCGCGGATGACCAGGGGGACGACCACGCTCTCGTAGTGGACGGTGAGGTTGTAGATGCCCTCGCGGGCTATGGCTCTGGCATGTCGGGCGAAGTCGGGTATCCCGGTGCCGGGCATCTCGAAGTCTGTGACCTGACGCTCTATGGCCTCGAGGGTTCCAGACGGGTCGACCTCGAGCGAGGCGGACACCAGGTCTCTGTAGAAGAGATGGTGGAGGTTCTCGTCCGCTGCGACCCGCTTCATGACCTCGTAGCCCGCCTGGTCGGCTAGGGCCTTACCGGTGTTGTGATGAGATACGCGTGTGGCGAGCTCCTGAAGGGCTATGTAGGCGAACCCGTCAACGGCGCTCGGGGGATGGGGAACGACCCCTCCACCCACCTGGGCCATCCTGGCGCGCTCCAGCGCCCTCGGATCCACTAGGCGGGTGACCGTCAGGTAGTCCCGTATGACGATGGAATGGCGGCCCTCCTCCGCGGTCCAGCGCCGGACCCAGGAGCTCCAGGCTTCGTCCCTGGAGTACATCCTGTCCAGGTCGTTGAAGTAGTAGGGAAGGTTGTCCTCGGTGAGCAGGTTCACGATGAGGGCGCTGCGCACCCCGTCGGGCAGAGCGGACCCTTCTACGCTCTCACCCCTGGCAAAGTCCTCGCCGAGGCTCCAGGGAACCAGCTCGTGGGGAAACCACTCCTTGGCGGTGGCCAGGTGCCGGTCGACGAGTTTCCCCATCACCCCTGAGAGCTGCTCGAGAAGTTCGGTGTCGTCCATGAGGTCTCCTGATCGGCCAACTCCTCGAAGGTCCTGGAGGGGATGTCCGGCACAGGAGAAGGGAAGGACGCGCGCGCGTCTGGCATCCCCAGCCTAACACTGGGTCGCCCGGATTACCGGTCTGGCCAGCGGGCCCGAGCGGCGACCGGCCTCCGGGCTGTAGCCTTCCGGTGTGCGGGCACGTGCTCCTGCCTCTTCGGCGAATCTGGGCCCAGGGTTCGACGCCCTGGCCCTGGCTCTCGCGCTCTACGTCGAGGTGGAGGTGGAGCCGGCTGCGCGCCTTGTGGTGCGGGCCGAAGGCGAGGGAGCGGACCTGGCCGACGACGCATCACATCTGGCAGCCCGCGTGGCCATAGACGTCGCGGGACATGATCGCCTGGCGGTGACGGTGCGCTCCGACATCCCGGTGGCCCGCGGTCTCGGCTCCTCGGCGGCCCTGGCTGTCGCCGCGGCAGCAGCCGCAGGATCGCGTGACCCACTCGCGGTGGCAGCCCGCGTCGACGGGCACCCGGAGAACGCTGCGGCCTCGGTGGTGGGGGGTCTGGTGGCTGCGACGCTGGTGAAGGGGGCAGTACGCGCGGTACGCCTTCCTCTGGACTCGGAACTCTCCTTCGTGGTGATGGTCCCGGACAGGCCGCTTCCCACCGCCAGGGCACGCCAGGTGCTTCCCCAGCAGGTGAGCCGTACGGACGCATCGTTCAACCTGGGTCGGATGGCCCTGCTGCTGGCCGGGCTGGCCGACCGGAGCGTCCTGGTGCGCGAGGCCACCGAAGACCGTCTGCACCAGGACTACCGAAGCCCCCTGTTCCCCGAGGCTCCCCAACTACTCTCCCGTCTGGTCAGCGCGGGAGCGATCGCCAGTTGCTGGTCGGGTGCGGGGCCGAGCCTGCTGGCGATCTGCAACGCTCCCGACGCGTCGCGCCTGAGGAACGCTGCCGAAGGGCTTATGGCCGAGCTCGGCGTTGCCGGGCGGGCCATGGTCCTCGATCCAGACGAGCAGGGTCTGGTGGTCGAGGCCTGAGCCGCGGATCATGGCGCCGTCCATTACCGTTCCTCTTCGGTGACCCGGCTTATCACGAGCATTCTCGCGACCGTCCTCGCCGTGGTTCCGGCAGCCCTACTCCCTGGGGGGTCTCGAGCAGACGTTCCCGGTCGCGCTGGCCTCCCGGGCATTGCCGGAGCCCCTCGGGCCCGCAGCACCGCTGCGGGTGCCCTGATCGGCCAGATCGCGTCGGTATCCTGCTCTAGTCCCAGCGCCTGCATAGCTGTAGGCAGTACCGTTCCGGGTGCGGCACCGGGGTCGCAGTCGAACGGCGTGGTGCTCGAATCCTCTGACGCCGGCGCCACCTGGCACGCCGATCCCCCCCCGCCTGGTTCGGCGACGCTCTCGGCCATCTCATGCGTGCCGGGAGCGGTGTGCACTGTGGTGGGAGCGGCGCGATCGGCAGATCCCTACAGCCTCCCCCCTGCGCTCATAGCGTCGAGTGGCGACTCGGGTGCTAGCTGGGCCGACGAGCAGGCGCCCCAGGACAGCCCGTTCCTGAGTGGCGTGTCCTGCGTGAGCCTGGTCCAGCCCGACGGTGGGGCTTCGAGCGCCACCCCCACGACTGGTGCGTCGCAGGCATCACCGGGCGCACCGGAAGGCTGCTGGACCTCGGTGACCTTCAACGGTGTGCTGGCCACCACCGACTCGGGGGCTGGCTGGGGTCTCCAGGGAACTCCCGTGCCGGGGAACCCGGTGACGCTGGCTTCCATCTCCTGTGCGGGAAGCGGGTCGTGTGTCGCGAGCGGGCAGTACTACGACGCGACCAGCGCCACGGAGCGTGCCCTGCTGATAGCCAACGGAGCGGCAGCCAGTTACAGCGGTAGCTGGTCGGTTCTGGATGTCCCTGCGGGGCTTTACTTCCTGAAGTCCGTCGACTGCGCGACCCCGTACGCCTGCGTGGCAGTAGGGGACATGGCCTCCGCGACCGGGTCGGGGGCGCCCGCGGGAGACACCGGCCAGGCCGTGATAATCGCCTCGTCGAACATCTCGGCCAGCCAGGGACCGAGCTGGAGCGTGTCGGAGCCACCGGGAGCATCCATGCTGTCCTCGGTCAGCTGTGCCTCGGCATCTGATTGTGTGGCTGTCGGCGAGATGCCAGTCCAGTCGGGAGCCTTCCGAGCTGGGGTGGCATTCGAGTCGCTCGACGGCGGGGCCTCCTGGAAGCAGGTCACCCTGCCCGGCGGGGTTGGCCCCCTGGACTCCGTGACCTGCAGCGGTCCCTCCCTGTGCATCGCGGCCGGCAGCTCCTACGGCGGCACTGCCGGGCCACCTGCTCAGTCCCCGGTGGTGCTCTACTCACGCGACGGGGGCCAGTCGTGGTCATACGGCTCGGTGCCCACCGAGGCGCCGGTTCCCCTGGCGGGGGCCCCCGGGGGTGATGCCCTGGATGGAAGCCTCAGTACCCTCGCAGGGTCGCTCGCCTCCTCGGGTCTGGCCTCGGACGTAGGGCAGAGCCCTTACGGTATGGCCGTCTACGGCGACTACGTCTACGCGTCGGACTTCGAGCATGACGTCGTCCGCCGTATCGACCTGGCTACCGGTATGGAGACCGTGGTCGCCGGCAACGCCGGGGGAGGTGTCTGCGCGTATGCCACCGACGCTGTAGGCGACGGCTGCCCTGGCACCCAGGCTGTCCTCGGAGCGCCCGCGGGTCTCGCCGTCGACGGATCGGGAGACCTCTTCATCGCCGACCAGAACACCCACAGGGTGCGGGAGCTGGCTGCCTACGACCATACCCAGTTCGGCATCCAGATGCTCGCGGGGCACATCTATACCGTCGCCGGCGACGGCATAGAAGGCTCTGCAGGCAATGGAGTCCCCGGAACCCAGGCGGAGCTGAACGACCCATCTGGGCTGGCCATCGATGCGGCCGGGAACCTCTACATCGCCGACCAGCAATCCGCCCTGGTGCGGGAGCTCGCCGCTGTGTCACATACCCAGTTCTCCATCTCCATGCAGGCAGGCGATATCTACACGATCGCCGGCACGGGGGTGCTGGGTCGATCGCCGACCGGCACGCCGGCTGCTTCGGCGGAGCTGGCCTATCCCCAGGGCTTGGCGGTCGACTCCGAGGGGGACCTGTTCATCTCCGAGGACGTGAACGGGCCATCTATCTACGAGATCCCGGCCGTCGCCGAGAGCCGTTACGGCCAGAGCATGGTGCCTGGGAACATGTACCTGCTGGCGGGCTCGGCCAGCATCTGCGCCGGTGCGACCGATGCCTTGGGAGACGGCTGCCCAGCGACCGAGGCGCTGCTCACGGACCCAGCCGGGATCGCCATAGGGCCATCGGGGAACCTCTACACGGTCGACTACTACGACCACAGGGTCCGCAGGGTATCTGCGGCGAACGGCATCATCTCCACCGTCGCAGGTGGGGCGACCTCGCCATGTGCCTCGGCGCTCGACAGGCTCGGGGATGGCTGCCCGGCCACTCAGGCGATCCTCGAGTACCCGACCGGGCTCACGTTCGACCCGGCCGGGAACCTCCTGATAGCAGACTCTGCGGACATAAGGGAGGTGTCCCCTTCCTCGGGGCTGATCTCGAACCTCGCTGGGACGGAGTTCTCCTCCTACTCCGGCAACGGGGCTCCGGCGACCCAGGCCGAGCTCGGAGCTCCCTGCGGCGTCGCGGTGGGTCCCGACGGGAGCATCTTCATAGCCGATCCTGCGACCAACACCATACGCATGGTGGCCGCCGCGAACACCACGGCCTTCGGCATCCAGATGACGGCCGGTGACATCTACGCCATCGCCGGCAACGGCATTGGTGGAGAGGCTCCAGACGGCGCTGATGCAGCCGAGTCGTCGTTCCTGGTCGGCTGCGGGGTGGCCGTCGACTCCCATGGGGACGTCTTCTTCGACGACCTGGCCTCTGACACGGTCCGGGAGGTGGCCGCCTACGACCATACCCAGTTCTCCATCGCGATGAGAGCGGGGGATGTCTATACGGTCATAGGGTCCACCAGTGCCCCTACCCCAAACCCGCCTGGGGGGTTACCGTGCCCCGGCGCGACTGACCCGATGGGAGACGGCTGCCCGGCTGCGCTTGCCACGCTCGACGCGCCTGGGGGTCTCGCGATGGGCCCCCACGGCGACCTCTTCGTCGCAGACTCCGGTGACAACCTGGTGCGTGAGCTCTCGGTGTACGACCACACCCAGTTCGGGATCCGGATGGCTGCAGGTGACGTATACGCCCTGGCCGGCAGCCCCGCTGGCAGCTACCCGTGCGTCTCGGCCCGCGACGCCGTAGGAGATGGCTGCCCCGCCACCCATGCCCGGCTCTCGGACCCGACTGCAGTGGCTCTCGGGCCCCGCGGGAACCTCTTCGTGGCCGACACCGGAGACCAGAGAGTTCGGATGGTCATGGCCAGGGACGAGCTCGCGCTCGGCTCCTGGCAGACCCAGGGCGAGATCGAGACCATCCTCGGTGACGGCTTCGCAGGGGATGGCGGAGGTGGCGGCCCCGCAGGGCTGGCCGAGCTCACCGATCCGAGCGGTCTGGCCCTGGACCCATCGGGCGACCTCTTCGTAGCCGACACCGGCAACGACGTGGTCGAAGAGGTCTCGCCAGTGAGTGGTCTGGTGCACGTGGTGGCCGGCACCGGGGCCAACGGCTACGGAGCGGGTGGCACTGGACCCACCGGTGCCACCGATGCTGTCTTAGCCGATCCGACCGGGTTGGCGGTGACGGCGTCTGGCGAGCTCATCATCGCCGACACCGGCAACTCCCTCCTCGGCGCCCTGGACGGCTTCGCGCCAATGGGAAGCGCCTACTGGCTCGCCAGCGCATCGGGGGCAGTCCATGCCTTCGGGGACGCGGCCTACTACGGCTCGCTCGCGAGCGGCTACGAG
>JAJYXR010000003.1 GCA_021801795.1 Actinomycetes bacterium
GAGCACTGGGTGATCTCGGGTAACCCAGCAGAGGAGCTCTCGTTCGTCAGCCCCGCCGGCAGGACCTTCAGAAGCCGGACGGTGCCCCTTAGGCCCGCCATCTCCGAGCGGATCTTCGGGCCCGGTGAGCCACGGGCGCCGGGCAGCCATCCCGAGAGCCCGAACGGACCCTAGGAGCATGAGGGCCCTGGCTCGGGAGCGGGCAGCATGCGGGGGGCAAGTGGGGCCCCGGGGCCGAGGACACTAAGGTCATGGAGCAGATGAGCAGCCACCGATCTCCTCACGATGCCGCGCGTAGGCCAGCCCAGGTGAAGTAGATGGCTACCGAGATGCCGGAACCTGCCTACCTCGGGTCCTACGACGGTACCCGGATAGCGGCCTACGACCTCGGTGGTCGCGGACCTGACCTGATCTTGGCCCATGCGACAGGCTTCTGCGCGTCGGTGCTCCTGGTCATGGCCAGGGAGCTTGCAGGAAGGTTTCGGTGCGTCGCGTTCGATGCACGGGGACACGGTCGCTCTGGTACGCGCCCCGGAGGTGACGACGAGTTCGACTGGCACGCCTTTGGCGCGGACGCCCTCTGCGTGGTGGAGGGCATGGGCCTGAGGGAACCCTATGGCTTCGGGCACTCCTGCGGAGGAGCCGCCCTGCTGCTGGCCGAGGAGAGCAGCTCCTCCACCTTCTCCGGGCTCTACCTCTACGAGCCCGTCGTCTTCCCCTCCGACACACCACTCGAGCCGAGCTTCGAGAACAATCCACTATCAGCAGGGGCCCTCAGACGCAGGAGCAGCTTCGCGTCGAGGCAGGAGGCACTGGACAACTTCGCGTCCAAGCCGCCCTTCGAGGCGCTCGACCCAGAAGTGCTGAAGAGTTACGTGGCCGACGGGTTCGTAGATGACTCCGAAGGGGGCATACACCTGGCCTGTGACCCCAGACACGAGGCCATGATCTACGCGCAGGGCTTTTCCCACGATGCTTTCAGCAGGCTCGACGAGGTGAAGTGCCACGTCACTCTTGCATGCGGTGAGAAGACCGATGCGTTCGGACCGGACTTCCTCTCCCTGTTCGCCGCCAGGCTATCCAGTGTGGACACCGTGGTTCTCCCAGGTCTCCACCACTTCGGGCCCCTGGAGGCACCCGCGGAGGTGGCTGCTTCGGTCGCCGCGTCCCTCGGCGCTCTCTCGCCGTAGGCCTGGACCCGGCGGAGCCTGGACCCGGCGGAGCCTGGACCCGGCGGAGCCTGGACCCGGCGGAGCATCTGATACAGCCTGCGCGTAGCCTGGCGACATGCCACTGCCGCTTCCACGCTCCCTCTCCCCATCCAAGGTCTCCAGCTTCAAGGACTGCGCGCTGGCCTTTCGCTTTTCGGCGATAGACCACCTGCCGGAGGCACCATCCGCACCAGCGGTGAAGGGGACCTTGGTGCATGCTGCGCTGGAAGAACTCTTCTGGTCTTATCCTCCTGGACACCGGTCCCGGGAGGCAGCTAGTGCTTGTCTCGATGACGCCTGGAGCGCGCTCGTAGGCACGGAGGACTTCGTCTCGCTGGATCTCAGCCCCGAAGAATCTCAGGCTTTTCGTGGCGATGCAGAGCGCCTCGTCGAGAACGTCTTCCTGATCGAGGATCCCGACGGGATAGACGCCGCGGCTACCGAGCTCACTCTCGAAGCAGACGTCGACGGCGTTCGCCTGAGGGGGATCATCGACCGGCTCGACCGCACCGAGGCCGGAGGATTCGTGGTGACCGACTATAAGACAGGGCGTGTCCCGAGGAACGGTCAGGAGCAGGGGCGCATGGCCGGGGTCCATTTCTACGCCATGCTCTGCCAGGAGATCCTCGGTGAGCGACCCGAGCGTGTCCAGCTGCTGTACCTCCGCGGTCCCACCGCCATAACCGCCGAGGTATCAGAGAGCTCGATCCGATCGCTGCGCCGCCGCACCAGCGCTCTGTGGAAGGCGATCGAACGTGCATGCGAGACGGAGGACTTCCGGCCAAGTCCCTCTGGCCTCTGCTCCTGGTGCAGCTTTAAGCCACTCTGCCCCATATATGCCGAGGAATCTGCCCCCGGAGGGTCGGACCACTAATCATCGGCGGAAGGCTCGAAAGGTCCCACCATGTTTCTCGACCGCCCGACAGGCTTCGACAGCTTCGTAGACCGCCGCCTCGAGAGGCTTCGGGGCGTGAAGCCTCTGGACATCGGCGCGTCGGTGCTCTCCGCGCTAGGCGACTGGGGACTGGTGTGGTTCCTGATAGCCATCGCCAGATCACGAGACCCGGTAGCCAGACGAGGGGCACTTCGCGCCGTCGTATTCACCGGTGCCCTCGCACCGCTCGTGAACGTCCTGGTGAAGCACTATGCAGGTCGTTCCAGACCACCCAGATCCGCTCCTGGCCAGATGACCTCTCCCGCACGGTTGGTGAGGTCTCCGCGTAGCTCCAGCTTCCCCTCTGGCCACACGCTCGCAGCATGCTGTGCCACGACCCTGCTGGCAGACGCCGGTTCCCGAAGATGGACCCTGGTGGTCCTGTCAGCCGGCATCGCCTGGAGCCGTGTCCACCTGAGACACCACCACGCCACGGACGTGATCGGCGGGGCACTCATCGGTACGGCTATGGGGCTAGCGGGCAGATGGGTCTGGCCACTGGCGCCCCGACAGGGCACCCTGCCCCGGACGAGCCCCAGCCCTACGCCCATCCTCCAGGGCTGATAGCTCCCATGGAATCGACGGGGCTCCAGCGGGGTTGACGTCATCCATGAGCCTTCCCTCCTTCGCTGTCACCTATGACTACCGCTGTCCCTTTGCCCGTAACGTTCACGAGCACCTCATCACTGCCCTGGAAGACGGCGCAGACTGGGATGTCCGGTTCCTTCCCTTCTCCCTCACCCAGGTTCACGTGGACGATGACGGCGGGGTGCCAGTCTGGGACGATCCCGACGCCTATGGCGACCACATGGCCATTGAGGCCGGATTGGTAGTGTCCAGGAACTCCCCGGAACGCTTTCTAGCTGTTCACCGCTCCCTGTTCGCTGCCCGCCACGACGAGGCTCGCGACATAACGGACAGGAAGGTGATATCCGAAGTCCTGGCCACCCACGGCGTCGAGCCGGAGCCGGTCTTCGCGGAGGTGGACGCTGGGTGGCCCCGGGAGGAGTTTCGCACTGCTCATACGAAGGCCGTGGACGAGCATCAGGTATTCGGCGTGCCGACCTTCATCGTAGGGCCGGACGCGGTCTTCGCCCGGGTAATGACTAGGCCGGCCGGAGATGCCCAGCTGGCACGCTCCACGATCGAGCGCATAGTGCGCCTGACGGCAGACCACCCCGAGCTCAACGAGCTCAAGCACACCACTGTCAGGCGCTGACCGGCACTAGGCCATCGAAGACGATGCCTCGGCCAGCACCTCCATCGTCGCCTCACGCTCTGCACTGTTACCGGTGAGCACTGCCACTACCTCCGTAGCACCGCCCTCGGCGAGACTGCTGAGCGTGGAGCGAACCTGGACAGCTGTTCCGACGATCGCCACCTCAGCTGGCCCGGCCGCCCCCTCACGATCCAGCATCGCCCGGTATGAGGGCAGATGACCGTAGATTACGAAGGCCTTTGCTACTCGATCACGCGCTGCTGCTTCGTCGCCCGTCACACAAATGGGTAGCCCTACGACCACCCGAGGCGCCGGTCGTCCGACTTCAGACGCCGCCTTCAGGATTCGCGGCACCACGTGCTCGCGAATGGTGGTGGGACCCGTCATCCACGTCACCGTGCCGTCAGCCAGCTCTCCGGCCACCTGGAGCATCATCGGCGCGAGCGCCCCCACTAGCACCCCTGGAGCAGACACACCCTTCACGTCGAGGGCCCCGAGGGTGTTCGCCCGCACCGTCTCCCCCTGGAAGGACACCTGCTCACCATGTAATAACGGCACCAGCACCGACAGGTACTCGCGCATCCGCAGCGCGTTCTTCTCGAATGGGTAGCCAAACACCCCTTCGATGACCACCTGATGTGACAATCCCACACCGAGGGTGAGGCGGTCACCAGCGGCAGCTTGAACCGTAAGTGCCTGAGTAGCCATAACGATCGGGTGGCGAGGCTGGATCGGCACCACCGCGGTGCCCAGTGCTATGCCTGGCACCTCACGCCCGACCATGGCCAGCAGGCTCAGGGCATCGTAACCGAATATCTGCAAGGCCCACACCGAAGCCAGTCCGGCCTGAGAGGCATTTCTTGCCTGGGAGATCACATCGTCTATCGGCCTGTCCACGTCGAGCATCAGACCTACCTTCACCGGAGCCTCCTCAGGTTCGCCGCCTGATCAGATCAGGCTTGGTGACGACGGTAACATGCCATCGTGAAGCCTGCGACGTACACCTCGGTCCGCTGATGGCTTCCGATGGCCCCACAGCGCCAGGTGACCAGCCTGGTGCCGGCAGCGGGTCGGGTGCTGCCGACCAGCCTGGTGCCGGCGACCAGCCTGGTGCCGGCGCAAGGGTCGACTCCCCTGCCTATGGGTTCGCTGGAGGCCCTGAATCTCACGGCTCCTCAGGGGGCCCTCCGCTGCACGAGCTGCTCCTTCCACTGGCCTTCCTGGTCGGTGTGTGGGTGGGCGAGGGAGAGGGTCGCTACCCCACCGTTACTCCCTTCCGCTACGGGGAGGAGATCCACGTCTGGCACACCGGCAAGCCCTTCCTCGCCTACGCACAGAGAACCTGGGATCTCGACGATGGTAGGCCGCTACATGCCGAGACGGGTTACTGGAGGCTCGCGGGGAATGGGAAGGTCGAGCTGGTGCTGGCCCATCCTACCGGAGTAGCCGAGGTCTCCGAAGGTGAGGCCGCAGGCACATCGGTTAGCCTGAGTAGCAGATCCTTGGGTCTCACCTCGACTGCCAAGCAGGTGACAGAGCTTGTGCGAAGATTCGAGGTGAAGGGGACGCGCCTCACCGAGACCTTGGAGATGGCTGCCATGGGCCATCCACTCCAGCCCCACCTGCACGCGGTTCTCGAACAGGTGGCGCGCGCGAAGCCATAGCGCCCGCGCTGCGCGCTCGGCGATGCCGGAGCCACGGCTGGCGCGGCGGCAACCGCCGGGCAAGAATGCTATGGCCATGACTTCAGCATTTGCTGCCAGATGAGGAGAAGATAGGCAATGTCGGTCGGCATAGTGATGGGGAGCGCATCGGATACCGGGATCATGGACGGTGCCGCGGAGGCCCTACGCGAGCTGGGCATCGAGTTCGAGGTCCGGGTCCTATCGGCGCACCGGACTCCTGACGAGGCCCTGGCTTTCGCTCGCGAGGCGGCTTCCAAGGGCATCAGGGTGATCATCGCGGGTGCCGGTGGCGCGGCCCACCTGGCTGGCGTGCTGGCTGCGGCGACACCTCTTCCGGTCATAGGCGTGCCGATCGCGCTGGCGAACCTCGGTGGCCTTGACTCCCTGCTGTCCATGGTCCAGATGCCAAAGGGCATCCCCGTGGCCACCGTGGCCGTGAATGGCGCTCGGAATGCAGGCCTACTGGCAGCGCGCATCATCGCTCTGGGGGACCAGAAGGTTGCCGCGGCTCTGGACGCCCAGCGCGAGGACATGGCGGCCCAGGTCCGTGCTTCCGACACCGAGGTCCGTTCCAGGTACGCTGCCGACCGGACCGCCTGAGCAGGCTTCCATCCGCCCAGAACCGTCCGCCGTATCCAAAAGCCCTCGCTGACCGCCGTATCCAAAAGCCCTCGCTGACCGCCGTATCCGGAAGCCGAACAACGGCCACACGGAGGAACTATGCCGGTCAGACGCGTGGTGCCAGATCCTCCAGTGCTTGGTGCAGGTCCGTGCCCGACGGGAGCAACCCGAGAACCGGCACCGTAACCCCATTCTCCACGTAGCGGCTCACCTGCTCGCGGCAATGCTCCGGTGGACCATGTATCACCAACTCGTCGACCACCGCGTCTGGAATCGTCTCTAGGGCCCTACGCCTATCACCAGAGCGCCATGCCTCCCACATGTCCTCCAGGAGCGGCCCACGTCCCAGCCACTCGTGGAAGGCGGCGTAGACCTCCACGTTCAGGTAGGCCGCGATGCCCATCCGCCCGACGGTCCTGGCCCGTTCGGCATCTGCCGTCGGGCAGACGAATATCCGAGCCACCACCTCTTTGCCCACACCCACTTCTGGCACTACCTTGGCTACGTCCTCGGCCGAGAGCCAGTTCACGATCGCGCCGTCTCCCTCGCGGCCAGCCAGCCTCAGCATTCCAGGACGCAGCGCTGCGAGGAGTATCGGTGGCGGCGTGTGGAGCTTCCTCCCGAGACGGAAGCCGTGGACGGAGAAGGTCTCGTAATCCTGGTCGATCCTCTCGCCGGCAAGGGCGCCGCGCAGGAACCGCATGGTATCGCGAACCCTCTTGTAGGGCTCCACGAATGATCCCGCATTCCACTGTTCGACGATCACGTCAGATGAGGAGCCAATACCGAGGAAGAACCTACCTGGTGCCAACTCGGCCATGGTCGCTGCCTGCACCGCCAGCAGCCCCGGTCCGCGTGTATAGACCGGGACGACCGCCGTGCCGACGTTCAGAGTCGGCTGCCAGGCGGTCGCGAGCGCCAGGGGCACGAACCCGTCCGTGCCGTTGGCCTCACCCGTCCATACATCGGTGAAGCCGAGATCGACCAGCTCCTTGAACACCCGGTCGTGCTCGAAAAGGGGAACGTCGTCGAAGGGGATGGTTATGCCGTAGCGCCTCACAGCGCCAGTGTTACACCCTCGCGCGATGCTCGTCACATGAACACCCAGCAGTCCCTACCACTAGAACCCGGCGACCCACCCCGCCGAGCACCCACCAGGCCTCCTGATGCGACCAGTCGTGCTGGAGGCGTGCATCGACAGCGACGCCATCGCTTCGGGGAGGCTAGCTGGAAGCTCGATGCGCGCACTCGTCAGATCGGCCTCGAAGGACTCCAGCGGGCCCGCCAGGCCCTGGCATCTATCGAACCAGCGCCCGCTCCCCCCCAGGCCGCCATAGCACAGCCCGGATACGCACAGCCGGCGGATGCGCTGATCAGACGTGAAAATGCCCTCCGCTCTCACACGGCAGCCTAGAGTGCCCGTCCAGCTTCAGGGCAACAGGAGGCCCAGATGCGCCCCCCAGCCGGAGAAAACGCATTACGGTCGCGAAGGTGACATCGCTCGTCGAAGACCTCGGATACCCCGCCGACGCGAAGCTCCTGATCATAAACTGCGACGACCTGGGCTTCTGTCATGCCTCGAACACCGGGGTGTACAGCGCGCTGCGCGAGGGAGTGGCCACCAGCGCCAGCCTGATGGTTCCATGCCCCTGGGCTCGTGGTGCCGCAGTGGCCTACCGTGGCGAGGATGTCGGGGTCCACCTCACGCTGAACTCCGAGTTCGACCTCTACCGATGGGGACCAATCACCCATGCCCCCTCCTTGCTGGACGGTGACGGGGGTTTCCCGAGAACGGTCATCGACGTGTGGGACCACGCGGACCTCGACGAGGTCCGCCGCGAGTGCCGTGCACAGATAGAGCGGGCGGTGCTCTGGGGCTTCGATGTCAGCCATCTCGATTCCCACATGGGCACGGTACAGATAAAGTCGGAGTTCTTCGACGTCTACCTCGACATGGCGATCGAGTTCGCCCTGCCGCTCCGGCTCTCTGGCGCGGGAACGGAGGGGCTGATCGGCTTCCCCTTCAGGAGCCTCGCCGCAGAGGCGGGAGTGGTCTTCCCCGACGAGCTTGTCTTCGTGCCAGGCGTGGGCAGTCGGTCCTCCCTGCTCGATGCGCTGCCGACCCTCTCCCCAGGGGTGACCGAGGTATACCTTCACCCAGCCGTCGACAGCCCTGAGCTACGGGCCATGGCGCCTGACTGGGAGGGACGGGTGGACGACCACGACCTACTGGTGAATGGGTCGACCCTGCGGGACGCGCTGGAGGCTGCGGGGATCACCCTCATCGGTTACAGGGAGCTGAGAACCCTTATGAGGTCGAGGCTTCCATGACGCTGGCGCGCCTGCCCGGTGCATCCAGGGAATGCTGATCACCGGCGTAGTCATTCTTGGGGACCCACCTGGTGATCGAGTCCGTATGACCGATGTCCAGCTCGTGATCGACTCTCATGGTATCGGGGTCACCCGGTCGCCCACCGATACCCCCCGGGTGCTCCCCTGGGCTTCTGTGGCTCGGATAAGCGTCACCGACTACGTCGATCCCGGTCAGAGTCCTGCGTCTTGCCTGGAGTCCGCCACCAGCGTCACACGAGGTGCCTCGCCTCGCGCCGCGGGTGCAGGAGAAACCGGCACCGGGGCCCAGGTGGTCATAGAGACCGCTGAGTCCACCTACCGGTTCCTCGTCCCTGGATCTGACGCTGGTGCCCTTCGGGCCACCTTGGAAGGCCTGGGCCGCCCCTATGGCGCCAGCTACACCGGGACATCCGGCACGATCCCAGGCGACAGGTCAGAGGGAACCTTCGAGCGGATCAGACCAGTCATCATCGTCGTGCTGGTCATCGCAGTCGCTGCCATGGTCGCGGTGATTCTCGCCCAGAGCGCAGGCGCCCTCCACCTGTCGTTCCTCGACGGCGCAGCTACACCGGCGCACCTAGGCACATAGCCCACGCAGCCTCGGAGCTAGAACTCCGTTATAGCTGTGATCTCCTCCTGGAGCTTCTTGTACTCAGGGGAGTTGGTGATGGGCAGGAGCGCCATGACCTTCGCCATGTTGCCAGTCACCTTCACCTTGCCCTGCATGAAGGCTGCGTTCGCGTCCAGCTCGCCCTTCTGGATCTTCCGGGCGTCGTCATACCCAGTGGTGAGGGTCACCTCGGCATCCTCGAGGACTCCTAGCCTGCTCTCGATGATGTGCCCGTTCTCCAGGATCCAGTAGTAGTCGATCTCCCCATCTGGTCCGCCTGTCACCACGTACTGCATCCTCGCAGAGGCACCTGGACGCTCAGGCTGACCCTCTGCCATCTTGCGCGTCTCGTCGAGCCACTCCTGGGTAAGCCATCTGGACATCGCTTCCTCCTGTCCTCGTAGAGTCCTGCCGGTTTTCAGGATACTGCGAGTCAACGGCTACCCGCATCGCCTCAGGCCGGCGGTCGGTTCCCGACCCGGTTCCCGACCCGGTTCCCGACCCGGTTCAGCGCAATCCGGCGAAGAGATCGTCCTCCAGGGCCTCGCTAGCCCCGCCCGGCGCGACGGGTCCGACGACCGACAGATCGGACAGTAGGTACTCGTCGACGGGATGCACCCCGCGGGCGACCTCAGGCGGCAGCCCGAACCAGAAGGGCGACGAGGGATCGATCTGGGTCGCGTGAGCCAGCAGCGCCTCCCTCCTGACATCTGTGTAGTCCGAGACGTCGACCACGGTGGTGAAGGCCTGGGGACGCCCGGCTCGCTCCAGCCAGGTCTCGTTGAAAGGCGACTCGAGGCCCAGCTCCAGGAACTTCAAGTGCATGTCCATGATCCGCTGGCCGGACCAGCTGATGTAGTACAGCTTCAGAGGCCTGAACGGCTCACCTGCATGCGGGTAGCTGTCCGGATCGCCTGCCGCCTGGAACGCCGAGACGGTAACCTCGTGGGTCCTCACATGGTCGGGATGCGGGTACCCACCGTGATCCTCCCCGTAGGTGACGATGACCTGGGGTTTCTCCTCGCGTATCACCGCCACCAGACGCCCTACAGCCTCATCCGTGCTCGCCATCGCGAAGCACTCCGGGTGGCTGTTGGACGGCGACCCTGCCATCCCCGAGTCCCGATATCCGAGATGGACGACCCTGTCGTAGCCGATGACTGCAGCTGCCTCGGCCAACTCCCGCCGGCGTACCTCTCCGATGTTCTTCCTGGTCTCTGGTGTATCGGCGGCTGGGTTCAGGATGTCACCCTCCTCCCCGCCCGTGCAGCAGACCAGAACGGTGCGGATGCCCTCGGCGTGGTAGCGGGCGACGGTGGCAGGACCCTTCGAAGACTCGTCGTCTGGATGAGCATGCACGGTGAGCAGGCAGAGGCCCGATCCCATCAGGGCACCTCGGTGGGGCTGGCGGCTGCGTCCGTCAGAGAAGTCACCGGGGCACCTCATCCACGTCGCCGGACATCACCAGGAGAGCATCCACTCCGCCACACCATACCGGCCGCGTGCGGGCCTGGTGCCCCAGGCGCTATCCCCACGCCTGGCCGGGAACGTATGCTGGAGCCACCCCTGCATCGGCTAGACATACGGGCAGGAGACATGATCGCAGCCGGCAGGGCGAAGGCGGGCAGGACGACCGTCGACCATGCCGGAAGCGCCAGGCAGTGACGGAAAACCACTCCAAGGGAAGGGCAAGATACCCATGAGCGTCATGAAGCGCCTCAACGGGATCATGAAGGCCAAGGCCAACAAGATCCTCGACAAGGCCGAGGACCCACGCGACACCCTAGATCTTTCCTACGAGGAGCAGCTGGAGAACCTCCAGAAGCTGAAGCGCTCGCTCGCGGAGGTCGCTACTGCGAGGAAGCGTATCGAGCTCCAGGCCAACCAGCTCCAGGCTCAGGCTGACAAGCTGCAGGCTCAGGCCAAGCAGGCCCTCACCCAGAACCAGGAGGACCTAGCCCGGGAGGCACTGACCAGGCGAGCAGCCATAGGCGAGCAGCTGAGCGACCTGCAGACCCAGCACGACCAGGTGGCTGCGCAGGAGGACAAGCTGAAGCTCACCGTCCAGCGGCTGCAGACCCAGATAGAGGCCTTCAGGACCAAGAAGGAGACCATGAAGGCCAGCTACACTGCCGCGCAGGCCCAGACCAACATAGGTGAGGCCATCGCCGGCATCTCCGAGTCGGCCACCGACGCCGGTCTCGCCATGCAGCGTGCCCAGGACAAGATCGCGAGCATGCAGGCGCGCGCGGGTGCGATCGACGAGCTGACGGCCTCTGGAGCCCTGTCGGATCCGAACAGCCAGCCATCCGACGACATCCAGGCACAGCTCGACAAGATCTCCGCTACCTCCCAGGTGGACGAGGAGATGGCGAAGCTCCAGGCCGAGATAGGAGGTGCTCCAGCGGCAGCGCTGCCTTCGGCCCCAGCTGCCGGAGCCGATGCCGGAGCCGATGCCGGAGCCGATGCCGGAGCCGATGCCGGGCCCGCAGCAGCGCCGGCCCAGGTACCTGGCGCCGCGGAGGCGCCAGCGGAGGGAGCGGGTGGGGAGTCGTGATCGTCCGGATCCTCGGCGAGGGGCAGTTCGAAGTTCCCGAAGACTGCGTCGCGAAGCTCGAGAAGCTCGACGACGATCTGATGAAGGCCGTCGACTCAGGCGACGAGGCGGCCTTCGACGCCGCACTCCTAAAGGTGCTGGCGGAGGTGCGGACCTCGTGCCAGCCGATACCACCCGAGGACATCCGGTCCTCCGACCTGGTCCTTCCGGACTCCGACTCCACCTTGGACGACGTGAGGGAGATGCTGGAAGGAAAGGGGATACTGGCTGGCGGCGAGACCAGCTGATGGCCACAGGCAACCGGATACCGCCCGACAGGGGGCTGTCTGCCAGGATGCTCCTGGTCGCCTTCCTGCTCGGGTTGCTCTACGTGGTGCTGATAGGAGCCCTCTTCGCCTTCGGGGTCTCCGCTGTGCTCATCATCGTGGTGGTCGGCGGGCTCTTCATCGCCCAGTACTGGTTCTCGGACAAGATTGCCCTTTATTCGATGGGTGGTCACGAGGTCACCCCCGAACAGGAGCCACGTCTCCACGGAGTAGTCGACCGGCTGACCGCTATGGCCGACATGAAGAAGCCCCGGGTGGCCGTAGCCAACACCGACATCCCCAACGCGTTCGCCACCGGACGCAGCCCGAACAACGCCGTCGTCTGCGCCACCACCGGCCTGCTGAGACGCCTGGACGAACCAGAGCTCGAGGCAGTGCTCGCCCACGAGCTCTCCCATGTGGCTCACCGGGACGTCGCCGTCATGACCATCGCGAGCTTCCTCGGGATACTTGCGGGGCTGATCACCAGGGTAACCATGTACATGGGGCTCTTCGGTGGCTTCGGAGGAGACAGAGATGGCGAGGACGCGGCCATGGTGGAGATAGGCATAATGCTTGTTTCGGCCATCGTCTACGCGATCAGCTTCCTGCTCACCCGGGCACTGTCGCGCTACAGGGAGCTGGCGGCAGACCGGTCAGGGGCAATACTGATCGGTAGGCCATCCTTGCTGGCCTCCGCGCTGGTAAAGGTGACCGGCGAGATGTCCCGTATCCCCACCCGAGATCTTCGTTCGGCAGAGCACTTCAACGCCTTCTACTTCGCCCCGGCACTGGCAGGTGGGGTGAGCCTCTCCTCCCTCTTCGCCACCCACCCTCCCCTCCAGAAACGCCTCGATCAGCTGGCCAAGCTCGAGGCCGAGATGAACCGGCCCTCATGAAGCTCTTGGACACCCTCCTCGGAAAGACGAAGCCGGTCCAGGCGAATCTCGACGCACTCTTCTCGCTGCCCGCTGCTGCCATTACCCTCGAGACCACCACCGGACTAGCCCCCAGCGGCAGAGCGGGCGTCTGCTTCAAGCCCCCCGCTGGACAGTCCTTCGAGGACATGCAGCACGATCTCGAGCAGCTCCTCCAGATGCCCGACGACGCTGGCACTTCCACGGAGAGCCTGGCTGCGGCACCCCAGACCGCGGCACCCCAGACCGGCTCGGGTACGCCGGAGTCACCTGGAGGCGCTGAATCCCGAGCGGCTGGGTCGGCCACCATCGAGGTCCGTCACGAGGCCGACGCATATGGGTACCGGTGGATCATCCTGGGGGGAACCGGGATAGACGACCTGGTGACACGTGTCCACATGGTCCACTCGTCACTGAGCGACGCTGGCTGGGGTACCCAGCTCCTGTGCTCCGTGGTCGGCTTCGTCCCGGGAGGGGGCGCTGACGACTCTGCCGTCGATCAGCCTGTCTACCTCATCTATCTGGCGAAGCAGGGCACCTTCTACCCATTCGCACCATCAGGCAAGGAAAAACGCGACGTCGAGCTGGAGTTGCGGCTGAAGAGCTTCCTGGCCGGAGATCTGGCCATCGAGCCGGACCTCGACCGCTGGTTCCCCATCTGGGACCTACCCATAGCCTGAGGAACCAACGGCGTACCGGGGGCGTAAGGGTCCCAGGCTGGCGGGCCCGCGTCGAGGACCGCGAGCTCCTGTAGCAGCGCAGGCATGAAATCGTCCGGGGAGATGCTGCTCAGCTCACCACCTAGCGGCCTGAGTGCGCTTCGGAGCGCCCCGGCTCCGTCGAATGCCCACCGGGTGCCCGAAGACTCCATGTCCGAGAGCCTCTCGGCCAGTCCCGTGAGGTCCACCCGGGCCCGGGGGCGCCAGCTCGCGAGCCTCACCCAGGTCTCGTAGCGGTACCTCACCTCGTAGCCGTACCTAGCCCCGTAGCGGTACCTAGCCCCGTGGCCGAACCGGCCCCCAGGCGCACCGGGCCCACGGCCGCCGGGCTCGCCGGGCCCGTGATCGCCGGGCGCGCAAGCGGCATGACCGCCCGCCGAGCGGCCGGCATCCATCACGATCGCTACACGCATGCAGCTGGTGACCGAGTTCAGCGCCGCAGGGTGCAGCCTCATGCCTTCCCAGGAGGTCCGGTAGACATCCAGATCCCCCGCGTCGAACCGGAACACGGCCAGGTCTGCCTCCGCGTTCTCCTCCAGGGCCAGAGCACCCGAGGCCACGAACTCCCTGGATGCTTCATAGGCGATCAGCTCCTCAGCCCAGAGGGACTCGTAGAGACCGGGATGGCTCATCAGGTCATCCATGATCGACAGGGCCTCTTGGGTGGACCTGGCCACCGTCTGGCCCCTCCTGGAGATGGAACGCAGGGCGAAGGCGACCTTCGCCGCCAGGTCGTCACCCACTACGTCGAAATCCCCGGTGGTTGCCACCTCCAAGGCCAGGGAACCGTGACGGTCAACCATGCCCTCGTCCACCAGCAGAGCGAGCGCCACCGCACCGTCCTCGTCATAGTGGTCGACGGTGGCCCAGCCCGGCCCCTGGCGCGCCGCGGGGGGCCGAAGGCCCTCGGCGATGAACTTCATGACTATCCCCGTAGACAGGTCCGCAGCCAGCTCGGGGGGCGTCGGCGTCCTGGGCCAGTGGGAGAGGGTGAGAACGGTACCCGGTCGCGGGGCTCCGTCTACCACCAGATGGGCCACATCGCCCACCTCGTCTGCCGGGAGGTATCTATAGGACTGGTGTCTCAGCCTGCACCCACCGCCAAGGTGTCTATCCGGCGTGCCAGTGCGAGATCCGAGGCTGTTATCCCGCCAGCGGAGTGGGTGGAGAGACGCAGCGTGACCTCGTTCCAGCGGATGTCGATGTCCGGATGGTGATTGGCCTCCTCGGCCAGGGCACCCACAGCGTTCACGTAGGAAAGGGCGTCGGCAAAGTCCTTGGCGGTGTAGACCTTCACGATCTCAGCCCCCTCGCGCTCCCAGGCGATGCCCTCCGAAAGTGCTAAGTCCACACTTGCCGGGTCAAGAACGTCCATTCCAACGAGACTAGCGACGGAGAGGATCCTCTGCAGCGGGTCCCCTGCCCGCCTGGCAGGGGCCGCCAGGAGAGAGGGCCTACCGCGACGGCCCTAGGGGTGGACCATCTCCTCGGGACGGACCGCCCGGTCGAACTCCTCGGGGCTCAGGTACCCGAGAGCCACGCAGGCCTCCCTCAGGGTCGTGCCCTCTGTGTGAGCCTTCTTCGCTACCTGGGCAGCCTTGTCGTAGCCGATCAGCGGGTTGAGGGCGGTGACGAGCATGAGGGAGCGCTCCAGGTGCTCCTCGATCCGCTGCCTGTCCGGTTCCATCCCCTCCACGGCGAACCTCCGGAAGGTCCCACAGGCGTCGGCCAGAAGGGTTGTCGAGTGCAGCACGTTATGGATTATCACCGGCTTGCAGACGTTCAGCTCCAGGTTCCCCCGGCTGCCGGCAATCCCAACTGCCGAGTCGTTGCCCATTACCTGGATGGCCACCATGATCATGGCCTCGCACTGGGTCGGGTTCACCTTCCCTGGCATGATCGAGGAGCCCGGTTCGTTGGGAGGAAGCACCAGCTCGCCTAGACCCGAGCGGGGTCCCGATCCGAGCCACCTGAGGTCGTCCGCGATCTTCGTCAGCGACACCGCGAGTGTCCTGAGGGTGGCACTGGCCTGCACCAGGGCATCATGGGCAGCCAGGGCAGCGAACTTGTTCGGCGCGGACACGAAGGGCAGTCCGGTGATCTCAGCTACCTGCGCGGCAGCCCTTGATGGGAACTCCGGATGGGTGTTCAGACCGGTCCCCACCGCGGTGCCTCCGAGGGCGAGCTCGTAGAGGGCAGGCAGGCAGGAGTCGATCCTTCCGAGGTCTGCCTCCAGCTGGGATACGTATCCCGAGATCTCCTGACCGAGGGTCAGGGGCACTGCATCCATCAGGTGGGTGCGACCGATCTTCACGATCTGCGCGAATGCATCGGCCTTCTCGGCCAGGGCGTCCCGCAAGGCGCTGACGGAAGGGACCAGCCTGCCGACTATCTCCTGGACTGCCGCGATATGCATGGCAGTAGGGAAGGTGTCGTTCGACGACTGCGACATGTTCACGTGGTCGTTCGGATGCACCGGTGACTTCGACCCGAGGACACCACCGGCGAGCTCGATCGCCCTGTTCGAGATCACCTCGTTCGCGTTCATGTTCGTCTGCGTCCCGCTTCCCGTCTGCCAGACACGGAGCGGGAACTCCCCGTCCAGACGGCCCTCGATGACCTCGGTCGCTGCTTTCGCTATGAGATCTGCCAGGCCTGGATCGAGCTTGCCGAGCTCAGCGTTGGTGCGGGCAGCCGCCAGCTTCAGTATCCCGATTGCCCTGATCAGGGCCCGTGGCATCAGGTCATGCCCGATCGGGAAGTGCACCAGGGAGCGCTCCGTCTGGGCTCCCCAGTAGTGGTCAGCGGGAACCTCGATCTCGCCCATCGAGTCGGACTCTGTACGCGTGGAAGTCATACCAGACGACCATAGCCCGACCCGCGAAGCCTCCAGGGACGGGGGGATTCAGCCGGCCGGGGTGAAGGTGAACAGGCTCACGCTCTCACCGGGCTGGTCGAAGCTCACACTGGCAGAGCCTGCGTTCACGCTCCCGTTGGCCACCACAGTGCCGTTTACCTGCGCGTCCACCAGGGACTGCGTCCAGGTGTAGGAGCCCGGCTTCAGGCCATTCAGCGATAGGTCGACCTGGTGGTCGAATGGGTTGGGGTCCGTGGTGCCGTAGTTACCGCTCAGGTCGTAGGCGAGGAAGTTGTACACGAGCACGTGGACCACTCCGTTCGAGGCGACAGACGCCACGGCACCCACACGCCCGTCCTCCCGGCCGAGTAGCTGGTCGGGAACGCTCACGGGAAGCTGGGACTCCCCGGCCATCTCGTGCCAGAACATGAAGGTGTAGTACACCGGCTGCGGGGTGAAGTTGGGGTTCAGGAGGCCCCAGTTAGCCGGGGGGTTGCCGCCTGAGGAGTTCCAGGCGTTGAAGAAGTCCATCCGGTTCAGACCCGCGGACTGCACGCTGTCGAGCACCGCTGCAGCGAAGGCAGCGCCGTATGTCTGGCTCATCCGGACGTCGTATCCCGCGTCGACATTCCACTCGTCTATCCAGAGCTTCGGATGCAGCGAGGGAAACGCCGAGACGAACTTCTTCACCAGCGCGACCTGCTCCCCGTAGCTGCGCGCGGAGAGCAAGGGGTTGTACCAGTAGGGGGTCGTACCCGGAGGTGGATTCGGGATTATGCCTCCAGGCCCCACCATCGGGTCATTCGCGTAGTAGTGCCAGGAGAGGAAGTCGAGCGGCAGGTGATTCGCAGCGACGTCCGCCAGGAAGGCAGGTATCCACACCGGATCCGCGAACGCGAGTGCGGGTCCTCCCACCTGGATGGTCGCTCCGGCCGCAGCCGCGGCTCTTTCCAGCACCGGCACCGTGTCGTTATATAGGTGCAGGTATCCAGCCAGGCCCCCGTACCAGAAGAAGCCATCGGGCTCGTTCCAGACCTCGAATACACGTACCCCTTCTGCGCTGATCTCGTGGTATGCCATCTGGTAGACCAGCGCATCCCACTTCGCCTGGTTAGGCCCGAGATCAGGAGGCTCGTAGGTGAGGTTCACCCCCGGCACGTCCACGCTGGCCAGGCATGGCGGGGTGTAGTCGATGATGAGCTCAGGGATCGAACCCTCGGCCTTTATCATGTTCACCCGCTGGTCCAGCGAGGCGGGGTTCCAGGCCCCCGTGGCGCAGTTGTAGACAGGCTGCCCGTCGTAGGTCCCCTCGAAGCCCACGTCGGTGCGGTCGTAGCGGAGCCCGAGCTGGGCAAGGGATGACACCGCGCCCTGCGCACCCGGACCATCCACGCCTAGGAGGCTGGGGTTTATCTCGCCGCTGGGGGACGAGACCTTCACCCCGACCGCCACCGTGGCAGACCCCACGATGCCGCCGAGACCGCCCACCGATATACCCGAGCAGGCAGAGGCCACCAGGCCAACCGCGACCAGCACACCGGCACGACCAAGAATCTTCGACACCGTCCCCCCTCCAGAAGATCCCAGCGCACGGCCACACGGCCCAGAACGCGCTATGGATTCCGTAAGCGTACCACGGCGGTGCCGCTCCAGCCTGCCCAGCCTGCCCAGCCTGCCCAGCCTGCCCGTCCTGCCCAGCCTGCCCAGCCTGCCCGTCCTGCCCAGCCTGCCCGTCCTGCCCAGCCTGCCCGTCCTGTCCAGCCTGCCCGTCCTGCCCAGCCCGGCAAACGCTCCAGATAGGCTCAGTGGAGATCACTTCCGTTCCACCCGCCCGCCAGAACCGTCCACAGGAGGACCTAACAGTGACCGACCGGCTCACCGATGCCGCCAAGGCGCTCATCGAGACCAAGGCAATCGCCCATCTGGCCACCCTCGACGCCGAGGGAAATCCCCAGATCACACCGCTGTGGATCGACCACGACGGCGACGACATAGTGCTTAACACCGCCGAAGGACGTGCCAAGGCGCGCAACATGCGCAGGAACCCGAAGGTAGCCCTATCACTTACCGCTCCCGACGACCCCTACCGGGTGCTCGTGGTCCGCGGCACGGTCAGGGAGATAACCACCGATGGCGCCGACGAGCACATCGACTCCCTCGCGAAGAAGTATCTCGGGCTGGATACCTACCCCATGCGCCAGCCCGGCGAGGTCCGCCTGAAGGTGCGGATCCGCCCCGACCGCATCGTCGCCCAGCCGGCCTAGCCGCCCCGAACGGTCGTCAACCGGTCCGGTGGGCCCGCCTAGCTGGGCGGGTGGTCGTTCGGGCAGGAGCCGGGCGGGTCGTCGTAGCGCTTCGACAGGGTCCAGCTACCGCTCCACCATCCCGCTCGGGCTGCTGGCAGGTGGAAGACGCTGGTCATGTCGGCGAGGATCGCGCCCGCGTAGCGGGCTGCCCCAGGCGGGCAGAAGTGGGTGTTGTCCACCGTGCGTACCCGGACCCATTCGCTCTTCGGGGCCTTCGGGTCGCCGAGCGGAGGCAGCCACGGGGTAAAGCCTCCATGGAGCTCCACGGCTGGGGCAGCAGGAAAGTACATGACCTTGCCTGGCATCTCCCCCGGTATGGACGCGACGATCCCGTTCCAGGCGTTCACCCCTGCGGTCCGCTGGGCATCGAGCTTCTGGGCATCGTTGACGATCGACCAGAGTGGTCCGAGCGGTGGGAACTGGACGAACACGATGCCATCCACGCCGTCCCCTGGTGCGAGGAGGGTGTCTATGGCCTGGCCGAGCAGGACCCGGTAAGCCCGTGGATGCTCCAGTGCCATGTTGTCGTCCCAGCTCCACATCCCGATCACCACATCTGGATGCAGCTGCCTGACCAGGACCGGCAGCTCGGTTCGCCAGTTCGCAGCAGTGGTCAGCCCCCAGCCGGGTATGGACCGGTTATAGGCCCTCACCACCCCAGTGGCATCTAGGGCAGCCACCACTGCCGGTGCCGCTGCGTACATCACCGAGTCACCGATCAGCATTACTCTCAACGGATCGCTCTTCGTGGGCACCCGACCCCCTGGGAGAGAAATCGGCAGTTCCTTCGAGATCCCGCCAGCACCCGGCGCGAGCGTCCCGGCGGCAGGAGCTTCTGGCTTCGGTTGAGCGGCCAGTGCATCCCCAGCAGGCACGGCTGTGGCGACGAGGATCACTACCGCAGTGGCCACCACCCCGGCTGGCGCGAGAGCGAATCGAGGCCACCCTGGGAGACGTACCCGCCTGAGCGGACGCTCCAGTAGATAGAAGCTGGCGGTAGCGATGGCGAAGGTGGTCGCCAGTCGAGAGACGCTCAGTGCGATCCCGCTGAGCCCTGTGCTCTCGGTGGTCATGAAGACGAATACCGGCCAATGCCATAGGTAGAGTCCGTACGAGATCTTGCCCACCCACCTCACCGGCCTGACGGAAAGCACCGCCCCAAGGGGTCCGACCGAGGCGAGGCGGACGTCAGCTATCAGGACGGCAGCACCAGCCGCGCACGCCGCCAGACCCCCCTCGAAGAGCCACGGTGGCGGTCCCCCGGCACTCACCCACGCGTACATCAGCCAGGCCAGAGCAGCGAGCGACGCGACGTGGAGGATCCTCGAGGTGCGCCGAGATGGCTCCGGCCGGGCGGCGACCAGCATCGCGACGGTCGCTCCTGCCAGGAGCTCGAAGGCCCGGGTGTCGGTACCGAGGTACACACGGTTGACCCCTGCTCCCTCGTGGTAGAGGTACGCCATCCAGGAGGCAGACAGCAGCGCGCCGCCCACGGTGACCATGAGGCCCTTTCGTCGCCAGGTCTCCGTCCCCGGCCGAATGGCTCCATCTGGGCCCTGCTGAAGGAGCCCCCCCCGATCACCGCCGACCTGCGCGCCGGCGCTCCGAGCACTATGAGCAGCACTGCCTGCGGCGAACGGCTGGTCGTTCCCGCCAGTGGTCACCGCTCCTGCACGCCTGCGCCTGACGTGTCTTCTCCAGCCGAGGACAGCCAGCAGGACGAGGGGCCATAGAAGGTAGAACTGCTCCTCGATGGCGAGCGACCAGGTGTGCTCCAGTGGTGAAGGCGCTGCGAACTGGGCGAAGTAGGACTGGTGGGCGAATATCTCGTGCCAGTTCGCCACGTAGAAGAGGGTCGCCAGCGCGTCACCTCTGAGGGTGGAGAGATCTATGAATGTGCCGCCGGCATCGATGCTCGTGCGCTGCGATATGGCGACCCAGGCGACGAGGACTACCAGCATCCCGATCAGGGCAGGCAGGAGCCGCCGGGCACGCCGTGCCCAGAACTTGGCCAGTGCTATATGACCGTGTAGAACCCATTCCTCGACGAGGAGGCTCGTGATGAGGAAGCCCGAAAGGACGAAGAAGAGGTCTACCCCCAGGTAGCCACCGGCCGCCCATCCGTATCCGAGGTGATAGGCGAGGACCCCCGCGATCGCCAACGCCCGGACCCCATCGAGGGCCGGGAGGTAGCGCCCCGTGACCGCCATCGGCACCGGCTGCTGGCCCGCCGGCGGGGCAGCCGGCTGCTGGCCCCCCGATGGGGAGGGCGCCTCCCCAGTGCCCCCGGGGACCAGCCTCGCGACTGGCCACCGCTCCCACCAGCGAATGCCTCCGGACTCGAGATCACTCACGCCGGATAGCAGGCGCGGATCGAGTGGCCCCAGGATCTCCCCCAGCCCCAGCCCCAGCACCAGGATCCCCAGCAAATGAAGCAGGGGGCTGGCGGTCCAGACCGGCCGAACCGAAGGCACCGCTCAACGTGCTGCCCGCGGCTTGCACCAGCTCCGGCTCTCCCACGTCTGGCATGTTGAAGATCAGACCGTCGAGCCCTGCCTCGAAGAGGGCGGCTGCCTGCTCGACGACCATCTCTGGGTCACCGTGGATGATGGTCGAGAGCCGGCTGGGATCCATGCCGGCGGCTTCGGCGTAAGCCTCCATGCGACGCCTGGCCCCTTCGGCAGTCTCATCGATCACCAGCGTGCCGAGGCGTGTGCGGGTAATGGTCGACGGATCGCGCCCCAGGTCCTCGCAGTGCCGGTCGAGCACCTCGAGCTTTCTACGCACCGTGGCTGGGTCCCCGAATATGTTGCACGCATCCGCGTGCTCGGCCACCAGCCGTAGGGTTCTGCGCTCGCCGCCACCGCCGACCAGGATGGGCGGACCACCCACCTGGACGGGCCGCGGCCTGTTAGGAGCTCGCTCGACGCGGTAATAACGGCCCTCGAAGTCGGTTTCCTCCCTGGTGAACATCGACCTGCATATGACCAGAGCCTCGGCCAGGCGGTCGAAGCGCTCGGCCAGTGGAGGGAACTCGAATCCCAGCAGCCGGTGCTCCAGCTCGTACCAGGCTGCTCCTATGCCGAGCACCGCGCGACCGTGGGAGATCACGTCCAGGGCAGTAACCTGCTTCGCCACCAGGGCTGGGTTCCTGTAGGTCACCCCGGTCACCAGCGCACCGAGCCTCACCCGGTGCGTGACAGCAGCCAACGCACCGAGGAGGGTATATGCCTCGAACATGGGCTCAGACGGTGCGCCCACTCCAGGAATCTGCAGGAAGTGGTCCATCACCCAGACAGAGTCGAAACCAGACTCCTCCGCTGCGCGGACCGACTGCTCGATAGCCGCGAACACGTCGCCTCGCCCTGGACCCCGAGGATCGCCTAGCGACGTAAAACTGGGAATCTGGAGGCCACATCGAGTTAGTCCCGGCATCTGATCACCTCGGCTCCATCAGGTCAGCTCCCTGCCCCCAGACCAGCCGGAGAAACTAACCCGGCATCCCCCTGGCGGTGGCGTACTGGCGAAGGCGTACTGGCGGAACGCCATAAGCGCTCCTACCTAGACAAGGCTACCCGCCAACCAGCTCACGGCCAGTGCGCCTGCCAGACTCCTCGAGCCTCAGGGAGCTCCTGGCCGATACCTATGGCGTGCCCGCCTACATCCAGGCTCGAAAGGCGCGCCCACACGATGCCGGGGAAGCCGGAGCTCAACACCGCGTCCACCAGCCTGCATCCCCGCGAACCAGACCCAATCGGCTGAGATCTTCCAGAGCTAGCGCCGCCACAGGCATGGACAGGCCGCTCAGCTCGATCACCTCCTCGAGAGCCACCGGCTCCCAGTCGAGCACTGCCATGACTGCCCGGTGTCCAGGATCATCCAGGAACGAATCTGCACGTCCCGCTGAAGGTCGATCGTCTGGGGAGCGGCCCACGGAGGCCTCCGGGCACCACCCGCTGCCTGCCCGCCGCTGCCCACCACCTACGTTTCGCCCACCACCGGCACCGCTCCCACCGGATCCCTGCCGCCCACCACCTACGTTTCGCCCACCACCGGCACCGCTCCCACCGGATCCCTGCCGCCCACCACCTGAGACCCTGGGCCCACCGCCGCGCGCTGCCATAGCCCCACTAGCTCCTGTGTGCTCCAACAGGCAGAGCACGTCTCGCGCATCTCGTACCAGGGCCGCCCCGGCAGCTATTAGCGCGTTGGTCCCCGCGGAAGCTGGGCTGCGGACCGAGCCGGGCACGGCAGCGACCGGCACCCCCCGCCTGCGGGCCTCCCTAACGGTTTGCAGGGATCCGCCTCGCTCGTGGCACTCGACCACCACCACGAGGTCCACCAGCGCCGCCATCAGCTGGTTCCTCATCGCGAAATGCCATTTCTGCCCAGGAATCGTAGGTGCGACCGCGGAAAGCAGGACTCCCTGCTCGCTCAGACGTCTGCCCAGCTCTGCGGTGCATAGGAGCATCGAGTCGAGTGAGGTGCCCGGTAGACCGATGGCCGGTGCGCTCTCGGGTCCCTCGCACGAGAGCGCACCTTCGTGCGCCGCCGCGTCGATTCCGCTGGCCAGGCCAGACACCACCGACACCCCTGCCAGCGCGAGCTCGCCTCCGAGATCCCTGGCGATCTCCATGCCGCTGCGGGTAGCGGATCGCGTGCCTATGACACATACCCTCCGAAAACCCTCCAGCAGCGCCGCATCACCCTGGGCGAAGAGGACCTCAGGTGCTCCCCGATCATCCCTCAGGACGCGCGGATACGCGCCGGAGTATCTCGTGTGGACGGAGATCGACTTCCTCTCGCATATCCCCGCGATCTTCTCCACCAGTTCCTCGGTCGCGTAGGGCTGCCACCTTCTCTCGGGGTCCCGCGGGTGACGCCCGCTGGCAAGAGCCTCGAAGGTCGCGCGTGGTCCCACCGGAACCGCCAGAGCCCCCAGAGCCGCGTTGGCAAAGGCGCCGGGATCACCGGCCAGACCCCGATGCGATTCCCCGAGTGGAGTTTCGAGTGTAGTTTCCAGCGCTGCCTCGGGGCCTGGAAGACGACAGCCGCTTACCGTGTCCGGCACATCCTCTACCTCCGGCGCATCCTCTACCTCCGGCGCCTCAGGCCGGCCCATGATCTGCCTCAGGCGTGCCGGTGTCATCTTCGGCAGGGCCGCGAGTGCCGCTGCATAGCGCGCCTCGCACTCCAGTGCGTTTCCAAGAGGCAGATCTCGACGATGACCAGCCGTATCCTCGACGCCGGCACCACGGAGCACATCCTCGCCGCGCATCAGGCACCCTCCGCCGTGATGACCCCACGAGCTGCCCTCAGTGCGAGCGCCTCGGCCACATGGTGCTCCTCTACCACCGATTCAGCCCCCAGATCGGCGATGGTGAGAGCGACCCGCCGGACCCTGTGCATCCCACGCGCGCTAAGCGAGCCGTCCCTCAGACGGCGCCCCAGCAGCTCGCTGGCCGCCGCGCTGAGCGGGGCGCAGGCATCGATGCTCCCCGCTGGGACGTCCGCGTTGGCGCGGAAGCCACGCCTCCGAGAGACCTCCCGCACCCAGGCAACCCGCTCGGCTACAGGTGCGCTGCCCTCACCGGGCTTACCACCCAGGATCTCCTCGGTACGAGGGCGGCCCAAGGGGACCACCAGGTCGAACCTGTCGAGTATCGGGCTGGAGAGACGTCGTGCGTAGCGGGAGCGCGCCGCGTCGCTGCACCGGCACCGACCGGATGCCTGGCCCTCGCCACATGGGCAGGGGTTCATGGCAGCCACGAGGAGGAACCTGGCAGGCATCGTGGCGGTGGCCCGTGCCCGGCAGACCCTAACCACACCCTCCTCGAGTGGCTGGCGGAGCATGTCGAGGACGTTGGCATGGAACTCCCCAAGTTCGTCCATGAAGAGCACCCCGCAGTGGGCAAGGCTTGCCTCACCTGGCCGCAACCAGGCAGAGCCGCCGCCGATGATCGAGACCTCGGAGGAACTGTGGTGGGGGGCCCTGAAGGGTGGACGCTCAGGCAGTTCCGGTAAACCGTAGGGCATCCCGGCCACGGAATGGACCCGGCTCACCTCCAGGGCTTCCTCACGCGTCAGTGCCGGCAGCAGGCCCGGCAGGCGCATGGCCAGCATGGTCTTGCCCGACCCGGGCGGTCCAACCAGCAGGAGGTGATGCCCGCCAGCGGCAGCCACCTCCAGAGCGCGCCTGCCAACAGGCTGGCCGTGGACATCGGCCAGGTCGAGATGGCTCCCCTCCCTGGATGCTCGCGAGATGGAAGGCCGGGGCGGCTCCCAGGAGTCCAGGCCCTTCAGCACGCGGACCAGCTTCGCCAGCGAGCTGGCCGGACGTACCCTGCAGCCTGCCGCTGCAGCCATCAGAGCCTCCCCCATCGACTCGGCCGGCACCACAGCCTGAGGCGAGCTGAGCGCGCTCACCAGCGCCACCGCCCCCGGCACCTGCCTCACCGAACCGTCGAGTCCCAGCTCGCCGACGAACGCGATGCCGTCGAGCCCACGACTATCCAGCTCGCCTACAGCGGCCAGTATGCCGACGGCGATGGGCAGGTCGAGACCTGCCCCACCCTTGCGCAGCCCCGACGGCGCCAGGTTTACCGTAATCCGCTGGTTCGGCCAGGCAAGTCCGCTCGACAGGATGGCGGCACGAACACGATCACGCGCCTCCCGCACGGCAGGATCGGGAAGTCCCACCATCGTAAAGCTGGGAAAACCACCCGATACGTGTACCTCGACGCTCACCGGCCTGCCGTCTACGCCGTAGAGAGTCGCTGACGGGATGGATGCGATCACCTGATCCTCCTCCTGGTCCACCCGCCGGCCTCCGGCGGGATGAGCACTGTTCAGGAGAGCCTGGTGTCACCGGCGCGGCTCGTCGATACGCCTCTTGGTGAAGCTACACGGGGGGTGTAACGGCGACCGGCCCCGAGACCGATGACCTGCTCGGCTCGCCTCAGCGGTCTGTGCCTGGGACCGGGCCGCCCGTCGGTTCGTGCCGGCTGGCCTCAGCGGTCTGTGCCTGGGACCGGGCCGCCCGTCGGTTCGTGCCGGCTGGCCTCAGCGGTCTGTGCCTGGGACCGGGCCGCCCGTCGGTTCGTGCCGGCTGGCCTCAGCGGTCTGTGCCGAGAACCAGGCCGCTCGTCGGCACGCCGGTGCCGGCGGTCACCACCACGTGCTCGAGGGCGGGGATCTGGTTCACCGCACTGCCCCGCACCTGACGCACGGCTTCTGCGATCCCGTTCATGCCGTGCAGGTATCCCTCTCCCAGCTGCCCACCGTGAGGGTTCAGCGGGAGCCTGCCACCGATCTCTATCGCCCCGTCACGAACGAAGTCCCGAGCCTCTCCCCTGGCACAGAATCCGAGCTCCTCCAGCTGGTAGAGGACGAAGGGGGTGAAGTGGTCGTAGAGCACCGCGCACTGAACGTCATCTGGCCCGATGCCAGAGGTCTCCCAGAGCTGGCGTGCCACGACGGACATCTCCGGAAGCTCGGTCAGGTCATCCCTGTAGTAGGAGGTCATCATGTGCTGGTCTGCGCCAGACCCCTGCGCGGCGGCTCTGATGACCGCAGGCGGGTGGCGGAGGTCTCTCGCGCGTTCCAGGGAGGTGACCACCAGCGCCTGGCCACCGTCGGTCTCCTGGCAGCAGTCGAGCAGCCTGAGTGGCTCCACGATGAACCGGGAGGCCTGATGATCCTGGAGCGTGATCGGCTTACCGTAGAACCACGCCGCTGGGTTCGTGGAGGCATGTCTGCGATCCGCGACGGCTACCCTGCCGAAGTCCTCGGAGGTGGTCCCGGTGAGATGCATGTAGCGCTGCGCGAACATCGCCACCCAGGACGCGGGCGTCAGCAGGCCATAGGGCGCGTACCATGCGAACTGGGCGCTCTCGGCGTTCGGGAGGGGGGGCAGGCCCTGGACGCCGGCACCGAAGCGGTTGCCGGAGCGCTCGTTGAAGGCCCGGTAGCAGACCACCACCTCGGCTACCCCGCTGGCCACCGCCATGGCCGCCTGCTGCACCGTCGCGCAGGCAGCCCCACCGCCGTAGTGGATACGGCTGAAGAAGGTGAGCTCGCCGAGCCCGAGGCTCCGGGCAATCTCTATCTCGGGATTGGTGTCGGCAGAGAAGGTGACGAGACCGTCCACATCCCCGGCATCTATGCCAGCGTCATCCAGTGCTGCTGCCACCGCCTCCACCGCCAGCCTGAGCTCGCTCCTCCCGGACTTCTTCGAGAACTCCGTAGCGCCGATACCGCTGAGCGCCGTGCGCCCCGCGTAGGAATGCCGTCTCTGCGCGCTCATCGTCCGCCCCCTCGGGGCTCGCCGCCATCCCCCCTGGGCTCGGCGCCATCCCCCCTGGGCTCGGCGCCATCCCCCCGGGGCTCGGCGCCATGGTCGAGGAGCCTTCTGTCTTCAGTAGCTGGCCGGTCTCCCGCTCCCCCACGGATCGGCAGGGCGACGCGCACGGTGCCGGTCACGTGGTTCCCTATGGAGTTCCTGCCGCGCACCTCCACATCCACCACTCCCCGACCCTCGTTGCGCTCCGAGGGACCCCCGAGGGAGCTGACCTGGCCGGTGAGCACCATGGTGTCACCTGGATAGTTCGGAGCACCCAGCCTGATGGCGATCGACTCTATGAGCCCACAGGGTCCGCTCCAGTCGGTCACGAACCTTCCCACGAGGCCGTTCGTGGTCAGGATGTTCATGAAGATGTCCGGTGCGCCGCGCTGGCGGGCCAGATCGGGGTCATGGTGGACGTCCTGGTAGTCACGGGTGGCGATAGCACCCGCCACGATCAGACTGCGGTTCAGCTCCACCTCCAGCTGGGGCAGCGGACTTCCCACGGTGACGTCCTCGTAATGCATGGAGCCGACCTCCTCGGCTGTAGCGCTCATCGCCCAGGCGCTCCGCTCAGCAGATCCCCGAGAGCTGCCAGCTGACCGGCTGGGGAGCCCAGCATCAGCTCTATCTGCTTGGCCCAGAGGAAGTACCGGTGTATCGGGTAGGAGACATCCGCACCGATCCCGCCGTGGAGGTGCTGGGTCGCGTGGACCACCCGCTGGCCGGCTTCGGAAGCCCACCAGTGTGCTGCCGCCACCGCCGCCGCGGCATCCCGGCCCGTGTCGATCCGCCAGGCGGCCGACCAGAGCGTGAGGCGCATCGCCTCCACGTCCAGTGATGCGTCGGCAGCCCTCATCAGGGGTGCCTGGAACGACGAGATGGCACGTCCGAACTGCTGGCGCTCGTTCAGGTAGGCGGCAGTCCTCACCAGAGCCTCCTCGCATACCCCGAGCGCCATAGCAGCCAGACCCGTCCTGGCACGCAGGAGCAGCCAGTCGAGCACCTCTCTAGCGGTGCCCCGAGCTCCGAGACCATCGGGTGCTCCCAGCAGATCCTCGCTCGTCACCCGCGCACCGTCTATATGCATGTTCGGGTGCACCTGGCGGTCGGTGCACACCTCGCGCTCCAGCTCCACGGATTCACCGCGGGGGTCCACCAGGAAGGCCAGGTCTTCTCCCTCGTCGCTGCGCCCGAACGCCACCACCCGGTCAGCCAGGTGGGCCTGGGGGACCGCCCGCGCCGTTCCGGTGATCCGCCAGCAGCCGCGATCCTCTCTCGCCCTCAGCGGCACGGCCCTCTCGGGGAAGGAGCCCACCTCCGTTATCGCTGCGCTCAGCACCGCATCACCTGATGCCACCGCAGGCAGCCACCTCTCCTTCGCCGGCTCGGACCCGAAACGCGCCAGCGGCATCGCGCCCAGGACCACCGTCGCCAGCAGCGGTATCGGCGCGACCTGGCGACCCTGGGCCTGGAGCAGCAGGCAGGTCTCCACCAGGCCGAGCCCCGAACCACCGAAACGCTCCTCCACCGCGAGCCCCAGCAGGTTGGTGCTCGCCAGCTCCGCCCAGAGGCGCCGGTCGAAGCGATCCTCGGTGGCCTCCACCCCTGCCACCCGCTCGGGGGCCGCGCGGCCACTGAACACCGAGGAGGCAGCCTCCGAGACTGCCTCCTGGGCCTCCGTGAAGGTGAAGTCCATCAGGGCACCTCCAGCCACAGCCAGGACAGCGACCTCATCGGCCGACCGGCCTGAAGCGAGGAAGGGCTATCTCCTGGTCGATCATCTCGAAGCCGGCCTCGACCTCCATACCGATCGCGACGTCCGCTGGCTCGACACCGGCCATGTCCGCGACGATCCGCAGGCCCTCGTGGAGCTCCACCAGGGCCACCACCAGCGGGTAGTCGAAGGCCGGTACCTGGGGGTGGTGGACTACTACGAAGCTGAGCACCCTGCCCCTGGGGGAAACCTCCACCGCGTCCCAATCGAGACTCCTGCACTCGGGGCACGCTGGGGCGGGAGGATGGCGCAGCTTCCCGCACGAACCGCAGGACTGGACCAGCAGCCTTCCTTCCCGTGTCCCCTCGAAGAAGAACGCCGAGTCCTCGGTGATCGCAGGACGCGGTCGCATTGCCCCCACGGCCGACCGAGGGGACTGCCTGGGCCGGAACTTCAGGATCCTGAAGTGCATGGTGGCCACGGCTTCACCCCTGGCGTCGGTGAAGTCCATGCGGGTGGTCAGAAAGTGCCCTGCACCGAGCGCGGTCTGCTTCAGCCCGGAGACTGATTCTATGGAGGAGCGAACACTCAGATGGTCCCCCAGGAAGAGGGGCCTCAGGTAATCCTGCTCGCAGTTCGTGGCGACCACCGAGGTGAAGCCGGCCTCGTCCAGAAGCGCCATCAGCTCGTCGGTGGGCGAACCGGCCGACTCCCCAGCCGCGCGGGCGCGTTCGAGCTCGAGGCTGGCGCGATATCCGCGCATGATCCACGCCTGGAGCATGGCCGGCGGGGCGATCACGCCCGGCAGGCCGCATGCCCGGGCGGCCTCCTCGTCCAGGTATACCGGGTTCTCGTCACCCATGGCCTCGACGAAGTGACGGATCATGGCCTGGTTAACCGGATCGGCTGCAGGAGACGGTTCCCCCGAGGAGCGACCCTGGAAGGAGGAGAGCAGGTCCTGCAGGTCTTGACCTCCTCCCACGGCTGAAGCCGCGGGATTGCGCCCGCTGGTCCGCTCAGCCCTGCTGCTCACGGCTCCCTCCTCACCGGTCTATCCGCCGCCTGGCTCCGGCCATGCCGAGCCCGAGGGTGGCGACGATCTCACGCTGGACCTCGTTCACCCCCCCGCCGAAGGTGTTCACCTGGGCCTGCCTCGCCGCCTGCTCGAGCCGCCCACCGAGCACCGCGCCGGGCGATCCCGGCACCAGGTAGCCCTGGGCCCCGACGATCCCGAGCAGGCGGTGGTAGACGTCGATGGTCCGCTCGGTCCCGAACACCTTCACGGCCGAAGAGTCTGCAGGACCTATGGTGTCCTTCGCCACCGCGACGGCCATCCGCCAGTTCATGAGGTACATGGCCTCGACCTCTGCCCAGGTGATGGCCAGCTCCGACTTCACCCATGGCACCTCGGCCAGAGTGCGACCGTCGCCAGCCCTCTGCGATGCTGCCCAGCTGGCCACCTCCTCCCACATGAGCCGGGCGAATCCACTCCAGGCTGCGAGGCCGATGCGCTCGTGGTTCAACTGGGTGGTGATCATCTTCCATCCAGCGTTCTCCTCGCCGATGCGGTAGCCGGCTGCCACGCGCACGTCGTCGTAGTAGGTGGCAGTGGTCGTAAGACCCCCGACGGTGGATATCGGGCTCCAGGTGAAGCCCGGCGCGCTGGTCGGGACGCAGAGGATCGAGATGCCCTGGTGCTTCGGTGCCCCCGGATCGGTACGGGCCGCCAGCCAGATGTAGTCGGCCTGGTCGGCGCCGCTGGTGAAGACCTTCGAGCCGTTCACCACGTAGTCGTCGCCGTCGCGCACTGCGACAGTAGCCAGCGAGGCGAGGTCGGTGCCAGCCTCCGGCTCGGTGTAGCCGATCGCGAAGTTTATCTCGCCCGCGAGGATGCCGGGCAGGAAGAACTCCTTCTGCTCGTCAGAACCGAAACGCATGATGGTAGGCCCAACGGTGTTCACCGTCACGAAGGGGAATGGCGCCGAGGCCCTGCGGGTCTCGTCGAAGAAGATGAACTGGTCCGTAGCGGGCCGGCCCTGCCCGCCGTGCTCCACGGGCCACCCGATGCCCAACCAGCCGTCCTTGCCGATCCGCCTGACTACCTGCCGGAAAACCTCGCCCCCCTCGCCTTCGTCCCGCAGTGCGATCCGCACCTCGTCGGTCAGGAGGTCCGAGTAGTAGCCCCGTAGCTCCTCGCGAAGGGCCATCTGCTCGGGGGTCTCCTCCAGGTACATCCATCATAGTGTAACGCGTTCTAATAATGATCGGCAACCAGGTGGGGGCTGTCGCGAAATTCGCGCTGGCCTTCGGCGTCACGGCGGCTTATGATAAGTGGAACACGTTCTCGTCAGCGCAGGCTAGCTGGGGCTGAGCGTGGAGAAGTGCTCGATGCCCAGCAGGCGAGGCTCGCCTCGCCGCCTACAGGCACGGGGGCGCCGCGGCGCCGGGGAGACACGAGGAGACATGGCATGGTCCAGCTGAGCGACATCGACCTCACCGACTCGAGGAACTTCGTGGCACGGGTTCCCCACGACTGGTTCGCCTACCTACGCCGACACCACCCCGTGTTCTGGCACGAGGAGACCGGCGGCTCGGGCTTCTGGTGCGTCACCAGATATGCAGACTGTGTCGCGGTCAACCGGGATGCCGAGCACTTCTCCTCCCACCTCGGCGGCGTGCTCATCTGGGACCAGGAGCCGGAGCTTCTGGAGCAGCAGAGGCTCATGATGCTGAACATGGACCCACCGCTGCACACCCGCTACCGCCGCCTGGTTAACAAGGGCTTCACGCCCAGGATGATCGCCCAGCTCGAAGGGCGGATCCACGCAGCCACCGACCGCATCATCGACCAGGTATGCGAGAAGGGGGAGTGCGACTTCGTGACGGAGATCTCAGCCGAGCTGCCCCTGATAGTCATCGCCGAGCTGCTCGGCGTTCCAGACGAAGACCGCTACCAGATGTTCGACTGGTCCAACCGCATGGTCGGCAACGAGGACCCCGAGTACCAGATATCGCCCGAGGCCGCCACCGAGGCCGCCATGGAGCTCTACGCCTACGCGGCAGACCTCTTCGCGAAGAAGCGTGCGAACCCCCATGAGGACCTGATGAGCATCCTCACCCAGGTCGAGATCGACGGCGAGCAGCTCTCGGAACTGGAGCTGGAGCTGTTCTTCCTACTCCTCACCGTCGCCGGGAACGAGACCACCAGGAACCTCATATCGGGAGCCATGCATGCCTTCTTCGAGCATCCCGACCAGTGGCAGCGCCTCATAGCGGATCGCTCCCTCCTGCCGGGCGCGGTGGAGGAGATGCTGCGCTTCGTCTCTCCTGTGATGGAGTTCCGGCGCCAGGCGGTCTCGGACTGCCAGATCGGATCGGCAGAGGTGAGAGCAGGTGACAAGGTGGTCTTCTGGCACGTCTCCGCGAACCGTGACGAAGAGGTCTTCGCTGACCCCGACTCCTTCGACATCTCCCGTAACCCGAACCCCCACATGGCCTTCGGTGCCGGCGGTCCCCACTTCTGCCTAGGGGCTAACCTCGCGCGCATGGAGATAAGGGTCATGTTCGAGCACCTCCTGGACCGGCTCCCCGACATCCACCAGGCCGCACCCGTCCAGCGTCTGCAGTCGAACTTCATAAACGGCGTAAAGCACCTGCCGGTCGCCTTCAGCCCTGCAGCTGTCCGGGCGAGCTGACCCCTATCCCCGCCCCGCCTACCGCCTACCGCCTACCGCCTACCGCTAACCGCCTACCGCTAACCGCCTACCGCTAACCGCTAACCGCCGAAGCCCGAAGCCCGAGCCAACAGGACCATACAGAGCCCCAAGTGCGATTCCACCAGGCCGTCGCGTTCCTTCCCACATCGGAGATCGTCGCCCTTGCGGGGGCCTCGGAGGAGCTCGGCTACGACGGGGTCTACCTCTCCGACCATCTCTTCAACGCCCGGGATCTGCGAAGCCGGTATGCCTATTCGACCTCTCCCGACGGATCGCCCTACTGGGCAAAGGAGACCGAGTGGCCCGACCCCATGGTGCTCATCTCCCATCTCGCTGCCCTCACCAGCGGCATCGTCTTCACGACCGGCATCTACGTGGCGCCAGTGCGCGACCTGGTAACGGTGGCGAAGACCGTGGGCACCGCTGCCGTCCTGTCCGCGAACAGGGTCAGGCTGGGCGTGGGAGTCGGCTGGTGCGCCGAGGAGTACGCCGCTACCGGTCAGGACTTCCATACCCGCGGCAGGCGACTGGACGAGATGATCGTCGCGCTGCGACGCCTATGGAGCGGTGGCTGGGTGGAGCACCACGGCACCTACTACAACATACCCGCCTGCCAGATGAACCCTGCCCCGACCCAGCCAGTGCCCATATACGGCGGCGGCGACTCCGATGCCGCGCTCCGGCGGGCCGCAGAGCTCTGCGACGGGTGGCTGACCACCGGAGCCTGCACACCGGAGGAAGCCTCCGGCCAGCTTGCCCGTGTCCGCCAGGCTCTCGCACGCGCAGGTCGCCTGGGATCGCCATTCGACACGTACCTGGCCCTGAAGGTCACCCCGTCGGTGGACGTCTACAAGGGCTTCGCCGACGAGGGCGTGACTGACATGCTCTGCGCACCCTGGATGTCAGCCAGTGTCTCGCCAGAGGACTCCCCCGAGTCCCGACTGAAGAAGCGCATGGAGGCCTCCGAGCGCTTCGCGGAGGAGATCCTCGAGAAGATGGACCGCTAGATGAAGGATCTGAAGCTCGGACTCCAGCTCGGTTACTGGGGTGCGTCTCCGCCACCCGACGCGGCTGGGCTGGTCGAGGAGGCCGAGAGACTCGGATTCGACTCCGTCTGGACTGCCGAGGCATACGGCTCTGACGCCCTGACACCGCTGGCCTGGTGGGGATCTCGCACCGAGCGCCTGAGGCTCGGCACTGCGCTCTGCCAGCTGTCCGCGAGAACCCCGACGGCGATGGCGATGGCAGCCCTTACCATGGACCACCTCTCGGGTGGCCGGTTCGTGCTCGGGCTCGGGGTGTCAGGTCCCCAGGTGGTGGAGGGCTGGTACGGTCAGCCCTTTTCGAAGCCCCTGGCCCGCACCCGTGAGTACCTGTCGATCATCAGGAGCGTCCTGGCCCGCTCGGAGCCGGTAAGGAGCCCGGGGCCTCACTATCCCCTTCCCTTCCCCGGCGGGACCGGCCTCGGCAAGCCGCTGAAGCCCATAGTTCACCCGCTGCGCGCGGACATCCCCATAATCCTCGGCGCCGAGGGCCCGAAGAACGTGGCGCTGGCAGCAGAGATAGCAGACGGCTGGTTCCCCATCTTCTTCTCCCCTGCCCACATGGGCGAGTTCGAGTCCGCGCTGGCCGAGGGGTTCGCGATGCCATCGGCCAGACGCCGGCGCGAGGACTTCGAGGTGATCGCCTTGTGCCCAGTGGTCATCGACGACGACATCGAGCGTGCCGCGGACTCCTTTCGTCCATATCTGGCCCTCTACATAGGGGGCATGGGCGCCAGGAAGATGAACTTCCACTTCGACGTCTTCTGCAGGATGGGCTTCGAGGCAGAGGCGAGGAAGATACAGGATCTCTACCTGGCAGGTCACCGGACCGAGGCTGCCGCAGCAGTGCCCCGTGGGATGGTGGAGGGCATATCCCTCATCGGGCCGGTCGCGAAGATCCGCTCCGACCTCGAAGCCTGGCGTTCCTCCATAGCCACCACGCTGCTGGTCTCGGGAGATGTGACCGTGCTGCGGACAATGGCCGAGCTGGTTGGCTGAAGGAGCCTCCCATCCTGCGAATGGCCGGGCGCATCCACCATCTGAGGCGATGGCACTGTTAGCCTTTTCGAGGTTTCTCAAGTCTTCTCCAATGAAGCTCCATGGGGCATTTTCAGCCCGAACCGGGCGTTTTGACTCATAGAGGTGCCCAGGGCAGGTCAGGCACCAGAAGGGGGGTGAAGAGCGTGACATTGTCAGAGGTCCTACGCCTGCCCCACATCCCATCGGTGAACCTTGGTTTCGTCGAGCGGGTCAGCCTGCCGGGCCGTGGCAGGTGCCGGGTGCGCCTGGTCCCACCGCCCGCGCCTGGCAGCCCCGTGGTGACCCTCCTGCATGGATGGACTGCCACCGCCGACCTGAACTTCGCCACCGTGATGGCCCCGCTGTCGGAACGCTTCGGGATCGTGGCCCCCGACATGAGAGGCCACGGAGGCGGTATCCGCTCGCACGAGCGCTTCAGTCTCGAATCCTGCGCTGACGATGTCGCGGAGCTGCTCGAGGTGCTCGACGTCGGACCCAGCATCCTCCTCGGCTACTCCATGGGAGGCCCCATCGCCCTGCTGGCCGCCAGGCGCCACCCGGAGGCAGTCCGGGGATTGGTGCTCTGCGCCACCGCTGCGCGCCTTGGCAGGAGCAACGCAGGCCGCCTGGCACTCGGAGCCCTCGGCGCCGTCGGCATGGCTGCCCAGTCGGCCATGCTCCGCGTCGTCCACCAGGGCGCGCTACCCCGGGAGGTCATAAGGCACCTGCCGACCCCCCTAGGTCATGACCTCACCCAGGTGGCCGAGGTCGGAACCGAGCTTGCCCGCTTCGACGCCCGGCCCTGGCTGGACGAGATCCAGATGCCGACCGCCCTGGTGCTGACCCGTAACGACCACGCGGTCCCCCCGGCAGATCAGCAGGTACTCGCCCAGGGCCTGGCTGGATGCAGGCTCTTCGAGGTCGAGGGGGATCACGACGTCTGTCTCAGCCCGAACCCGGTGTTCGAGTCGACCGTCTGCGCAGCGGTCACCGAGGTCGCCCTCAGCTCGAGGCGATCAGCGCACCGAGCCTCAGCAGGCTAGGGGTAGCCCCGCCAAGCGTAGGCGCGAGCTGCTTGGTGATCAGGTAGTAGCGATGCAGTGGGTAGTCCCGGTCCACCCCCACACCACCGTGTAGGTGCTGGGCTCCATGGACCACCCGCTGGGCACCGTCGTCGGCCCAGAACTTCGCCACTGCCAGAGCCTCGGCTGCAGGCAGTTCCTCCGCCAGGCGCCATGCTGCCTGCCAGGCGCTCAGGCGCACTGCTTCGGTGTCCACGTACGCGTCTGCCGCACGCTGGCCGACTGCCTGGAATGTGGCGATGGGTTTCCCGAACTGCTCGCGGGTGGAGGTGTAGGCCGCCGTGAGGGCGAGGGCCGCCTGGCAGCAGCCCGACTGCAGGACGCACATGGCAGCCATCACCCGCTCGAGCACCCAGGCCAGGGCATCGGGGGAGTCGGTCACCAGGGACTCCGGGCCCACCCGCGTGTCCAGCTCGAACCGTGCCTGGGGGTAACCGGTGACGGTGGGCTGGGGCTCCCGGCTCAGCCCCTCCGCTGCGGTGTCCAGGACGAAGATGGCCACACCAGACCTGCCTGCCTCCTCGATGCGCGCAGGCAGGACCACCGCGTCTGCATCCATGCCGGCCGGTACGCACGACAGGCTCCCCCGGAGGAACCACCCGTCCGCGTCCCGCAGGGCGCGTGTCGACCGGCTCACCGCTGCCACCAGATCGGACAGGTCGGACCCGAGCGCGCTGAAGCCGCCGGTGAGCAGAGTCGAGCCCTCGGTGACCCCTGGCAGCCAGCGCCGCCTCTGGTCGGGACTCCCGAAGCGCTCCAGTACCATTCCCCCGGCCAGGGTGCCGAGCAACGGGTCCACAGCAGCCCCAGCCCGGCCTGCCTCCTCCAGGACTATGCAGCTCTCCACGAAACCCCGCCCGGCCCCGCCCACGTCCTCGCCTAGCCCCACTGCCAGCAGGCCCGCTGAGGCAAGCTCCTGCCAGAGCCTACGGTCGAACCACTCCCTCGCCAGCTCCCGCTCACGGAGCCTCGCGGGGGCTGCCAGGTCCTCGAAGATCCGGCGTGCGAGCGCCCTCAGATCCTCCTGGTCCTCGCCGAACGAGAAATCCATCGCTCCTACCTCCTCTTGCTGGCTGGTGATCGGGGAATCTTCACTGAAATCTGCCGAGCGCAGGACGAGACCAGTTCGCGACCTCGGCCCCCGCCCCTCGGCGCCTCAGCGAAGCGACCTCGGCATGCCGAGGCCGAATATGGCTATCAGGTCGCGCTGTATCTCGTTGGTGCCGCCGCCGAAGGTAAGTATCAGCATGCTGCGCGCGTACATCTCCAGGCGCCCCGAGATGACCGAGTCGGGTGCTCCCCTGGCCAGGTATCCCGCCTGTCCTACCACCTCGGTGAGCAGCCTGAATGCCTCCATGTAGAACTCCGTGCCGAAGACCTTGATGGTGGAGGCGTCCGCCACGTCGAGCTCGCCCCTGGTGGCGCTCCAGGCCACCTTCCAGTTTATGAGGCGGAGGAACTCGAGCTTCGCAGCCACCTTCGCCAGGTGGATACGGACCCACTCCTGGTCGATGACGCGACGACCGTCCTCGAGCCTGGTCTCCTTCGCCCAGCTCACGGTGTCGGCCAGCGCGCGCTCGATGATCCCAGGTGAGCACAGGGTGACCCTCTCATGGTTCAGCTGGTTCGTGATGAGCGTCCAGCCGTTGTCGAGGCCCCCTACCACGTTCGTGAGCGGCACCCTCACGCCCTCGAAGAAGGTGGAGTTTATGTTGTGCTCGCCCAGCAGCTGCATGGGCACCACACGGATGCCAGGTGAGTCCATCGGGACTATGACGATCGATATCCCCCGGTGCTTGGGAGCGTCGGGGTTCGTCCGCAGAGCCAGCCAGCAGTAGTCCGCGTCCCCCGCCAGGCTGGTGAACACCTTCGCGGCGTCGATCACGAGCTCGTCGCCGTCCACCACGGCCTTCGACGTGAGCGAGGCCAGGTCGGTGCCCGCATTCGGCTCCGTGTAGCCGATGCAGAACGAGATGTCGCCCGCGAGGATACGCGGCAGGTAGAAGTCCTTCTGCTCCTCGGTGCCGAAGTCCATGATGGTGGGGCCGACGGTGTTGATCGTGAGCATCGGCACCGGCGCGCCAGAGCGCATCGACTCGTCGAAGAAGATGAACTGCTCCATGGCCGAGCGACCCTGCCCCCCGTACTCGCTTGGCCAGCCGATCCCCAGCCAGCCGTCTGCGGCCATCTGCTTCACCACCCGCCTCACGCAGGGTCCTACCCCACCGCTGCGGGCCAGCTCCTCCTCCACCTCAGGCGTCAGCAGACCGGCGTAGTACTCGCGCAGCTCGGCCCGCAGTGCCTCCTGTTCCTCGCTGTAGCCGATCTCCACTACCTCGCCCCCTTCTGGCGGCACCGCACCCGGCTGGCGCATGCCACGAGCTGCTCCTAGAACACGTTACAGCTTTGCACAGCTGGTCACCGGGTGCCAGCCCGAGGGAGCTCATTCAGCAGGTGGTCCGGACGCAGGTGGTCCGGACGCAGGTGGTCCGGACGCAGGTGGCCGATGTACAGGTGGCCGAGGTACAGGTGGTCAGGACGCAGGTGGCCGATGTACCCTCGGGCGTGGACCTTTCCTACCCCCCCGAGGCAGAGGCCTTCCGCAGCGAGGTGCGCGGGTGGCTCCTCGCGAACCTACCGGAAGGATGGGGCCAGCCCGGCTTCTCCATGACCAGGCAGGAGCGCCAGCGCTTCAACGAGGAGTGGGTGGCAAAGCTCCGGGAGGGCCGGTGGCTGTGTGCCTCCTGGCCAAGCGAGTACGGCGGTCGGGGCCTGTCGGTGATCGAGCAGGTGGTGCTCACCGAGGAGTTCGCCGCGCTGGACGCGCCGATGCGTGCGGACTTCTTCGGCGACACCCTGGTCGGGCCCACCATCCTGAAGTGGGGCACCGAGGACCAGAAGCGCAGGTTCATCCCACGCATACTCGACGGCAGCATCAGCTGGTGCCAGGGATTCTCCGAGCCCGACGCGGGGAGCGACCTCGCGTCCTTGAAGACCCGGGCCGAGCTCGACGGTGACGAGTGGGTGATAAACGGCCAGAAGGTCTGGACCACCCAGGCCCAGTATGCCGAGTACATCTTCCTGCTGGCCCGCACCAACCCAGAGGCCCCGAAGCACCAGGGCATCTCCTACCTGCTCGTCGAGATGCGCCAGCCGGGGATCGAGGTGCGGCCCATACGCCAGATCGACGGCACCGCCGAGTTCAACGAGGTCTTCTTCACCAACGCCCGCTGCCCGAAGGACAACGTCGTCGGCGGCGTCGACAACGGCTGGAAGGTGGCGATGACCACCCTGGGATTCGAGCGGGGAGCCTCCTCCACCACGGGGCACCGGCGGTTCATGAAGGAGCTCGACCTGGTCATCTCCGAGGCCAGGCGCACCGGCAGGATCAGCGACCCCTTGGTGCGCCAGGGGCTCGCCAGAGCCTGGGGGATCGTGAAGATAATGCAGGTAAACGGCTACAGGAGCCTTACCGACACCCTGAACTCCACCCACCAGGCAGCCGCCCTGGGCGCAGTTCACAAGATGCTCTGGTCCGAGTACCACCAGCGCGTGATGGAGCTAGCCGTGAACATGCTGGGGCTCGAAGGCCAGATCCTCACCGGCTCTGGGGCCACCGAAGGTGAGCTGACCGGTGGGATAGGAAGGCGCGGGAGTGCCGACTACCCGGTAAGCGAGCTCCAGGCCTCCTTCTTCTTCTCCCGCTCCGAGACCATCTGGGGTGGCGCTGCAGAGATACAGCGGAACATCGTCGGGGAGAGGGTGCTCGGCCTGCCGAAGGAGCCGCGACCGTCCTGACCAGACGCGCCCCGCAAGCCCCTGGCCCGCCAAGGGTGTGATCCCGGCCGGCCAAGGGCGTGGATCCCGGCGTAACCTGTGGAGCACCCCAGAAAGCTGACAACGGAGACACGACGCTGTATAATCAACACTGAGCGCGTCAGGATGACGCCCGGAAGGCTTTAGGAGCAGGAGCCAGGCAACAGATGAGCACCACCACACAGGCGGTTTCGGCTAACGGGACGAGCGACCTGAACATGGTCCTCGTCCAGCAGGCGATTGCCCAGTCGCGCTCGCCGGGCATAGCCAGCATCCCACCAGACGGACCTCCGGTCATGGTCACCAGTAACTGGTGGCCTCCGGGCTGGCTCGTGCTGCTGAACGCCGGTAACTACGGGGGGAACACCGCACAGCCGGCTATCGAGACCGTGCTCCAGATGGAGTCCACCGGCCACCAGGTGGACACCTACCTCTGAGCCGCATAGATCCCACCTCCCGGCCTACTGGCTGAGACGCCACCTTCAACCGCCGAGTAGCCGTCGCACGTCGGTGGCCACCGTGGCGTCGTCCAGTGGCATCGCGGTGCGAACGTCCAGAGGCTGGTGGCCACCTTCCAGCGCCACCACTGCCGTGCCGATGGCCAGGAACTCGATCACCTGGCTGCCCCAGATGTGGGCGTGCTCGTCGATCCGCACTCCCACCACCCCTTCGGCGCCGGCATCCTCGGCCTCCTTCTGCATCCGGCCCATGGCCAGCTCGCGTGACTCGTAGAGGGCCTCCGTCACGTTCACCAGCTCGGTGTTGGCCGTCACGTTACTCCACCACCTGGCTACCGACTGGCGAGCCACGTGGTACACGCAGACCCCCATCACCATCTCCACCGGAGCGAAGCCCGCGCGCTCGAGCAGGTAGAGCTGCTGGCCGCTCAGGTCGCTCGTAAAGGGGCGGCGCTCGTGACCATCGCGGCGCCGTCTCCTGGTGCCAGACGACGCACCGGGATCGGCCCGGCGCACGACCGCGGTCCCCATGGCGAAGAACTCCATGTCGCGTCCCCGTCCCTCGGCACCGCGCATCTCGAGCTCCACGCCGGCCACACCGTCTGCACCGAGCGACTGGGCCTGGTCCAGGAGCCGGTTCATCGCCAGCGAGCGCGCCAGGTGGAGCGCGCTGGAGAGTTCCGTCAGCTCAGTGCTGGTCGACATCGGGGCATACCTGCCGAAGATGGAGGGTCGGTAGACCGCGCTGCCGGTGACCAGCCCACAGGCGTCATAGCCTGCCTCGTCGAGCACGATGGCCTCGTCGACGCTCAGATCCGACGACACCGCGCGGCTCGGCGCCCCGGATCCTGCACCCCGGGCAGACCTCAGGTGCTCAATGGCCAGATCAGCGTCGGCGGACAGGTCTTCTCGCCTCCGGCTCCCTGCCGGGCTGCCGCCAGCCCCAGACCCACCGGCCCCAGACCCGCTGTCCCCCGATCTGCTGTCCCCCGATCTGCTGTCCCCCGATCTGCCGTGCCCAGACCCACCGTGCCCAGACGCCGATCCGGACCCAGGACCCGCGCTCACGAGTCCACCAGCCTTCGCACCACCATGGGTGGGTCAGCCACCCTGTGGGCGCGGTAACGTCGCACCGCTGTTCCCACGGCAAGCATCTCTCCGAGCAGCGAGTCCTCGCCACCATGGCCCACGGTGGCCCTCACTGCCACACCTACCACCTGGTCCCCGAGGTCGGATGCCGACCTCTCCAGGTGGGCGATAGCCAGGTGGCGCGACTGGCCCACCGCATCGGAGTGCTGGCGGAACTCGCCGCCTGCGTAGTTCCCGCCGGTAGTCGCCACGCAGCCGCCGAAGGACCGCACTGCGCCTACCCCGATCACGAGACCAGCCGGTACGAAGCCGGCTACCAGCAGCTTCACGAAATCCTGCCCGCTCAGATGGGAGCTGAAGGGATGTGCTAGCGGCTTGGCCCCTGGCCTGTGGACCGCGGTGCCCACCAGCTTCACCTCCAGGGTCGGCACCGCAGAAGCCGACACCGCAATGCGCCTCTGGGTATGGCGGACCCCCACCACGCCGTGCGCGCCGAGGGCAGCGGCCTCTTCGAGAAGCCGCCCTACGGCGAGCGCGAAGGCATCCGATATGGCCCTCTCGTAGAGCTGGTCCTCGTAGTTGAAGCCGGGCTGGTGGACTATCCCGATGTGCGGGCAGGGGTATGAGTGCCAGTAGCCGTGGTACCCAGGAGGCGGCCCACCCATCGCCACACCAGGCGCAGCGAAGCCGCCCATCCCCCGGCCATAGCCGACGCCACCCACGGCAGTGGACAGGCCACCGGTCGAGTAGCCCCACCCGTATCCCTGGAGGGCTATCTGGTAGACGGTCATGCCGACCACCATGCCGAGCGGCTCGAACCCTGCCCTGCGCAGCACCGCCAGCTCGCTCACGCTCAGGTCGCTGGTCCAGGTGGCAGCGTTCGCGGCCAGGCGCTCCCTGGCTGCCTCGGGCAGGTCCGAGGCGGCATCGACAGCTCGAAGGCCAGGCCCGGCGCTGTCGCTCACTGGTCGAGGCTGAGGATCATGACGGGGGCGTCTATCACGTGGTCGGAGCGTATGGGCCTCACCGCGGTGCCGATGGCCAGGAACTCGATTACGTGGCTGCCCCAGAAGTGGGACTTCTCCACCAGCTGGACGCCGACGATCCCCTGGGCACCGAGAGCAGAGGCCTCGTCCTGCATCCGCGCCATCGCGAGCTCCCGTGCCTCGTAGAGCGCCTGGGTGAAGTGGGGAAGCTCTGCGTTACGCATCGAGGTGGCCAGCGCTGCTCCCGGGGAGCGATATCCGACGTGGTAGACGCAGGTGCCCATGACGAGACCTAATGGCGCGTACCCCGCACGCACCAGCGTCCAGAAGTCCTGGCCGCTCAGGTCGCTCGTGAAGGGCTTCCCCGCATCGGTCCGCCAGCTCGCGGGAGACCCCTCGGTACCCGGAGCCGCGCGGTCGGCAGACACGGCGGTGCCTATGGCGATGAACTCGGCCGAGTGCTTTCCCCAGTCGTAGAAGTTCACGTCGAGCCGCACCCCCACCACCCCGTCCGCGCCGAGCAGCTCCGCCTCGGCCTCCATCCGGCTCATGGCCAGCTCTCGTGCGGTGTACATGGCCTGGGTGAGGGACCCGAGCTCCCGGCTGGTCATGAGGCCCTTTCGGGTGAGGCCGATGTGGTAGATCGAGCTGCCGAAGACCAGGCCTCGCGGGTGGAACCCCGCCTCCTTCACCAGGAGGAACTCGTTCACCGACAGGTCCGAGGTGAAGAACCCACCCTTCGCGGAGTCGTCCGAGAGCTCCGCCAGGCGCCTGCGTGCATCGGGCGGCAGCCCCGCGGTGGCGTCGGGGGCTAGCTTCGCCTCGGCGTCTGGTCCGGCATCTGTCATCGAGCGACCTCCCTGGTTAGCGACTGGCGAATGCAGTGATGCGAAGAAATCCTAGTGGTGGCCCTCTGCCCCAGGCCCCGAAACACCTGGCCCTAACACCAGGCCCCGGAACACCAGGCCGCGACGCCCGGCAGATCGGCTAGGTCAGCCTATGTGACCAGCCCTTCGAGAGCGGCGCGGGCGGCCTCGGATCGCTCGGCCTCGTCCGAGAGGTTCTTCACCAGGGCATCCACCCACTCCGCGAGCGATACGTCGGCATTGCTCACCACTATCCCCCGCACGCACCGGCGGATCCGGCACACGTATGCGGTCTTCTGGCGCTCCGCATCGAGGGTCGGGCCCGCGGGGGCGAAGTCCACGGTGATGCCCGACACCCTCTTCTCCTTCCTGAACCTGCCGCCCTCGCGGCGCAGCTCGACCCTGTCACCGAGCGCGTCGGCCAGCTTTGCGGCAAGCACCTCGAAGAAGGTGTCCCCGTCCCCGGCGTCCGCCCGAAGAGTCGCGGCAAGCATGTCGAGGTCCAGGGGATCTCCCCCATTTCCTGGCCCGCTTCCCGAGATGGTCATAGCCAGATCCTACCGCCCACCACCATCTGCTGCCCGATCACGAGCGGCGTCCTGGACATCGCGCCCCGCAGGACCTATCCTGTAAGTAGATAAGTAACTACTTACCTGCATGACTGGACGGTTGCGTGGCTGCGTGGCTGCTGGATCCGGGGACATGGGGTCGTCGGAGGGTGTCCGCGCCGCCATGGGCCATCCAGCCGGCACGCCATAGAACACGCCATAGAAGGGGAGGCATCTGAATGACCGTCGTAGTGGACGTCCCGGCGAAGGTAGCCGACAGGCTGAACACCGTGAGCACCACCAGGCGTTGGTATCCCTTCGAGCCAGACGTCATCGACTGGTCGGTTCCCCTTACCGGCGACTGGGCATACGTGGCTGCCGGCAGATCCATCTTCTCTGCCTCTGGGATCCTCGACAGGCTCGAGCCGGCGGATCGGAGCTTCGTCGAGCGCTGGGAGACCACCCAGTTCATGCGTAACGTCGCCCATGGCGAGCACCTGCTGAACCAGGGGATACTGGCGATGCTCTGGCAGGTAGACCCCTACGACCCGAGCTACCGCTACCTGCTCCACGAGGTCGCGGAGGAATGCCAGCACATGGCCATGTTCAACCACTGGGTGCGGATAAACGCGGACATCCGGACACGAGACGCGGGTGAAGGCGCCTGGAGCCAGGCAGTCGCCCAGTTCACCCAGGACCTCGCGACGAGGATCCCGGAGGCATTCTGGGTGAACGTGCTGCTGTTCGAGTTCGTGGGTGACGAGTCGAACCAGATGATGCGCTCCACCCCACGGGGGGACGACGGCAGGCCGCTGCATCCGATCCTGGTCCAGATCGGGGTGGCCCACACCTCCGAGGAGGCCAGGCACATCGCCTACGCCAGGCGATGGCTGCACGAGGGCATGCCGGGACTCGACGACGACCAGGTGGCCGAGGTCCAGCGACTGGCCGAGCTCGGCGCCCAGGCAGTCATCGACCGCCGCCAGTTCCTGCCGGTCCACTACTCACGCCAGCTCGAGCCCTACATGTCCAAGGAGGAGTTCGACTCGGCCAGAGGCGCCACCCCTGCCTCCCTGGCACTTCTCTCCCAGCTAAAGAAGCTGCTCGACGAGTTCGAAGAGCTCCGGGTCGTTAGCAGCGAGGCGATGCGCCGCTGGGAGGATGCAGGTGCCTTCGAGTAAGGCCCTCGACCGTGCCGGCGGACCCAGCGCACCTCGAGCTGCCAGCTTCGCGCCCCAACGCGCTGAGCGCCCTGCAGCCCGGCCCGACCGGCGCCGCAGCGACACGCGCCTACGCATCCTGGAGGCCGCTGCCGGCCTCTTCGCCGAGCAGGGCTACATGGGCACGTCCATCGCGTCCATCGAGGCCGCGGTGGGCCTCAGGGCCGGATCCGGTGGCTTCTACAGGCACTTCCCCTCGAAGGAGGCCCTGCTCTCTGCCATAGTCGAAGGCTACCGGGAGCGGCTGGCCATGGTGCGCTCGACGCTCGCGATCGAGTGGGCATCGGATCCGAGGGCAGGCACCGGGTGCCGCCTGCCCGATCCCGCCGATGACCTGAGAAGGGTGCTCGCAGCCCTGGTGAAGTTCCTCGAGGGCGAGGAGGCCATGCTCCACATAGGAGCAGACCTGAGCGGGCTGCCGGCGAGCGCCAGGACTGCCATCGGGGATGCCTGGGACGAGTCCTACGGCATCTTCGCGGACCTCTTCAGCGCATACGGCTGCGACGCCGACCGCGCCCGGGTGCTCGGCGTGAGCGCGCTCGGTGGGCTGGCCCACTACTTCGTCCACCTCCGTAACTGGGCCAGGCCACCTCTCGGGGTAGGGATCGACCCGTTCCTCGCCACCTGGACCAGCCAGTGGAGCGCCGCGCTCGCAGAGGTGTCCAGTAGCTGAAAGCCCTGCGACCAGGTCCAGCCTGCCGGCATCACCTACTATCGCCATGGTGAGCCTAGAGGTGGCCGGTGGAGCAGCTACTGGTGATGGGACGGCCCGACGCGAGGAGGCGGCTGCGGAGCCGGGCGCCGGGCAATCCGGTACTGGGAGGTCCGGTCGGCTCCGGGCGGCACTGGCAAGACGCTCTGTAGCGATAGCGCTCGGTATCCTCACGGTCGCGACGGGCATGGCATACAGCCTCTGGTGGAGTCCCCTCGTGCAGCACCACACACCCTTCTCGGAGTGGATCACCCCCGGCGACTTCTGGGCGACAGTCCGGGCGGCCCACTTCGTGGGCTGGGGAGACTTCGGTGGCATCTACTCCGCTACCGGCGTGGTGGTCACCTTCCCGGGGCTCGTGGTGCTCCTAGCCCCCCTCGTCATGCTCGGTAGCGCCCTGCACCTGACCGAGTCCTACCCGATACTCCTGCCCCACCCGAGCGCCTGGCTGCTCTACGGGCCGGTGGAGATAGCGCTTGCGTGCTTCTCCCTCTTCGGCCTCGACGCGCTCGCCGAGCGGCTCGGTGCGAGCCGCCTGCGCCGCGTGCTGGTGGTGACGGTGGCAGCGGTGGTGCTCTGGCAGGTCCCCGTCATATGGGGACATCCCGAGGACGCGATAGCCCTCGGATGCGCTGCCTACGGGCTCGTGGCCGTGCTCGACGAGCGATGGGTGCCCGCCGCCTGGTGGTTCGGGGCAGGCATCGCGTTCCAGCCGCTAGTAGGGCTAATCTTCCCCGTCGTCCTCGCGGTGGCCGGCTCGCGCAGGTGGGTGCCCATCCTCTGGCGAGCTGCCATCTTCCCCGCGCTGCTAGTCGCGGTGCCCCTGATGGCCGACTGGCGCTCGGCCTCGCGCCAGCTCATCTCCCAGCCGACATACCCCACGAACCCGAACGCGCATGACACACCGCTGCTCGCCCTCGCTCCGCGGATGAGGTCCCTCTCCCCCACGAACCACTCGGTCCCGCCCGGCCAGCCCCAGTACCCCAAGCACGTCTCTCCGGCGGCGCTGAAGCACTTCCCCGGCCTTCCCGGGCTGAAGGCCGGGGTATTCAACCACCTTCACGCGGGAGCGAAGCACCTGCCCTCGGTCGTCTCGGGGGGCACCCCCCGCATCGGCGCGATCCTCGTCGCGCTGGCACTCGCCTGGTGGGCAGCGCGCCACAGGCACGAGCCCGCCCTGGTGGTCTGGGCAGCAGCGGTCGCACTCGCCTCTCGCCCCGTCTTCGAGGCAGTCGCGTTCCCCTACTACCTGGCCCCGGGCCTGGCGCTGCTGGTGATCGCGGTGGCGCCTGGCAGGTGGGTGCCTGCGCTCGGAGCCTGCGCCGTCGCCCTCGGGGCCACCACCCTGGCATACCACCACCTCGGGAGCTGGGGGTGGTGGCTCGCGGTGGCAGGCGTCACGCTCGCGCTAGCTGCACTTGCCTATCCCTACCGCCACGAGACGAGAGACCGCGCTGAGGGGCTGAGAGCACCAGAGCCAGGATCAGCAGAGCCACTACCGGCGCCCAGTAGCCCCACGGGCTGAGGTGCCACTCCGCTACCACCGAGACGACCACAGCGACCGCCGCCACGGCCCCGATCCTGATCCAGCCACCCGCGAGGGCCGCTGCCAGCAGGACGAAGGCGAGTGCAGGCCAGACGTAGAAGGGGTCCATCACCGGCTCGAAGATGATCCGGAGACTGAAGCCCACTGCGCCGAGCCACGCAAGCACTGACATATCGTCGAGCCACTCGCGCCTCCATCGCCACGCCGCCAGCGCGACCGCCAGCGCGCACAGAAGGGCCACCGACCTGAGGGGCCCGGCAGCCACCACCGGCTGGGAGGCCACATGGGCTGCCACTTCCTTCAGGCCGTGTCCCGATGCCACCAGGCGTACCGCCCCGGGGTACCTCTCTGGCGCAAGTCGCGTCGCGAAGGCCAGCAGCGGCGTCGGATGGTCGATGGCTGGGTAGTTCGGCTGCGCGCTGATCGACTGCCAGGTCCGGTGGAAGTGAGCGGCGAGCGGCACCGAGACGAGCGCGGCCGAGGGAAGCGCCATCCGTGTGAGCATCCCAGGCCAGCGCCGGGGCAGCTCCCTCAGCAGCACGAGGGCCACTACCAGGAGCACGAGGGGCTGGACCGCTATAGCGAGGCCCGCCAACCATCCCGCCACGACACTACGACCGCCCAGGGATGCCGAGAGCGCCCATGCGAGCAGCGCGACGGCGAGCGCGTCCTCCGGATGGCCCCAGAGGACCACCACCGGAAAGAGCACCACGGCAGCGAACCCGCCGAGCGCCATCCTGCGCCACAGGGCGGCATTCGCCTCGCGCATCAGCCGGTCGAGGGCGAAGAGCGCGCTCGAGGCGACGAGCATCGACCAGGGACCAACCAGGAGCCACGACCCAGGGTGAGCGACCGCGAACGGGAATGACCCGTGGAGACCCAGGTGCTGGCAGAGCCACACGCAGGGAGCGAGGACGAGGAGGATGCCCGGGAAGGTGACCAGCGCCGGGTGGACGGCGTATATTCCGCCGAGGTTCCCCCAGATCAGCTCCTCGGTGCTCCTGTAGGTGTCCCATATCGGCCCGGGTGTCACCCAGTAGGGATGATGGCGCACGAGCGGCCCCCATCCGAGGCTGTAGGCCATGCCAGAGGCGACCAGACAGACTGTGCCGACAATCGGTGGACGTCGGTCGCACGCCCACATGAGCAGCTGATGCGTGAAGCCGACTGGCGAAGGCTTGCTCACTTTCGGGTCGCTCGCCACTGATACCACCAGAGTGCCTTCAGGCATGAGCGCTGCACACTGTCTCTGTCCCCGAGGGCAGTGCCGATACACCCGTCATGTCCTCCGGGCCCTCGCTGGCTTGGAGCTCAGGCAAACCAAAGTCACGGTGCGTCGTGACTCCTCTTTCCATCCGAGGAGCAGACAAAGCACACAGCAGCGCCAGGCCGACCACCATTGCTGCGAAGTAGCCCCATTCACCAAGCGACCGCTCGTACGACCCGTAGGCCACTGCCGCTGCTAGGGGAACGCCGAGGGCTAGCCAGCGAGGCCTCCACTGCGCGATCCCGAGGAGCGCGAACACAAGCGGGGCGAAGAGGTAGTAGGGGATGACTACCGACTCGAACGCAATGCGCCCGCTGAAGGCAATTGCGAGCAGCCATGGTGCCAGCTCTCCCGGATGCTGCTCATGTCGATGAAGCAGCCATATGGCGATGCATGCCGCGAGCGCCACAGCCAGGAGTCGGCTCTCGCTTCCGTATGCGATGTGGGCGACGCGGCCGTACGCCAGGTGGAGGACCTGCTGGTGCAGCGTGAGCGAGCTCCATGGGGTCGGGTGATTGTCAAGAAGAGCCGATCCCCACTCGACGGGCTGGCCTATGACATGACGGATGGTGAGAGAGGGCTCCACCGCCAGAGGTACGACAAGCGACAGGACAGGTACGGCGCTCACGCGCCATGCGAACGACCACCAGCCCTTCAGGCCCCTAGGCCGTGCATACGCCGCGACGACGAAGGCGCCGAGCACCACCAACGGCTGCACAGCGAGCCCTGCACCAAGGAGCCATGCTGCACGCCGGCTCCGACCTCTAAGAGCTTCCCTCAACGCCCATGTCATGAGCCCCACAGCCATGGCATCGTCCGGATGCCCCCAGAGCGCCACCGTCCAGGCCAAGGCCAGGCAGGCAAATAGGTTAAAGGCAAGTCTCGCACATTGGCCAAGCCCCAAGTCCCGAGCTAGACCATCCAGAGGAACGATCGCGCTCGTACCGAGACCGTAGGCCACTACGATGACGATCTGCGAGCCTATACCAACAAAACCTGGCATGCCTGTGTGTCCATCGACATGGGCGAAGGTGACAGAAGCGAAGACGTGGAACGTCTCGAGCAGGCGCCAGATGCCAGTCATAAGTTCCTCGAAGCCGGGCAACGCCACCAATATCTCGCCCCGTCCGGTATAGATATGACCGAGTCCCTGATAAGCCGCGTCGCTCGACTTCAGGAGCATGCTGGAGAAGTCGCTGAATACCGCCCAGCCATGCATAGAGGAAAGCGCTGGAAGCACTACCGCGGCCATAAGGACCGTGACTGCCCAGGTGAAGAGCCACGCGAGCAGCCCGACAATAGGAGCATAGCCCTCAGCAGTGTCTTCCGTCCACGCCATGCGCTTGTTATCAAGGCCTCTTTCACGCGAAATTGCGGTCATCAGAGCCCCTTTACTGAACGCGCTGGCCGCCGCCCCCTACCGGGCATTCCCGGCGGGAGCGGCGGCCAACATCAGACCCGCGTTCTACAGGATCCGGCTACCCCAAGCGTCAGGGCAGGTTACCAGCAGCCTGCGCGGCTCCGTAGCTGGAGTACCATTGGCTGGGTCCACTGCTTGAACACCCTCCAGTCGCACCGCCGTACCACACGCCGGCGTTGGCTACGCCGGAGTAGTTGGTGCTGCTGATCACACTGGAACCCGACTCGGCGTCTAGCACGTACCAGCACACCCTGTCAGAAGCGTACGACGCAAGCTCGAGGTGTTGGTCTCCGACGCTTATGACGTACACGGTGTTGTTACCAGCAGTGTTACTACTAGTAGTAGTCACCGGAGTTGTCCAGGTAAGCGATGGCTCGTCAGATTGGCCGACGCCCGCAGTAAAGCTGAAGCTGGTGCCGCTGTAGGCCTGCTGCTCGACGTAGTAGGACTTCGCCGCGGTAAGCGCATTGGTGAGGTCGGACTGGGCCGACTTGTCATTCGCGCCCTTCGTCACGCCGAGGAAGGTGGGGATGGCGATCGCCATCAGGATGCCCATGATGAGCAGCACCACCATCAGCTCGATGAGGGTGAAACCGGCATCTGCCGCCTCGCCCTCGGCTGTCCTGGCTGCCTGAGCGTCACGCAGGCGCTCGAAAGCTTTCTGGATCATTTCTTCCTCCTAGTATCATTCAATGGATATATACACTGACCACCCTGGTAGCCAGGCTGGTCAGTGGCACTGCTGCAGAGTCTCGGACGATTCCCGTGCCTGGAAGACCCGGAGCCCCCTCCTCGACGCTGTATACACTACATCGGCACGACCAGGCGCGCGCTTTAGCGCGCTGAGCGTGATTATTTTCAGCCTTTGACCGCTGTCGGTGAGCCGGCAGCCGACGCGCAGAGGGCGGCCAGGCCGTGCTGGGCGGTGTCGTAGTAGATGCTCCCGGTGAGGTCGACGCTGAAGGACCCGGTGCCCGGCGGGATGGTCTGGCCCCCCACCACGATGGATCCGCCGGTCACGTCGATGGTGGAGATGGTGTAGAGCCGTGGGAAGGTGTCGAGCCCGTGGATGAAGGCAGACACCGCCCCGTAGTCCCCGGTGATGCTGAGGGTGATGCTGATGGCAGAGAGCCCCGAGGGCAGGCCGGTAGTGGAAGGAGCCGGCGTCGAGCTGGTGGTGGAGCCGGACGCCGCAGTTCCCCCGTTATAGGTGATGCTCGGCGTGCCGACACCCGATATGGAGGCGAGCTGGGTCACCTGGGTGTAGAAGGAGGCTATGTCAGGAGACGAGGGGATCTCCGTCAGGTCCTTCGTGAGCGTGGTGCAGTTCTTCGGCAGCAGCCGCTTCTCGTTCTGGAGGGTGGTGATCTCCGCGGTGAGCGAGCTGTCCTGGTTCGACAGGCTCGCCTTCGTGGCATCTAGGGTGGAGAGCTTCGATCCCTCAGGCGAGAGCCATGCCACCCAGTCGACGAGGAGCACCACCACCACCACCGCCAGGGCGATGAGCGGGTAGCGGTAACGCCGTATGGTCGCTTCCATCAGGTCCTCACTTGTAGTTCGGGTTATGGGCGAGACTCGCCGCAGGCGTGATACCGACCGTCGAGGTGAAGGTCACGGTGCCACCCGCCACCGCCACGCTCGGCACCAGGGGGGTGTCGAAGAGCTTCGAGCTGCCCACCCCGTCGATCCACTCCGAGGCGAGGGAGAAGCCAGTGCCGGTCCCGCTGCACGACGCGGTGATCTGACCGATATCGGTCGAGGTGCTGGAGCTCGTGGAGCTGGTGCTCGTGGAGCTGGTCGTAGACGGCGAGCCGAAGGTCGCGGTGCCGTCGAACTTCACGATGGAGAGGTTCGCCGGGGTGAGAGGACCGATGGCGTCTAGCACGGCCGGCCAGTCCACCGCGTGCTCGGCCACGTCCCGGGCCTGAAGGGTCGAGGTGCCCACCGCCTTCGTGGCACGCACCACTGGGTCGTAGCGGACCTCCTGGGCGTTCAGCGATGCCACGCTGGCCCTCAGGCTCGCGATCGAGCTGTTCGCCTGGTGGACCTGCCAGAAGCGCCAGCCGGAGAACGCGACGATCAGCACCAGGGCAGCCACACCGCCTGTGATCGCGTAGCGCTTCAGCCGCCTCTGCTCGGCGCGTTCGAGCACCTCGGCGGGGACCAGGTTGAACTTCTTCGCGCCGGGCAGCGTCTCGGGCAGCGCCAGGCCCACGGGCGTGGCGAGCACCGGGTCCATCAGCCTGAACTGCTCAGCCGTTATGGGAGCCTGGAGCTGGGTGGTGTCCAGGCGGCTGAGCGGCGATATGGGCACCACCTGCATGCGGGTCTCGGTCTGGAGCTGCTCGAAGAAACCCCTGAGCTGGGCCCCACCGCCGGTAACCAGGATCCTCGCTATGGGTGCCCTGCCGGGCAGGGAGGCGAAGAACTGGACCGAGTTACGGATCTCGTTCACCAGCTCGGTGAGAACCGGCTGGACGGCCTTCTCTGCTGCCTGGACCTGGGGTGTGGGCTCCCCGAGGCGGCGCTTCACGGCCTCCGCGTCGGACATCGGCAGGTCGAGGGTGGAGGAGATCGCTGCAGTGGCCGCGTTACCCGCCGTGCCGATGGTGCGCACGAACTGGGGCCTGCCGCCCTGGTGGACCACCACCACCGTGAGGCCTGCTCCCACCGAGACGATGGCCTCTGGCTGGTCCGCGAGGCCCGCGCCCGGATAGCCCCCTGGGCCGTATCCCATGGAGCCGCCTCCGATCATGATGGCCCGCACGAGGGCCGAGGAGACGAGATCCACACCGGCCACCTCGAGGCCCGCTGCCTCGATAGCGTTCACCACACCGTCTACGAGGTCGCGGTGGGCAGCCGCGACGAGCACCCGGCGCATGGCGGTGCCGTCTGGAGCGTTATAGTCCGCGAGCACCTGGGTGGAGAAGACGGTGCGCTCGGCCGGGAAGGGGATGACCTCCTCGGCCTGGAACCTCACCGCCATGTCGACCTCTTCGTCGGGCACGTAGGGCAGGTCCATCTCCCGGGTGATCGCCCGGAGACCCGCCACACCCACCACCACCGAGGTCTCCACGAAGCCGCCGTTCTCCCAAAGACGCCTGATGGCGTCAGCCACTGCAGCAGAGTCCTGGACCTCGCCGTCGACTATGGCGCCTGGTGGCAGGCCAGCCTGCCCGTAGGCACTGAGGGCAGGCGGGTTCGAGGTAGGGTCGATCTCCGCCGCCCGTACCGCGCTCGTGCCTATGTCCAGCCCTACTACCAGCGCCATCCCCACGCCCCCTTCGTCGTCCAGCAGGCGCCACCGCAGGCCCTAGGCCGGGTGAACCCCCTGGGTGGTTCGCCAACATTCACCAGGGCATACCGTCAGCCCCGTGGTGCCCCGTTACCCTAGCGCGCCTGGCACCAGCGCGGGCAATGGGAGCGCTGAGCCCGGATCCGAGCCGGGTTAGGAGCCGACCCTCACTGGGAGGGAATGTGCTTCACGTAGTCGAACATCGGCAGGTACATGCTCACCACCATCACGCCCACGCCAGCACCCATCACCACCGTGAGAAGCGGTTCCAGCAGCGAGGTGAGGTTGTTCACGGTGGTGTCCACCTCGCCGTCGTAGAACTCGGCAACCTTGCGCAGCATCGCGTCCAGCGCGCCCGTCTGCTCGCCCACCTCGATCATCTGGGTCACCAGCGGGGGGATGATCTCCTCGTGGGCCCGGAACGGCTCCGCCAGGGGGCGTCCCTCGCGCACCGCGTCCTTCGTCTCCTGGAGCACCGCCGCGACGGTCTGGTTCCCAGCGGTGTCCGAGACGATGTCGAGAGCCTCCAGGATGGGCACGCCAGACTGCAGAAGCGACGAGAAGCTGTTCGAGAACCGCGACAGCGCGGTCTTGTGCATGAGGGGGCCGAACACCGGCGCTCGCAGCTTCGCCCGGTCCCATATCTCGCGGCCGCGCTCGGTGTCCTTCCAGCGAACGAACGCGTAGGCGCCGGCGATGATGACGGCTATCACCACTACAGCCCAGGGGGACAGGACAATGGCTGAGATGTGGATCACGATGCGGGTGGGAAGCGGCAACTTCGCCCCGCCCAGGGTGTTGAAGAGCTTCTTGAACACCGGCACGATGAAGATGAGCAGGGCCAGGAAGATGACCGCCATCACGCACAGGACGATCACCGGGTAGGTCATCGCGCTGCGGATCTTCTTGTTTATAGCCGCCTGCTTCTCCATGGTGTGGGCGAGGTTGTTCAGTACCAGGTCGAGGTTACCGCCGGCCTCCCCTGCCTGGACCATGGCGACGAACAGGTTAGAGAACACCTTCGGGAACTTCGCGCACGCGGCCGACAGGGAGGCTCCGTGCTCCACGTCGAGGCGCACAGCGGTGAGGATCCTCGCGAGCTCCTTGTTCTCCACCTGGCCGGCCAGTATCCCGAGCGCCCGCACGATCGACAGGCCGGAGTCCACCATGGTGGCCAGCTGGCGCGTCGCCATCGCCACGTCCACCAGCTTCACGCGGTTCGAGATCCCCGGGATGTTTATGTCGCCCCGCAGGCCCGCGCTCATCCGGCTCTTCGGGGTGACCGAGATGGGCAGGTAGCCCATCTCGCGCAGCTTCCCCACCACCAGCGCCAGGCTGTCGCCCTCCAGCTGGCCCTCCACCAGGTTCCCCGTGCGATCCCGCACCTTGTAGTCGAACGTCAGTGCCATCTCTGCCTTCCCTCGATCCCCTCCTGCACTTCGGTCCCTGACCCTAGGAGGCCAGGTGGTTACGCAGGTCCTCCTCGCTACGGCACCTGTCGAACGCCACCGCCTCGGTGATCCTGCCCTCCTTCACCAGCTTCGCCAGGCCCTGGTCCATAGTCTGCATCCCGTACTGCGCGCCGGTCTGCATCAGCGAGTAGATCTGGTGGGTCTTCGCGCTGCGTACCAGGTTCCTGATCGCAGAGGTGCACAGCATCACCTCGCAGCACGCCAACCGTCCGGTCCCGTCCGCGTTCAGGATCAGCTGCTGGGTGACCACCCCCTCCAGCGAGGCCGCGAGCTGGGTACGGATCTGCTCCTGCTGGCTGGTGGGGAACACGTCGACGATTCGGTCGATCGTCTGGGGAGCGTCCTGGGTGTGTAGGGTCGCGAACACCAGGTGACCGGTCTCGGCAGCGGTCAGGGCCATCGATATCGTCTCCAGGTCGCGCATCTCGCCCACCAGGATGACATCCGGGTCCTCACGGAGCACCCTGCGGAGAGCCTCCGCGAAGGACTTCGTGTCCTGTCCCACCTCCCGCTGGTTCACCACCGAGCGCTTGTGGTTGTGCAGGAACTCGATCGGGTCCTCGATCGAGATGATGTGGAGCGGCTTCGTCCGGTTTATGATGTCGATCAGGGTCGCGAGCGTCGTCGACTTTCCCGAGCCAGTCGGACCCGTCACCAGCACCAGGCCGGAGCGCATCTCGGTGAAGGACCGGATCGACTCCGGTATGCCCAGGGACTCGAACGAGGGGATCTCGTGGGGGATCGAGCGCATGACCGCCGCCACCGTGCCCCGCTGCATGAACACGTTCAGCCGGAACCTCCCCACCCCGGCTATCGAGTGGGAGGTGTCCAGCTCCTTCTCCTCCTCGAACCGCTCCCGGAGCGACTGGGGAAGGATGCCGAAGACCATCTCGCGAATGGTCTCGTTATCCAGCTTCGGGCATCCCTCTATGGGCCTGATCGCACCGTGCAGCCGGATGGATCCAGGCTTGCGTGCGGTCAGGTGCAGGTCCGACGCGCCCACCTCCACCGCGTATCGAAGCAGGTCGTCTATGTGCAGCGGCACGTCACCCTGCCCGCCGTGGAACACCGGCTCACCCGAGTCCGAGGAATGCCCACCCGGCGCCGACCCATGTCCGTTCGGCGACCCGCCGGGGCCACCACCGGCCTCGCCGGCCTCCGAATGGGGCGACGCTGCGGGAGCAGCGACACCGGCTCCAGGCGGAGCGGGCTGCGCCTGGGCCTGCACATGGGGCTGGGGTTGGCCCTGGGACGCCATCTGTGCCTGGGGCTGGCCCTGGGGGGAACCTGGGTCTGACGGACCGACCGAGGAGAGCGCCACCAGGACCCGCTCGATGGCCAGCGGGTCTGCCAGCACCGCGGAGACCGGCCTGCCTATGAGCGTGGACAGGGTCCTCATGTCCTCCGCGTCCGGAGGCTCCGCGCATGCCAGAACCAGCTGGCCACCCGCCTCACGGAATCCCACCACCCCGTACTCCGCAGCCAGCGCAGCCGGGACCAGGGCCAGCGCCGCCGGCTCGGGACGCTCCGAGTAGAGGTCCACGGCCTGGAGCTGGGCGAGCTGCGCGAGGCTGGATACCACCACCTGCGGGGAGGCCACCTGGCGGGAGATGAGCAGCTTCCCGAGCGGGGTCGCGCTCTGGTCGGCCTCGGACACCAGGGGGGCTATCACCTCCTCGGGCACGTAGCCACCCGCCACGAGGGTCTGAGCCAGCCGGTGGCCCCACTCGACCCTGGTGGCCGCACTCGGGCTCACGCGACCACCCTCAGCACTTCCTCCAGGGTGGTGTCGCCGGCGATCACCTTGTTCAGTCCTGCCTGGCGCAGGGTCACCATGCCCTGCTCCACGGCCAGCCGGTGGATGCTCTCCACGGATGCTCCCTCCACGATCAAGCGGTCTATCTCCTCGGTCACGATCATCAGCTCGATGAGCGCCCGCCGACCCCGGTAGCCGGTGTTCGAGCACGCCCCGCAGCCCACCGCACGATACAGGGTGAGATGGTCCGAGTCCACGAAGACCTCAGAGGGCTTCCAGCCCGCCGCCACCACATCGGCCTCCGTGGCCTCGAAGGGCTCCCTGCAGTGGTGGCAGAGCCGCCTGGTGAGTCGCTGGGCCACCACCCCGCTCACCGCCGAGGTGACCAGGAACGACTCGATCCCCATCTCCACCAGCCTCAGCGGGGTGCTCGCGGCATCGTTCGTGTGCAGGGTCGCGAGCACCATGTGACCGGTGAGGGCAGCCTCGATGGAGATCATCGCGGTCTCCCGGTCGCGGATCTCTCCCACCAACACCACGTCGGGGTCCGACCGCATGATCGACCGGAGGGCCTTTGGGAAGGTGAGTCCGGCCTTCGAGTTTATCTGGACCTGGTTTATGCCCTTCAGCTGGAGCTCCACTGGATCCTCGACCGTGATGATGTTCTTCTCCGGCGAGTCCAGGGCACCGAGGGTCGCGTAGAGGGTCGTCGTCTTGCCAGACCCCGTAGGGCCGGTGACCAGGATGGTGCCATACGGACGGGACCAGACCGTCCTGTAACGCTCCATCAGCTCCTCGTCGAAGCCCAGCTCGTCGAGGCTCAGCACCACGCTCGACTTGTCCAGCACCCGCATCACCATCTTCTCCCCATGGGTGGTCGGCAGCGTCGCCATCCGCAGGTCGATCTGCCTCGGCCCCACGTTCACCGATATCCGGCCGTCCTGGGGAAGGCGGTGCTCCGCGATGTCCATGTCGGCCATCACCTTCAGCCTGGTGGTCACCGCAGAGGCTATGTTCCGCGGAGCACTCGACATGTCGTGGAGGACCCCGTCGATGCGGTACCGGATCCTCAGGTGGTCCGAGGTCGGCTCTATGTGGATGTCCGATGCCCGCTCGTTCAGTGCCTGGAGGATAAGCAGGTTCACGTACCGGACGATCGGCGCGTCCTCGGCCACAGACTGGATGTTCTCGAGCTCCCGCTCCTCGCTGCCGGTGCCCTCGATGTCCATGGCAGCCGTCTTCGCGAAGGTCGCCGCGTCTCCCCCGCCGTGGTAGGCCCGATCGATGTAGGCCGCGATCTGGGACCTGGTGGCCACCAGCGTCACGAAGTTCCTACCGATGATCGTCCGCAGGTCGTCCATCGCGAACACGTCAGTCGGGTTCGATGCCACCACCTCCGGGACCCCGCCCTCGTTCGATATCACCAGCACGTTGTGGTGACGCGCGGTGGCCTCAGGGATCATGAAGGCTGCCGTGTAGTCCAGGTGGCGCGTCTCCAAGTCCACGAACTCCAGGCCCATCTCCTGGGCCATCCCCCACATCAGGTCCGCCTCCGTCACCAGACCCTTCGCGGTCAGCAGCCGCGCCACGCTCTGGCCCGTCGACATGTGCTCCGCGAGCACCACCTGCATCTGCTCCAGTGGCACCCTCCCGCCTTCCACCAGCACCCTCGCCAGCGGCGGGAACGACGCCAGCAGCGAATCCTCGGCACCCTCCGCCAGCTCGCCGCCGAGGCCGGCCGCATGCACCAGGTCTCCCGCACCCGAGTGCTCGAACTCCGCCACCGCCACGTCCACCAGGTCCGCCGCCGCCTCTATGTCCGCCGGGTCGATCGACGCCACCGGCTCGTCCCCGCCGTCTACCGGTCCCGCGCCCGAGCCATCAGCGCCGGCAGCTATCTCAGCTAGGAGAGCATCCAGCGCAGGGTCCGAGGGAGGCGGCACATCTCCGACAACCGGGGACTCCGCTGGGGCGCTGCCGGCTGCTGGGGCGCTGCCGGCTGCTGGGGCGCTGCCGGCTGCTGGTGCGCTGCCGGCTGCTGGGGCCTCAGGCATAGCGGGCACCGGTGGGGGTGTCTGTGCCTGTGTCTGTGCCTTTGCCGGTGGCGCAGGCGTCTGTGCAACGGGCGCCGGTGGGGGTGTCTGTGTCTGTGCCTTTGCCGGTGGCGCAGGCGTGTCGGCCTTCGCATCTGCCTTCGCAGTAGCTGCCTTCGCATCTGCCTTCGACCGGCCACCTGACTGCTTGGAAGGGCTGGGCGAGGCCTCCGAGATCGGTGGCGGTGGAGCGACCAGCGGCTCCGAGCGCCCGGACGGCGCCGCAGCCGGCGCGGTAGCAGGGGGCGTGGATGACGGCGTGGCCGGTGGACCAGCGTCCTCAGTGTCGGGAGCCTCCACCACGGGTCCCGCCCCTGCTGTGGGTGCAGCCGGTGGGGCAGTCGCTGGGGCTGGCGGGGCCGGTGGGGCAGTCACAGGGGCTGTCGGTGCAGGCGGGGCTGGTGTCGGGGCTGGTGTGGGCGCTGGGGCCATTATCGGGGCCGTTATCGGGGCCGTCGCCGCGACCGAGGGAGGTGCCAGCGGGGCCGTTGAGGGTGGGGCAGGCGGGGCCGATGAGGGTGGGGCAGGCGGGGCCGATGGCTGTGCGGGAGGCGCGAAGGCCATGCCGTAGATAGAGCTGCCAAGTGCATCATCGAGAGCCGAAGCGAGAGGATCGGGCGGCGACAGGACCTTCCCGTTCGAGCCGTTCAGCCCAGAGCCGTTCGAGCCGTTAGAGGCGTTCGTGCCGTTAGAGCCGTTCAGCCCGGCGGCGTACACCCTGTCCAGGCAACTCTCTATCTGAGCGGCATCGGCCACCACGGAGATGAAGTCACGCCCGATGCTCGCCTTCAGGGTGTCCATCGCGAACACGTCGGCCGGGTCGGCAACCGCTATCACCGGGGCCCCGAACTTACGGCCAATCGGCACCACCTTGTGCTTCCGAGCGATGGCTGCCGGGAGCACGCTCGAAGCGGAGACGTCGACGTTATACCTGTCGAGATCTACGAACTCGAGGTTATAGTCGCTGGCGAGCAGCCGGAGCGCGCCGGAGTCGCTCATGCCTTTACCATCGGCATCTTCGTGCGTGACATTTAGTGCTTCCCCCTGGGCCCCCCCACGGGCCCACTGGTCCAAGCTGTGGATATCCGATCAAATGCTACCATAAGGGCCTGCGATTGGCTCGATGTTTTCCGACTCCTCATCCGGCTACCGTGCCAGCTCGTCACCAGGCCCGTCATCCGACCCGCGTGCCATCTCGTCATCCGACCCGCGTGCCATCTCGTCATCCGACCCCTGTGAGGGCCCTCGCCAGGCGTAGGAACCGGTGACGCCCACCGGCAGCGAGGTCGCCTCGAACACGGAGACCCTTCGCGTCGCCATAGTCGCCGTCTCGGTGCCCTTCGGCCTCGTGATCGGCTCCTTCGTGAACGTGGTCGCCTACCGGGTCCCCCTCGGCCAGTCCATCGTCAGCCCCCCCTCTGCCTGCCCATCCTGCCACCACCCCATACGGCCCCGAGACAACGTCCCGGTCGTCTCCTGGATGCTTCTGCGGGCCAGATGCAGGGACTGCGGGGTGAGGATCCCGGCGCGTTACCCCATGGTCGAGGCATTCACCGGGATCGCCTTCGGGTTGATCGCATGGTGGGTGGTGGCCATATCGAGCATGTCGAACCCGGAGAGATCACTTGGCTCAGTCGGCCTCCTCTGCGCCCTATGGGTGCTCGTCACCACCCTCGTCGCCCTGAGCGCGAGCAGCCTCCAGGGCTACGAACCACCCTGGTCGGTGGCGCTGTCGGGGACGGCACTCGGGGCCCTTCTGCTGGCACTCTCCGCACTCGGAGGTGGGCCAGCCCTCAGAGGACCCTGGTCCACCGGAGCGGCAGGCCACCACGTAACGCACTGGGGGATCGCGGGAGCCCTCTACGGAGGTTTGGCCGGTACGCTGCTGGCCTGGGCCATCACCAGGATGAGAGCCGCCGCCCTCGGGATCGACCAAGCACCGAGGTCGCTCCGCCGCGGGAGCCTGGCGGCCGGCCTGGTCCCAGCCGGCGTGATCCTCGGCTGGTCCGGTCCCACCGCCGTGGCCGTAGGCCTGATCTGGATGCTGGTGATCGCGGGGCTCGCGCGCCTCGCCGGCGGCACGGCGCCCGCTGCTCAGCCCCCTGCTCAGCCCGCCGCTCAGCCCGCCGCTCAGCCCGCCGCTCAGCCCGCCGCTCAGCCCGCCGCTCAGCCCGCCGCTCAGCCCGCTGCGCGACGCGGGGAGCCATGGGGTCTGCTGCTGTCGGCAGCATCGGTGCCATTGGGGGTTGCAGCAGGCGTGCTCGCGGTGGTGCTCGCGCACTGATCCGTTCGGGTCTGGCAGCTCCCATCCCAGAGCCAGGTGGGTCGAGACGAGCCGGACGGCTGGATGAGCGGGACGGCTGGATGAGCGGGACGGCGTCGCGCGCCGTTCTGTCGGAGTGCAGAATGAACGCGTGAATCCGCTAAGAACTGAAGCCGCCAGTCCCCTCGGGGCCCTCTGATGGAACGCCAGCGACCTACGCCAGAAGAGACCATTGCGGATCTCGGTATCGACCTCCCCGGACCCCACCCGCCACACGATCCGCTGGAAGCCGTCGTGGTCCACGGGGGCGTCGCCCGCACATCGGGGCAGCTGCCTCGCGAGGGCGGCGAGGTCGCCTACCGGGGCACCCTCGGCATCGACGTGAGCATCGACGAAGGCATGAGAGCTGCCGAGCTGTGCGCCCTGAATGCGCTCTCGGTCCTCCGGGGCGCGCTCGGGACTCTCGACAATGTCGAGCGCGTGATCTCCGTGACCGGCTACGTGGCCTCCTCGCCGGACTTCCATGAACAGCCGGCGGTGGTCGACGGTGCCAGCCGACTCCTCGAGAGAATCTTCGGCCCAGCCGGGCGACACACGCGCTCTGCCATAGGCGTCTCGGCCCTGCCCCGCGGTGGAGCCGTGGAGATCGAGATGTCCGTCGCCGTGCTCCAGCGACCCGCCAGCAGGTGAACTTCCTCGCCGTCGGGACCGGGCGCACTGGCCTGGAGCCAGGTATGCCCTGACGCGCCGGCGCTCAGCGGGTGGAGCGCTCGAAGACCTCGGCTCGCCACTCCCCCGTGAGCGGGAGGCTGCTGAGCGCTGCACCGGCACGCAGTATCCAGCCAGCCACCGCCGAGGCTTCCTCACCCTCGGGGACCACCATCACCAACCCGCGGCGAAGGTGATCCTGGGCGACCCTCCACCCAGCAGGGACCTCTACTCCGAGGCCGGCCAGGCGGGCAACGGCGCGGGGACCCGAGGAATGGGAGATGCCGATCCTGGTGGGCTCGGTCCTGCGCCTCAGAACCCGGCCCGGCACCCAGGTGCACATCGGGGCGTCCGCAGAGGTTGATGAAAAGATGGCACCCAGCGGGCTCACCGGATCGGGAACGTCCTCCGGCCGCACTCCCGCGAGCAGGTTCACCCACCCGCTCCTGGCCTCGGCCAGACGCTCCATCACCTCGACCAGCCTCCGAGGGTCCTCTTCGCGGAACTCGAATGCCTCGACCTGCCTGCGGGCCACGGCAGATGCTACCGCCGCTTCATAGGCTGCCGCCGCTTCATAGGCTGCCGCCGCTTCATAGGCTGCCGCCGCCTGAGATGCTGCCGCCGCTTCATAGGCCGCCGCCGTGGTTCACCGCTAGCGCACCTACCTCCGATGCGAGGCACTCGACCTTCCTGTAGTGCAGCAGACCCTTGAAGCCGATCTCTGTGGGCCTCCCGTTCGCGCACCAGGGCTCCAGGCGCGGCGAGCCGGGCCTCGGGAAGGACAACAGCGGTGGCGTAGCCGGAACGACTGCTCTATATGCGGGCAGCCGACCGGTCGGCACCGACTGGGCTAGGAGGCTGTCGAGTGGATAGGAGGTGGCGTCACAGACTGCCATGGGCTCCAAGCGCAGGAGGTCCTCCACCGTCCGGTCGACTCCGCAGAAGGAGGAGACCTGGTCGCTCACCTGGCCCGCTGGACCCAGGCGCGCAGCCAGGCCCCCTGCCGTCACTATGTAGGAACGCAGCGCGTTCACGTGGTCGGCGGTGAACTGGGTGTCGTCCTCCATGATCATCACCAGCGTGTTGTCCCAGAAGGGACTCTTCGACAGCCCCTGGACCAGCTGGCCGGTCGCGTAGTCGTTGTTCGCCACCATCACCTGGGGTGCCCACATGAGCGGGTTGTTCCCGTCGTTGAACACGTCGGTGTGGTCGTCGGGAACCTCCAGTATCGAAAGAGCGGGCATGGCCTGCTGGCACACCGACTCCGGCTTCCCCGCTGCATGGCAGCGGTCATACGCGGCCGTCCAGCCGGCCAGCGAGTACTTCGCATAGTCCGTGGGCGCCGCGCGGTGGTAGTCGCAGAAGCCAGCCGGGGATCCGCAGAGACCGATCTGCTTTCCGAACTCCGGAGGTGGAGTCGGGCTTTCGAGAGAGTCCCAGCTCTGGTCCACCGCAGAGCCCTTCAGGAATATGGAGATCCTGTCCGTGTCGGTGAAGTCCGTGTTAGTGCCGCTGAAGGCCGGCGACGACCGGTTGCCCCAGATCGCCTCGGGCACCTCGTTGGCCAGTGCCGGAGAGGTCGGGTTCAGGTCGCCACCGTAGGTCCGCTCCGAATAGCCGGCTGCCAGCGCCTCGTCGGCCAGGCGATGTGGGGGGTAGTCGATGGCACCGAGGGGATCTCCGTTCCTGTTGCCCCTGTATCCGGCGTCGTTACCCACATGGACGAACAGCTCGGTGGCGGGCGTCGTCTGGCCGGAGGTGAGCACCATGTGGCCGGTCTCGGACTCGTCGCCTGCGACGTAGTTGTTGTCGTCTATCCCGTACTCCAACGCCAGGCGCGCGAGGTTAGGCGTGGTACTCGGCCCGTATGTCTCGTCGGCAGTGGTCGCATCGAGCGCGGGCAGCTTCTGGTGGAGGTAGCCCAGCATCGAGTCCACCGTCTTGTTCTCGCGCAGCACTATAACCACGTGCAGGTCCTTCGAGTCCACCTTGCCCTCCGCGGCGGCGCACACGAGGGGGCTGAAGACCTGACGTCCACCCGGGAGGGGGACCTCCATGCAGGGATCCGTGGCCGGGGTCTTCACCGACGGGTCCACTAGGGAGATCAGCTGGTCTGCCGATATCGCCTGCGCCGTCCAGGTGGAGAGCTCTGACGCCGCGGACCCGCCTGGGCTCCCAGCAGACCGAGCGACCGATCCGCTGCGCCGTGGGCCTGTCGATGTCGCGCCGGGAGCTGCCAAACCGGGCACGTCTATGACGCTCAGTGAGCCTTCCGTGCCGGTAGCCCCGACGTCATTGGAGGCCGGGTCGTATAGGCCTGCACTGGCCCCCATGCCCTGGAAGTTCGCCACGTAGAGCCTGAACCCGGAGGCTGTGCCAGGGCCGGAGGCTGTGCCAGGGCCGGAGGCTGTGCCAGGGCCGGAGGCTGTGCCAGGGCCGGGCTCTGGGCCTAGAGCCATTGCCCAGGGCATCCACCCAGTGGGCACGAGGGTGAAGGGAACGCGAACCCTTCTCGGCGGGGAGCTGCCCTCGCGCACCTCTATGGTCTCGGGCAAGCCCTGGCCGCCAGGGCTCAGGATCTCCACTGCGTTCAGGCCGAAGAGGGCGACCAGCAGGTCGCCGTCCGGGGCGTAGGCCACGTCCACCGGCTCGCTGGCTCCAGGGGCACCGGGGCCGAGCCCTACTGGCACGTTCCTTACCGATACAGCCCTGCCGTCTGGCGAGAGCCTGACGAGGCTTACCTGATCAGACATGGCGTCGGCCACCGCCAGGGTGTGGCCACCCGGGGAGAGGGCGATTCCCATGGGCTCGGCGCCAACCGGAACTGCCTGTATCTCTTTCCCCGCCCCACCACCGGGCGCGAGGCGTACCACCGAGACTGTGCCGTTCCCGCCGGCGCGTGCCCTGTCCGCACCGTCGGCCCAGTTCGAGACGTACAGGGAGGCACCCCCCGAGGATCCCCTGGCAGCAGGATTCAGCGCGATGCCGTACGCGTCCTGGCCCACCGGTATCAGATCCGTCGGCACCGGGCCGGCAGGAAAGCCGTTCTTCGGCGAAGCGGCCCCCACGTCGATGGCATCCACCACCGCGCAGGAGCCAGGTGACGGTCCGACGCTCCCTGCGTGTCCGAGCACGTCACCGGCACCCGGGCAGCTGCCCGCCGATGGATCTGCAGCGTCGATGGCAGCCTGGCTCATGGAGAGGGTACCGGCTGCATAGAGCCATCCGCCTGGACCGAGCACCTCGTTGCCCGGATACCCCGGTGCGCCAAAGCCCAGTCCCGCACTCGACGCCAGAGGCGGGATGAGCGAGGCGAAGCTCGAGGGTCCGGTAGCACCCGCGCTCGCAGAGGCCCGGAACGCGAGCACCTGGTTCCTCCCTCCGGCAGCGACGTATATGTCCCCGTCAGCCGCCGGCGCCACGCCTAGGAAGGCAGAGGCGTCGGGCACGCTGCGGTAGGAAAGAGTGGAGGTGTCGAGCACTCCGAGCGTCTCGTCCCACTGGCCGCTCGTGGTCACGTACAGGTGCCCTCCTCCCGGCGACAGGGCTACCCCGTCCGGCTGGGCGTACGTGGTGACCTGGCGGCCCGCCGGCTCGAGCGTCCAGCCGGGAGGAAGCCTCGGCCCGTCCGTGGCGACCGGCGATCCATCCGCGCCCGCGAGCCTCACCTGCACATAAGGCGTGGCCGTTACTCCGAGAGCCTGGCCCGGGGAGGAGCCACATCCCGCCAGCAGGCCCGCGCACGAAATCGCACCCAGCAGCACGCTGGCAGCGCTCCTGCCTCTGGTGCTGCTCCTGGGGTTGCCCTCCGTGCTGCTCCTGGGGTTGCCCCCCGTGCTGCTCCTGGGGTTGCCCTCCGTGCCGGGACCGGTCGACTGGCGGGTACGGCGCAGGAACATCGGCAAATACAGGAACGTGTTCTTATCCATGGGCAGGACTGTACTACTGGGTAACCAGATCGCGCTCGGGCGGGTGGCGGGTGCCGGCTGGCGGGTGGCACCTGGCAAGTGGCGGCTGGCCGGTCGCGGGCGTGGGGCCGGGCAGGCTGGTCGAGCAGGCGGTCAGATCTGGAGTCGCTCGTCGGCGGCCAGGCGGACGAAGACCTCGACGACGTCGGGATCGAACTGCCGGCCGGCCTGGGATGTGATCTCCTCCACAGCGCGCTCGGTGGGCCAGGCAGGCTTATAGCAGCGCTCGTGGACGAGCGCGTCGAAGACGTCGATGACGCTGGTCATGCGTGCGACGAGCGGGATGGCCTCACCGCGCAGACCATTCGGGTAACCGGTGCCGTCGAAACGCTCGTGGTGCGCTATGGCGATCTGGCGGGCCACCTCCAGGAGGGGGAAGTCGGTGCCGTCGAGGATCCTGGCCCCCACCACGGAGTGGGTCTTTATTATCTCGAACTCCTCCTCGGTGAGCTTCCCGGGCTTCAGCAGCACGTGGTCGGGGATCCCGATCTTGCCGAGGTCGTGCAGGGGAGCCGCTCTCCGGATGTCGTGGACCTCGGTGGGCGACATGCCCATGGACTGGGCGACCAGCGCTGTGTTATGGCCGACGCGCCTGGTATGGGCCTTGGTGTCGTCGTCACGGAACTCCGCAGCGAGTGCCAGCCTGTCGAGGACCTCGTGGCGAGTCGCGACGACCTCGCTGGTCCTCTCGGTGACCAGGTGCTCGAGGTGCCTGGAGTGGCGCTCGACCTGCCTGTGGAGGCGCCGTGTCTCCAGCAGGTGGGTGGCGCGCAGGCGCACCTCGGAGGCGCTGAAGGGCTTGGTCACGTAGTCGTGGGCCCCGAGGGCGAGGGTGCGCAGCTTCGTGGCCTCGCTGGCGTCGTCGGCCAGCACCAGCACCGGCAGGTATGTCCCCTCCCCGTGGTAGCGGTCTCCGAGCTCCGAGAGCAGCCCCAGGCCCTCGATGTCCGGCAGGTGCATGTCGAGCATCACGAGGTCCGGACGCTCCCGGCGCAGCAGCCCCAGGCCCTCGGCGACGTCGCAGGTCCCCACCACCTCGGTGAACCCCCAGCCCTTCAGGACGTCTCTCAGGTCCTGAAGGCAGGACTCCTCGTCGTCGACCACGAGGATACGGGACGCCAGCAGCTCCCCGTCGACACCCACTTCTCCACCTCCGTGCCCGGCCGGCCGAGGCCGGCGCCGATCAGTCGTTCGCGCTCAGCTGCGCGAGCATGTCGGCGAATCTAGCCTCGGCAGCCTTCCTGCGGGTCGGTACGTGCTCGCTCGGCACCTCGGAGGCCTGGTAGCGCTTCAGGACCTGGCGGGCCACGGTCACCTTGTGCACCTCGTCCGGCCCGTCGTAGATCCGGGCGGCCCTGGCAGCGCGGTACATGTGCTCCAGGGGCAGGTCGGTGGAGAAGCCGAGCGCTCCGTGGGCCTGGATGGCGCGGTCTATGACCCGGTAGAGGACCCCCGCGCCGTAGTACTTGATCATGGCGATCTCCACCCGTGCGGCCGCAGGACCGTCCCTGTCCATCTTCCAGGCTGCCTGGAGCGTCATGAGTCGAGCCGCGGTCATCTCTGCCATGGAGTCCGCTATCCACTCCTGGACCATCTGCTTCTCGGCCAGCAGCCCCCCGTGCAGGCGTCTGGTGAGGGCCCGCTCGCAGAGCATGTCGAAGGCCCGCTGGGACTGGCCGAGCCAGCGCATGCAGTGGTGAATGCGCCCCGGACCGAGGCGCATCTGGGCGAGGCGGAAGCCGTCTCCCTCCAGGCCGACCAGGTTCTCCAGGGGGACCCGGACGTCCTCGTAGAGGATCTCGCTGTGACCACCGAAGAGGCCGAAGGACTCGACGGGGTGCTCCATCGTGGGCACGTCGCGGACGATCCTCACGCCGGGCGTGGAGGCAGGGACGATGATCATGGAGCAGCCCTGGTAGGGATGGACATCGGGGTTCGTCACGCACATCACGATGAGGAAGTCGGCTATCGAGCCGTTCGTGGTGAACCACTTGTGCCCGTTCAGCACCCACTCCTCCCCGTCGCGCACCGCGGTGGTGGAGATCATGGTCGGGTCCGCACCGGCCCCGGGCTCGGTCATCGAGAACCCGCTTCTCAGCTCCCCGGCCAGGAGGGGTTCGAGCCACCTGGCCCGCTGATCTGTGCGCCCGCTGGCCTCGATGCCGACGGCCAGGAGCTCCGCGTTCCCCGAATCGGGGGCGTTGTTCCCGAAGACGAGCGGCCCGTAGGGGGTGCGGCCCAGTATCTCGTGGAGCAGCCCCAGCTTCACCTGGCCGAAGCCCATCCCTCCCAGATCGGGGGGCAGGTGGGCTGCCCAGAGACCCTCGGCCTTCACCTGGCTCTGCAGGGGCGCCACGAGCGCGAGCAGGCTGTCGTGGTCGAGGCTCAGGGTCTCCAGCGGGAGCACCTCCTGGTCGACGAACTCCCTTGCCCACGCCAGCTTCGCCGCGTAGTCCCGGTCCGTCTCGAAGTCCCAAGCCATCGGCTTCCTCCTCGCTTCCTCCGACCGCTACTGTGATGCCATGCGACAAGCGGTTCCTTCCGATCCAACGCGTAGCACCGTCGCGCTCCCGAGGCACAATCCGCGCCGGCGAGACCCAGCCGCGCTGGCGCTGCTCGCGGCCTGCCAGGATGCCTTGGTGAACAGCCACAGACGCCTCACCCCCGAGGAGCTGGCCGGCCTCGTGGCACTCGGCGGAGACTGGACCGGCGAGCTGGCCTCCCTTGCCCACCGCGTGCGCCTCGCCTGGTGCGGTCCCCAGGTGGAGCTCGAAGGGATCCTCTCCGCTAAGACCGGAGCCTGTCCCGAGGACTGCCACTTCTGCAGCCAGTCGGCACGGTTCGACACCCCGGTGAAGCCCACCCCCTTCCTCGACACCGACCAGGTGCTGGCTGCCGCCGAGGAGACCGCCGCCCTCGGAGCCTCGGAGTTCTGCCTGGTGCTCGCCCTGCGGGGTCCAGACGAGCGCACCATAGGAAGGATCATCGACCTGGTGGCGCTCATCCGCGACCGCACCGGCCTGAACGTCGCGCTCTCCGCGGGGATCCTCGATGCCGATCAGGCACGCCGGCTGGCCGACGGTGGGATCCACCGCTATAACCACAACCTGGAGACCGCCAGGAGCTTCTTCCCCGAGGTGGTCACCACCCACACCTGGCAGGAACGCTACGAGACCTGTCGAGTGGTGAAGGAGGCCGGGATGGAGCTCTGCTGTGGCGTGCTGCTCGGAATGGGCGAGAGCGAGGCCCAACGCCTGGAGCTGCTGAACGACCTGGTGGAGCTAGACCCTGTCGACGTGCCCATAAACTTCCTGAACCCGCGGCCTGGCACCCCACTGGCCGACCGGGCCCTCGTAGAGCCATGGGAGGCCATACGCTGGATAGCCCTCTTCCGCCTAGCGCTGCCGGGTGCGATCCTCCGCTACGCGGGGGGGCGCGAGGTGACGCTCGGTGACCTCCAGGCGGTGGGGCTGACCTCGGGGGCGAACGCCATCATCATCGGTAACTACCTCACCACCCTCGGCCGGAGTCCCGAGGAGGACCTGACCATGCTCGCGGACCTCGGCATGCCCATCGGCGTCATCGGTGCCGCCATCTGAGGTGCCCGAGTGTGACCAAACCGCTAGCCCAGGCCCCGGGCTTCAGCCCTGGGGAGGACGTGACCTCGGAGCCTCCCGCGGATCGGGCATACGGCGGGCCGTCCGACGAAGCTTCCAGACTGTCCCCGCGGCCGGCACAGGGCGGCGAGGACCGCTACTGCACCTCCTGTGGCCAGCCGGTCTCAGCCTGCCCAGGCTGTGCGCGGCCCCTCGACCCGCCCCGCTATTGCGCCATGTGTGCCAGGCGTCTCAGGGTGGTGGTCACGCCCGGTAGCTGGCAGGCGAGCTGCCCTGCTGGGCACCCATCTGAGACGAGCGCCAGCTAGGTCCAGGGGAACCCTGCGACCGAAAGAACCTCCGAGGGCTCACAGGCGCCTCGGACCAGTTATTCAGGCTCCTATGCGACCTGCCATCGTAGTCACTGCGCCGGTGGCGACCGAGACCGGGAAGGGCGCTCCACGATCGGCGAAAGCCACCTCTGCCAAGACATCTCCCTTCGCGAAGAACACGATGACGACATGCGGGGCACTACTCGAGGAGGGGCCTGAGGAGGTATAGGCGGCGACTGCAGTGGCGGTAGGCATGGCGACGGAAATACGCACCGCCTTGGAAGTGCTGCCGTAGTCCAGGCAGGCGATCCCCCCTGGACCTGCCAGGTACTGGACTACCGATTTGGCAATGCCAGCGTCAGGGGCCTTCCAGAGCGAGGATGTCGCCTCCATCACGGGGGTAGCCCCGCTTCCCTGCTGGAACAGCCCGCCCCCGACGGGACCCGAGAGGGTGCCTGGTGGGAAGCCACTGCAGTTAGGTAGGTCAGCCGCACCAGAGGGTGCTACCTTCGCCACGCCCCAGCCAGACGGCAGATCGCCAAGCGCTAGGTTCTCGCCTGCCAGAGATGCAGCCTCGGGCTTCGTGGCCGGCGATATCACGAGGCCCCCTTCCCGTGTCACACCTGGTTTCGTGACAATGTGTGTGCCGGGAGCCGGATGGGTAGCATGCCGGCCGTTAGGTGGTGCAGACGCCGACTTCTTCGCGGGTGACCCGCACGCGGCCAAAAGCATTGCAAGCGCCATGCCACTCACGAGAGCCGCGAGCGGGGCCCGCCTCAGGCGCCCAGACATATGGGCATGAGGCATCTGGGAGTCAAGTAGGAAGGCTGGCAAGACGGGAGGACGCATTTAGCATCTACACTAGCATTCTAGACTCGCCCGGCAATGATACTACGCCCACCAGCGGTTGGAACCGCGAGATAACCTCATGAGATGCACTCCGGGGGAATGCTAAGGGGCCCAAGGGTGCTGCCAGATAGCTCTACCTGGTACTCGGGCAACGCCAGAGTTCTCGTTCTCCTGGCCATGTGTCTGCTGGGGGTAACGCTGGCTGCCTGCTCGGCCCCATCTTCCTCCGGGCAGAGCCCAGCCTCCATGGCAGTCGCTCTGGCGCGTGAAGACGACGTGGCCACGCAGTTCTACTACGACATCCCAGGTCAGCGGGAGCAGTACCAGGAGCCCGTGATCTCAGGCACGTGGGACCCGGCTAGCCACGCCGCTCGCAGCCTCCTCGACATCTCTGGCCTAGAGCTCCCGCTCGTGGACGCGAACCCAGGGGGAGAAGAGCAGGTGGCCGAGATCGGCCTGCCCCATGCCCCGCACTCGACGGGACCCACCGTGCGGTGGAGGAGGCTAGAGCTGGCCGGAACGACGCATCTCGATGCCGCTAGTCTCGCTGCCGACACCCTCGCGCATCCAGTCCTCACGTTCACGGCGGTGATCTTCGATCCCAACACCTGGATGGGCATCCTGAGAGGCGCCCAACCTGCCGCTGCGCCAGGGTCACCGAAAGGGCAAGGCGGTGCTCTCGTAGAAGATGTCGTCGTAAGCCAGAAGGGGGTCACTTCCCTACCAGCTGCACTACGCGTGCCGCTCCAGTGGCTCCTCGGCTACTGGCAGCTCACCGCCATTCCGGCAGAGATCACTGCTAGACCCTCTGGATTACCTGCTCGCATCGAGCTCGTGCACCTGCCACCCGGCACGCGGGTCACGCCTGGCGGCATATCCCGCTGGCTCCCGCCGCCAGCCGACGCCGAGACCGTCACCCTGACCATCGGGAAGCCGAATGCCAGGAGCAGGAGCAAGGTTACGGGAAGGCTGCCGAGCTTCCCCCAGCCGTCCGCCTCGGATGCTCCGCTCGCCGTCTCATCTGTAACCTCGTCGGCTCGCCATTGCGAGATGGCAGGAAGCACCGGCCTTACGGCTGGCCTGATCGCGACCCCGGGCGAGAAGATCACGGGAGCGATAGACGCCCAGGGATGCGACATCGGCGTCTACGTAGGACGCGGGGCGAACGGCACGGTGATAGAGAACGCCACCATCACCGGTGCCAGGGGCCACGGGATCCTCGTAGAGGATTCCTCACACGTCACCGTGAGCCATGACCACGTAACTGTGCTGGCAGGAGACGACGGCCTCCAGCAGGTGCTGATCCCGGAGGACAAGGCGGTGACCCTGGCAGGGTCCTCCTATTCCACCGCCCTTGACAACTACGTGGAAGGACAGTACGACGGTGGCATCGCTGTGGTGGACACCGGCCTGGAAGATCCTGCTGCTCTGAACCCTTCCCCGATTGGGGCACCTGCGACCCATGACACAGTCACGGGGAATGTCCTGGCCCGCGGGAACGGGGGGTGCGGGATAATCCTCGCCTCCTACGACAGCGGACAGCCGGTCTCCCATGACGAGGTCGTCGGCAACACGCTCACAGACGTGAGCCCGGGTGCCATCGTCGTTGCCGCGGACAGCCCCGGGGCCTCTACCACCGATAACTCGATCGAGTCCAATACCATAACGATTACGGAAATACCAGGGATCATGGTCCACTCGAATGCCCCTTCGGATGTGCTCAGCGGAACCATCATCTCGGGCAACCGCATCGGGATGAACGGCCCCGACGGCTCCCAGGGACTAAGTGTCTCTACCGGAATAGCACTCATAGGCGACTTCTCTCCGATAGCCGACACCGCTATCACCGGCAATGTCATATCCGGCGACGCACTTGGCATATGGGAAGCCCGCGCGACTGCTACGACACAGAGCGCGAACGTCCTAACTGCTGCTCCCCCTGCGGCCAAGCTCGTGATCAGCACCGCGAAGCCGACACCCACCGGATTCGGGACGAAGCCCGGGTGAGAAGCTACGCGGCCACCACTCCAGCGGCTGCTACCAGCCTATTATCGCTGTGATGTCAGCAAACCGCTGGAGCAACGGGAGCCCCCGACGAAGGCACGGACAGGGGAAATCGCGCCCAGTAATGCTAGCCGCCGTCTCGGCCATGGTGGCGGTCTCGATGTCCTCATGCGGTGGACCGACCAGTACTGCCCGCCGCCCTGCTCCTCGGTCGCAGAAGGCGGCGAGCGGTCCGCCATGGACGGGCTGGCTCACGAACACGCTCCAGAACGAGCTGTTACCCATCGACCTTGCCACGGGGAAGCTGGGCAAGCCCATCAGGGTCGGTGAGGCACCGCAGGGCATAGCTATCAGCCCGAATGCTCGCTACGCCTTCGTGGCCGACTCCGGGTGGGGAGGGACCTACGCCCCTTCGTACTCGGTTACGCCCGTGAACCTCGTCACACATAAGGCCCTTCCAGCGATACGAGCCGGATTCGGCCCGCTGATGCTCGCTACCGATGCTCCGCTCGGACGGGTCTACGTCGTCGACATGGGCGCACTGAAGAACGGAAGCTTCTACCACATGGTCGATGGAACGACCATCACACCCATCGACATAGCGACGATGCGACCTCTCGCTCCCATAGAGGTCGGCAGGGGTCCAGGTGCCATCGCCATCGCTCCTGACGGCAGGGAGGCAGTGGTGACCTTGGCCGGCACCTACTACCACCCCTCCCACTACGCGGTGATAGTGAACCTCGAGACGGGACGGGTGACAGCTCGGATACGGGTCGGTGAGGCTCCCCAGGGCGCAGTCATCACCCCGAACGGGCGCTGGGCCTTCGTCTCGGTCACCGGATGGCCCCCGAACCCGGCCAGCAGTGGCTCGGCGGGATTCAGCTTCACGCATACGGTGGTGAAGATCAGCCTCGCTACGAACACCGTCGTCGCGCGGATAGACGTGGGGAAGGCACCGTTCTCCATGGTTAGCTCGCCAGGTGGGCGCTACGTATATGTAGCCGATTCCGCCTGGGGGGTCGCCGGCCAGCACTTCGCCATCACGCCCATAGAAGTGGCCACGGCGACGCCCGAGCCCTCCTTCTCCCTGCCAGCTCCTCCTGATGCTCTGGCAATCACCAGAGGCGGCCACTGGCTGGAGGTGAGCTCGACGATCGACCACCACGGCGAGATCATCTCGCTGCACGTTCGAGGCGGGAAGGTAGTGAACTCCACATACGTGGACGTCGGCCTCGCCACTGGATTGCTGGCCCTCACCCCACTCGGTTCGCAGTCGAGCTAGCGCCTGCCTGATTCTGCCCGCAGCTTACGTGGCGGTGCGTCCCGGCCAGCCTAACGAGTTCCCAAGCTCCGTCGGCCAGATCTAACCAGATAGAGTTGATCTCCGGTTCCATCCTGCCCTTCAGCGTCGGAAGCACCACCACCTACAGGACAGGTAGCCCTGCTGAGCCAGGACTACCCGTCCTTCCGATCTCTCCCCATCACCAGCAACTGTTATTCCATGAGATGCTCTGGCTGCTCGTGGCGCTACCCTGTGGCGTCACGACAGTCACCTGGCCACTCGGGGTCCAAGTCGCATTTATGTTCACGGTGATCGAAGTGCCGCTGTTGTTCACGCTCCAGCCGCTGGGCCAGCCGACGCTGTTGCCGCCGATCTCTACCTCGCTCACGTTCACGAAGTTCGAGCCGCTCACCGTGAAGCTGACGTTTCCATGTACATCACACGTCTCGCCGAAGCTGCTCGGATTGAGCCCCGTGATCGACGGCGGGGCGATGTACGTGAATGTCTCCGAGTTAGAGTTCCCGACACCAGAGGGCATGATCACAGATACCTGCACCGACTCATTCCCGCCGTTCGGAGAGCTGGGTGCATTCACGCAGATCTGGCTGTTGCTCCTCGTCCAGTAACGAACGCCTACCTCACGGCTGCCGAACCAGACTCCGGTGGCGTACTCGAGATTCGATCCGTTCACACAGACCTGGTAGCCGCCACCCGGCGTACCCGACGACGGGCTGAGGCCCGAGAGCGAGGCACTGTTCTGGTAGGTCCACGGGGAGTAGTTGGCCGATCCTCCGATGGTGGACACGGTGATGGTTACCTGGAGAGGCTTCTCGCCATTATCATTCCAGTAGTCGTTCCCACAGGCGTTGGCGCTGACAATACTGTCGTCGTATGTATCCGGGCTGGAAACGACGAGCTGCGTCCCACTACTCGAGATGATGCTGGCATTCCCAGCGCAGCCGAAGCTGACCGAGGTATTGAACCCAGCTCCGTCGAGGTTAGTGCCGTCGATGGTGACCGTCGTGCCTCCACCCTCGCCGCCACCGTGGGGGTACACCGATGAGATAGTCGGCGGTGGCGGGTTATAGGTATAGGTGAGGGAGTTCGAGTTCCCCACTCCAGATGGCATCTGCACCCAGACACCTACCTGGCCGTAGCTCCCGCCATTCGAGGGGGCGTCCACGCAGATCTGGCTGTTGCTCCCCGTCCAGTAACGAACGCCTACCTCACGGCTGCCGAACCAGACTCCGGTGGCGTACTCGAGATTCGATCCGTTCACACAGACCTGGTTGCCGCCCCAGGCGCTGCCGTTAGATGGGCTGAGGCCCGAGAGCGAGGCACTGTTCTGGTAGGTCCACGGGGAGGAGTTGGCCGATCCTCCGATGGTGGACACGGTGATGGTTACCTGGAGAGGCTTCTCGCCATTATCATTCCAGTAGTCGTTCCCACAGGCGTTGGCGCTGACAATACTGTCGTCGTATGTATCCGGGCTGGAAACGACGAGCTGCGTCCCACTACCTGAGCTGATGCTGGCATTCCCAGCGCAGCCGAAGCTGACCGAGGTATTGAACCCGGCTCCGTCGAGGTTAGTGCCGTCGATGGTGACCGTCGTGCCTCCACCCTCGCCGCCACCGTGGGGGTACACCGATGAGATAGTCGGTGGTGGCGGGTTATAGGTGTAGGTAAGCGAGTTAGAGGTCATTCCAGCGGCGTTCGTGATGCTCACACCTACCTGGTCGTACCCTCCGGTCGGCGAGGAGGGCACGACCACGTCCAGGTAGCTGTATCCGGTATACGTGTAGCCGCACGGCCCAGACGAGAACGCTCCAGTGCTCTGCTCGCTCACGTTCGTAGTCACGTTCCCACCGAAGTCGGCACTCGTTATGTACTGGAGGTTCGAGCCGCAGATAGCGATCGTGTTACCACCAGAGGCCCGCCCATTGGCAGGGTTCAGCGAGCTGATCGACGGCGTGTTCGCGTAGGTGAAGTAGTTGTACGAGCCGCTGCCAGCGGGATTGCTGGCTGTCAGCGTCACCTGCTGAACCGGCTCGTCGAGAGTGAGGTCGTTACCGCACACGCCAAGGGTGAGGAAACTCGACGCTGGCGACGTGACCGTCATCACCGTCCCAGCAGAGTTGCTGGAGACAATCGAACCGCCAGCACATCCGAAGTTCACGCTCGTGACACCCTGGAAGTACTGACCGTGGATCGTGACGGTAGTGCCTCCGCCAACGGGGCCACCGGGCGGCGATATCGAGCTGATAACCGGGGCATTCGCGAACGTGTATGACCAGTAGCTGTTCGACGTCATGCCCGCTATGTTCGTGACCGTTACCCCTACCTGGTCGTACCCGCCATTGGGTGACGACGGTGTAGTCACGTCCACGTACTGGTAGCCAGCGACGCTACCACCGCAGGGACCGGAGAGGCTCAGAGCACCCACGCTCTGCAAGGAGCCTGGTGTAACCGTGCTGCCACCGAAGCTGGCGCTGGTCAGGTACTGGAGGTTCGAGCCACAGATAGCCACCGTGGTGCCACCGCTTATCGATCCACCTCCAACGCTCAGACCAGTGATATTCGGCGTGTTCGCGTACGTGTAGGTGACGCTGTTAGATGTCCCGATGGGATTCGTCACGGTCACACCCACCTGCTGGACCGGCTCATCAAGACCAGCGGCGTTACCGCAGACACCGAGAGGATTGAGGAAGCTAGACGCAGGTGCGGTCACCGTGGCGGTCATGCTCGCACCAGACCCGGTTACCGAGGATATGGTGGCCGTAGCACAGCCGAAGTTAACGGTGTCACCGTCTGCGAAGTATCCACCAGTAAGGGTAACGGTGTTCCCACCACCGACGGGCCCCCCCGTCGGGCTAATAGACGTAATCGAGGGGATATAGCTATAACTGAATGTCAGGCTGTTCGAGCTGCCGAAGGGATTCGAAGCGCTCACCTGGACTGAGCCGGTACCATGTGGCGAGATGGCAAGTATGTACGTGACAGATTTTGGGTATACGGCATTGATCTCACCACATGGGGTGTTGTTATCGTAATATGGTCGTGCCAAGACATTGTAGCTCTGGGTGACTATCTCGAACTGCCCTGGACCAGGATTGCTAGGGGTGTGGGTCAGGACGTGCGACCCGAACTCCACCGCGTCGATCTGCGATAGGTTCGTCCCACAGATAGCCACCTGAGTGCCACCCAGCACCGACCCCTCGCTCGGGTTAAGAGAGGTAAGCGTAGGAGTGGGACCATACTCGAAGTGGCACGTGACCGGCACGTTGCCAGTACCGCTCCAGTCGAGCGCCACTGACGTCTCCAGCGGGCAGTCAGGTGCCGTGACTGCGCTCGGAGACTCTGCGGAGCTACCTGGGACGAGCTGGACTACCGCGTAGTTCACGAGGCTGCCGTCGAGATAGGCCACCTCCTGAGAGATATCCGTTACGCAGGTGCTTAGCCCGCTGGTGATACATGCCGCCAGACCACTCAAGCTGACGTCGTCTACGGGCGAAGCAGCGGTTATCTCTGTGGAGGAGTCGACATTGAAGTTTGCGTCGACTGGTTGACCGGACATCGGGCCCGTAGATCCACCAGCACCTTGTGGATACGTGGTGAACGCCACGGCGCTGCCTGGCTGCTGGAGCTGGTCGAAGTTAAAGCCTAGGATGTCTATTGGCGTTCCGCCACTCGGGGTGCCAGAGGGATTTGCCGTGTTGCAGTACCCCGAGGTGCCCGCAGGGCAAGGGACAATTGGGGTTCCCATGGACCAGATGAACGGAGCGCCGTAGTAGAGGTAGGAATTGCTAAGGGTGCCAGATCCTGCCGTAGTGCTGACCGTGATGCTGACCGTGGTCCCCGAGGCGAACGCGGGAGCGTAGACTTCCAGCTCCTGGTCGCCACTCTCGGATCCGGTACACCCACTGCCGGAAGTGACCGGAGTGAAGGTTGCGTCTTCGGGGGTGCTACCGGCAGAGAAGCTCACCGATTCCGGTTCCCAGGTGACCGCATTTCCTGAGGTGCCGAACAGGTTCGTGCCGCACACGACCAGGGTGTTGCCGCCGGAGGCCGGACCCTCGGGGATGGGGGTCTCGCCGGGGGTCCAAGCGCTGGTCATCCATGGTATGGCCTGGAGAGAGGCAAGGTTGGGAGCGCTGGACGCACTTGACGTGCTGCCAGCCGCCGTGGGTACGTCGAGCACGAGAGAGTACACCTGGCCTGGGCTGAGGGTCACAGTTGCGCTGGATGAGCTGCTACCAGCGGTGACCGTGTAGGTCCCAGGCGTGAGGTTCAGGTAGGAGACGCATCCCTGGCTGCCGGTGTCTTGAGGATTGCCCAGGGAGCCGCTGACACCTCCACCTGAGAGAGTCACTGCTTCGTCAGCGTCCGGGGAGTTCCCCATCATGGTCTTCACGTCGATCTGCGCAGGCACGATCAGGCTCGTCTGGTTCGTGGTCATGGAAGCGTCACTGCCTATGTTCTGCGAGGCGAGCCGGTTCTGCACCTGGCTCTGGACCTGGAGCATCCCGATTGGCGAGCCGGGAAAGCCGAAGCATTCGTTGCTCCAGGGTTTGGTGGCCCCGCTTATCGCCTCCGTCACGTTCTCTCCGTTTTTATAGGCGGCGAGCGACGCGGTGGCCGTTACCACGTAGCCACTCGAAGCGGTGGTGACCGACGTGCCTACCCCTGCACTGGGGCAGGTGGTAGATATCGTGCTGTCCGAGATTGTCTGGCTGCCTGTGTAGGTAGGACTCGAACCACCCACCACAGCAGGAGGAAGGAGGCTGCTCGTCTGGGAGGCGTGGAGGCAGCTGTTCACCTCGGAGGCGACCGAGGCACCCTCGAGGCGCGAACGAAGGCCTGATACGGCACCGGTCTCGGACATGAGCAGGTAGGCAGTCGAGAATCCGACAGCAGCGAGGACCACGATGGCCACCAGCACCTCGAGGAGCCCGAGTCCACGCTCGCCGCCCGACGCACGGGCGGTACCTGCCGACGGTGTCACCCTCCCGCTCCCCTGCCAGCGATCACTCTTGGCCGCCTCGCTACCAGGTGCGGGCACCCGCCGGGCTACCATCAGCCTCCGGCTCGTTCCTCTGGCGAATCGCCTAGACATCTTAATCCTCCCCTATATCCCCGGTAGCGCCTGCGCCGGAGCGATCTCTGATACCTGACTGACCCAGTCGACACCCTGGAGCTCTTGTACCAGGTACGGAGGTGGGTTCAGCACCACGTCCGGGCTGTAGTTGATATTGACCACGTGATACCCCGACGACACGTAGCAAGCATCGGCAGATGCGTCGCAGGAAGAATCGAAGAGGTGGAAGTGGCTCGTGGTGAGCCCGGCATTCGCCAGCCCGTTCGCGTAGGACTCGACCACTGCTCCGTTCTCGGTAAGAGTTCCGAGCCCATGGCCTGCCCTGCTGTAGCTGCCGCTGTTGCCACTGTCTACGTTCTGCACGGTGAAGCTTCCGTTAGTGATGTTCGCCGGAGTGCTGGAGCCCACCGAAGCGCCCTGCACAGAGCTGCTCGAGTTCGAGGCAAGTATGTCAGCATCGATGGTGGGGTTATAGATGGCTGGGAACGAGTTCAGAGGACCATGCACCCAGGTAGCCTCCCAGGTGGCAAGCTGGGATTCATAGCCACCTATGCTCGGGCACGAGGTGAACAAGTCGCAGAATTCGTCGAATGCGGTACCGGCCTCGGAGCCGAATGCCCAGTAGTAGTCGAACCATGAGGTTTCACAACTGCTCGGAAGGATGACGTTCGCGCTCCAGTCACTGCACGTAGGGGCAGACTGGCTGAAGGTAGGTGCTGGGGCGGCAGTCGGGTTATCGTTGCTCACGCCCGCGTTCAGGTAAAGGCCGCCTGAGGTGGCAGAGCTGCAGCTACTGAGGTCGATCAAGGCTTCAGCCTGGCTGCCCATGCCACAGTAGTAACCGGCATTAACGATGTTATACATGTAATGATCGATCGATTCGTAGAAGCCGCCGATCAGGCACTCGAAGTATCCACCGATGTTCGTGAGGCTGAAGCTGCATCCAGAGGTGGACCACGACGCCTCCGGAACCGAGGAAGGAATACCCGGCGAGCAGGTCGACGGCAGGCCCGAAGGAGTGCTTATAAAGGAGCAGTTATTGTCGTTGGCGCCACTCACCACCGGATGGTTCACCACCACGTTCCCCTGCGGGTAGTAGACACCCGAGCTGTTGACCGCGGGCTCGCTGATGGGGACATTCCCACCGGGAGCGAGGCCGAGCGAGCTGGTCTGCATACCATTGGAGCCGCCGGCTACGACGTTGCCTGTAATAACGATGTCGTTCGACGCCCCTATGGTCCAGTCACCGGTGTACGTGCCCTGCACCAGGGCATCACCCCAGTAGCAGCTGTGGTCCTGTATGGGCGTGGTCTGGCCGAAGGGCAATGCAAACGACGTGGGGAAGGCCTGGCAGGTGTCACTTTCGGGGAGGTTATGCACGTAGAGCACGTCTCCAGCCGACGAGCTGTTCACCGTGTACGGAGAGGAAGATCCGCAGGCGGAGCTGTTGCCGGTTCCACCCGCCTCGGCGGTGTCCGGGCTCCAAACCGTGGCACTACCGGACTGGAAGTCTATGAAGGTAGGACCATAGAACTGGCAGGTGGCGTTGGCCTCGATGGCACTGAAGTCGGGTACCGGTGTGGGCTCGGGTGCGACTGCCGCCGTAGTCGTCGGCGTATTAGAGCAGCCCGTGCTCACGTCGAAGGTGTAGTTAATCAGCGGTATCGTGAAGCTGATGGCCGGCAGGTTATCCTGCGTGAACGCGCCTCCAGGAGCGGGATCGACCGGGATGACCTGAGGCCCGGTTCCAGACGAGCTGAGCGACCCCTCCGCTCCGATCTTCACGGTGTCGTTTGCCAGTGCATCCGAGGTACCGCTGTCAGAGGTGCAGGCGTAGAACTGGTCGTTACTGTAGACCGGACCGCTGATCGAGGTCTTCAGGCCGTAGTACGACGAGGACGAGCTCCCGTAGAGCTCGCTCACGTTACATACGAGAGGGAAGGGTCCGGTCCAGAGGTCGAAGGTGTGCCCGTCCATAGTCTCGGACTGGCCGAGGCTTCCGAGGAAGTTGCTGCTGAAGAGGGCAGACTGCAGGTCACTGGTGATGGCATTCGTGATGTCGGACATGACCGAGATCAGGTCCTGGCCGATCGGAAGACCTAGGGGGTCGAAGCTCCCCAGCGAGGGCTCAAGCGCCGTGCTGAGAAGGCTCGGCACCATGGCAAGTGCCTCCTGGACCAGGTCGGCTACAGGGTTCGGCTGGTAGGAGTGATAGCCGCAGAGGAGCTGACCGAGCTTGATGTCGCCCGTCGGGCCGCTTCCCAGCATGCTGGTCAGCTCGCCCTGGATCGTGCTGACCTGTATGCCGTCTACGCTCCCGCCGCCAAGGTCGCTCGCTGCGGAAAGTGCGAGGTTAATGCCGTCCTGGAGGAGGGTGAAAGCCTCACTGTTCGAGTAGGTATATGGGCTGGAGGTGTTGTAGTTCGAGAAGATCGCGTTCGTGAGCTGACTGGTGAGCTGGATCACCAGAGTGCGGTACTGGTCCAGAGACGGCGTCTTGGTGCTACCGGCCCTGCCGGTGACGACGAGCTCGAGCGGCGAGGTGGGATTAGAGGGATCCGTGTCCGTAACCGTGTAGACGAACTGCTCCTGGACCGAGGTGTTCGGCACCGAAACCCAATCGCTGACAGATCCCACTGGGAGCGAGTAGCTGCCCGTACCGCCTGAACTGCCTGCACATGCAGAGCCCGCCAAGTAGAACCCCGCCGCAGGGCTGGGGGAGTTGCACGTGACGTCGTTGTAGCGCGTGAAGGATGGGTCCGAGCTGAGCTGCGACAGGTACGACGCGGCGCCTGCCTCGGCGGCGGCGAGAGCAGCTTTCTGGTTCTGGGCCTGGAGTGTGGTCGATATGCTCCCGTTAGTGTCCTCGAATATGACAGCCGGCAGAAGCGCGAGAAGCGAAACCACGGCCAGCACCACCAGGAGAGCCTGACCGTTCGCGCCAGTACCGCGCCCGGAGGCCTTCTCGCTGGTTGTGCCGGTAGAGCGGCGAATACCGACCAGGCGCCTGGTCCAGAACCTCCTGCGTTCTGAGATGCTCCTCGAGGATGTCGACATGGTTTCCTCCCTGGGGGCCTCAGAAGAGGCCCGCCCCCTGTCCTTCGTTTATAAGGACGTTCGTCATCACCGCTGTCCCCTGCATGGTCACTGCCGGGCTGTGCGCTGGGCTGTTCTCGTCGAGGACCACGCTGGAGCAGGTAGCGCTGCACGACGACAAGTCTCTTACCGTGATGTCGTAGGACACCTCGGCCACAGTGGGCGCAACATTGGTCACGGTCGCAGTCGAGCTCGACAGGCCGTAGTAAACCAATGGGTCACAGGTGGGCCCAGTAGGGGCGCTCATACATGTAGTGCTGGGTGCCGAGGTCGGGTACGAGCCGCTCAGGTCGCCAGGCGCTGGGGCGATCACGTCGTTGAGCGTGAGTATGGAGTCCACGCTGTAGCCGCTTTGAAGCGTGAGCAAGGTGTTCGTGAGTGTCGGCGTTCCCTGTTCGGGGCCGCAGTCACTCCAGGCATCGTTGGATGTGGTGAGCGGCCCGCTCTGTATGCCAGTCCAGTCGAAAGGAGGCAAGTCAGTGGCTGGCCCTACTACCTCGTCGATGTTGAGCGTGTATGCGGCGTAGGGGCTCGAAGCGCCAAGCGTCGGTGCGGCTGGCTGAGAGAGGTATAGGTACACCCACGCGCCACCATTGGGATTCCCCGGCATGGGGGCATCCGAGTAGAAGATCATCGCGTCCGGGCATGTAAGGAAGGTGGCCTGGTCAGCCGTGCAGACACTTGATGCAGGGCACGGGGGCACCTGGGCGTCGTCGAGAACGCGGTCCAGCGTAAAGGACAGGAGCGTCTGGTGGCTGGAGGAGTCCAGCGTCCTCGTGGTCGAGCTGTAGGTATCCACCAGCACCGAGAAGACAGGGACGATCATTGCCAGGGCGATCATCATGAGAAGCATGGCGATCAGCATCTCGACTAGGGTGAAACCCTCTGAGCGCTTCCCGCCGGACGTCGCAGGATGGGATGAGCTGCCCCAGCGAGTCCATGCGGAACGCCGGTCTGGCACGCCAGAAGATAGTCCCAGCAAGCTCATGGCAGTGGAAAGAACCCTGCCCCCCCTGGCCTCGCGGCCACACTTCTTCACCATACGAGGTCATCCTACGACTTCCGGTGGCTGGCTGTAAGCGTCATAATACCTGGTGAAAGCAGGTAATTACACCTATACGCATTACCAGGCAGTCACTATGGGATCCCGCCTGGAAGGTGGCCGGCTTCCTTCGGCTCCAGCCCAGAGGGCTCAGCCCAGCCGGCGGGCTGCTGCTGCCTCGGCATTCACCACGCTCGTCAGCACCTGGGCTGGTATCCCCAGGTCGACCGCGTACCAGTCGCTTGCCAGGAGCACTCGACCGACCATCACGTAGACGACCTCCAGGTCAAGCTTCGGCAGGGACGCTGGCAGGGTGACAGCCGGCGTCGAACCAGCCGGGGCACTACTCGATGTGGCTGCACCACCGGCGGTACCGGAACCCGCAGGTGGGCTGCCGGAGTCCAGAGAGAACGCAAAGGCGACCGCAGGCACGTCGATCCCGCTCAGGGTGATGCTCTTCAGGTACGGAACGCTGGCACTGCCCGTAGACGACACCGAGGAGTGGCTGGAGGCCTTGGTCACACAGCCTGGCGCCGCCGGGGATCGGAGTGCCTTGAAGAAGCTGGCCGTCTCAGATGCCGAGGGCCATAGCCATGCCTCGGCCTGCATCGCCTGGAGGGGATGGGCAGAGGTGGCAGACGAGTTAATAGACGACAGGCCTCCGGGGACCATGGCGAACACGTTGGACACCATTGGCAGCGTGGACGGAGCCTTCACGGTCAGGCAGGCGGCCAACTCCTCGATCGCCTGAGCCTCTGGATCGGTGCTCGAAGCGCTCGGTGCGCTCGATGCCCAGCCACCCGGGAACAGTGACTGAGATGGCAGGACTGCCGAGAGCACAGAAGGTGCAGGGCCTAGCTTCGACACGGGTACCAGCGGGGGGGATTTATGGCTCTCGGCGCGCGGCCGTTTCGACCCAGGGCTCGCAGCACCGCACGCTGCAAGCGTGATGCACAGAGAGCAGACTATCGCTGCCCGTATCCAAGCACCCTCGACCAGGGTAGTAGGCAGCATGCGAGCAAGTGACTTCATCGCGATCACCATAGGCTATCGGAGCCTGGAGCGCAGCGCTCCGTCACGAAATGGCGCCGCTGTGCTCGCCTTGACGGCACAGGGTAGCCCTCAGGGTACCTCGACGCGATCTGCGTGCGACCTGCCAGGTGATGGCAGGGCAGGTTCGCCAGTCGTCATGCTGTGCCTGGCAGGCGCGATCACCCTGAAGCCCTCGTAGCGCCAGCGTGGCAGGAGGATCCGGAGCGGACCCAGGTACGAGACCCAGAGCACCAGCCAGGTGGACCCGAACTCGATGGAGTACATGGGAAGCACGCTCGACGACAGCCCGATGGGGCCTGCCGTGACACCGCTAACGTGCAGTGCCAGCCACAGGACGATGCCCTCGGGTATGCCAGCGAGGAGAGCCAGGAGGGGTGGCCAGTCTCCCTCGATGCGGGTCGACTGGAGAGCCTGGTAGAGAACCTCCCAGAGCAGCCCGATGCCTGTCATGAGGCCCAGCGTCTCGTAGGCCATCCGGTAATCCATGCCGGTGGTGGACGGCAGCGGTATCACCACCATCAGGCGGGTCATTACACCCATGGCCGCTCCACCGCCCATCTGGGTGCCGAGCGGATGGGGAAGAAACGGGGTGAGGATCGCTGTCCAGACCACGCCTGCGCTGAACGCGAGCAGCAGCCTCGTCTGGATGCGGCCCACGAGGGTGGGGGTCACGGCTCGCTCCCCTTCAGCCAACGCCACCATCCCCTGGCGGAGATGAGCGAGCCGAGCTTCGGGTATGCGCCAGGCTCGAGGCGGTGCAGGTCGTCGAGTATGCGAAGTGCAGCAGCCTGCAGCCCCCAGAAGGAGTCAGCCGGTCCGATGAACCCGCCCGTCACGGCCACGCCCGAGGCATAGCAGCGGCCAGAACCGCTGTCCATGCCGACCAGATCGCACGCTGGTCCGGTGTCGAGGAAGCCCATCGGGTTCAGCCTGGCACCACCACGCTCCACGAGGTCGGACAGGAGTGGATGAGCCAGCGGGTCCGAGACCAGGCCGGTGCAGTCGATAACTGCATCGGCACCGGAGATCTCCTCGTCCTCGAGTGCGGGTCCCGACACCAGCCTGTACCACCCCTCGCGCTCGCCCCTGGCAATCAGCCTACGCCAGGAGCGGCGCCTGGGTACGGTCGTCCTGCTGATCGACTCCACCAACCTGGCTCTCTCCGCTGGACCGATCCTCGCCAGGCGGGCGTGAAGCGGCCCACCGAACGCCGAGCGAGGAGCGGTGAAGGGCTGGAGCGCGAAGCCGGTCAGCCCAGCAGGCACCTGGTGGACGATCCTCGTGCCGATCCCCAGGCGCTCACGGTCCTCTGCGAGTCGCTGGATCACCCGGGCTGCCGTCATCCCGTTGCCACGCACCACGGCCACCGGCCGGCTGCGCCCGGCCAGCACCTCGTAGGCGCGCTCGTGGTCCTCCATGGCATGGACCTCCATGCAGCCTGGCCTCGAGCCCCCAGGGGCGCCCGAGGCTCCGAGCGGCCACCTCGGACCTGCGTGACCGACGGCTATGTGGACATGGTCAGCCCTGTAGGCGACTCTCGCGCCACCGCCAGCCTGCCGGTGCAGGATCACGTAACCGCCCAGAGCGTGCCGGCGCACGAGGAGGGCCTCCCCGCGCTCCAGCATGGAGGGCCAGCCGATGCGGTGGGCCTCGCGCTCCATCCCCCTGTAGACGCTCTCGGGCTTCGGAGCGAACGGCTCTGCGAAGATCGGCTCTGCGAGCACCTGGATGAGGGGCCTCGCGCTCCCGGTATGCCAGGCCTCTGCCATCGCGTAGCTGGGCCATCCCCAGGCACAGTCGATCCGCGTGGCAGAGTCCGAGCGCATCCGGTCACCGTCAGCTGTCTGGGAGCTGCGAAGGAGATCCCGTAGCGCATCGTGGGGTAGCTCGCGCTGAGCCAGCACGGCGATGTCATCGCTCGGCATACCTACGATCCTCAGCATGTCCACGAGCGCGAAGGAGCCCACTCCGCCGCCCACTGAGACTATCCGCCGCCTGCTGACCCGAATCCCCGCACGATGGAGCGCCTCGTCATCCACCTCGTCCTGCCAGGCCAGCCAGCCGGTCTCGGGGCCAGGGCCCGAACCCGGACACCCAGCTCCGACGTGCCGGTCGCTCCCCGGACCCTCGGGCTCTTCGAGAAGCGCCTCGGCCTCTGGCTTCACGGTGGCTGCCCCCAATCCGATGCACGACATCCCTGCCAGGGCGCGCATCGCCTACATGTCCATATTAGGACCTCGAGGCAATGTTCGTGACCGACCTATAATCGTGATGGGTGAGGTCGCCCAGCGACAGACGGGATAGCGAATGCACTCTGGAGTAGCGCCCGTGGCGTTCTCGAGACGAGCCCGAGTGCGCGTCCTGGCCTGTCTGACCATCCTGGCGGCTGGTGCCCTGGCGCTGTCCTGCGGACACCCAGGCGGCGAACCCGTGGGAAAGACAGCCAGCACGCCGGGCAGTAGTGGCGCGGGTGGTCGTGGCGCTGGTCACCATCCACCGAGCACCGCGGGCCCCGACTACATGGCCTACGTGACCAGCACCAGGACTAACCAGATCATCCCAGTGGACCTCGCTGACGGAAGGGCTGGAAAGCCCATAGCCGTAGGGCCTGCGCCGATGGACCTGGCCATAACACCTGACGGGCGGATGGCCTACGTGGCCGACTCTGGTTGGTCGAGCCCCCCTGTCGACTCCTACGACGTCACCCCGGTCGAGCTGCCGAGCGGGCGCGCGCTCGCACCGATACGAACCGGGCTCGGCCCTTTCGCCGTAGCCATCACCCCTGACGGGAAGACTGCATACGTGGCGAACATGGGGTCCATCAGCGGCACCGGCCTGCTCGACATGCACGACGCGACCACCGTTACCCCTATCGACATCGCTACCGGCAGACCGCTCGCCCCGATCCAGGTCGGGCGCGGTCCCGGAGCCATCGCCATCACCCCGAACGGCAGGGAGGCAGTGGTGGTGCTCGCAGGCACGATCCAGCACCCTGCAGACGACCTGGTGCCTATCGACCTTGCTACCCGGAGAGCTGGAACACCTGTTCCAGTAGGGCTGGCGCCCCAGGGAGTGGCCGTGTCGCCAAATGGCCGGTGGGCACTCGCGGCCATCACCGGCTGGCCCCACTACCCCGGATATCCCGAGTACCGCATCCAGGACACCGTCGTCCCGGTGGACCTGAAAGACGGGAAGGTGGGAAAGCCCATCACCGTCGGTACCGTCCCGCTGCCTATAGTCGTGGCACCGCACGGAAAGTGGGCATACGTCGGCTTCGAGGCAAGCGCAGTGGGTCGGGACCAGTCCGGCATCACCCCTGTGGACCTGGCAACCGGGACTCCCTCGAAGCCGATCATGCTGCCGGGAGCGCCGCTGGGCCTGGCGATAACGCCTGGTGGACACTGGCTCTGTGCAGCGGTGCAGGGCCCTATCAACGGCGTAGTGTTGATAAACCTGCGCGATGGATCGGTAGGCAAGCTCGTGCCGGCGGGCAGGGAAGTAGACGGGGTGGCCATCGACCCCGTACCACTCTCAGGACTCCGTTCTTAGCACCACCTCAGATGCCAGGCCCTGACCCGGCGCCCACTGCACGCTCGACCATGCCGGTGAGAACGTCTCTCACCAGCTTCTCGGAGCTCTCAGGCGATGCGGGCACCAGGACCTGGCCGCCAGGGCCGCCAGCAGCGCCAGGAGCGCCTGCGGTGTCATCCAGGACGACCGAGACCTGGACGCGGCCGACGGTGGCGAGGCCCATGAAGAACCCTCCGCCACCTGGAGATATATAAGGACGGAGCAGGACCCCGCGGGCACCTTCGGGCAGGCTCAGGATGGTGCGAGCCACCGAGGTGGGCGGCGCAGACCGGGTTACGGCCGGCGAGCCTCCGGTCCCTCGTGGGGCGGAGCGCCCGTGGCTGGGTGCGAAGATGTAACCCGCGCACGCACTGAAGCGTGCCGACGCGTAGACCCCCCAGTCCCTGCTGGCATCCTGGCGGCTGGCCACCATGTCGACCCATCGCGACATGGTGGCCTCTGGAGCCACACTGGCATCACTGCGAGCGACCAGTGGCGCGCCACCCATGTTCAGGACCTGGTCTGCGTTGCGCATCACGTCATCCGCCGTCTGAGCACCCAGGCCCATGCAGCGCACGAAGTCCCTGGCACCGGTAGGGTCGGCTTTCCCGTCGGCCACATCCTGCCTGGCTGGCGGAGCTGTTCCGGCCTGCTCCCATCCTGGAGGGACGCTGCCGGGACCCTCCAACACTGCCCGGGCCAGCGCGATGTCGTGCAGAAGGCCCGGCCCTTCGGGAGGCGGTGGGCAGCCGCTGCAGCGCACGCTCTGCGCCAAGGCTGGCAGCGCGCCCGACCCAGTGCTGTGGGACCCAGTGCCGCCCGCGCCCGCGCCAGGGGCCCCGGCCCTCGCGGCACCGCCCGTGCTCGACAGGAAGTACGCGCCGACCCCGATCAGGACTGCTGGCGCTGCGACCAAGAGCCACCTAGCCGAGCGTCTCGGGTGCTCGGCTCGCCTAGAGGCCATAGGTGGGCATGGCGATCACCACACGGTCACCCCAGGGGCCTCGGGACGGCTCGCGATGCGCGACACGCTGGCCCCGGGCACGGATGTGACCGTCACCACCCCTGGGCAGTCCGTCGACAAGGCCCCGGCCACCGTGCAGGTGTTCTGGACGATGCCCACCAGGTGAGCCACGCTCGAGTACCAGGACGACCCGCCGCCACCGCCGCAGTCACTCGACGAGGTGCTAAGCCAGGCATTCGTTGCAGCCCCTCCAGCATAACCGCCGCCGCCGCCGCCAGAGCCCGACACCTCGAAGCCAGCGTAAGGCTGGGGCCAGTCGGTCCAGGAGTTCGGGCTGGAAGCGCTCGCACCGAAGTCGCCGGCGCCGTCGTTCCCCCCGCTCACCCCGTAGCCTCCCGATGCACTAACGGGACTCGCCAGGTCCCCACCGTCGCCGCCCGTCCAGCCGGGCGAGATGCAGGCTGGCCCGTCGCTCCCCGATCCACCACCGCCTCCACCTCCTGCGATGGCGAGCACGCACCACGAGCCCTGGCCCGGTGGCGTGTTCGAGCTGGTACAGAAGTTGCTCGTGGTGTGGCTGCAGGTGGAGGCTCCCTGGCCTTCGAGGCAGAGCGCGCTCGACCCGCCACCACCACCGCCGTCGTTTCCGTAACCGCCGTTCGTGAAGCCCTGGCCGCCTATGTCGCTGAAGCCGTCGCAGCCGACCACTGCTTCGAGGCCCTGGCCCGCGGTGAGGGGCACCTTCAGCGTCACCAGAGCACCCGGGCCACCCAGCCCGTTCACGCTCGTGAGGCTGGACCCGCTCGGCGGGGTGGCCAGGCCGGCAGCACCGCCGCCGCCGCCGACAGAGAGAGTCCAGGTCCCGGTGGACGGCACGCTGAAGGAGGTGCTGCTCGCGGAGCAGTTACCGGTGGAAGCCTCTATCACGAGCGTCTCCCAGGTGACGCTTATGTACCCGCCGCCGCCGTTGGATCCGTAGGACGCGCAGTTCTTCCCGTTACAGCCGGGACCGCCGCTCCCGCCCTGACCGCCAGAGGCACCAGAGGGCGCAGCGTTCATGCCCGGGTTCGTGGCGCCGTTCGGCCCGCTCGTGAGCACCCACGAAGACCCGCCGCCGCCGCCGCCCGATCCCCCGCCGTTGTCGTTAGGCCACAGGCCACACGAACTGGATCCCCCTCCTGCACCCCCGGCGTAGCCCGCGCCCCCCCCACCGGCTGCAGAGCCCCAGGTGTGGCTGACATGGTTACCTCCACCACCGCCGCCCCCGCCACCTGCGTCGATATTGCCGTAGCCACCGGTGCCGCCACCGGTGTATGACCCCGGTCCGCCATCAGCACTGCCGCCCGACGAGCCAGGGCCCCCGCCGTTCGCGCCGTTGTTGCCGCCGTTGTTGCCGTTCTGGTAGCCGCCTTGCGTGGAGCCCCCGTTGCCACCCGGTCCGCCGTCGTTCGCGTTGCCGCCGATGTTGCCGTTCACTTCCTCGTCACCGTTCGAATAGTTAGGGGAAGCTCCCGTCCCCTCTCCACCGTTGGCACCCGGGCCGTTGCCTCCGTTCGAGGAGCAGTTAGGCATGCCGCCACCTCCGCCGCCTCCCACCACGGCTACGGGCGTCCCCCCGATCGACAACTCGCTAGCACCGCCACCGCCGCCACCTCCCCCGTAGGGACCGCTACACGAACTGAACCAGTTGCATACGCCTGCCGCGGTGCCGCTGTAGTTCCCGGAACCACCTTCGCCGCCCTGGGCCCATCCAGCACCGCTGCTTCCGCCTGTTCCCTCGCCGCCGTTCGGCCCGCCGGAGTTGTTGTCGTTGCCGCCGCCTCCACCACAACCGAGGTCGTAGCTTAGGGACTGGCCCGGGGAAAGCGGGAAGGTGGCCGTCACCTCGCCGCCCTGGCCGCCGTTGCCACCTCCACCCCAGTCGGTGCCACTCGCTTCTCCGCCACCGGCACCATAGAGCGTGACTATCGCCTCGGAGGTACCACTCGGCGGCGTGAGGGTCTGCGTGGAGTTACAGCCCTCTGTAGGGATGGACGCCGAGGTGAAGATCGAGTTCGTAGCGGGAGCCACGTTCGTTATGACGGTCCCGTTTCCCGACGGCGCTGAGGAGTAGTTGACGGCGAAGGCCCCGCCTACCACGAGGTTCGTGTCCACATAGGAGGCACCACCGGCGCCGCCGCCGCCGCCGCCGCAGTCGCCTCCAGGAGCGCCGGAGCCACCTCCGTAGTAGCCGCCCCCACCACCACCGGAGTCGCCTCCGAGGCCGGTCGTGACACCCGGTGCGCCGTCTGGTCCAGTCGCGGCGTTACCAGGGCCTGCGTTGTCGATGGTGAAGCCGAAGAGCGAGTAGCTGTATCCGGTGCCACCTTGGCCGCCCGAGCCGGCCGGGGAAGTAGAGGAGCCGTTCCAGCTCCCACCGGTGGCAGGTCCGGTGTTCAGGTAGATGCCGAAGAAGCCGAGTACCCCGGTTATCCCCGATCCCCCGTCGGCGCCCGGCGTCGGCATGCCCCCGGCTCCGCCTGCACCGGCAGGGCTCCCGAAGCAGACGCCCTCGCCACCACCGCCGCCGCCCGCGGCCACCGCGAGGATGCAGGGCACGTTCGAAGGAGGCGTGCCGTCAGGGTTACCGCTGCCCGGCAGCGAGCCACCGGCGCAGACCGGCGCGCTCTGGCCGCATCCCGATCCACCTACCTGCTCCAGGCAGAGGGCGCTCGCTGCCCCTCCCCCGCCGCCTGCGTTCCCGCCGGCACCTCCGTTTCCATAGCCGGTAGAGCTGGTACCTCCACCCGAGGTTCCCGTCGAACCTGCCGACCCGGTGGAGCTGGTGACCTGGTAGCCGCCGGGAACCATGAAGGTGGCCTGGATCTCGGCCCCTGATGCCCCCGACGCGCCCGAGCCGCCGTTCGAGCCAGTGCCCGAACCACCAGTGCCACCCGCGATCACGGCGGTCACCTGGGTGAAATTACTGCTCGGTGTGGTGACGTTCTGCCAACCGCCGTTCGGGTTCACCGGCACGCTGGTCTCGTCTCCCACAGCAGGAGGCTGGATGTAGAAGGCGGCCTGCACCGACTCGCAGACGTAGCGACCGCTGACCCCGGCGCGTCCGGTGGCATAGACGTACACGGTGCCCGGCGAGGTGGGGCTGGCTATGGCAGCCGAGTCCACCACGTACTGGTACTCGCTGTTCACACCCGAAGTGCCGCCCGACGCCAGCTCCCATCCGCTGGTGGTCGCTGAGTCCGTCTGGCAGTCCGGATCGAGGCTGTTCACGAAGGCCGGGTTCGAGGTGTCGGCTTTCTCGCCGTTGGGGCAGTCCCAGGACCCGGTACCCGCGGGCGGAGACGAGCTCGTGTAGCCGTCCGAGCAGTAGGCAGAGCCATAGCCTGCATCGGCGGCGAGGTGGTTCTGGTAGTCGGTGAGCGCGGCATTGGCCGCTGCGGTGGCCTGCTTGGCGAACACGCTCTGGCTCACGATCGGACCCTCGGCAGATGCCTGCATGAAGGCCGCGGTCGTGAGGGTCCCGATCACCACGATCACCCCGAGCACCACCATGAGGGCGGTCTGGCCCTCTTCTCCCAGACATCCGAACGGACCAGTGGCTCTTCGCATCATGTCTCCCTGTATCGACCGGATCAGCTCGGCTGCCCGGCTTCGTAGAGTGCCTGTACCTGCGTGCCGGCAAGCGCTGTCGGGAAGACCGCCACGTCCGCTATGTCCCCGTTGAAGGGGAGCACAGTGCCGCCGCTGTAGGTGCCATTCCCGTTACCCCTGGGCCAGCCGCCCGCGTTCCCGAGTTCTCCTATGCGCCACCACCCTGAGAAACTCTGGGCGGCAGTGACCGACGTATTGGCGGCAACGAGCTGTCCGTCCAGGTACAGAGCCATCCCGGCCGACGATAGAGTCGCAACAGCGAGGTGCCACTTGCCGTCAGTCACACTCTGGGGCGACGAGATCGTGGCAGGGCAGTCGCTCGGGTCGCACACGCCGAATACCAGGTTCCCGTGCGCGTTCACGTAGAGATGCCGGTCGTAGTTGCCCGGGGTGCCGGTCTCGGAGTTCGCGAACTGGGCTATCCCCCCGTTGGTCGAGCTGGTCTCGAACCATGCGACGATGCTGAAGGTCTGGGGTCCGACCATCTGGTTCGCGGTGGAGACATAGCCCGAGCCCGTGAAGCTCATGGCTGGCACGCCGGTGTCGCAGGGTGCTGCACCGGGGGTGGAGCCCTCGGTGACGACGCCCTGGATCGTCCCCGTGTCGGGAGCCCAAGGGTTCGAGGGAGGCGAGCTTCCCTGGTAGCCGTCCGGGGCCGGTGAGACGTCCGCGACGGCCGGGGTGAGGGCCGGGTCTATCGCCTGTGGGTCGGCAAGCGTCCACATCGACGAGGGCTGCTCGGCTGCCTCTGCGTAGCCAAAGCAGGTGGAGTAGTTCCCGGTGGCCTGGAAGAGTCCCTGGATCTGCGATGGGCTCAGGGCCTTCGAGTACACCGCCACGTCGGCCAGGTCTCCCACGAATGGGTACGCGCTCGACGCCGCAGTGTTGTTGGCCCAGGGGGTGTCCGGCCAGCCGCCCTGGTTGCCGAGCTCGCCTATCCTCCAGTATCCCTGCTGGGAGAACTGCTGAGCCTCGGTGGCGGCGGAGCTGTAGGCGACCAGCTCACCGTCCAAGTACAGGCTCATCCCCGCTGACGACAAGGTCGCGACCGCGAAGTACCACTGGCCGTTGTTCACCGGAGCAGGTGAGGAGATTACGTAGGGACACCCGGGAGAGCTCGGGTCGCAGATGCCGAAGACGAGCTTGCCGTCGGTGCCGATGTAGAGCTGGCGGTCGTAGTTACTCGGGGTGCCGGTCTCGGAGTTCGCGAACTGGGCTATCCCCCCGCCGCCGAGGGTAGCTGGCGCCATGAACCAGGCCGAGATGCTGAACACCTCGGGTCCCGGGGCCGCCACGGGAGTCGCCGTCGAGATGAAGCCCGACCCAGTGAAGTCCATCACCGGGACCGAGAGGGGCGTGAGCAGTGGAGGGCTCGCGCTCGGAAGCACGCTCACTACCCCGTTCACCGTACCGGTGTCGCCGTTTCCGCTCAGGTCCGTCACCACGCCGCCGGTCGCCGAGTCGAGGGGCCACATCCCCGATGGACCGAGCGCGAGGGCCGCGCTCGATGTGGTCGCGGGCTGGTAGCCGCCGCTCAGCATGTTCGTGAGCCAGACCTGCTCGCTCACCTGAGTGCCCGCCCCGGCAGATCCCGCATCAGAGGCAGACCCGGAGGTAGCCAGCACAGTCGCCTTCAGCACCACGAGCTGCACTAGCTGCAGGCCCAGTGCGTTGTCACCGCTCGCGAGCCCCAGGGGATGGCCCGAGGAGTTAAGGGACACCGAGGTCGCCCCCGTGGCGCTGTACTCTCCCGCCGGCCCCGCGTAGTAGTTGAACAGAGCTGGGGTGTCGCCTGGAGCGCTGCCCGCGCTGCCCGACTGGCAGGACTGATCGCACCAGACCCTCGGGACCGTCCAGACCGGCGAGTGCGTGCTCACGCATGTCGACGGGTCGAGGTACGTGGAGCTGGCCAGAGCGGCCGTCCCGGGGTTATACGTAGACCCGCAGTCGTAGATCGCGAGCGTGCAGCTCACCCCCTGGCACGAGCCTGGCTCGAAGGTGATCTCGTAGACGCTCGGTGTCGCATCGGCGCCAGCATGGCCGGCGGTGGCCGGCGCGTAACCGCAGTAGACGAGGTCGAAGTCGTAAGCGGTGGCTAAGGCCAGGCTGGCTGCACCGTCTGCGTTCAGCGACACTCCCCCGGAGGGAGCAGGCGAGTCGAGACCCCAGCAGGAAGGATCGCTGGCCACCGTGGCATCCTGTGCGGATGCGGCTGCCTCGGGTGACACAGCGCCCGCTAGGTACTTCGACACCTCTGCCATGCCGTTCTGCGCCGACTCCGCAGCGTGGCTCTGGCGGAGGGTCCCGACGGTGATGGTGTCGATGTTCGTCGCGACGATGAACGACATCGATATGGCGATGGCGAGCAGCAGCATGGCGACCAGCAGCTCCACCAGGGTGAAGCCGCCGGACTGCGAACCCATCCTGCCGGCAGCGGACCTGGCGCGTGTCCTGCCGGCGGCGGACCTGGCGCGTGTCCTGCCGGTAGCGGACCTGATGAAGAGCGCCTTCATGAGAGCCCCAGCGGGCAGGCACCGACGTCGTAGCCAATGCCGGGTGCGTCGGCACCGGGTGCCAGATCGGGAGGGATCGCGAGCGGCGACGACTCGACGACGCTCTGGAGCGCCGAGATGTTCGTCACCTGGGATGGGGAGCTCTGGAGATAGCCCCCGCCCCAGGTGGTCTTCACCGCCACGAAGTACCCGAGATCGGATTCTGAGCCGAGGGTCCCGTCACCCCACTGCCACGAACCGTTCGAGCTGGTAAGGACGCACCACCCTCCGGTGACGTAGGAGGCGAAGGTTATGCCGCTTGCCTTCTGGATGATCGGCGTGCAGGGAACGGGAGGTGAGGTCGAGTACTCCGCGCACCAGGTGCCCGCTGATACGAACGGCACCGTCGACGGTGTCGCGTACCAGAGCTTCGGCAGCGCCACCGGCGCCTGGGGAGGGAATGTGTAGGTGCCACTGGCGGCCTGGTAGAGGGACTCGATCTGGGACCCAGATAGCGCTGCTGACTCCCATATGGCTACGTCCGCGACCTGGCCTGGCACGTAGTCACCCTGGTACTGCGGGTTATAGCCTATGCTCACAGCGCACGAGCAGCTCGGTGCAGCTATGTCACCACCGGAGTACGCGCTGTGGCCCACCAGCGCCCCGTCGATGTAGGCGTCCACGCTCGTGCCGTCATAGGTGCCGACGTAGAAGTACCACCCCGCGAGCGACGGCATGGTCGAGTACCTGAAGCATGCCCCCGCCTGGCTCGTGCCGTTCCCCACGCTGAAGAACCCGGTGCCTGCTCCACCCGGACCACTCCCGTCGCATGAACCCGAGCCGTTCAGCTCGAGCTGGAAACCGTGGTGGTCCGAGTCAGTGTGGTCGTTCGCGACGATCCGGGGGTTGTCCGAGGGCGTACCCGACAGGTGGAACCATGCGGCCACGGTGAGCTGGGTACCGGTCGGGCTCGGCACCGGCGTGGATACGTAGGTCGTGCTCCCGTTGAAGGCCAGCGCGCCGTTGCTGGTGTCACAGGACACCGGTCCTGGAGTCTGGTCCCAGGCGGGCACGTTATAGGCATTCGCACCGTAGCCGTTGCCCGACACGTCTGCCACGTTCGGGGAGCCTGACCCAGAGTCGTCCATCGGCCAGAAGGCCGTCGGGCTGAGGTCCATCACCGACTGCTGGTAGAGGCAGGAGGGGTTCGCCGCAGCCGAGCGCACCTGGGAGAGGATCCCAGATGCCACGCTCTCTGCCACCATCTTCGCCCGGTAGTCACCGGTCGTGGTGGTCGTCTCCATCATCAGCATCGCTGCCGGCAGGAACACGATCATCAGCACCGCGAGCGCCACGATGGCGTCGATCAGGGCGAAACCCACCTCGTCGGCCGATGCGCCTCCCAGCGACCTAGCTGCTAGCGACCTGGCTGCTTCTGGTCTGCCTTCTCCCCTGGCCCTGCGCTGGCGCGCACGGCAGAGCGGATACCACATGAAGCCATCTCCCCGCCCCCCCCTAAGCCGCCGGTGCCACGCTCCTCGCATCTGCACGAATGAACCTGTCGCCAGAGGCACTTCGTTACTGGTAAGTCATCGTAACGAGTTACAGATTTTGTGTATAGTCGTGATTCCACCCGAGTAATACCACCTACTTTTTCTCACTTTAGGTGGTATTTACTGTAATAATGAGTCATATACCACTTTATGTGGTGCTATGACCGCTTGTGCGAAAGGGCGGCTTCCGGAAAAGGCTGGCGTCAACCCCGAAGGCGTGACCGGATCTCGCCAGCGAGCACGGCCAGGTCGCCTGCGCCATCAGGGCCGCCACGCACTCCGTGCACGTCGAACCCGTCCATCCGGCTCAACCACTCCAGGTTCGCGAGGTGCAGCCCGTCGGACGGGTCGAAGCGGTTCAGGACCACCACCAGTCGGCGGGCAGCACCGGGCACCAGACAGCCCGCGGCAGCGGTATTCCGCTGAGCGGATGCAAGTGCCGCAGCCGAGAGGCGCACAGAGTTGATGGTGCCGAGCCCCGCGTCCGCCACGAGCACCACCAGATCCGGCTTCAGCATGCCCACCAGGTCCACCACGTCGCCGTCCGCGGCCTGTGGGGAGCGAACCCCGCCCGCGGTTTCGAGCAGCCCGATCGAGGCTCGGCGTTCCTCGCCTGCACCCCAGGAGAGCTCGCCCAGCAGGTCCCCGATGCCAGGCACCGGGAGGCCGAGAGCCTCGGCTGCCATGGGGGGCGCCATCGGCACCTCGTACCAGCGACCCCGGGGGCATACCACCTCGGGGTCCTCGCCAGTGGCAGCACCCAGCACCTGAGCGTCGCAAGGCCCATCACCGGCTGAGAAGGACTGAGCCAGCTTCCGTGCCGCCACACTCGAGCCTGCCTGCCTCCAGTGCCTGGCCAGATGCGCTGAGACCCAGGTCTTGCCTACTTCGGTCCCGGTACCTGCCACGACTACGAGCCTTCCCGGACGCTCCGCTGCCCGGGAGGAACTGCCACCAGTGCGCCCGACGCCTGGTGCCGGGGCGTCCAGCGCACCGCGGACTCCTGGACGACCCGCCTCGCCGTCGCGTCCGGGCCGACCAGCATCGCCGTCGCGTCCGGGCTCTGCCAGCAACTCCTCCAGCGCCTCGGCGAGCCAGGTGACCTGTTCTTCGCTGTGGGCTGCGCTGAGGGTCACCCTGAGTCGCGAGGAGCCCTCTGGCACGGTAGGTGGCCTTATCGCAGGCACCCACATCCCCTTCGCGAGCAGAGCCGCCGATGCATCCAGCGCCCTCTGCTCGGAACCGAGCACGACGGGCACTATGGGGCTCAGTGGCACAGGGGGCACTGACGACGGATGCGGGGCGCCCTCCAGGGCGCCCTGGAGGGCAACCACGTGACTCTTCAGGCGCGCCACCAGGCTCTGGCCCTCCGTGCTGTGCAGGACGCCCAGCGCGCCGAGACCAGCCGCGGCGTCCGCGGGCGAGAGCGCTGTGGTGAATATGGCAGATCGCGCCCGGTTCTCGATCAGGTCCACCAGGGGGCCGGGACCGGCTACGAAGCCACCGAGTGCTCCGAGCGTCTTCGACATGGTGCCCACCCTCAGCACCTGGAGGTCCTCCATGCCCTCCAGCATCGAGAGGGGATCCGGCGCGAGTACCCCGTGCGCCTCGTCGAGCACCAGGAGAGCACCGTGGTCAGCACAGAGCCGGCCGAGCTCCTCGACAGGCGCGAGGTCGCCATCCATGGAGAACACCAGATCGCTCACCACGATCACCGGCGGCCGACACGCTGAGAGCAGCCTGGCTAGGGCATCCATGTCTCCATGGGGATAAACCGCCTTATGCGCACGGGCTAGGCGCGCTCCGTCGACGATGGAGGCATGGTTCCAGGCATCCGACATGATGGTTACTCCGGCCTCACCGAGCGAGGTGAGCACCCCGAGGTTCGCCGTGTAACCACTGGGGAAGAGCATCGCTCGCTCGGAGTGCTTCCAGGACGCGAGCGCCTCTTCGAGATCGTGGTGCACCGGGCGGGACCCGGTGACATATCGCGACGCCCCAGATCCAGTGCCGTGACGCTCGAGCGCCTCCTGGGCCGCGGCGACTACAGCGGGGTGGGTCGACAGGCCCAGGTAGTCGTTCGACGCGAAGGAGACGACCTCCTCGCTGCCGGGAGTCTGCCCGTTTCCCAGGTGCGCGTCGAGCCGGCCCACCGGGCCGAGGGCGTCGAAGGACCTGGGCCTGCGCCAGCGCCCCCGCTCGACTATCTCCAGGCACCGCTCCTCTGCCAGCTCCCGCCACGACACGCTCTTGCTGCCTGGGGAGGTGCTCACGGCTGGACCAGCACCTCGGACAAGGAGTCGGCGAGAACGTCCACCACGTGCTCGAGCTCTTCAGAGGTGGTGGTGAGGGGAGGCATCAGCACCACCACGTCGCCCAGAGGCCGAAGCAGGACCCCCCGGCGCACTGCCGACGCGCAGACCCTGCGGCCCAGGGGCGCTCCGCCCAGCGACGGGTCGAGCTCCACCCCGGCCATGAGGCCCCTGGAGCGAACCTCCCTGACCGCTTCGTGGGAGCCGAAGCGCTCGGAGAGGAGCGACGCGAGCTCCAGCGCGCGGTTGCGCACGTTCTCGAGCACCCCGTCCCTGTCGATCACCCGCAGGTGGGCCAGGGCAACCGCCGAGGCGAGGGCGTTTCCGCCGTAAGAGTGGCCGTGGTAGAAGGTCCTCGGACCGAGGTCCTCCCCGAGGAAGGCCTCGTACACGGTGGCCGAGGCCACCGTCGCCGACATCGGCAGGTACCCCCCCGTGATCCCCTTCCCGAGGCACATGATGTCCGGGCGGATCCCGCATAGCTCGCTCGCGAAGAGCTCACCGGTCCTGCCGAACCCCGTAGCCACCTCGTCTGCCACCACGATGAGGCCCGCTTCCTTCGCCTCCGCCACCAGCCTCGCCACGTCCGGAGGATCCGCGACGAGCATCCCGGCCGCGCCCTGGACGAGGGGCTCGAACACCACCGCAGCGAGCCCACCGGCGTGCTCGCGGACCGCAGAGACGGCCTTGGACAGCCACCTCGGGTCTGCATATCCAGGCGTGCGGACGACGGGGAAGCGGAGCGGGTCGAATATCTCGGTCCCGAAGCCCTTCGCACCGAGCGAGAGCGAGCCCACGGTGTCGCCGTGGTAGGCATCTCCTAGGGCGAGGTAGCTGTGCCGCCCCTCGACCCCCAGGTTCACCCAGTACTGGAAGGCGATCTTCAGGGCCTGCTCCACCGCTGAGGCCCCGTCGGAGGCGAAGAGGAAGTGGGGGCCGTCCACCGGAACGCGCTGAGCCAGGGCCTCGGCCAGCTCTATGGTCGCGGTGTTCGAGTTCCCGAGCATCGTGGAGTGGGCCACCTTCGCGATCTGGTTCACGAGGGCCTGGTCGAGGTCCGGGTGGCGATGACCGAGCGTGGTGACCCAGAGCGAGGAGATGGCGTCGAAGTAGCGCTTCCCGTCCACGCCGACGAGCTCACGCCCTTCGGCCCTCTCCACCACTAGCGGCTCCGAGGTGGCGAAGGCCGCCATCTGCGTGAAGCCGTGCCACAGAACGGCCTGGTCGCGGGTGACCCATTCCTCGTGCTTTCCCGTGGTCGGCATCGGGGAACGATTCTTCCAGCCGCCCCGCCATCCGTCGAGCCGTTCGGCTCCAGACCCCCCGCTGCTCAGGACGGAGCTGGCGCACGTCGGCCGCGTGGAAGAATCGGGAGATGGACCGCATCGGGGTAGTCGACACCATGTTCGCCCGCTACGACATGGGCAGCGAGGCAGTAGCCGAGCTTCAGGCCTGCGAAGGACACGGGGTGCTCTTCGAGATCATCCGCCGCACCGTTCCGGGCTTCAAGGACCTCGGCGTCGAGTGCAAGCGTCTCGTGGAGATCGACGGGTGCCGGATCGTCGTGGCACTCGGCATGCCCGGGAAGGCCGCGATAGACCAGGTGTGCGCCCACGAGGCCTCCCAGGGGATCATGCTCGCCCAGCTCCTCACGAACACCCATGTGCTCGAGGTGTTCGTCCACGAGAACGAGGAGGAGGACCCGGAGCGTCTGGCCGCCGTATGCGCCGACCGGGCAAGGAAGCACGCGCTGAACGCCTACTGGATGCTCTACGAGCCCGAGCAGCTACTGGCCCGTGCCGGCAAGGGAGTGCGCCAGGGCTACCCGGACGCGGGGCCGATCTCAGCCAGCTGATCCGCTGCCTGCCGGTCAGCCCGAGCCCTGACAGCCCGAGCCCTGATGCTTGGCGCGGCCGAGCTCACGAAGCCCAGGACGCCGCGCCGACCGGTGCAGAGGCCACCACCATGGGGCCGGTCAGCGACTCGGCTGGCCAGGTACCGAGCAGGATCCCACCCCCTGGGCTCGAGGCAGTCTGCCCCTGGGGAACAGAACCTGGTCCAGGGGCAGGGTTCGACCAGCCGAAGGACGATCCGAGCGCACCACCATCCCAGGTGGACCCACCGCCCCCGCCGCCACCGGGTATTGCCCATCCGTATATGTAGTTCACGCCATAGCAGCCGAAGATGCCACAGGAGATCCCCGTGCCACCGGAGTCACAGGTAGTCGACCCGGCAGACCCGCCTGCTCCCGCCAGGTACCCGCCGCCACCGCCGCCAGCCCCTCCCTCTATCCATCCGTATGCCCCAGAGGAGCTGTACTCGAAAACCTGGCAGGCAGACCCGCCTGAACCGGCGGCACCGCTCTGGAAGGGGACCCCGCCAGCCACCCCGACAGCGCCGCCCCCCGAACCAGGATTAGAGGAACCGAAGTTCCAGCTGGGGCAGTAGCTGTAGCTGAAGAGCTTCAGGCAGAACCCTCCATGGTCGAGCGTGCCAATGAGACCTGTGGAGCCTGCGGAAGCAGCCACGCTGCCCGCGGAGCCGAATGGAACGAGAGGCACGCCGGCAGCACCGCCAGATCCGGCCTGGAAGCCGGTGCCTATCGGGCCCACGTGGACGGCACCGCATCCCACGACACAGGCCTTCAGCGAACCGCCGCTCTGGCCCTCGTCGCCGGCCCCGCCTCCACCGCCTGCCACCGCGAGCGGGGTATCGCCTGAGCCACAGGTAGCCGAGGGAGGCTTACCCCTCACGAGGCACAATACCGTTGCCGCACCGCCAGATCCCGCGGGGGTAGGGGTCGACTGGGCGTTCCCCCCCGATCCACCCGGCGCGGAGCTGCAGGATGCGACCAGGCTGTCGCCCGCAGGAACCTCCACGACACTCGGAAGCACCGCTCCGGCTCCTCCAGACGCGTTCGAGTTGCTCGCACCGGAGGCGCCCTCGATCAGCACCGCTGCATCCTCGGCCTGGTGGGCAGGAGCGCTGGCGAGCGTTCCACACGTGAGAGGCCCAGGCGCACCAGGAGCTGTGCCCCCGAACCAGAGCTGGGCGAACCCGTTGGAGGACTCGGTGGTGAGCGACGACGGCATGAGAGAGGCACCGGGCTCCAGGTACGAGGAACCACCACCTCCGCCGCCGGAGCCGGATATGGAATCGCAGAAGAGGTTCAGCAGTCCCTGGCTGCCATCGGATCCCTGGTAACCGCTCACGAACCCGCCTCCTCCACCGCCGCCGCTGTAGAGGATGCTGGCGCTCAGCAGGTCGATGCCGAAGAGACTGGCGTTGATGTCACAGGTGCCAACCGACGGAGGATCCGGCTGGCCGTCCAGCACGTTCGCGAGCAGCCCCGAGCCACTCGTGAGGCCGGTGCTCGACACCGCGCAGGTAAGGCCCCCGCCACAGCCGCCAGACCCGCCTCCGGGGCCGATCAGGGGAATCCCCCCACCCGATGTGCCCGCTGCTCCCGCAGCCACGCAGCCGGACGCAGCGGCACAGGACTGCCAGGGACCGCTCGCCTGGCCGAGCCCCCCGAAGAGGTTGCCCGCAGAGCCGCCACTACCTCCAAGGTAGATGGTGGCAGTCAGGAATGTCGCCCCGTCGCTTCCGCTGCCCCCGCCGCCGCCTGCCACTGCCAGGGGCTTAGCGCCTGGGACCTGGGGAGTGCAGTCGGACAGCGGACCATTGGGGCCAGGGGGGCACCAGTAGACCATCGTCGCACCTCCCCCTGGGAACGAGATGGTCGGGTCGGCACCGTGGAGATCATTCTCCAGCCAGGCCGCCAGCCCCGAAGCGCTCGACGGGCTCCAACCGCTGGGGCCGCCGTAGCCGAAGAAGGAGCTGGCGAAGGAGGACGAGGTCGGGTCGCCTGGATCCAGGGCTGGCTGACCTGGGTTCGGGACCACCGGGGCGGGCTGGGCCCCGACGCCTATGCCTATGGTCCCTCCTGCACCAGACGAAAGCGGCAGCTCGGCCACATAGCCAGCACCGGACCCCGCAGTGGGAAGCTGGTGGCTCGCGCTGTAGGAGCAGACAGTCGAGCCGTTGCCCGGCACGTTCTCGCACCCCTGACCTGCGGCACCGGCCAGCGAGACGTAGATGTCCTTCGCCCAGGAAGGGGCCGGGTAGGTCTTCCAGGTGCCCGGCGCGGGTCCGTCGATCACCGGGCCGTCGATCACGGTGGCGAGCTTCTCCTCGTCACATGTCCAGTGACCCGGCGAGCCCGCGCGCCCCTCTGCGAAGACCGTGACCGGGCCACTGGTCGCACCACCGGGCGGGGGGTCGACGGCCACCAGCACCTCCTCCGAGGTGCGACCGGTGGAGTAATCCGCGGTGGTGACCTGCTGCCACCGGGTCCCCCGGCCGCTGCCGGACTCGCAGGCCGACTGGGACTCTACCGCTGAGGCGCCCGGAAAGCCCGAGACCACGAGCTCAGGGTCCTGCTCCACGGCGCTCACGAACAGGTCCAGTCCCGACCTGGCTGCCTCGGCTGCGCTCACCCGCAGGTCCGCCTGGGTCATAACCGGAAGGGAGCCGAAGACCTCGGTCACGGTGAGCGTAGGGATGACGGTCAGCACGAGTATCAGCGCCACCAGCACCAGCATTGCCGCCTGGCCGCTCTCGGCGCCCCGGGCGCGACCGATCACCCTCGCGACCACCCTCGCCAGCGCCCTGCACGCGAAGCGTCCCGCGCTGGCAGGTGAGATCATGGACCGCGTGGGGCTCATCAGAGGCTCCCGGATAGGTTGGGGAGGTTCACTACCTCCGATATGGTCGTAGGTACTGCCGAGCCGGCCCCCGTGGCGCCTGGAACCCTGTTCGCCTGGACCGACAGGGAGACGATCAGGTAGGGATCTGCCGCCGACCCGCCGGGCGGATCGAACGTGCAGCCGGTAGGCAGCGAGGCGGCGATGGGAAGCGACGGGAGACTCGCGCAGAAGGCGACGTAGGATGCAGGCTCGGTGGTAGAGCCGGACTTCGTAGAGCACACCACACGAGTCTGGTCGAGCGGAACGGTGCCACCCGGACCGCTCAGCGTGAGACCAGGTGCGCCGCCGTCGCATATACGCAGGCTGTAGACGGCAGGGCTTCCAGAGGAGTTCGACACCCCGTAGCTGCAGAAGCTGAAGCTGCTGCCCTGGCCGGCGGTCGGGACCCCGGCCACGAAGGCAGATGCCAGCGAACCACAGCCGTTGGCCAGCTGGAGCTGGCCCTGGCTCAGGTCGACAGGAGACACTGCTCCTTCGAGGTACCGAACCAGGGTGTTCGCGGTGGCCTGCACACCCTCCGCGGCAGTCCCGAGACGAGCAGAGCTGACGGAGCTGCCGTTCATCGCCACCACCGTGGTGGCCGACATCGCGGCGAATATCCCGAGCACGAGGAGGGCCACCAGCATCTCGACGAGCGAGTAGCCGGTCTCGGAGCGGGTCGGATGAGGGATAGATGCCGATCTCATGGGCAGGTCGCTCCTGGTGGGGCACCCAGCCAGCGGACCAGCTGGACCGAGCTGCCTGTACGGGCCGTTCCCCAGGTGACTGTGACTGTCTCCTCCACCATCGGCACCAGCTCGGGCGTGTGTCCCGTGCCGACGCTCCGGCAGACTGTCTGATCGGTGGTCGTGGTGGTGAATCGGATTCCAGATACCACCGACTCGACCGGGGCTGCAGGCACCACCGAGCCTACCGGTGCCGCCTGGGTGGCCGCTGCCTGGTGTGCCAGGTCGGTCGCGAGAGCCTTGGCGCGCTCCGCGCCTGTCACCCCTCCGCTGGTGGAAAGCAGGTACGCCACCGGGGTGACCACCACCATGAAGAGCGCCACAGCGATCACGACCTCGATGAGACCGAAACCGCCAGATGAGCGAGGACGATCATCCCGCGCGCTTGCCACCGGATAAGTCTGCTCCCCGGAGGCCTCCGAGGCAACGCGTGATATTACGCGTGCCGATACCGTCTGCGTGAAAACACCTGGTCCTAGCGGACCCTCGCCTGGTCCTAGCGGACCCTCGCCTGGTCCTAGCGGACCCTCTCGATCTCCGCATTGGCCCTCCCCCGCTGGCGGTGGTGATCGCGCTCGTGTGCTGCGCGCGCCGCCAGCTCGTCCAGCTCTGCCCTCCCTACGTACCTCGTGAGGCGCCCGCCCTGGTCTGGCTCACGCGAAGCACCCCGGGACCCTCTATCCAGAGCCGGCTCCCTCTCGGCACTCTCGAAGCCGGCAAGCTCGGCGGGGAGGTAGCGCCACTCTGCCACACCAGGTGCCTCGCGCCCGATCCCCTCTGGATGGCGCCCGGCCAGGTCTCCGAGGTCTGCGAGCACCAGGTCGGCTGCCTGCTCGACCGCCCGGGCCGGGGAGCCCTGGGGGAGCTGAGCCGCCCACTCGGGAACGATGTGACGCCGTGCCAGGGGTCGTCCCTGATCGACAACCCGCGAGAGCACCGGCAGGGCCGAGGATCTCAGGGCTTCGTGCAGCGCTTCGGGGTCAGCCAGGGCTGCCATGACCCGGCCGGGCACCCGGCCGGTGAGCGCGTCGATGCGCCGTCCGCTGAGGCCGAGCGCTCGGGCCCTGTCCTGCCAGATGGGCAGCAGCTTCTCGACGGTGGCGCCGGGATCGCGTGGATCCCGGGTCGCGTGGGAGGCGATCTCGGCGGCCCTCGGTCCATGGAGGGAGCGCTCGGCCAGGTGAGCCGCTATCTGCCGGGATCTCGAGGAGAACTCGGCCCGGACCTCCAGGCCTATCCCCTCGATGTCGGCGCGCCCCCTGTCGAGCTCACCGAAGCGGACTCCGAGGCGGCATGCGAGCTCGTGGCGGAGCTGCACGTGGTAAAGGGACTCCATGGCCCTGGCGTGCGCGTACAGCCCCCGCCCGTCCAGGGCAGACCACGAGCCGTCCTGGCCTCTGGCCAGGTTCGCGAGGACAGCGTGGGTGTGCAGGTGCGGGTCGAGCGCTCGACTGGTCCGGTGGACGAACGCGGCACCGAGTGCGCCCTCCACGCCGATCACCCTTCGCTCCCCCTGGTCGGTCCGCCTGGCAGCCAGGACGCGGCGCTCGGCATACCCGAGTGCCTCGCCCACCGCGGAGCGGTGAGAGGCGAGCACCTCCTCGCCGATCTCGGCGCCTCCGAGCGCCCAGAGCAGGCTCACCGACTTCGGTGCAGCGAAGGTGAGGTCGAACCCGGCCACCCTCACCTGCTCACGGCCAGAACCGAGAACCCGGCCGCTGGCGTCACTGCCCGCGAGGAGCCCGCCCAGGGTATCGGGACCGGGAATGGCGTCAGGTCCGAGGCCGGCTGAGGCGAGCCCGGACCCGAACCACTCCCCTGGCGGCTCCAGGGCAGGTCCGTCCGGGCGCGCGGCACTCACATCCAGGTAGTACGCCTCACCGCCAATCCGGAGCTTCGCCACCCGTAGCACCAGGACCTCCTGGTACTACTATACTCTTTCAGTATGTTCTATGTCGTTTCAGTATTTTCCTTGTCTGCGTCGGCATAGTGCTCGTCTGCATCGACATACTGCTGGAGGACCCTGGCAGCTGCGACCGAGGGGAGGTCTCGCCACTCGGGCGGATCCAGGACCCGCACCCCAGGTCCGAGACCGAGCAGGAGACGCCCGAACCAGGCCTCACCGACAACCGGCAGCCTCAGCTCCACCGTGCCCCGGCCTGTGGCGATCCTGGTGGCCCCTGGCAGGTGCTCCACCCGCCACGCCCGCTCCGCAGGCACCGACACCCGGGCCATGACCGCCTCGGAGGAGGGAACGAAGGCAGTCGATTCTGGCTGCCCTGCTCCCAGTGTCACCGAGCCCGCCAGCGGCGTTCCACTAGGCGCTCCTGGGTCCCCGTCATCGGGCACAACCCCGGTGTCATCCACGGAGACGATCCGGTCGACCCGGAACCTTCGTACCCCGCCGGACCTGTGGCACCAGGCATCCAGGTACCAGTGGCCCCCCAGGGCATGGATACCCACAGGGTCCACCACCCGCTCCGTGTCCTCGTCGCGCGAGGCCGAGTGGTAACCGATGCGGACCTGGCGCCCCTCACGCGCCGCATCGGTGATCTCAGCCAGCAGTGGTGGGTCGTCGATGTCCAGCACCAGGGCCTCGCTCTCACCCAGTGCCCTCTCCAGCTTCCCGAGCGCCCGCGCCAGGTGGCCGTCTGGATCCGAGCCAGGGAAACCGAGCAAGGTCCGCCCGGCGGCGGCCAGGACGAAGCCCTGCGCGGATGACAGCGAGCGCGGCCTCGACATCTCCTCGGAGAGCCGTGCCGTGACCTCGTCGGAGTCCACGATGATCTCCATCAGCACCTCGGGCGTATAGGGGGGGGTGCCACAGCAGGCAGCCATCTCCAGGTCGGCCACCAGCTCCGCGCTCTGCATGCCGAAGCGCTCCGCCAGGTCCGCTATCGATGCCCTCCCGGTGCGGGCCAGCTCGGTAAGGATCGCCATCAGCCTCAGCAGCCGGTATCCCACATCCACCCTTCCCGTGCCCGCCACATCCCCCTCAGCGGCTCCCCGATGCCCACCAGACATCTCGCCACCAGAGGCCGACCCGATGTCAGCACCCGGGCGCCCGGCCCCAGTGTGGGAGGCGCCGGCAGTGTGGGAGGCGCCGGCGGTGTCGTATCCGGCAGCCATGGCTTCCAGCCTGGCAACTACGCGGTCCCTGCAGGGGCCAGTGGAGCGAACCCGGGCGTGGTGGCCCATGCCGAGCACGAGATCCGCCAGGGCTTCGGTGTCCAGGGCTTCCAGCGCCACCACCACGGCACCGGTGCCGAGCCGCTCGACCACAGAGCTGGCGTGGACGTTCGCGAGAACCCTGGCTGCCTCTATGGGGTCTACCTCGATCTCCACCCTCTCGGGCTGGCCTTCGCCGAAGCGCCAGGGCTCGTCCGGCGAGGGCATCTCATCGAGCTCGGCAGGGTCGAGAGGATGCGTGATCGGCCCCAGCCGCTCGGGACCGGTCGCGATCCGATCTACGCGGAAAGTCCTGGGGGCTTCCCTCGTGTGGTCGTAACCGCTCAGGTACCAGTATCCGCCGTGGAACCGGAGCACCGCCGGGTCTACCCGGCGCTCCTCGCCGCCGTAGTCGAAGCTCACCTGGCAGCGCGAGGAGATGGCGCCGTGGAGAGCCCCGAGGCAGGCGAGCCGGGAGGTGTCGGCGACGGAGCGGTGGAGTCCGGGTCCGGGCACCCCGAGTCTCCAGAGGGCATCCCTGCCCACACGCGATCCCGCCTCACCGAGGCTGACGGCTGCCACCGCCATGTTCAGGGCCTCCTGCTCCTGGGACGAAAGATCGAGCGGGGGCAGGTAGTAGGACGCGGGATCTATCCTGTAGCCGAACTGCTCCGGCCCGCGCAGCCGGACGGCCTCCACCTCGATCCCCTCGTCACGCAGCGACCGCTTGTCGCGTTCGAAGGCCTGGCGCCGAGCCTCGTGGGACTCGGGGTAGCCGGGCACCTGGGTGGCGATCTCGTCGAGGCTGAGGGGCCTGTCCGTATCGACCAGCAGAAGGACGAGGTCCGTCAGGCGCTCCAGGCGGTCGACCTTGGTCATCGCCTGAAGCGTAGGTTATGCAGATGCGCTCCGGCAGCAATCCCTGGGCATTCCAGGCCCATCCCTACGGATGGGCACTCTGCGCAGCCATGGGGCTCGGCTACCTCGTGGCGATCCACCGGGAGGACCCAGCTCATCCCGGCGCCTACAGGCCCACCCGTCGCCAGGCCGTGGCCTTCGCCGGATCGCTCCTATGTCTCGTGGCAGCGCTCACATGGCCGCTGGCCGATCTCGCGTCGCACTGGTCGCTCTCCGCCCTGATCGTCCAGCGGATGATCCTGACGCTCGGGGTAGCTCCTCTGGCCATCATCGGCACTCCCCAGGCCCTTCTGGCCCGACTTAGCCGACCTGCGGCGATAGACCGGCTGGCGCTCTGGGTGAGCCGGCCGCTCAGCGCCTTCGTGGTATTCGGCGTGATCGTGATCGGCACCCTGTTACCCGTGTCGGTCGCGGCAGCCAGCCGTGATTCGTTCCTCCGAGGCGCGTTCGACCTGCTCATGCTCGTCGCGGGGATAGTCCTCTGGGCCCCGGTGCTCCAGGTGGTACCAGGGGTGGACCGGGTGAGCCCCATCGCGCGGGCCGTCTACCTGTTCGTCCAGTCGCTCGTTCCGACCTTTCCCGCGATCATCTATGTGTTCGCCCGTCACGCCATCTACCCGGCCTTCGCAGGATCGCACCACGCGATCGGTCTGTCTCCGCTCGATGACCAGGAGCTGGCCGGGATCCTCGCGAAGATCGCCACACTGCCGGTGCTCTGGAGCGCTGCCGCGGTGATCATAAACCGCGCCCAGAACGCGGAGAGGGCCGGGCGCGACCCGGACACCCTTACCTGGCTCGATGTGGAACGGCGGCTCGAACGCGTGGAGCGGGGCCGTTCGCAGCATGAAGGCACATCGGGCAGCTCCGGTGATCTCAGACCTTGAACTGGAGGTCCCCGTAGCGCCCCAGCAGCTCCTCGACAGTCGAGCGGGTGTCGATGGTACCGGTCATGCCATATATGGGAGCCATCACCCCGCTCGATCCGGGTGCAGAGCGCACTGCCGCGACCGACTCCTCCAGATCTGCTACGAAACGCTCGGCCACCCCCGGCTGAGCGTGGCGCAGGGTGGTGCAGATGTGGACTGCGGGGGGATGCTGGAGTCCGTTCAGACTCCAACCACGGGCGCTCATCTGGTCGGACACCGCGTAGACATCCAGCTCGTCAGAGGCGAACGCGATCACCCAGAGCGGATCTCCGAGCAGATCTATCCCCTCGATGGCTTCCACCCCCGCGCGAATCTTGGCCGCCGCAGACAGCAGGGCGTCGGTCGCGGCCAGGTAGCCCTCCTCCCCGAAGGCCACCATGGCAGCCCAGCACTCAGCGGAGAGCGCGCCGGGCCGGCTTCCTGCGAAGGTGGGCGAGTAGTAGAGGCCGCCCATCCAGTCCGCAGTCCTGTAGTACTGGTAGCGACGTAGCTCCGGGTCACGGTAGAGCACCACGGAGGTGCCCTTCGCTGCATAGCCGAACTTGTGGGTGTCGGCCGAGATCGAGGTGACGCCCGGGAGGCGGAAGTCGAAGGCCGGTACCCGATAACCGAGTCGCTCGGCGAAGGGCAGGACGAAGCCACCGAGGCAGCAGTCGGTGTGGAACCCCACCCCTGCGTCCAGGGCGAGCTGCGAGAGCTCCTCTATGGGATCGATCACCCCGTGCGGGAACCCCGGGGCCGATCCGACTATCGCCACGGTGTCCCCGGTGATCGCCTCGGAGGCGGCTCGCAGGTCGGCCCGCCAGGAGCTGTCGAGTGGGATCTGGACCAGCTTCATGCCGAAGTACTGCGCGGCCTTGTCGAAGGCCGCGTGGGCACTGGCCGGCACCACTATCTCGGGGCTCTGCGTCCTGCCGGTGTCCCGAGCCCAGTCACGGTAGGTGCGCATGGCCAGCATGATCGACTCGGTGCCTCCCGACGACAGGGTCCCACAGACGCTCGCCAGCCCGTCGGGACCTCCACCGAGGATCGAGGCGGTCATCGCCACTATCTCTGCCTCGTACTTCACCGCGCTCGGCCAGAGCTCCGGGTGGAGGGGGTTGGCCTGGGAGTTCACAGCGTAGACCCTGTTCAGGAAGTCGATGTGATCCTGGTCACCGTGGTAGACCGCTCCCGAGGCATAGCCGTCGCGCCACCTCGCCTCCTCCTTCGAGGCCAGCTCCTGCATCTCTGCCAGGATCTCCCCACGGTCCCGGCCCGAAGGGGGCAGCCTGTCGTAGACCCGGTGGCTGTCCCTGTAGGGTCTCAGCTCGGCTTCGAGCACCTCCATCACGAGGTCCAGATCGGACTCTTCCACCAGCTCAGCTCCTCTCCTGCTCGGTTAGCTCCCCGGCATTGGCACCGCTGGCTGCACCGCCTGGGTGTGGTCGGCCGTTCAGTCGCCGGTGTATGGCCTTGGTGGCCCTGTAGAGGTTCACCATCTCCTGGTAGCTGGCGCCATAGGACCGGTGGTTCTCCGGGTCGGGATCGTAGACGGCGGCAATGGGCACCATGGAGGGTATGTCCTCCACCCCGATCCTGCCGAGCGCCAGCAGCGTCAGGTACGCGGCTCCGCGCGCGTTGGCCAGCACCGGCTGGTCCGCCTGGAGTATGCGCCGACCCATCACGTCGGCATGGATCTGGCACCAGAGGGCCGACCTGGCCCCACCACCCACGAAGGTGATCTCCTCGAAGGGCCTGCGCGCCAGGCGCTCCACTGCTCCGAGCAGCCAGCGGGAGTTATACGCGACCCCCTCGAAGACCGCACGCACCATCTCGGACCTGGTGGTGGAAAGCGAGAGGTTATGGAACCCGGCCCGTATGGTGTGGTCGTCTACAGGTGACCTCTCGCCGTTCAGCCAGGGGGTGAAGATGACCCCGCCGGCACCGGGCGGGACCGATGCAGCCACCTGGTCTAGCCTGGCGTAGAAGTCCGCCGGTGCCCCAGATCCCGGAATCCCCGCACCGAGGCCGTCGTCGCCGAAGATCAGGGAGTCCTTCAGGAAGGTGAGGCAGGCCCCGGCAGTCTCGTGCTCGTCCGCGACTATGTAGCGCCCTGGTATGGCAGCGGGGATCGACGCGACGTTCCTCATAACATCGGTCCGCTTGAAGGGGAGATGGCAGGAGATCCACGAGGAGGTGCCGATGTAGATATGGGCCTGGTAGTCCTCCACCGCACCCGATCCGACGGCCGCGGAGTGGACGTCGCCGGTGCCAGATGCCACCGGCGTTCCCTCCCTCAGCCCCAGGTCCATGGCTGCCCTCTCGGTGAGGCCACCGATGAGGCTTGCCGAGGGAACGAGGTCCGGGAGCTTCCCGCGCTCCAGGCCCGCTGCCCTGAGGAGCTTCGCGTCGTAGTCGATCCTCTCCCGCCTGCGGTTGTCGGTGACCCAGTGGAGCGTGATCGCGTCGTGGGAGGAGACGAACCGGCCGGTGAGCCTGTGGTTCAGCCAGTCGACCGGCTCCAGGAAGGTATGGGTCGCCCGGTAGGTATCGGGCTCGGCCTCGCGGATCCAGAGTATGTGGGCCACCGGATCCTTGCCCGAGTGGCCGGGAGCGCCACCGGTGAGGCGCAGCCAGCGCTGGACCTTCGTCACGCCGTAGCCGAGGACGTTCAGGGTGCCCCTCATCTGGCGCCCGATCGGGCCCGCTCCACGGGAGTCCATCCAGATGACGGCCGGACGCAGCGGGTTCCCCCCGGCGTCGGCCGCCACGGTGCCGGACCACTGCGCGGTGCATCCGATGCCTGCTACCTGTCCAGGAGACACCCCACTTCTTGACAGCGCTTCCCTCACCGCGCTCGAAGATGCCCTCCACCATTCCTCCGGGTCCTGTTCTGCTCCACCCCCCTCCAGCAGGTCGAGCCCCACCGGCTCGAAGGCGCTCGCGATGATCCGGCCATCGGCCGAGACGACCGCTGCCTTCGGCCCGCCGGTACCGAGGTCTATCGCCACCACGTAACCAGCCGACGGGGCCCCGCCGGAGCTGGCTCTGCCGGAGCTGGCTCTGCCGGGGCTGGCTCTGCCTGAGCTGGCTCTGCCTGAGCTGGCTCTGCCGGGGCCGGCTCTGCCGGGGCCGGCTCTGCCGGGGCCGGCTCTGCCGGGGCCGGCTCTGCCGGAGCTGGCCGGTACCGAGTCCTCTACGTCCACGCCGGATAACCTAACCTGCCCGGGACCGGCGGCTCAGACTGCGGTGGAGGGGTGCCGTGGCTCGCGCAGCAGCTCCACGTCGGCCGGCAGCCCCTCCACCACCACGTCGGGCCCGTCCACGTCGACGGTGACCCGGGAGCCCGCGAGGGGGATGCCTTCGATGCGGAGCCTGGTGATCCCATCGGGCAGCACCGGGGAAAGCCAGGTCTTCCCGTAGGGAACCCATGGATCCAGCCTGAGAAGGGTCCGCAGGCACATGAGCGGCGATGCAGCCGCCCATGCCTGGGGTGAGCAGGAGGTGGGGTAGGAGACAGGCACCGGCAGCTCCGAACGATCCAGGCCGCTGAAGAGCTCGGGCAGGCGGCCTCCGAGAGCACCGGCCGCGTCGAAGAGCCCGGTGATGATCTTGGTGGCCTCCTCCATGAACCCATACCGGGCCAGCCCCGCGGCGACGATAGCGGTGTCGTGCGGCCAGACCGATCCGCAGTGGTAGCTGATGGGGTTATACCCGCCCATGGTGGTGGCCAGCGTGCGGATCCCCCAGCCGCTGAACATCTCCGCGCTCATGAGGTGCTTGGCCACCAGCGGCGCGCGTTCGGAGTCCACTATCCCGGCCCACATGCAGTGCCCCATGTTGGAGGCGAGGGAGTCGATCGGCCGCTTGTCGGCGTCGAGGCCCACGGCATACCACCCGTGCTCGTCCACCCAGAAGTCGCGGTTGAACCTCTCCTTCAGCTCCGCGGCCTTCAGCCTGTAGCGATCATAGGTGGTCGCGTCACCGGCCTCGTAGGCGAAGTGGGCCCGCGCCAGGTAGGCGCTGTACACATATCCCTGGACCTCCGCGAGCGCTATGGGGGCAGAGGCCACCTTCCCGTCGGCGAACCGGATACCGTCGTAGGAGTCCTTCCATCCCTGGTTCACGAGGCCACGGTCGGTGGCACGGTGGTACTCCACGTACCCGTCACCATCTGCGTCCCCGAAGCGCTCGATCCATTCGAGGGCCCGCTCTGCGTTCGGCATCAGCTCATCCACTGCCTCGCGTGCCAGGCCCCAGCGTCGCAGCTCGCCCAACAGCATCACGAACAGCGGGGTGGCATCAGCCGTCCCGTAGTAGATGTTCCCCCCGCCCAGCGAGAGGGAGGAGGCTTCGCCGAAGCGCATCTCGTGGAGGATCCTGCCTGGCTGCTCCTCGCTGCGGGGGTCGATGTCGCTTCCCTGGAAGCGTGCCAGCGTCTGGAGCACACCCAGGGCCAGGTCTGGGTCCACCAGCAGCGCCATCCAGGAGGTGATGAGCGAGTCACGACCGAAGACGGTCATGAACCAGGGGGCGCCGGCTGCCAGCACCACCCGCTCGGGGTACTCCGGATCGAAGATCCTGAGCGCACCCAGGTCCTCCGAGCTGCGCTCCACGATCTGGCGGAGCTGAGCGTTGTCGGTCTGAACGTGGGGAACGTCCCTGCGCCAGCGCGCCAGGCGCTCTGCAGGCGCCGCGCGCTCCACCGGCTGACCGCAGAGGTAGCGGGGGTCGACGCTGGTGCCGTCGATGACCGGGTGAACCTCCGCGCAGCAGCTCCACTGGCCATGTGCGGGCACGATGGCCTCGAAGGTGACGATCCCCGGAAGCGAGGAGGCAGGCTCGGGTGCGAAGCGAAGCTCCACCCCTCTGCTGAGCGCACCTCGCCGGTAGGAGATCGCTAGGACTCCCTGGCGCGCATCGCTGTCTATCTCCCCGTCTGGGTCCCCGCCGACCCGGCCTTCCTTCACCGCGAACAGATCCGCGAAGTCCGCGTCGACGAACAGCTCGAGCGAGCAGTAGGTGGGTTCGTCGTTGAAGTTCCTGATCGATATGTCCTCACGCATACCCTGACCCACATGGCGGGAGCGGAACACCATGAGGGTCGAGTCGACGCGCCCTGGACGCGGTTGGCAGCGGCCCACGAAGGTGGCCGAGAAGGGTTCCTCGGCGAATGCGCTGAGCGGCTCCGGCCGCACGCCGTTTATCCTGAGCTCCAGGCGCGACAGGATGCGGGTGTCGCGGACGAACAGCCCCTGGGCGCTGCCCGGAACCATGTCGCCAGCACGACCGCTGATGGCGAACGTCGACTCGTCCACCAGGGTGATGACGCCGTTCGAGGACTCGAGGGAGCTCACGGCACCTACGTCGCTCCAGGGCTCGCTCACTGAGCCGACCCTACCGGACCACCGGCGCTACGGTGTGGCATCCATTCCCACTATGGCGGTAGTGGAAATGTGAAGCGTGCTCTAGACTGGCTGGGTGCCAAGCGTCCTGTCGGTAGAGAACCTCCACGTTCGAGCAGAGGATGCCGCGATCCTCCATGGCGTGAACCTCGAGCTGGCGCCTGGCGAGCTCCATGCCCTGATGGGACCCAACGGTTCGGGCAAGTCCACCCTCGCTGCCACGCTCCTCGGCAGCCCCGCCTACAGCGTCACCTCCGGGCGGATACTCCTGGCCGGAGAGGACATCACCGGCTGGCCACCCGACGTGCGGGCCAAGGCAGGGATGTTCCTCGCCTTCCAGCAGCCCGAGGCCATCGAGGGAGTACCTGTGCTCCAGTTCCTCCGCCAGGCCATGTCAGCGAGACAGGGCATCGACATCTCCGTGCTCGAGGTCCGCATGGCCATGGTCGAATGGATGGACCGGCTGGGGATGGACCCCTCCTTCGCGGGGCGTCACCTGAACGAGGGCTTCTCCGGCGGAGAGCGGAAGCGCAACGAGATACTCCAGATGGCCCTGCTGGATCCCCTCGTGGCCATCCTCGACGAGACGGACTCCGGGCTCGACATCGACGCCCTGAGGACCGTGGCCCGGGGCATCCAGCAGGTTCGCGAGACCCGCCCCGAGATGACCATCTTGGTCGTCACCCACCACGTGGACATCCTCTCGGCGCTCAGCCCGGACCATGTCCACGTGCTCTCCGACGGCAGGATCGTCGCATCGGGTGACGCCAGTCTCGCCGACCGGCTGGAGAGGGAGGGCTACGAGGCATGGCGGACCTGAACCCCTCTGGAGCGGCCGGGGAGCACCGCCTGGACGTCGCAGCACTGCGGCGGGACTTTCCGCTACTCGAGCGAGAGGTCCACGGAAGGCGGATCGTCTACCTGGACTCCGCTGCCTCCTCCCAACGACCCCGCTCGGTTCTGGCTGCCATGGATGCCTACTACGAGACCACCCACGCGAACGTCCATCGCGGGGTGTACGCGATCGCGGAGGAGGCCGACCGGCTCTACGAGGACGCGCGTCTCACCGTGGGCCGCTTCATCGGAGCACCTCATCCTGAGAGAGAGGTGATCTTCACCAAGAACGCCACCGAGGCACTGAACCTGGTCGCCTACTCCTGGGGCCGGAAGAACCTGGCCGAGGGCGACGCCGTGGTGCTCACCGAGATGGAGCACCACGCGAACCTGGTCCCCTGGCTGATGCTGGCGGAGGAGCGGAACCTGGATCTGCGCTACCTCCGCGTGGACGAGGACTTCCGCCTCGATCTGGCAGACCTCGACCGCCTGCTCGACGGCGCGCGACTGGTCTCCTGCACGGTCATGTCGAACGTCCTCGGCACCATCCCCCCATTTGCAGACATAGCCTCCGCAGCCCACGCTGCCGGTGCCATAGTGGTGGCCGACGCCGCCCAGTCGGTTCCCCACCACGCTGCAGACGTGACCGCACTGGGCTGCGACTTCCTGGCCTTCAGCGGCCACAAGATGCTCGGTCCCACCGGCATCGGCGTCCTGTGGGGGCATGAGGAGCTACTGGATGCCATGCCACCCTTCCTCGGCGGAGGAGGCATGATCCGCGACGTCCGCCTCGACGGTTTCGTCCCCGCCGAGCTGCCTGCGAAGTTCGAGGCAGGCACCCCGCCGATCGCCGAAGCCATCGGCCTGGGCGAGGCAGTTCGCTACATAGAGCGCCTGGGTGTGGACGCTGTCGAGCGCCACCAGATCCACCTCACCGCCTTCGCCCAGGAGCGGCTCGCGGAGAAGCTCGGTGACGACCTGCGCATCCTCGGGCCGCGAGGCGTCGAGGGCCGCGGCGGGGTGCTCTCGATCGCCTACAAGGACATACATCCCCATGACCTGGCTCAGGTGCTCGACCAGGCAGGCGTGTGCATCAGGGCCGGTCACCACTGTGCCAAGCCCCTGATGCGGCGCCTCGGGGTAACCGCGACGGCCCGGGCCTCCCTCTACCTCTATAACGACGAGGCCGACATCGATGCGCTGTCTGCAGCACTCGCCGATGCCGGTAGCCTGTTCGGTTGATGCCAGGCCTCGAAGACCTCTACCGCGAGATCATCCTCGACCACTACCGCAGTCCCCGTAACCGCGGGGAGCTCCCCGTCCCTCCGGCCCACCGGGTGGACGGCTACAACCCCCTCTGCGGTGACGAGGTGGTCGTCTACATCCAGCTCGACGGAGACACCATCTCGGACATCCGCATCGGGGGCCAGGGCTGCTCCATCAGCCAGTCCTCTGCCTCGCTCATGTCCCAGGCAGTGAAGGGCCGCTCCATCTCCGAGGCACGCGGCCTGGTGAGAACCTTCCGGCAGATGATGTCCCTCCACGAAGCCCGCATAGCCGACAGCGGTGCCCCAGGTGGCGCAGGCGCAGGTGAGCCAAACGGGGGTGGCGCAGGCGCAGGTGAGCCAAACGGGGGTGGCGCAGGCGCAGGTGAGCCAAACGGGGGTGGCGGCTCGGATGACGACCAGGACTATGGGGGCGAAGTGGACCTCGATGCCCTCGGCGAGCTGGCCGCTCTCCAGGGCGTGGTCAAGTTCCCGGTTCGCATAAAGTGCGCCACGCTCTCCTGGAACGCCCTCACCCAGGCCCTGGACGAGATGCTATCTAGCTAGATAGCTAGATAGCTAGATAGCATCTCCGAGGGACTCGTAGCCGCTCTGCTCCAGTGACGATGCCAGCTCCGGCCCGCCGCTCGCCACCACCCTGCCCCCGACGAGGACATGAACGGCGTCTGGCACCAGGACGTCGAGAAGACGCGCGAAGTGCGTGATCGCGAGCACACCTAGCCCCGATCCAGCCACCTCCTCGCGTATGCGGCCAGCTACGACCCTCAGGCCGTCTATGTCGAGACCGGTGTCGATCTCGTCAAGAACTGCGATCGCCGGTCGAAGCATGGCGAGCTGCAGGGTCTCGCTGCGCTTTCGCTCGCCGCCGGACAGGTCCACGTTCAGCGGGCGCTCCAGCAGAGGCGTGTCGATGCCCAAGACGCCGGCCTCCCGCGCCAGCATCCCCGAGCCCGACTGGCCACCGCCGGCCTCCCGCGCCAGCATCCCCGAGCCCGACTGGCCACCGCCGCCAGCCGCAGCCTCCAGGGCAGCGGCGATGTGGACGCCGGGGACCTCTATGGGGTTCTGCATGGCGAGGAACAGACCAGCACGCGCTCGCTTCCAGGTAGGCAGGCCCAGCAGGTCGATCCCGTCCAGGGTCACCGAGCCACCTGTCACCTCGTAGCCGGACCTGCCCATCAGCACGTGGGCAAGGGTCGACTTGCCAGATCCGTTGGGCCCCATGAGCGCGTGAACCTCGTAGCTCCTCACCACCAGGTCGACTCCAGAGAGAATCTCCCTGCCACCTACGGATGCCCTCAGAGAGCGCACCTCCAGCACATGGCCGGATCGCGCGCCGGCATCGGCCACACCAGCGCGGTTGGCATCGGCCACACCAGGGCGGTCGGCAGTCACACCAGCGCTGTTGGCATCGGCCACACCAGGGCGGTCGGCAGTCACGGCAGGATCACCCATACCTCTTCCCCGGTGACCTTCACCTCGTAGACGGCCACCGGCTCGGTAGCGGGCAACGAGCAGGGTGCACCGGTGATTAGGTCGAATGTCGAACCATGCCTGGCGCACTCGATCTCACACTCCTCGGTTAGCACCTCACCCTCGGAAAGCGGGAACTCTTCGTGGCTGCAGACATCTCGCATCGCGTGGAACTCATCCCCGATCCGCACCAGGACCACCGGCCGGCCCGCCGCGTCGAAGTGCCTGGCCTGGCCAGGAGCCATGTCCGATACCAGGCACACCTGCACGCTCTTAGACATGAGAACCTTCGGCGAGACGCTCGTCTACCTCTTCCATCAGCCACCTGCCCACCGGGGCCACCGGACAGCGATCCGCCAGCTCCGAGAAGAAGCCCGCGACGATGAGCGAGGATGCCTCGGTGGGCTCTATCCCCCGGGACTCCAGGTAGTAGAGCTGCTCCTCGTCTATCGGCCCTACCGTCGATGCGTGCGAGCATCGAACGTCGTTCTCCTCGATCTGCAGGTTCGGCACCGAGTCCGCGTGCGCCCCCTCGGAGAGCACCAGGTTATGGTTCGTCTGGAAGGCATTCGCGCCATGGGCACCGTTGCGTATGCGGATGGTCCCGTCGTATATCGAGCGCGCCCTGCCTGCCACTGCACCGTCGAAGAGCAGCTCGCTCGAGGTCCTGGGACCGTGGTGGTCCTGGAGGGTCCTGAAGTCCTGCACCTGGTCGCGCACCCCGAGATAGCCCGCCAGGAGCTTTGCCGAGGCAGAGTCTCCCGTGAGTGCCGACACGGCTGAGATCCTGGCATATGCAGACCCGAGGCTCGCGGTGAAGGACCTGAGGGAGGCTCCCTCTGCCACCCGACTGGCCTGGGTGGCCAGGAACCATGCATCCTGACCAAGGACCTGCATGCATGTGTAGTCGAGGCTGGAGCCCCGCTCCACGTCGAGCTCTGTCAGGGCAACCGCGAGCGACCGCGGCTGACCGTGACCGTTCGCGGAGCTCGCTATCTGGTCGCCGGCAGGGATGGAGGGCTCCGTGTCTCCGCCGTATGGCACGTCTCCGCCGTATGGCACGTCTCCGCCGTATGGCACGTCTCCGCCGTATGGCACGAACGCCTCCACCACCGAAGCGCTCGAGCCTTCGCCAAGGCTCACCAGGAGGGTCGGGAAGGATGCCAGGTGTCGCTCGACTTCCAGGGCTTCTCCCGCAGGACCGGTGCCCCGCGCGCCTGCCGCTGGCCCCGAAAGGTGGACCACGAGGATGGGATCGCTCACCTCGGCCCCTCGGGGAACCATCACGCTGACCACGTCAGGCGCGAAGGCGTCGTGCATCTCGGCGAAGACCCCGCTCACGCCAAGCTCGCCTGACATGCCGAGGCTTCCCGGAGGCTCCTTAGCACCCAGGCATGAGACCACCTCCAGGCCTGTCAGCGAGCCCGGTTCGTAGATCTCTGCCAGCACCAGGCCCGCGGGATCCGCTATCACCAGTGCAGCCAGCGGCCCGATACGGCTGGCGAGCGACCGGGCTGCCGACACTGCATCCTCGCCTACCTCACCACTCCCCAATGCGTCGCCAGCTCGCGCTGGGTGGGCTGGCTGGGATGACTGGGCTGGCTGGGATGACTGGGCTGGTGCGGGTGCCGGGCCACCAGTCGCGATCTCGAATGCGCCCAGGTCAAGCTTCCCTATGGGGCTGTAGCGCCAGTCCTGGTCCTTCTCGTCCGGCAGGGGTGCGACGGCGAAGCGCTGCCATGCCTCGGCTCGCCTGCGGACAAGCCAAGCGGGGCCACCGAGTGCATCCAGGGATGACGCTTCGAACATGTTTGGCAAGGGGTACCTCGGGTGGCGCTGTATGGAGCATTGCGTACCCTGGCATCCTAGTGTCATGGCCACCAGGGCCGGTCCGGCGATAGATGGCAGGCGAGGTAGGGGCTCACCGGGGCCCGGAGCTCCCGGGCATCGGTGGCTTGGCCGCTCCGGTCCATCTCGGTCATCTGCCGCGGTAGCCGTCACCGTCGGCATCACCGTCGGCATCGCCATCGGCATCCTTCCCGGCGCACTGGCGCCTGGATTCCCAGCTTCAGCGTCTCCAGTGCCCCAGGTCGCACTTCGGAGCGCAACGATCGCTCCGGTGCATCCTCCCGCGCCCCAGGACTTCACCGCCGGGGCGCGAGCTGGAACCGCGGCGGCGCTCAGCACGGTGACCTGCACGAGCAACTCTAACTGCATAGCGGTGGGCAGCTCAGGGGCGATCCTCCTGAGCGACGATGGCGGCATCGCGTGGAGCACCGAGACGGCTGTGACCGCCGAACTGCTCTGGGGAGTTACATGCCCAGACGCTACCGAGTGCGTGGCTGTAGGCGGGGAGGGCACGATCCTTCTGAGCGACGACGGGGGCGCTTCGTGGCGGAGCGTGCCATCCGGCACGACGGTGATGCTCTGGTCGGTCTCCTGCCCGAGCGCTTCCAGATGCGTCGCGGTCGGCGACGGTGGGACCATCCTCATTAGCGACGACTCTGGCAGCACATGGACACCTGGCAGCTCGGGGACTGCCGACGACCTCACCAGCGTCTCGTGCCCGGCGGTGGAGGAGTGCGTCGTGGTGGGAAACGACGTGGACGTGCTCGTCACCGAGAACGGAGGCACCACCTGGTCTGCCTACCCGACCACCTCGACTGGCTCCTTCGCCAGCATCGACTGCACCAGCACCCTGGACTGCCTGGCCGTGGGCGACTCGGGACTAGTAGCGCTCACCAGCGACGGTGGCGTGTCCTGGAGCGTCTACCCCTCTGCCACCGGCGAAGCACTCTGGGGCGTCACCTGCGTTCCGGGTGCCTTCTGCATAGCGGTGGGCTCGGCGGGCAGCATCGTGTCCAGTGACCCTGCCGCCAGCGGGTTACGGCCCTCTGGAACCACCCAGGACTTACACGGCATCTCCTGTCCGAGTGTCGCAGAATGTGTCGCCGTAGGAGCCTCTGGGACCATCCTCACCACCGGCGACTCCGGGGCCAACTGGGTTCTAAGGAACCAGTCCCTGGCGAGCCTGCCTCCCGTCAAGGCCCTTTTCCTGGGCGGCTCGGTCTCGCTCACCCTGGGATTCGGGCTTGCCACGGTGTCTGGCGAGTACGGCGTAGACATCACCGACGACGCGATCCTCGGCTGCGGGGTGGTGGACGGCGAGCCGATCATCGTCCAGGGGGTCACCTACTACGACGAGGCCACCCCCTGCAACGGCCAGCCGGGCGTCGAGCAGTGGCCCCAGTACTACGCCCAGGACGTCGCGGCGACCCTCCCGAACGTCGCCGTCCTACTAATAGGTCGCTGGGAGACAGTGGATCGCATGTGGGAGGGCCACTGGAGTCACGCAGACCAACCAGCCTACGACGCCTACATAAGCTCGCAGCTGACCACTGCCGTGGAGATCATGGCCAGCCATGGAGCGAAGGTGGTGCTCCTCACCTCTCCCTACTTCGACGAGCAGCCGCCGCCTGCGAGCGGGGGGATCTGGCCGGAAGACCGCCGAGCGCGGGTCGACGCCGTGAACCGCATCATCTACCAGGTGGCCAGCCAGTTCCCCTCCACTGTGACGGTGATAAACCTGAACGCCAGGATGGACCCCGGTGGCCAGTTCGCCAGTTTCATCGACGGGGTCGGCATCCGGACCAGCGACGGGGTCCACATAACCGTTGCCGGTGGTCAGTGGCTGGCCCCGTGGCTGCTGCCACAGATATACGACATTGCGACTTCCGCGCCAGGACCACAGAGCACCTGGGAGCTGGCCGCCAACGGATCGGTGCGTGGCTTCGGGGATGCCCCCTACTTGGGATCGCCCTCTACCCAGGGCAGAGGGCCGGCCTCCGCTGGCGCCGTGGTGGCCATGGCCGCCACCCCCGACGGAGGGGGCTACTGGCTGGCTGGGGCAGACGGCAGGGTCTATGCCTTCGGGGATGCCCGCTTCTACGGCATGCTCCCCCACCCGCCAGGAAGCCAGCCAGCTGAGAGGATCGTGGCCATGGCCGCCACCCCCGACGGAGGGGGCTACTGGATGGCTGGGGCAGACGGCAGGGTCTATGCCTTCGGGGATGCCCGCTTCTACGGTTCGATGGCCGGACGCGGCCTGCCTTCACCCATCGTGGCCATGGCCGCGTCTGGCGGCGGAGGGGGCTACTGGCTGGCAGCGGCAGACGGCAGGGTCTATGCCTTCGGGGATGCCCGCTTCTACGGCATGCCCTCCCACCCGCCAGGAAGCCGGCCCGCTGAGAGGATCGTGGCCATGGCCGCCACCCCCGACGGAGGGGGCTACTGGCTGGCTGGGGCAGGCGGCAGGGTCTATGCCTTCGGGGACGCCCGCTTCTACGGTTCGATGGCCGGGCGCGGGCTGCCTTCACCCATCGTGGCCATGGCCGCGTCTGGCGGCGGGAACGGCTACTGGCTGGCCGCGGCCGACGGCACCGTCTATCCCTTCGGGGAGGTTCCCTTCGACGGGGCCATGGGATCGCCGTCGCCCTCTGGTCCTGTAGTAGGCATTGCCCGGGCGTGAGGCCGGTCGGGAGCGGCTGGGGCAGGACTGGGGCACGGCTGGGAGCGGCCATCTGGCGCGCCGTCACCTGGGAGGCACCCCGGTGGGTTTAGATTTGGGCTATTGGCGGGTAGTTCAACCGGCAGAACGCCTGACTTTGGATCAGGAGGTTGGAGGTTCGAGCCCTCCCCCGCCAGCTCAGTTCCACGCGATGACGGCCGCCACGCCTCAGGGCCGCAACGCGTAGTAGAGATTCGCGGGGTCGTCTACTGCCAGCTGGCTGCACGACCTGAAGCCTGCATCCTGGCCCAGCTTCGCCACCGCCGAAGGCGGCAGGCCGATGGTGCCCAGCCCGGCTCCTCCTGGCTCCGACATGGAGGACGCGAGGCACGAGGTGAGCGAGAAACCGAGAAACATGGCCAGCATCGGGTTCTTCGTGTTCGCATCCCAGCTGTCGGCACAACGCACCTCCTTTACGAGCCAGGTCCCGTCGTCCCTGATAGCCCCCCGGATGGCTCTCGCTCCATCCTCGGGATGGGTCATGTCGTGGAGGCAGTCGAAGGTGAGCACCAGGCCGTAGGCGGCCTTGCGGGGGATCTCCTCGGCGCGCCTGTGAAAGATCTCTATGTTCGCGAGCCCCATCTCCGCTGCCTTCGCCCTGGCGCGCTCGACGGCGAGCTCCGAGAGCTCGTAGCCATGAAAGGTGGACCGCGGGAAGGCCTCGGCCATGGCACAGAGGGCCACGCCGGCACCGCATCCGACGTCGGCCACCAGGATTCCCGCTTCCAGAGCCGCGGGGACTCCCTCGCAGAGAGGCAGGACCTGGCCCACCAGAGCCAGCCTGGCCCACGGGCCCAGCATCCGCTCCGTTCGATGCACGCCGCTCGGACCCTGGCGGTCATATGGATAGCCCACACCGGTACGAAAGGCTGTCTCCAGATCCTCGATCAGGGAGGGATCCGGTGGCCCGGTGAAGGCGCCACCCGCGTACCTGAGGCTGCCCCGCTCCTCGAGAAGCACCTCTGCTGCCTCCGCTCGCAGCTCGAAGCGCTCTCCGTCCGCCGAGCGGAGCAGGCCGGCAGCTGCCATTGACCGCAGCCATTCGAGCAGCCACCTGGGATGCAGGCCACTCCTGGCGGCGACCTCCTCGGCGCTGAGCGCTCCGGCACCGTCCAGCAACGCGTAGAGGCCCAGCCTGTCTCCGAGGTGTACGAGCAACGAGACCACCTCGCCCTGCTTGTAGCTCCACAGTAGGAAGGCCAATCGATCCACTTCGTCGGGATCCAGGTCGCGACCGTCCAGTTCACTCATCTCTGCTCCTCCATTTGAGACGCTAACCTGTGGGCTATGGCCCAGGCAGCAGCGCGCCGTGCGCTGGTCCGGTACAGGGTGATGGCCTACACGACGGCCGTGCTCCTGATAATCCTGGTCTTCGCCGGCATCCCTCTGCAGGTATGGGACCATAACCTCTGGATCGTAGAGGTGGTGGGCACCATGCACGGCTATCTCTACCTGGTCTACCTCCTGGTGGCCTTCGACTTCACCAGGAAGCTCCGGGTTCCCGTGGCGCGGATGCTGCTCGTCCTGCTGGCCGGCACCGTGCCCTTCGCAGCGATCGTCGCGGAGCGGCTTCTCACCAGGCGCTACGAGCGGGAGCTAGCCGAAGGCCTGCTCTCCGACCCGGCAGATACGGCTACGCCAGCTCCAGCCGCCGAGAGATGAACGAACCCGGCAAGGCTCGCAGTCGCTGGCTGTCCAGACGTGCGATCATCGCCCATGTAGCGCTGGTGATATGGGTGCCCGGCTGTGCCATCGCGACCAGGTGGCAGGTGGGCATCGCCGTAGGGGGCAACAGCCTCGGATGGGTCTACTCGGTGATGTGGCCTACCTTCGCTCTTTTCGCGGTGGTCTTCTGGTGGTACCTCATACACGACGACCCCGACTCCCTCGGAAGCCGTGGCCTGAAGCGGATGGTGCAGGACGGTCCACCGATACCCGAAGTCGACGGCGGGAGCGCGTACATCGCTCAGGCAGAGGCAGAGGATCCTGAGCTGGCCGCGTACAACGCCTACCTGGAGAGCCTCTCGAAGACCGCTCCGAGCAGCTGGCAGAGGCGCTGAGCCGTTCGTGAGCCGAGGCTCAGCTGCCGCGGAACACCGGTGGGCGCTTGGCCATGAAGGCCGTCATCGCCTCCACGAGGTCGTCGGACTGGAGAAATCCAGCATTCCAGGTCGCGACGTAGTCGAGACCTTCGGCTACTGACCTGCCCCTGGAGGCCCGCAGCACAGCCTTCGTGCCCTGCACGGCCAGCGGCGAGTTCGCCGCCATCTCGGCTGCCATGGCCAGGGCTGCCGCCTGGGCAGACGCAGCATCTGGGTGAACGGAGTTCACCAGGCCTATGCGCATGGCATGGTCCGCGGTGATGTCCTTACCGGTGAGGGCCAGCTCCGCGACCTGACCGGTCCCTATGATCCCGGGAAGCCGCTGGAGGCTTCCGAGATCGGCGACGATGGCTACCCTTGTCTCGCGCACCGAGATGGTCGCGTCTTTGGATGCCACCCTTACGTCACACGCGGAGGCCAGGTCGATGGCACCTCCTATGCAGTAACCATGAAGGGCAGCGATCACCGGCTTCGGGCAGTCGGCCACGGCAGTGATGCTGGCCTGCAGCCTCAGTACCTCCCTGCGCACCGCTGAGGCCCGCCTGGCAGGTGATGCCGGGCTACGACCGTCTGCGGGAGATCCACCCAGGAGCGACCCCATGGCCTTCAGGTCCAGGCCCACGCTGAAATGCGGACCTCGCGCAGCGATGACCACGGCGCGCACCTCGGGGTCCGCCTCGACCACCTCCATGGCACGCGGCAGCTCCTCGAAGAATGCCGGTCCCATGGCATTACGGGCTTCGGCCCGATCTAGCCAGACGGTGGCAATCCCCTCGCCTCGCTCGACGGACAACACGGTCAGCTTCTCCACGCCGCCAGCGTAGACCCAGTGGGGACTAGCCTTCCTCCGTGACCAAACGCGCCCCGCTGGCCCCTGGACGCGGCCATGGGGAGGAGGCCCAGCCCGACCGTACCCGCGTTCCGAAGGCTGGCCTGATCGCGTGCGCCGCGGTGGCGGTCCTGCTGGCCAGCTGCTCTGGAACGCCAGCTACTCACCGCCAGTCAACTCCACGCTCTGGCGTGCATCCCGCCAGCCGGTCAGCGCCTCGGGTCCGCTTCGGGATAATCCCGACTGGAGGCTCGCCATCCGAGCTCCTGCCCGAGCTGCGCGAGCTCTCGGGGGGAAAACCGCTGCTGCTCCACCTCTACGTCGGATGGAGGGCCGCCGACGGCATGAGCCCACCATGGCTGCCTGGCCTCCAGGCTCAGCTCGCGACCTATGGAAAGGCTGGGTTCGACGAAGAGGTGGTGCTCCGCTACGAATCCGCCAGAGGCGACGTGGCAGGTTACGCGGCCTTCGCGGCCGCCCTGGTGAAAGACCTCGCACCGGATCCCCGAGTCACCGACCTGCAGGTGACGAACGAGGCTGACTCACCCCTCGATCGTGCTGCCTCCGACGGCGGCTACCCGGGCGCCTCCCAGGCACTCGTCGAAGGCATCGAAGAGGCCCACGATGCTGCTGTTGCCATCGGCTCACCACTGCGCATCGGCTTCAACGTAGCCACCCTTCCCACCACCAGCGCCATGGTCGCGTTCTTCGGGCAGCTATGGCACATCGGGGGACCCGCCTTCGCCTCCGATGTTGGATTCGTCGGCCTCGACATCTATCCCGGCACCTACTTCCCCCCGCTGCCGGCAGCCGGAACGCTTGACCTATATGGCACAGCGGAGTCCACCGTCGCCCAGGCGCTCCAGGACTTCCGCTCTCAGGTGCTTCCCGCGGCCCACATCCCCGCCAGCGCCCACATCGAGATCACCGAGATCGGATTCGCGACCAGCCACTCCTGGCACCACACCGACGCCGAGCAGGCGCTTCTCGTCCGAGCCTTCGCCGCCGGTGCCTGCAGCGCCGCAGCCAGGGTAGGACTCAGCGCCTTCGAGTGGTTCGACCTGACAGACGCCTCTGCGCCGGCAGCGGACCTGAGCGCACCGGCGCTGCACCTGCCCTGGCGCTTCGGTCTGCTCAGGAGCGACCTCCAGGCCAAGCCCGCCTTCGCCACATACCGGAAGGTCATCGCTCGCGGCTGTTAGCCGGTATCGGTTGAGCGAGCTCCTGTCGCGCTCGGCCGCACAGCACCAGCTCGGCCGCCACCGACCTGGCGCGAAGGCACCCCCGGCCGCTAACCTGCGCCACGACATGGGATCGCTCATAAAGAAGCGCCGTAAGCGCATGCGGAAGAAGAAGCATAAGAAGATGCTGAAGGCGACCCGCTGGCAGCGCCGCGCAGCGGGCAAGTAGCGGAATCAGCCTGGGTTCTGCGCTGCTTTCCTACCGAGCGCACCCAGTAATAACAGCACGCCTGCTCCGAGGACTGCCGAGGCAACCGATCCAGCCAGCAGGCCGGCCTGGGCGGCAGCGAACAGGTGAGGGCGACCGCTGAAGGCCACACGGGCAAAGAGCAGCGGGACCGTAAAGCCCATCCCGGTGAGCGCGCTGGCTCCGACCATCTGCCCGGTCGCACGAAGAGGGGCACCCGCAGCTCGCCGGTCCGAGCGCGTCATGGACCTGCCGGCAATCACCGCGCCGAGGCTCACGCCAGAGGTCTTGCCTACGATCCTGGCCAGCAGTATTCCCGAGAAGACGGCCAGTGCTCCAGGACTCGCCAGCAGCGCCACCCTCAGATCCACGCCGGTGTTGGCCAGTGCGAACACCGGGAGAACCACGGCGGCGGAAACCCAGGAGGCCTGCTGCTCGGATCGAATGGCCAGCCGTGACCGACGGTCCCCATGCGGAGCCCTGCCGTCGGGTCGGGATGAGCCCGACCTCTTGTAAGCCGCGGCCGGCACCAGGGCCCCCGCCACCACCCCCGCCAGCGCGGGTTCTATATGGGCAGAGGCCAGAAGGATCCATGCCGGCACCACGCATGCCATGGCAGGCCAGCTCGTGGCCGACCACCGGCGCAGCCCGATGAGGCCTGCGACCAGCCCTACCAGTAACAGCAGCGGCCACAAGACGAGGTGCTCGCCCGAGACGACCGCGAGAACCGTCACCGAGCCGATGTCGTCAGCCACCGCCACGCCCAGTAGCAGCAGCCGCAGCTCCGGGTGGAGCTGCTTCGAGAGCAGGCCGGCAGCACCCGCGACAAATGCGATGTCCGTAGCCATCGGCACGCCCCACCCTCGGGACGCTGGTCCCGAGTGCGCGACGCAGAGGTAAGCCGCGGCGGCGAGGGCCATGCCACATCCCGCGGCCACTACCGGGAGGAGGGCGTGACGCCGATGGGAGAGCAGCCCTACGGACCGTTCACGGGCCATCTCCAGCCCTACGGCCAGGAAGAAGATCGTCATGGCTCCGGAATCCACCCAGTCCCTCGGGTCCGAGGTCCATGACCCCAGGAGCTTCTCGTGGAACCGATGGCTCCAGAACCCCGCGTAGGTAGCCGACCACGGACTCGACGCCCAGCCGACGGCCACCAGGGCACCTACCACGAGGCCCAGGCCCGCCACCTGCTCGACCCGCCTGCGCGACCGGCCAGCCTCGTCGCTGAGAGGCGGCGGTATGGTAACGGAGGCTTCGCGGGAGGGATTCAGGCGTGGCATGGCAGTTCGCCGACCAGCCTTCCCGGCACACCAGCTAAGAGCCTACCTGGCTCCAGGCGAGATTGCCCCGTCCGTCATGGCGGCTAGTTCACACATCCGGACCACGGCGCTGGCGCGCAACGGCCACCTGCCAGGAGGCAGCGGCGATCCAGGACCATGGCGCCTCCGCTGCAGCCGACGGATCAGCCTCCGGCCAGAGGCTCCTCCGGCCGGAAGGTGCGGACCTGCACCAGCGGGGCCCTCTCCCCGCGCATCACCAGGTACTCCCGCCCAGCCAGCCCCATTTTCTCCAGCTCGCCCTCGATGAACCAGGTAGATCCGCTGCCTGCGAGGCGGGGCCGTGCTCCGGTGGCGTCGGCCAGGCAATCACGCCAGTGGGCCAGCTGGGGCGCCAGAGCGATCGCAGCGCGCTCGAGGTCGTTCCCCCCCTCACCTGCCAGCTCGCCACCTGCGGGATCAGCTGCACGCGCACCCTCGCCTGCCAGCTCGCCACCCGCGGCCGGCGGGGACTGTCCGTTCATACGATCCCACTGGCCGAACACGGCAGCAGTGTCCATCGCGAAGGGGGGCATGAGCAGGACGAAGCTCCGATCCTCGAAGTCGAGTGGCTCCACCAGCTCGCCAGCGCCGCCCACCTGTGCCCTCCCGCCGGTGATGCAGAAGGGCACGTCAGAGCCGAGCCGTGCCGCGACCGCCAGATCTCCATATCCCGCCCACCGGAGGATCGCTGCTGCGTCTGCGGAGCCTCCCCCCAGCCCCGCTCCCACGGGAATCCGCTTCACCAGCCTCACGGCTGCCTCCCGTCCTGCCAGTGCCAGGGCACGACCCACCAGGTTCTTGGAATCCGTCGGCAGATCACCGAGGTCTCTGCCATCAGGCAGCTCGTTAACGATCGCCAGACCGCGGCCTACCTCTACCTGGAGGACGTCTGCGAGGTCGAGGGTGACCATCTCTGACTCGAGCAGGTGGTACCCATCCGCACGGCGACCGAGGACGCGAAGGCTCAGCGTCAGCTTCGCATGGGCCATCAGCAGTGCAGGCTCGAAGGCACCTCCCGCTCGATCGGGGACGACCAGCCGCCCCCTATCGAACACCATCTTCGCCGCGCGCACCAGCCTGGCCGCGCCCGAGGTGCCGTCCCCGGCTCGCGCCGAGGAGCCGGCGGTGCCCGAGGAGCCGGCGGTGCCCGAGGAGCCGGCGGTGCCCGAGGAGCCGGCTCTCAGAGCTCTGGTATCGTCTGCCACCCTGCCAGTCTGCCCCAATCCAGGACCGAAAGCTCCTCCGCTCTCCTCGCGGGATCCACGCCGGCCCTGGTGAAGGCCTCTGGAGGGAGCTCGCCACCGAGAGATCCTCGGAGCATCTTGCGCCTGTGGGCGAAACCGGCCTGGACGAGCGCGAACAGCCGCTCCTTGTCGACGGTACGGGGATCCACGCTCGGCTCGTCTCGGCGGTCGATGCGAACCAGCACCGACTCCACCTTCGGCCGCGGCACGAAGACAGAAGCCGGAACCCTGGCCACCTGGCGAGCTGTCGCGAAGTAGGCCACCTTTACCGATACGGCTCCATAGGCAGCGTCGCCCGGAGCAGCCGCCAGGCGCTCCCCCGCCTCGCGCTGGAGCATCACCAGCATGGAGCTCACCTGGGGAGCCAGCTCGAGAGCCCGGAGCACCACCGAGGTGGCGACGCTGTAGGGAAGGTTCCCGACCAGTGTCCAGGGAGGAGCAGCGCGCGTGGAGACCGGATCACCTCTGTCAGCGAGCAGCTCCTGGAAGTCGAGCGTCGTCGCGTCGGCTTCCAGGACCTCCAGGGAACCGCCGCCGTGTGCTGCCCTGTCGCGGCCGGTCGGGTCGATCCCGAGCTCGGCCGCCCGGGTGGCGAGCAGCCGAGCCAGGCGGCCGTCGAGCTCCACGGCCCGCACGCGGGCACCGGAAGCCACCAGGGCAAAGGTGAGGGCCCCGAGACCCGCGCCGATCTCGACCACCTGATCTCCTGAGCCGACCCCCGAGAGCCTGAGCACCCTGTGAACAGTGTTCTGGTCGACCACGAAGTTCTGGCCCATGGCCCGGCTGGGCCGTATGCCGTTCTCGGCCAGTACCTCCAGCACCGCGCGCCGCGACAGCCAGCCTGGGTCAGCCAATGGCGAACACCCGCATGGCCGCTGCACGCGACGAGGCAGCCAGCTCCTCTGGTGGAGATCCACGGAGGGCTGCCAGGGACTCACCGACCAGACGCACCCAGGCCGGACGGTTCGGCTTTCCCCGATGAGGCACCGGGGCGAGGAAGGGGGCATCGGTCTCCACCAGAAGCCTCTCCGCCGGGCAGGCAAGGGCCGCCTCGCGCACATCTTCGGCATTCCTGAAGGTAACGATGCCGCTGAAGGAAAGGTAGGCCCCGATCTGGAGGCATCTCCTGGCCTCCTCTGGCCCACCTGTGAAGCAGTGCATCACCAGCCTTTCGGGAGGGCCCTCGGATTCCAGCAGGTCGAAGGTGTCGTCCCAGGCCTCCCGTGTGTGGACCACTAGGGCGAGACCGTGCTGCTTGGCCAGTCGCACCTGCTCCCTGAACGCCCGGAGCTGTGCATCGCGAGGCGAATGGTCGTAGTGGTAGTCGAGGCCGCACTCACCTACCGCCACCACCGCGCCCGGCAGCTCCGCTGCGGCACCCTCGAGCAGTTCGGCGAGCGGAGCCACCCCCTCGACAGCCTGGTGGGGATGCAGGCCCACCGTCGCCCATACCCTGCAGCCGCCCGCTGCGCCCGGCTCCGAAGGTGACCGGCCAGCCAGCGCTATGGCCCCGGCTGAGCTGGCAGCATCGGTGCCCACGCAGACCACCCCACCCACACCTGATTCGTGGGCCTCCACCAGGGCGGCCACGGCATCGGCTCCCTCCGGCAGGTACTGGTCCTGTATATGGCAGTGGGAGTCGAACCAGCCAGACACCGTGGTCTCTTGCATCAGAATGCCTCCATGGTTCGGACAGTTCCGGCCCCCAGAGGAGCCACCGGCACGCATCCGGGGCTCACCCGCGTGCAGCCCCGGCCTGGCCGGAGCTGATGCGGGGGAACAGGGGCTTTCCCTTCTCCACGCCCAGACCACCTGGATAGCCGCCCCAGGCGGCCGCTTCGGGCAGGCGGGAGCTCTCGGGGTGCCCCGGCATGCCTATCCTCCTCCACACCTCCGAGCATGCCGAGGGCATGGCCGGCCAGGCCAGGAGGGACACTATGCGCAGAGCCTCCAGCGCGCTGCCGAGGACCGCGTCGACCTCCGGCCCAGGCTCGGCCTTCCAGGGCTCGGTCGCTTCGAGCTCCGCGTTTGTCTCCCGGATCAATCTCCAGGCCGCCTCCAGGGCGCGGTGGGGCTGGGAGTCGTCCCAGGCCTCCACGGCTTCTGCCACGGCCGCCGCAGCCACCGACGCGAGACGGCCGCCGCCCGGCGCAGGACCCACCCCGCCGCACCTGGACCCCACCACCGTAGCGACCCTGGCAAGCAGGTTCCCGAGGTTGTTAGCGAGGTCCGCGTTGTAGCGCGCGACGATCCCCTCGTAGGAGAAGTCGCCGTCGGAGCCGAGCGGGGTGTCGCGTAGCAGGTGGTAGCGAACCGCATCGACGCCGAAATCGGCTACCAGATCACTGGGGGCTATCTGGTTCAGGCTCGACTTCGACATCTTCTCGCCACCCACCAGCAACCAGCCGTGGACCAGCACCTCGGCTGGGGGATCGATGCCCGCTGCCATGCACATGGCAGGCCACCAGACGCAGTGGAACCTGATTATCTCCTTGCCGATCAGATGGTGCGCAACCGGCCACCAGGTCGCGAATCGCTCCGCATCCACCCCGTAGCCGATGGCGGTGAGGTAGTTCACCAGCGCGTCGTACCAGACATAGAAGACCTGATCGTGGTCCCAGGGGACCTGGACTCCCCAGGTGATGGAGCGACGCGTGATCGAGATGTCCTGCAGGCCTCCCTTTATGAAGCTCAGCGCCTCCTTGCGCTTGGAACCCGGCCGCACCGCCTCTGGATTCTCCTCGTACCAGCTGACCAGCCGCTCCTCGAAGGCACTGAGCCTGAAGAAGTAGTTCTCCTCCTCGTACCACTGCACAGGGCGAGCGTGGATCGGGCAGTCGCCCTCCGCCAGCTCTGCCTCCGCGTAGTACTGCTCGCACGCCACGCAGTACCAGCCGCGGTAGGTCGATGGGTATATGTAGCCGTTCTCGTAGATGGTCCCGAGGAAGGCCTGGACGCTCCTGTGGTGACGTTCCTCGGTGGTCCGTATGAAGTCGTCGTTCGATATCGAAAGCTCCCGCCATGCCTCCTCGAACCTGGCGGAGAGCCTGTCCGTCCACTCCTGGGGGGTCATCCCTGCCGCGGCAGCCGCCTGGGCCACCTTCAACCCGTGCTCGTCCGTACCGGTGAGGAAGAAGACCTCCTCACCGCGCAGGCGATGCCACCGGGCCAGCGCATCCGCGTTCAGGGTCGCGTAGGCATGCCCGACGTGCGGAGCGTCGTTCACGTAGTAGATCGGCGTGGTGATGTAGTAGCGGCTCACCGACCGTAGCGTACCGACCCGCGGCGCCCTCCCACGACCGGCTACCAGATCGCGGCCAGCCCCCCGGCTCAGACCCGGGGGGCTCTCCACGTCCAGCACACCGGTGGCCCCCCGCCTCGGCCCCGGCTCAGACCCGGGGAGATCTCACCACAGAGCGACGTGGCAGCTCGGGCGCCCCGTGCGCTCCAGGTAGCGCTGGTGATAGGCCTCGGCAGGCCAGAAGGTGCTCGCGGGCACGATCTGGGTCACGATGGGCCTGGGAAATCGTGCCTGGAAGAGCCGCAGCGATTCCGATGCCTGACGCTCCTGGTCGGGATCGTGGAAGAAGATCGCGGAGCGGTACTGGGTTCCCACGTCTGGACCCTGGCGATTCAAGGTAGTGGGGTCATGATGACGAAAGAACTCCTCCAGCAGCCTCCCATAGCTGACCCGCCCGGGGTCGTAGGTGACCAGCACCGCCTCCGCGTGACCGGTCCTGCCGGTACAGACCTGCTCGTAGCTGGGATTGTCCACAGAACCACCCGTGTAGCCCACCAGCACATCCACCACGCCGTCGATAGCGCGGAACACCTCCTCGACACCCCAGAAGCACCCTGCAGCGAAGGTGGCCGTCGCCATAGTGCCTTCGCGCTGGTCGCCCTGAGCGTTACCGTCGGCTCTGGCGCTCATGAGCTCTCCCGGCGCAGCCCCAGCGCGATCTCGTACGCGTAGTGTCTGGAGACCCCGAGAGAGGCTGCCACCTCCGAGGCAGCCTCGCGCACACCCATGCCACTGGCCAGGGACTCCGCCACGGCGAATCGCACCAGGCCCGCGTCCGGGGCCTTGGCTGGGGGGCTACCTGCGATCACCAGAACCACCTCTCCCTTCAGGTCCCTCCCGGCCGCCCATGCGGTCGCATCCGCCAGGGTTCCCCGCCAGACCTCCTGGTGAAGCTTAGTGAGCTCGCGAGCGATGCACACCTCGCGGTGCGCCTCACATCCGGCCGACAGATCCGCGAGGGTCGCGGCCAGGCGGGAGGGGGCCTCGTATACGACCGTCGTCCTTGCCTCTGCTCCGATGGCAGCCAGCCGCCGGCGGCGCTCGGCCCCCCGGCGGGGGAGGAAACCCTCGAAGCAGAACCGGTCGGCAGGCAGGCCGCTCAACACCAGTGCGCTGAGTGCTGCATTCGGCCCTGGGACCACGTCCACCGTGATCCCGTCCCTGGCCGCCGCTGACACCAGGCGCTCCCCTGGATCCGAGATGCCGGGCATCCCCGCGTCGCTGACCAGTACGACGAGTTGGCCGCCCCGCACCCGTCCGATCAGCTCCTTGGCGCGCCTGGCCTCGACGTTCGCGTCGAGACGCACCAGTGGTTTACCGGTTATCCCACAGTGGGACAGCAGAGCCCTAGTGCGCCTGGTGTCCTCGCAATATATGACGTCCCCAGCGGCCAGGGTGTCCCGGGCGCGCTCGCTCAGGTCCGACAGGTTCCCGATTGGCGTAGCCACCAGCACCAGCCGCCCCGGGGCCTGAGTATCATGTCCACCGGCTGCGCCGGACCCACCGTGACCGTCAGCCCCAGCGCCAGCCCCGGCTGCGCCGGCGGCTCCTGCAGGGTGCGGTCCCACCGTGCCGAGCTCCTCCCCATGGCTGGACTCAGGGACCGGCGGGGCGCTTCTGGTCAACGGGACTGCCTCAGCTCCAGGCGGTCGCCGGCTTTCAATCGCCATCGCTCGAAGGCGCCGGCCTCGGCCTCCAGCACCACCCGTCCGTGATGGCGGGGCAGGCTCATACGCCATGGTGGTACCCGCGCTGTGTCGAGCACCTTCAGCTCACCGTCGAGGAAGGCCACGTCCAGAGCAAAACGCATCCCGATGGAATGGATCGCGCGCGTATGGGGCATTATGAAGGCTCCCTCGTAGCCGTCGCGCCCGAGCAGCCCGCGCGAGCGCTGGGCAAGGGTCGTGGCCACCTCTGCCGAGGCCAGCACCTCCCCGTCCCGGAGAAGCCACCACGGCATCTACCAGCCCTCCGGTTTCCCTGTCCCGCCGGTCATCTGCGCCACCAGAGGCCATGACGAAAATCCCAGTGGGCTCACCTCCTCACCGGCAGCGGGCGCCAGGGGGCTCACCTCCTCACCGGCAGCGGGCGCCAGGGGGACACCGAGCGCATCCGGCCCGACCTGCTGCTCATACGTTGAACCGGATCTCCAGCACGTCACCGTCAGCCACCTGGTAGTCCTTTCCCTCCAGCCTTATGCGCCCCGCGGCCTTCGCCGCCGACCAGGACCCGAGCTCTAGAAGCGCCTCGGTGGCTATGACCTCGGCTCGGATGAAGCCCCGCTGTAGGTCGGAGTGGATCACCCCGGCACACTCCGGTGCGCTGGCACCGGCCCTGAAGCTCCATGCCCGTGACTCCTTGTCGCCAGTGGTGAAGAAGGTCCGACGGCCGATCACATGGTATGCAGCTCGTGCCACCCTCGGAAGGGCCCCCTCGCCCAGACCCAGCCCATCGAGCAGCTCCAGGCGCTCCTTGGCATCGAGCCGCGCTGCCTCGGCCTCCAGCTGGATGCACACCCCTAGAACATCGCCGTGATCACCGAGGGCGCCCGTGACGGGGTCGAGCACCTTGTCCGGCGCTTCGAGCTGGTCCTCCCCCATGTTCACCACCGCCACGACCGGCCGGTTCGTAAGGAGGAAGAGCTCCGCCAGCCGGCTGCGCACTTCGGCTGGCAGCGTTGAGCGGTAGAGGGGAATCCCTGCCGAGAGCTCCGCGTGGGCCGCCTCCATCCCGGACAGCAGCTCCGCCGCCCCACGATCGCCCTTGGCAACACGGGAGGCCTTTCGGCGCCTGTCGAGCTGAGACTCCAGGGAGGCCAGATCCGCGAGCACCAGCTCCAGTTCCAGCACCGACAGGGCCTCCAGGGGATCGGTCTCGCCGGGCACCTGCTCGTCTTCGAAGGCGCGAAGCACCAGGCAGAGTGCGTCCACCTCGCGTATGCCCGCGAGGAAGCGATTGCCCAGGCCCTCGCCCGAGGACGCTCCGGCCACCAGACCGGCTATGTCGACCAGCTCGACGGTCGCGTGGACTACCCGGCGGCTCGAGCTCATGGCGGCCAGGGCATCGAGTCGTGCATCCGGCAGCGGCGCCGACCCCACCGATGACTCGGTGGTGGTGAAGGGATGAGGAGCCACGGGTGCTGCTGCGCCGGTCAGCGCGTTGAACAGTGAGGTCTTCCCGGAGTTCGGCAAGCCCACTATCCCAAGTCGCTCCACCGGCCAGAGGCTAGCTGAACCTGCGGGCACCCGGCTGGCCGTCCGTGCTAGGGTCACCGACCATGTCCAAGCGGACCAACAAGCGGAAGCTCCGCACCAAGAAGAAGGCCAATCACGGCAAGAAGCCGAACTGCGGCCGCGGCTAGCGGCTAGCCGTTGCCCCGACCTACCGGCAGCACCAGTCATGGTGGGCGCCTATGGCGGGGACTCGCTCACCTCTAGAAGTTGATCGACGCGGGATCCATCGCGATGCCTACCACCTCGCCCACTCGCGCAAGGTCGGCGTCGTGGGCAAGTAACGTGGCACGGTTCCGGAGCGCGACCGACGCGATCATGCAGTCGATCAGGCCTCGCGGCGTGATTCCGACACGCCTGCACAGGCGGTAGATGCGGGCCGCTGTTTCGAAGTCTGCCGCCACGTCGAACGGAAGCAGGTGGAATCTCAGGAGCAACCTACGCAAGTCCTCTTCCCTGCCGTCCGTCCTGGCCGCTGCCAGTACCTCCATCATCACCAGCTCGGTAGTCGCCAATGGGCCGTCCTCGGCGATGAGCTCGGACACCCTGCCGTCCACCGGGCTGCCTGTCGCCCGGTCGTACTCGATCCATGCCGAGCTGTCGGCCAGGATCATCGAACGCTAGCGGAACCGGTGTCGACCGGCACCTCCCCGATGGCGTCGGCCCCACGCATGGCGAGGGCTTCCTCGCGGCTCATGGGCAGGCCCGCTAGGCGGCGAAGGGCCATATCGACAGCCTCCGTCTTCGTGTGCAGACCGTAACGGTCCATGACAGCGCGGAGGTAGGTCTCCTCTATCTCGATGTTGGTCCGAAGCCGCACCATACACCTAGCATACACGACACGTGTATTAGACGTGTACGCTCAGCGAGTAGGTCGGCTCGCAGCGCGACCGGTCACCCAGCAGCGCAGGTCTCCGATCTCGCTCCCTCGGAGCCAGGGATGTCGCGCGTGGTCACGGCACCCAGGTGGCACCCATGCTTTCGAGCACCTTCACCAGCGTCGTTGGCAGGTCGGTGATGATCCCGTCAACGCCCATGCCCACCAGACGGCGCATCTGGTCCTCATCGTCGATGGTCCAGACGTGAACGGCCATGAGGCGCTGGTGGGCGGCTGCGACGAAGCTGTCGTCGACCACCACGATGTCCCCGACGGCTAGGGGAACCTGGAGGGAGACGTGCCGCATCGGCGCAGGCTCACGGCCGTCGTGCAGGGCCCTCCAGAACTCCCCGACCGCCAGAGTCCCCGCTGAGGTGCCGACATGGGGCGCATATCGGCTGAAGGCCTCCGTAGCTGGGTCGAGGAAGGAGGCCACTATCGCCGAGTCACTCCTCCCGTAGCGGGACAGAAGGGTTGCCAGCTTCTCCTCATATGGCTCCACTGCGGGAGCCGTCTGCTTTATGTCCAGGTTCACCGCTATGCGCGGGTAGTCGCTCAGGAGCTCCAGCACCTCGTCAAGGGTCGCCACCGCGAAGCGCCGGTCTCTCGGTGCGAGCCCTCGGAACGGGTAGTCGCTGTCGGCCAGGCCAGGGGTGACATCTGCGCCTGGGACGAACCAGTATGCGTTGTCGAGTCTGCTGAGCTCGTCCAGGGTCATCTCGCTGATGCGGCCCCTGCCGTTGGTGGTGCGATCCACGGTCTCGTCGTGGGAGACCACCAGGCGACCGTCTGCGGTCGCGTGGACATCGAGCTCGATGCCGGTGGCTCCCGCCTCGATCGCCTTCGAGATCGCATAGAGCGTCGATGAAGGTGCCTCCCAGGCGCCGCCCTGGTGCGCGTAGCAGATGACGCGGCGGTCCAGCCACGGGTTATCCACCTTCGTTGGTCGCTCAGCCATGCCAGAGCCTAACTGTCCGATCAGCTCCACCCGGAGCGAAACCAGCCTGTTCGGCCAGCTCGCTGAGGTCGGTCGCGGGCCTGGCTCCATAGTGGCTGACTGCCTCCGCGGCGCAGAGGCTGCCCAGGCGCCCGCTGCTCTCCGGGTCGTATCCATGCGTCAGCCCGAAGAGGAACCCTGCTGCGTAGAGGTCCCCGGCACCAGTGGTGTCCACCAGCTCAGCGACGGGTACCGCATCTACGTGGACGATCCCGCTCGGCGTGACGATATCCGACCCCTCGGCACCCCTGGTCACCGCCGCCAGCACACCCATCTCCCCCAGCGTTTCGAGAACCTGGCCAAGCCCCGAATCGCCAGGGCCCCCCGACTCGCCAGCACCCCCCGAATCGCCAGCACCCCCCGAATCGCCAGCACCCCCCGACTCGCCAGCACCCCCCGACTCGCCAGCACCCCCCGACTCGCCAGCGCTATCCCCTGCGCCGTCGCGAGCGGATTCGTGGCCTAGGAGGAGGGCCATCGCCTCCGCCTCGTTCGCGAAGAGCAGGTCCACCTCGCCGTCCAGCAGGGCGAGGAACTCCTCCCGGTGACGTTCTACGCAGAACATGTCAGAGGCGCTGAAGGCCACCAGCGCGTCGGCCTCGTGCGCGACGTCGATTGCTTGGCGCATGGCGAGCTTGGCAGGCTCCAGATCCCAGAGGTAACCCTCCAGGTAGACGACCTCCGAGAGGGCGATCAACTCCTCATCGAGATCCCCCGGTGCGAGTCCACCGGCTGCACCCAGGCAGGTGGCCATGGTCCGCTCCCCGTCGGGGGTCACCATGACTATGCACCTGCCAGTCGGTAGGTCCTGGTGGGATCCGCGGTCGCCCCGAGCAGCTACAGCGCCAGACGAGCCGGGATGGAAGGCGACTCCGGCCGCAGTGATGTCTGCAGCAAAGAGCTCCCCGAGCTCGTCTGCCCCGAGCTTTCCGATGTAGGCGGCCCTACCACCGAGGGCGGCGATGCCCACCACGGTGTTAGCGGCAGATCCCCCGCTCACGTGCTGGCGCGGGGTGAGGCCGGTCTGAATGGAAGCAGCGCGCTCGACGTCCACCAGCGACATGCTCGCCTTCGCCAACCCCATGGAGGCGAGGTGGCTGTCCTCCACATCGGCCATTACATCAAGCAAGGCGTTTCCCAGGGCGACCACGTCGTATTTCTTGTCCACCCTGGCACCTTAGCTACCAAAAGCGCGGCGCAGTGCCCCGGCCTTCGGGCCGGAGAGGATGTCAAGGTCGCGGCCCGCGTGGGCGGTTGGATCGTCGCCGAGCTGGCAACCAGGCCCGCAGCAGCCTGGCAGCCAGTAGCCTCGCGGGGATGGAGAGTGACGAGCGCGACCCCGAGGTGCGGCCAGACCGAGCTGGCCAGCCGCCACATCAGACCGGTGACACCGGCGAGGCGATGTCTACTGGAGGTGCCCAGAGACCAGATGCCCGAGGAGGTGAGAAGACCGCGGACCCGTCGTTGGCCCACCGGCTGGAGAGGACACTCCTTCCGAGGCACTACGACATCCTGCTGGCTCCGGATCTTGCCACCGCGACCTTCAGGGGCCAGGTGACCATCTCGGCAGTCGCTACCGCACCGACGCGCGAGGTCGTCATGAACGCCATGGAGCTGGACATCCACTCTGCGACCGTGGTGGCCGGTGACCGCACCGGGGAGGCCGTGGTGCGACTCGAACCCGAGGCCGAACGCCTGCACCTGGAGCTGCCAGGCGATCCCGTAGAGGGCGAGATCGAGGTGTCGATGACCTTCAGCGGAACCCTGAACGACCGGCTGCACGGTTTCTACCGCTCCACTTTCCTCGACGACGCCGGCTCCACGAGGACCATAGCGACCACCCAGTTCGAGGCCACCGACGCACGGCGGGCCTTCCCCTGCTTCGACGAACCCGACCTGAAGGCCACCTTCTCGATCACGCTGGAGGTGCCAGCAGGCCTTTCGGGCTTCTCGAACAGCCCGGTCATATCCGAGGAGGTACTGGACAACGGTTCCAGGCTCACCCGCTTCGCTACGACCATCCCGATGTCGACCTACCTGGTGGCCTTCGTGGTGGGACCCCTGGAGGCCAGCGAAGCCGAAGACGTGGACGGCGTCCCGGTGCGCGTGGTCCACGTGCCGGGGAAGGATCATCTGACCTCGTTCGCTCACGAGGTGGCAGCCCATGCCCTCAGGTTCTTCACAGAGTTCTTCGGGATCCCCTACCCAGCAGAGAAGCTGGACCTGCTGGCCATACCGGACTTCGCCTTCGGGGCCATGGAGAACCTGGGCTGCGTGACCTTCCGGGAATCGGTCCTGCTGGTCGACCCTGCCAACGCGTCGCGCCTGGAGCTCGAGCGTGTCGCCGACGTCATCTCACACGAGATCGCCCACATGTGGTTCGGGGACCTCGTAACCATGCGCTGGTGGAACGGCATATGGCTGAACGAGGCCTTCGCGACGCTCATGGAACTGCTCTGCGTGGACCATTTCCGCCCGGAGTGGAAGCGCTGGACAAGCTTCGGGGTCGAACGGGAGAGCGCCATGGACACCGACTCCCTGCACTCCACCCGCCCGGTCGAGTACCCCGTCGGGCCTCCCGAGGAGGCCCAAGGCATGTTCGACGTCCTCACCTACCAAAAGGGTGGCAGCGTCCTCAGGATGCTCCAGCTCTACCTGGGTACAGACGTGTTCCGTGAGGGGATACGTCGGTACCTGTCGTCGCACCGGTTCTCGAACACCGACACCGAGGACCTGTGGTCTGCCCTCGCGGAAGCCTCCGGGGAGCCGGTGGGCCAGATGATGGATACCTGGATCCGTCAGGGCGGCTTCCCTCTGGTGGAGCTCGAGCAGACTCCTTCGGAGCTGCGACTGACCCAGGCGCCATTCAGCTACGGGCCCCCCGAGGGCGATAGCGCCATCGGGGACCGCTGGGTCATCCCGCTCATGACCCGCCGGCTGGGCGGCGACCCGGAACCTGACCGCCATCTGCTCGAAGCCGCGCATCTCTCACTAGGGGCCGGGGACTCCGAGGTGGTCGTGGTGAACGCCCACGGCGCAGGCTTCTACCGTGTGGGCTACCCGAGGGGGCTTCTCGGCCACATGAGGGCCAGGTTCGGCGAGCTGGACGTGCTGGAGCAGTTCAACCTACTAGGCGACACCTGGGCAGGCGTTATAGCCGGGCGATACGAGCTCGACGACTTCCTGGCCCTGGCAGGCACTGTCGACCCCGAGGGTGACCCCGAGCTGTGGTCTCTGGTGGCTGGGGCAGCGTCCCTGCTCGATCATGTCCTGCCCGAAGAGGCGCGCGAGTATCTGGCTGCCTACACCAGGGAAATCCTTAACCCGGTGCTGGCCATCAGAGGCTTCGAGGCTGTAGCGGGAGAGGACGAGCGGATCGGCAGCCTTCGCTCTACCCTGGTGAGCACCCTCGGCACCATCGGGCGTGATCCCCTGGTCCGGAAGCGCTGCGCTCAGCTCCAGGAAGCCGACGAGTCGGGGGGCGCCCCGCTCGACCCGAACCTCGCGTCCGGTGTCCTGGGGGTCGTGGCCGCTACCGGAGGTGCTGCCCAGTTCGACTACTTCCTCGACAGGCAACGTGGTGCCCCCACGCCTCAGGTCGAGATGCGCTATCTCTACGCGCTGGCAGCATTCGAGGATCCCTCACTCGCCATGCGTGCCTTCGACCTGGCAGCCACGGAGATCCGCACGCAGAACGCACCCTTCGTCATCCAGCTCCTCCTGGCCAACCGCGCCTGTGGTGCGGTGGTCTGGGAACAGCTGAGAGACCGCTTCGAGGAGCTGGCCGGCCGCTTCCCGGCCAATATCCTCCCCCGCATGCTCGGCGGTCTGCGCCTGCTCGCATACGACCGGGATCTGGCCAGCCAGATCCAGTCCTTCCTGAAAGAGCATCCCCTCCCCAGCGGCCAGCGCACCGTCGACCAGGTGGCAGAGCGCCTCGGCGTCAACGCCGCCTTCGGGGCGCGGATATCCTCCAGCGCCGCCAGCTGCCTCGCACGGGCCACAGAGCGGGCGGCCGGGAAAGCCTTATGATGGTCCCCTGGGCACCTCCCCGGACAGAGGAGCTGCCGGTGTCCGTGGTCACTCCAGATAGCCAAGGGGTAGGGTTAGGGGTCCGTGCCGGAAAGCCAGGGGAACCCAGAGATGAACGGTAGCACCGGAAAGCCAGGGAAAGCCGGGGGCGACCAGGCGATGAGCAGCTCGGACAAGGCCACGGCCGGAGAGGATCGTGACCAGGCAGATGCCTGCGTGTCCTGCTCGGCAGACCTGTCTCGCCGGACGGTCGCGCTGACCCGTACGGCAATCCTGGTGATCCGGGACGGGAAGGTGACAGAGGCTAACCCCGCGTCTGCGAATCTGCTCGGTGCCGCCTGCACCGACGAAATCGTGGGCAGAGCGGTGGTGGACTTCGTGCACCCCGACGACATAGCCGCGGTAGAGTCCTGGCTGGCGGCTCTGGGACCTGGCGACGAGCACACCGAATGCCTCGGCATCCGGCTGAGCGGAGCAGAGGACCGGGTCGTGGAGGTCGAGATGCTGGCCCTCGCGACGGCCTGGCGCGGCGAGACGGTGATCCAGTTGCTCGCCTACGACGTGACCGACCGTCGAGAGGCCGAGCGGGTCGAGCGGGAGATCACCTACCAGTCTCTCCACGACACGCTTACCGGACTGCCGAACCGGCTGCTCTTCGTAGACAGGGTGAGACAGGCCCTCGCGCGCACCAGCAGATCGGGAGACCGGGTAGCAGTGATGTTCTGCGACCTCGACAGGTTCAAGGTGGTGAACGACTCCCTCGGGCACTCCGTCGGTGACCGGCTGCTTCGGGAGGTGGCCGAGCGGATGCGAAGTGCCCTCAGGCCCGGGGACACCGTGGCCCGCTTCGGCGGTGACGAGTTCGTCCTCCTCTGCGAGGTATCCAGAGATCCGCGGGACGTACCAGTCATAGCGGACCGGGTCCTGGCTGCCCTGGCCGAGCCGATGGAGGTCGCGGGCCGCAGCTTCACCTTCACCGCGTCCATAGGGGTCGCGCTGGCCCTCAGCCGCCTCTCCGAGCCGGAGGATCTCATACGCGACGCAGCCGCGGCCACCTCGGAGGCAAAGGCCCGCGGCCGGGGTCGCTACGAGGTGTTCGACGAGGCCACCAGGGCGCGTGCCGTAGGCCGCATGCAGATCGAGGCCGCCCTCAGGAAGGCCATGGACGCAGGCGAGCTACGCGTCTACTACCAGCCCCTGGTCGGCTGCACCAGCAGGCGGCTGGTAGGCATGGAGGCCCTGGTGCGCTGGCAGCATCCCGAGCACGGCTTCATCCTGCCCGACTCCTTCATACCTGTAGCAGAGGACTCCGGCCTCATCTTCGCCCTCGGGAACTGGGTCATGGAGGAGTCCTTTCGCCAGGCTGCCGAATGGGAGGGGAGGCTGCCTGCCGGCCAGACCCTCGATCTCTCGGTGAACCTGTCCCCCCACCAGCTGCGCGACCCGGACCTCGTCGACAGGGTCCGCTCGCTCCTACCCTCCAGACCTCCACACGACGGACCCAGGCAGGTGAACATAGCTCTAGAGGTGACCGAGACCACCCTGATGCACGACACCGCTCAGGCAATCGATGTCCTCGGCCAGCTCGACAGCCTCGGGATCCACATAGGCATAGACGACTTCGGCACCGGATACTCCTCCCTCAGCTACCTGAAGCGCTTCCCCGTCAGCTCCATAAAGGTGGACCAGTCATTCGTCTCTGGCATCGACCGTGACGACGACGACAGGGCGATAGTGAGCGCGGTGGTGAAGCTGGCCCATGACCTCGGGCTCAGCGTGATAGCCGAGGGAGTGGAACGCGCTGCACAGCTACACGTGCTCTCGGAGCTCGGCTGCGATGTGGTCCAGGGCTTCCTCTTCGGAAGGGCTCTTCCTGCAGATGCCATGACCGGCCTCATGTACGGTCACCCGGCTCCGGTAACGCTCGTGCCGGCTGGCGTACCGGGCGTTGAGCCCACCTCACCCGCGACATCGCCCCAGGCGCGGGGGAGCGCACCGGGCACTCCCCGGTAGGACAGCGCGCTCCAGCCCTTCTGACGATGACCACCCCGGACGCCGAGAGACTCGAGCGACGTATCGACACCCTGGTGGAGCTGGCCGTCGCCACCAAGGGCTTCATGCCCGCTGACGAGGGTATCGCCCTAATGGAAGCGGCCATGCGGGCGGGGCGCGAGCGGCCCGGGAGCGGGTGGCCCGGGAGCGGGTGGCCCGGGAGCGGGTGGCCCGGGAGCGGGCGGCCCGGGAGCGGGTGGCCCGGGAGCGGGTGGCCCGGGAGCGGGTGGCCCGGGAGCGGGGCCCCTCATATTCCCGTCTCGAACCGCGTCGAACCCCCGGGCGCGACCTTCGTGGAGATAGGCGCCTGGTGCGGCAAGTCCACCATCTACCTCGGCGCAGCTGCCGAGGCTACCGGCGCCCTGCTCTTCAGCATTGACCATCACCATGGTTCCGAGGAGAACCAGCCAGGATGGGAGCACCACGATCCCGAGGTGGTCGACCCGACTACGGGCATGATCGACACCCTCGGCCCATGGCGTAGATCGGTCGAGAGTGCAGGTCTAGGAGAGTCAGTCGTCGGGATCGTGGGCAGATCTGAATCAGTGGCTGCCCACTGGGGGTTTCCGGTCGACTTCTGTTTCATAGACGGCGGCCACGGCGAGGAGCCAGCCTGGGCGGACTACCGTGGATGGGCACCGAAGGTGGCTCCAGGCGGCTGGCTGGCCATTCACGACGTGTTCGAGAACCCCAGTGACGGCGGCCGCCCCCCCTATGACATCTGGAGAGCTGCGCTCGCCTCGGGCCAGTTCGTAGAAGACGGCTGCCAGGGATCGCTCAGGCTGCTGCGGCGGGTGCGGCAGGCGAGCTGAACGGATCAGCCTCCAGCCCAGCCCGGCTGCAGCAGGTGAGCTAGCTCAGCCTCCAGCCCAGCCCGGTAGGTACTCGCCGCGAAAGATGCCTGCTGCTGGCGAGGCATCGCTGAGGGCGTCAGCCGCGAGGACTATGGCCGCGGCAGAGTAGCTGGTCGACTCACCTGCGGGGAAGGTCACCTGTTCTGGGTAGACGATCCCGGTGTAGTAGGAGCCATCCGGACGTCTGAGGCCCTGGGACCAGGCCAGCAGATCCAGGGCCTCGGCGCGCCTGCCGAGGCCCTGGAGGGCGATCGCGCACTCTGCGGTCTCAGCAGCGGTCACCCATGGACCGGTCGACACGCACCTGACGCCTAGGCCATCCATTACGAAGGTGCTCCAGCCCTTGTCGATGCGCTCGTCGGCTTCCCGGCCGGTCAGAGCTCCGGTGAGCACCGGGTAGTACCAGTCCATCGCGAACTCGTCCTTCGGCTCGAAGGCCTGAGGGGAGCGAGAGACTGCCCTTCCGAGCCTGGCTGCCGCCAGCTCCCATTCGGGCCGCTCGATGCCGAGAGCCTCCGCGCACGCGACCGCGCAGCGTAGGGCATGATGGATCGAGGAGGAGCCGGTGAGAAGTGCATACCTGCCCCGGCGACCGTCGGGGTCCACCGACCAGGTCACCTCACCGCCCGCGAGCTGGTAGCCAAGGACGAAGGACACCGCCCGCTCCACGGCCGACCACATCTCTTCCAGCACTCTCCTGTCCGCGGTGCAGACATAGTGGTGCCAGGCCCCGGTGGCGATGTAGGCGCAGACGTTCGTGTCGAGACGCGCATCCTCGATCCCCGAGCCAGGCAGGTAGTAGTTGAACCAGGCACCTTCGGGAAGCTGGGTGTCGAGGAGCCACTGGTAGGCACTGAGGGCCTCGGAGCGGAATCCGGCCACCGTGAGCGCCATGGCTGCCTCCACATGGTTCCAGGGATCACAGTGACCGCCCGGGAACCAGGGGATCATGCCGTCGGGGAGCTGCAGCTCGGCGACCGACTCGGCTGTGAGCAGCACCTCAACCGAGGACAGGACGCCAGGAAGGTCCGGCAGGGTGAATCCCCCGGGGGTGAGTGGCATCTGGGCCCCCAGAGCAGGTGAGGCTCCGGCCGGCCCATCCGAAGCACGGACGGCTGCAGCGGACGCGAGGGCCAACGCTTCGTCAGTGGTGCTCATGCCGGCTTCTCCAGGTAGACGACGTAGCTCTTGCCGAGTAGGGGATTCAACATCCTCTCGGTGGTCCGGGTGAGGGCTGGCGCCTTCACTATGTCCCAGACCAGGAGTCGATGGTAGGCGCGCACGACAGGATGGTCTTCGCGAGCAGGGCCGACGAGGCAGCGGAGCCACCAGTAGGGCGAGTGCAGCGCGTGCGCATGGTGGCTGGCGACTGGCCGCAGGCCTGCCTTCCCGAGACGGCTGAGCAGGGTGGAGCGCCTGTAGATCCGCACATGGCCTCCGGGGACCGAGTGGTACTCGTCAGACAGCGCCCAGTTCACGGCTTCGGGTCCTAGCCTCGGCACGGTGACCGCCATGGTCCCTCCTGGCCGCAGCACGCGGGCCAGCTCGGCCATCGCAGATCGGTCGTCGGGTATGTGCTCGAGCACCTCCGAGGCGATCACCCGATCGAAGGAGCCCTCGGCGAAGGGAAGCGCGAGGGCGTCTCCCTGCACCACAGAGGCCTCGTCCTTCGAAGACACCTCTCCTGCCAGAGCCATCGCGCCGAATGTGGCCCGTACCTGGGACACCTCCGACTCGCCTGCGTCCAGGGCCACGACCCTCGCTCCCAGGCGCACCGCCTGGTAGGCATGCCGACCACCGCCGCAGCCGAGATCCAGCAGGCGCTCGCCTGGACGCAGACCCAGGCGCGCGTAGTCGACCGTCAGCACGCGTGGCCTCCTGATGCCACGAATGCAGCCGTCGCGGCAGGCATCGCCCGCCCGGCCAATATGGACTCGTAGATCTCCGCGGTACCACGCGCGGTCGCCTGCCAGGTGTAGAGACCGAGAACCCGGCTCCGACCGCCCGCGCCGAGCCTCGCTCCGAGGGCCGGATCGTCCAGCACTCGCCCGATCGCTCTGGCCAGGGCACCGGGGTCATCGGGTGACACCAGCAGCCCGGTCTCCCCGTCGGTGCCCACCACCTCCGGTAGGGCTCCCCCGGTGGTGGCCACCACCGGGACACCACAGGCCATCGCCTCGATGGCGGGGAGGGAGAATCCTTCGTAGAGGGAGGGGACCACGGCCACCTCGGCTTCGCCGTAGAGGCACGCGAGCTCGTCGTCGCTCACCCCGCTCACGCAGCGGACCACCGGCGCGAGGCCCAGGCGCTCGATGGTGCGGGCGACCCTCCCTCCGGGCTGGGGACGGCCGATGACCACCAGTTCCAGCTCGCGCCCTGCCCGCAGTATCTCGACTGCCTTCAGGAGGGGAACCAGCCCCTTCATCGGCACGTCGCTCGAGGAGGTCACCATTATCCGGCCCTTTACCTGCTGGATATCTGGCCGCGGCCGGAAGACGGTGTGGTCCACGCCCACCGGCACCACCGTCATCCGCTCCGGATCGACGCCCATCTGGGCAGCGATGTCCTTCTTGGAGGACTCAGATACGGTCACGATGCGCGGCAGCTTCCTCGCTACACGGGCCTGCATGCCGAGAAAGCCGAACCACCGGCGGGTGGTGAAGCGCTTCCAGGGGCCGCCTGCATGAGCCAGGGCCAGCTCCCTGTCCACCGTTATCGGGTGGTGGAGGGTGGCGAGCATCGGCCAGCCGTCACTCAGCATTCCGAGCAGCCCAGATCCCAGGCACTGGTTGTCGTGGACCAGGTCGAACTCATCCATCCGTTCCCGCAGGAGGCGTCTGGCGCGTAGGGAGAAGGTGCGCGGCTCGGGGAACCCTGCCGAGCACATGACCGCGAACTCGTATATGTCCTCCCTGGACCGGAACTCGCTCGGGCGCGGGACCCGGAAGGGATCTGGTTCCCTGTACAGGTCCAGGCTGGGCACCGGGGTGAACCCCACCCCCTCGTCCAGCACCGGCCACGGCTGGCCGGCGAAGACCTCCACTGAGTGCCCCAGTGCCACCAGCTCCCTGGCAAGGTGCCTCGTGTAGACACCCTGGCCGCCGCACCTCGGGTTTCCCCTGTAGACCAGGAAGGCGATACGCAGCCCACCCGGGGCGGGTGGCGCCGGGGCCACCCGCGGGGGAACCCCAGGGCTCGCCAACGGGCCAGAACCCTCGGGAGGGCCATAGCCTCCAACCGTGTCGCGCGCGTCAGCCATGACCGACCAGCCTCCCCCGCCAGCGCCTCCGAGCGCAAACGCAGCCCAGCCGATCGCCGTGCTGCCTACCAGCTAGGACAGCGACATCCTCGGCCACCAAGGCCCGCCAGCCTCTCGCAAGCCACCGGATCTGCGTATGGACTATAAGGTCGGTAACCTATATGCGGCTCCCAGCGCCCAAGGAGCCCCCGTGCCAGACGCAGCGATACTGGGCGGTGTTCCAGAACGCCAACTACCACTAAGGAGCCCCCGTGCCAGAGGCAGTGATAGCAGCCACAGCCCGTACGCCGATCGGACGAGCGATGAAGGGATCCCTCGTCGACTCCAGACCCGACGACCTGACCGCCCTGGTGATCCGGTCGGTGCTCGACCAGCTTCCCGACCTCGATGCCTCCATGGTGGAGGACGTAATCCTCGGATGTGCCCAGCCTGCAGGCGAATCCGGTTACAACATGGCCCGAGTGGCGGCCCTGCTCGCCGGCATCGACGCACCAGGCGTTACGGTGAACCGCTACTGCTCCTCCTCCCTCCAGGCGATCCGGATGGCAGCACATGCCATACGGGCCGGGGAAGGTGATGTCTTCATCGCGGCAGGAGTCGAGACGGTCAGTCGCTACGGCCACGGTGCGGCAGACGTGGGTCCCCACAATCCTGCCTTTGGAGATGCCGAGGCACGGACTGCAGCCAGGGCTCCCGCCGTGACCGATCCCTGGTCTCCCGCGCCAGGTCTCCCCGACATCTACATAGCCATGGGCCAGACAGCCGAGAACGTCGCCGAGGCCGAGTGCGTGAGCCGCTCGGAGATGGACGAGTTCGCCTGCCTCTCCCAGAACCGGGCAGTGGAGTCCCAGGCCAACGGCTTCTTCGAGCATGAGATCGTCCCAGTCACCACGCCAGGCGGCGCGGTGGTCTCCAAGGACGACGGCCCGCGCCCCGACACCACCGTCGAGGGGCTCTCCCAGCTGAAGCCTGCATTCCGCGAGGGAGGCACCGTCACCGCCGGCAACGCCTGTCCGCTGAACGACGGAGCGGCAGCTGTGGTCGTCATGTCGGACACCATGGCCTCCCAGCTGGGCATCGCCCCACTGGCTCGCGTGGTGTCGAGCGGTGTCAGCGCGCTGAACCCCGAGATCATGGGCCTCGGCCCGGTGGAGGCCAGCCGCCAGGCACTCCGGCGCGCCGGGATGTCCATAGACGACATCGACCTGGTGGAGATCAACGAGGCGTTTGCAGCCCAGGTGATCCCCTCGGCTCGTCACCTCGGCGTCCCATGGGAGAAGCTGAACGTGAAGGGCGGTGCCATAGCCCTGGGGCATCCCTTCGGGATGACAGGAGCGAGGATCATGACGACGCTCCTGCACGCGCTGGCCGACGAGGACAAGACCTTCGGCCTCGAGACCATGTGCATCGGGGGTGGGCAGGGAATGGCCATGGTCGTCGAGAGGCTCTCCTGAGGCCGGCACCGGCCATTGCCTTCCTGCTTCGATGGCCAGGTGGCCAGATGACTGGCTATGCAGTCAGGCCGCCGTCCACTGCCAACACGCTACCGGTCGTGTACCCCGACTCCTCGGAGGCGAGGAAGGCTATCGCGGCGGCGATCTGGTCAGGCGTGGCGTAGCCCATCGGGCTCATCAGCCTGTAGAGGTGCTTCCCATCGGCGTCTGCCGGAAGCCCGAAGGACCCCAGCAGTGGCGTGTCCACCCCGCCCGGAGACACCGCGTTCACCCGGACGCCCCTGCCGACGTACTCCACTGCGAGCGCCTTGGTCAGCATCACCACCCCCCCCTTCGACGCGCAGTATGCAGCCGAGTAGGCCTGGCCCATGAGACCCGCGGTCGATGCCACGTTCACTATCGCCCCGCCACCGTCGAGCAGGTATGGCAGGCAGGCTCGGCATACCAGGAAGGTACCGGTCAGGTTCACGCCGATCACCTTCTCCCAGCGCTCCAGTGAGAGCTCGGTGGAGTTATCGAATCCACCGATCCCCGCCACGTTGCATACCACCGAAGGACGTCCCAGCTGAGCACGGGCGGACTCGACCGCTTCCGAGACCGAGCGCTCGTCAGAGACGTCGCACCGGATGGCCAGCAGCCTCTTCGAGGCCTCCCCGTAGTCACCAGCGGAGGCATCTGATATGCCAGACAGGGTCTCGGAAAGACCTTCTTCGGACAGATCCAGGCAGGCGACTGAGGCTCCCTCGGCATGAAGGCGCGCTGCAGTGGCCCTCCCGATACCAGACGCAGCCCCCGTCACCACCGCCACCACCGAGACGAACCTGCCCGTCATCCCCGCCGAGCCAGAAGGCGACGTCGTGGAGGTGGACACGCCCGAGGATCCCGTGGCTGGTTGCGGGGTGCCCGGAGAGGGTGTGCCCGGGGCTGCGCTCGCGCTGTAGCGGCTCCGCAGCTCGTGCTTCAGCACCTTGCCTGCGGGGTTCCTCGGCAGGGCATCGAGGTGCTCGACCTGCTCGGGTATGGCCTGGAGGCGAAGACCCTTCGAGCTCAGGTAGTCACGGATCTCCTCCAGCCCTAGAGGAGCTGCACCGCCAGCCATGACCACCACGGCACACGCGCGCTCGCCGGTGCGGGCATCGGGCATCCCCACCACCGCCACGTCGGCTATGGAGGGGTGGTCGAAGAGCAGATCCTCGACCTCCTTGGCCGAGATGTTCTCGCCGTTCCTTATGATCACGTCCTTCAGCCTCCCGGTCACGACTACGTAACCATCTTCGTCCAGGACACCGAGGTCACCGGTACGGAAGAATCCGTCGCCGTCGAAGGCGTCGGCATCCAGGCTGTGATCCAGGTAACCGAGCATGAGCTGAGGCGCCTTCGCCCTTAGCTCTCCCTCCTCTCCGGGCTTCGCAGTGCTGCCGTCGTTCAGCACCACCCGCAGCTCGACCCCAGGCATAGGCCGACCTTCGGTACTGGCCAGTTTCTCGTCGGGATCGTCGTGGCGACCCATGGTGAGGATAGGAGCCTCGGTAAGTCCCCAGCCCGAGAGCACCCCCAGGCCGCCCAGCTCCTCCTTCACCTGGTAATGAAGCCTCGGAGGCTTCGGTGCACCACCACCTGGACAGGCCCTCAGATGCTCGAAGATGCGCCCGGCGGGACTGGCCGCCTGTGCGGCGAGGTAGGCCTGGTGGAAGGCCGTGCCGGAGCCGGCCATCGTCACCCCCTCACGTGCCAGGACCCGAGGAGCGCCATCGGGATCGAAACGCTCCATGATGATGTTCGACCCGCCTGTGAGAAGGCTGGTGAAGAGCCATATAGGTCCAGCGATATGCGTGAAGGGGAAGACCAGGGCGTTCCTGTCGTCGGGACCGAAGCCGAGGCAGTCCGCCATGCCCTTCGCCACCGACATGATCGTGTGGTCGCTGTGCAATGCCCCCTTGGGCTCCGCGGTGGTGCCCGAGGTGTAGAACAGCCAGCGGGCTCCCTCCAGCCCAGGTGTCCCCTCACGGGCAACTAGGGCAGCGGGCAGCCGGGGGCCGGGCGTCGGAGACCGGGGAGCGGACGGGCCGGGGTTCGGAGACCGGGGAGCGGACGGGCCGGGCGTCGGAGACCGGGGAGCGGACGGGCCGGGGTTCGGAGACCGGGGAGCGGACGGGCCGGGCGGCGGGGAGAACGGCGGGAGGCTGGCGGGATCCCCCGTGGGGAGGTCACGGTCTACTACCAGGACCTCGGGCCCACCCTCGATCCCTGCTGCCACCTCTCGTGCCATCTGCCCGTAGTCATAGCCACGCCAGGTGCTGGGCACCACGATTAGGTCAACGGAGGCCTGCCGGGCGATGAAGGCGACCTCACGGGACCTGTAGATGGGGATGATCGGGTTCTGCAGAGCTCCCAGACGGCCAAGCGCGCCTACGAGGACGAAGGACTCCAGCCAGGTGGGCAGCATCCAGGACACCACCGAGCCCTCACCCACCCCCATGGCCGCGAGACCCGCAGCGGCTGCCGTCGCCGCTTCCCGGTAGCCGCCGAAGCTGAGGCGGTTCCCGTGCTCGTCTACGACCATTAGATCGTCAGGGCTGAGCGCGGAGCGCGCCTCGACAAGCTCCCAGAGAGTCCCGGCCTCCAGCATGATTCGCCTCCTCGGATCTGCCGACAGCTATATCTGACGCTGCGTCAGCTTATCTTACCCGCGCGGTGCTGGGAGCCTCGGTCGTCGAGATCCCCGAGCAGCGTCTCGGCCCTAGGAGCCGAGTACCAGGACGCCTCGGTGGAGCGAACCGGCGTGCATGGCCTCGACGATCTCCCCGAAGCCATCGAGGGGCCTGGTGATACTGACCAGCTCGTCGAGAAGCAGATCGCCACGCCGATAGAGCTCGACCAGCAAGGGGATGTCGTGGTGGGGCCTGGAGGACCCATAGCGACAGCCGATCACCCCGCGGTCGACATAGGCCAGGTGGTTCACGTCGACGCTCACCTCTGCGCCCCTGGGGGGGATCCCCAGGGCCACCGCCATGCCTCCCCAGTCGAGAACGTCTATGGCGGACCTGAGGACACCAGGATGACCCACGCAGTCGAAGGCCCACCGCACACCGCCTGGCCCGAGAGCACCCGATGAGCGTCCTGGAGCGTGGGGGCAGAGGTCGCGGATGGCAGCCACCGGGTCGAGGGAGCTCGAATCCACGAAGTCGGTGGCCCCGAAAAGCTCCGCGGCCTCCTTCTTCGAGCTCATGGTGTCGACCGCGATGATCCGCGATGCGCCGGCTATCCGGAGCCCCTGGACGACGTTCAAGCCGACACCGCCAATGCCGAACACCGCTGCCGTCTCACCGCAGCCGACCCTCGCTCGGTTCAGCACTGCACCTACGCCGGTCATCACTGCGCAGCCGATCAGGCAGGCCGACTCGAAGGGCACCTCGGGGTCTATGCGGATGGCCTGGACCTCCGATACGACCGTCCTCTCGGCAAAGGCCGAGGTGGCGGCGAAGTTAGAGGCCTCCTGGCCCCTGTAGGTGAACGGTGAGGACACATTCCCCAGGCTGCGGGGGCACCAGGTGGGGTGACCGGTCGCGCATGCACGGCACCTCCCACAGGACGCGAGGGTGGAGAGCACTACATGATCTCCGGGTTTCACCGACCGGACACCTTCCCCGACGGCCTCCACCTGCCCCGCTCCCTCGTGACCGAGAACCGAGGGGGCCTTCCAGGGGATGGTGCCGTCGATTACGGAGAGGTCGGAGTGGCATACACCGGCTGCCACGACCCTTACCAGCACCTCCCCTGGACCTGGGTCTCGTATGCCCAGCTCGTCGGTGAGCTCACAGCCTGCACCCGTATAGACGATCCCCTTCATCTGGCTCTCCGATCTGTGGATCTGCCCGGCTCCGATCCCACGGCTGACGCCAGGGGCTCGCGGGGCACCTCGGAGTCAGTGTGCGCCGCCGGGATGCTGTCGCGCAGCAGCTGTTTCAGAACCTTCCCGCTGGCGTTCCTCGGCAGCTCCTCTACCAGCTCCACCCGCCTGGGCACCTTGAAGTTCGCGAGCTGGCTGCGAGCCATCTCCGTCAGCTCTCTGGAGAGCTTCTCGCCAGCTACAGGGGAGTCTGCCACCACGAACGCGACGCCCACCTCCCCAAGCCTCCGGTCGGGCATCCCTACCACTGCCACCTCCTTCACGGCCTCATGCCGGGCGAGCACCTGCTCGATCTCGGCTGGGTAGACGTTGAAGCCGCCCACTACGTACATGTCCTTGATCCTGTCGGTTATACGCAGGTATCCCGACTCGTCGAGCACCCCCACGTCGCCGGTGTGGAGCCATCCGGATCGGTCTATGGCTGCCTCGGTGGCAGCCGGGTCGTCCAGGTAACCCTGCGTCACGCTGTAGCCGCGCACGAGCACCTCGCCTGGCTGACCAGGCGGTAGCCCCGAACCGGAGGGACCTGCCACCTTCACCTCCACCCCCGGGATTGCCCTGCCAGACGTCGATGCCACGATCCCAGGTGGGTCGCCCCTCCTGCACATGGTCACCATGCCGGTCGACTCGGTTAGACCGTAGGCCGTGAGAACGGTGTCGAAACCCAGCTCCGAGGACATCCGCTCGATGAGCTCCACGGGCACCACCGCTGCGCCGGTGACACCGAGCCGCAGGGTCGTCAGGTCATAACCCGCCCTATCCTCCAGGTCGAGGATGCTCTGGTAGATGGTGGGGGGACCGGGAAGCACGCTAATGCCTTGGCTGGCCACCAGCTCGAGCACTGCGCGGACGTCGAAGGTCGCCACCGGGATGACCGCCGCTCCCGCCATGAGGCTGGCCAGGATGCCAGCCTTCAGCCCGAAGGTATGGAAGAAGGGGTTGACCACCAGGTACCGATCACCCCGCCTCAGCCCGGCGATAGAGGCCCAGGACCCGAAGGCCCGCAGGGTCTGGGCGTGGGTGGCCATCACCCCCTTCGGGCTCCCGGTAGTGCCGGAGGTGAAGACGATGTCGGACAGATCCTCTGGCGTGACCGCGCCAGCCCGGGCCTCGACACGATCAGGCGAGACCCATCCTGCCCCTGAGAGGAACCCGCCCCAGGACTCCTCGGAGTCCAGCGCCACGAACCTGCTGAGAGACGGAACCTGCTCGGCTGCGATCATCTTCTCGTAGTCCACCCCGAGGAACCCGGAGACCCCGAAGAGCAGCCTCACCCCGCTGCGTCTCAGGATGTCCGCTGCCTCGGGTCCCTTCAGCCGGGTGTTCACGGGGACCAGTACTCCCCCCGCGCTCAGGACGCCGAGAGCCGCGACAACCCATCGGGCGCTGTTGGGCGCCCAGATCCCAACCCTTTCCCCATGCTCCACACCTGCTGCCAGCGCTGCTCCAGCAGTGCGGCGCACCGCATCGCGCAGTCCCGCGAAGCTTATGACTCTGCCACCCTCCACCAGCGCGGGCGCATCGCCGAACCGACCAGCCGCCGAGTCCACCAGGCGAGGGACGCTCCCGTACGCGAGATCCGCCCGTGGATCCTCGCCAAGATCCGACTCCCCGCCTAGGCCGTCGCTGCCCTTGCTGGAGCTGCCCTTGCTCATATCTGACACACCGTCAGCTTACATGAGGGATCGATCCTCTTCACGTGCACTGCGCAGATCAAGGGTGCTGGCTCGAGACCGATATGACCTCGCCTGTCAGGTAGCTCGCATAGTCGCTGGCCAGGAAGACGATCACGTTAGCCACCTCCCAGGGATGAGCCCCCCTGCCGAGAAGCTCTCGCCGGCTCAGATCTGCCAGCTGGTCGTCTGAGATGATGCGGTTCAAGAAGGGGTGGAGGGCGAGGCTCGGCGAGACCGCGTCGACCCTGACGCCATGAGGTGCGGCTTCCGCTGCCGCACATCGCGTGAGGGCCATCACCCCGGCCTTCGCGGCTGCGTAGTGGGCCTGGTTCGCCTGTGCGCGCCAGCCGAGCACCGAGGCATTGTTCACGATCACCCCCGCCTTCCGTCCGATCATGTGCCGAAGTGCAGCACGTGTGCAGCGGAAGGTACCGGTGAGTGTGACGTCTATCACCCTGGCCCACTCGGCATCTGTCATGTCGACCAGCGGAGCGTTTCCCCCCAGGCCCGCGTTGTTCACCGCGACGTCGACCCGACCGTACCTGTCGGTCGCCTGAGCCCAGAGTGCCTCGACCTCTTGCTCGACGGTCACGTCGGCCACGACGTGCAACGGCCGTGATCCCGAGAGCTCCGCGATAGCCTCCGCCGCCTCCATCAGGCGCCGCTCGTGCGAATCGGAGAGCACCACGGTGGCACCCTCGAGCACTGCCCGGCGGGCGGTGGCGAAGCCGATACCGGTACCCGCCGCCGCGGTGACCAGGACCACCTTCCCCTCCAATAGCTGGTGAGGCGGCGGTTCCACTACGGTGCCCTGGTCGCTCGATGGCATCAGAACGCCCCGGGGCAACTGGAGGGTTCGACCGCCGGGAAAACCGGGGAGTTCATCAGCGTCCCACCTTTGGCTCGGTCGGCAGGCCGAGAGCCCTCTCGCCTATCACGTTCCGCTGGATCTCGTTCGACCCACCATATATCGTCTCTGCCCTGCTGAACAGGAACGTCCTGTGCAGATCGCGAAGCGGGTAGCTAGGCACTGGGCTGCCGGACCCCGGCTCTGGTGCCAGCCAGGCCAGGGCATCCGCGCCGAGTAGGTCCATGCTCAGCTCCCCCAGCTCCTGGTGCCAGCTGGCCCAGAAGAGCTTCGATATCGATGCCTGAGCACCACCAGGGGAGTCGATGCCCGGGAGCGCCCGGAGGGTGTTCCACCTCATCACCATTAGACCGCTCCAGGCGCGAGCCAGGCGCTGGCGCAGGACGGGATTGCCGGCGCGGCCAGTCCGGCGGGCCAGCTCCGTGACCTGCTCGAGTTCCCTCCTGAATGCGAGCAGGTGGCCGAGCATCGCGACTCCCCTCTCGTAGCCGAGCGTCGCCAGGGCGACACCCCAGCCACCGTTCACCTTCCCCACGACCATCTCCACCGGCGTGCGGGCCCCGTCGAAGAAGACCTCGTTGAACTCCGAGGTGCCTGTCATCTGGTAGATGGGTCGGACCGTGATGCCGGGCTGGTCCATTGGCACCAGCAGGTAGGACAGCCCCCGGTGCCGGGGAGCCTCCGGGTCCGTCCTGCAGACCACGAAGCACCAGTCGGCCAGGTGAGCCAGCGACGTCCATACCTTCTGGCCAGTTATCACCCATTCGTCGCCCTCCAGTACCGCCCTGGTGGTGACGCCGGCCAGGTCCGATCCCGCCCCTGGCTCGGAATATCCCTGGCACCACAGCTCCCTGCCCAGCCGTATCGGCGCCAGGAATCGCCTCTTCTGGGCCTCGGTGCCATGCGCGATGAGGGTGGGTCCTAGCAGACCCTCGCCCAGGACACCGAGGCGGGCCGGAGCATTGGCGGCTACGTACTCCTCGTTCCAGATGACCTGCTCGGCGATGGTCGCTCCACGGCCACCCCACTGGCTGGGCCAGCCGAGACAGCTCCATCCCTGTTCGCCCAGCAGTCTCTCCCATGCCAGGCGCGCCTCGATGTCCTCGTGCTCCCTGCCCGGCCCCCCCGCTCCGGCGACGCAGGCGAACTCGCCTGCCAGATGATCGCGTAGCCATGCGCGTGCCTCGGCACGGAACAGAGCCTCACCGGGCGTGTCAAGAAGATCCATGTCCCTCTCTAGAGCCGGGTCTGCTGGGGACCTCGGCAGGTGCCCCCTGGGCGGCATCTGATGACCCCCTGTTTCTGACGCGACGTTAGCAAACTGCCCACCCGGGCGTGAGCTGCGCGCCCCCGGCAGCTCGAACGCGCCTCCGGCAACTCGAACGCGCCTCCGGCAACCGCTCGCGTGTCGGCACTAGACGCGGAGCGCCAGATGCGAGAGCATGTTGGGGTGCAGGATACCGGCGACGAGGGCGATGCTGGCGACGAGAGCCACTGGAAGGAGGTTCTGGAGCCCGAGCGCTACGAGGTGCTGCGCCTGAAGGCCACCGAGCCACCATTCAGCGGTGCCCTGCTCGACGTCCACGACCCGGGGCTCTTCCGGTGCGCAGGCTGCTCTTCCCCCCTGTTCAGGAGCGACGACAAGTTCGACTCCGGTTCAGGCTGGCCGAGCTTCACCCGTGCAGCCTCCGATGGCGTGATAGTCGAGCGCGAGGACACCACCCACGGCATGCGCCGCACGGAGATAATCTGTGCCGGCTGCGGTGGGCATCTCGGCCACGTGTTCCCCGACGGTCCCCGTCCCACCGGCCTGCGCTACTGCGTGAACTCACTGTCCCTCACCTTCGAGCCAGAGGGAGGAATGAAGAGATGATCATCACCACAGCCAACGACTTGCCCGGATACCGGATCACAGAGGTGATGGGCGAGGTCTTCGGCCTCACCGTGCGCTCGCGCAACGCGGGCTCCCAGTTCGGAGCCGCGCTGAAGGCGATCGCAGGCGGTGAGCTGAAGGGCATGACGAAGAACCTGGTCGCCAGCCGGCACGAGGTGATCGCCAGGATGGTCGAGGAGGCCGAGTCCCGGGGCGGCAACGCGATCGTCGCGATGCGCTTCGACACCTCGGAGATGGGCGGGAACTGGACCGAGATATGCGCCTATGGCACCGCGGTGAAGGTCGTGCCGGCCGGATCCTAGGCCTGCCCAGTCGCCAGGCGCGCTTCGAGCACGTCGAAGAGCGTAGCGAGGCTCGCCGCCTCCATTGGTCGCCCCAGAGTCATGAGCTCCCTCTCTGCCAGAGCCAGCGCGCAGCAGGCGTCGAAGACCTCCTCCTTCATAAGGGTCACCGCACGCGCCAGGCGCACCCGCTTCATCTCCAGTGGTGCCTCGGATAGGTCGCACCGTCCGGCTGGGTGCGCCCAAGGCTCCACCACCTCCAGTGGGGGTGTGCAGGAACTGCTCATCGGTCCTTCCTCCTCTCCAGGTAGCTACCGTCGCCCGACCGATCTGCGCGACCCCGGCTGATGATGTCTCTTCGATACAGCCGGGACCGTTGGAACAGTCCCCTGGAGACCACCGGGACAGACGCGAGCAGGACGGCGGTGACCATGGCTATGGCCACGGAAACCCCGGCTCCGAGACCTAGCGCAACGGCCGTCCCGAGGTGCCATCCCAGCCTGGCTGCCGCAGCGCTCGAGACGCCCGTCAGCAGGACGAAGGGCAGCGATGCGCTTCCCCATACGAGAGCGAGGATCCCCGCCAGTTCAAGGTGTTCCATTGTCGTAGATCTCCTTCCCATTCCCCAGGCTCCCGGCCTCCACAGCACCGGGAGCCCAGACGCTCGGGCAGCCTCCAGACGAGGCCCTGCCGGTCCCCGGGTGCGTGCCCCGAGGACCGGCATATGGCCTGCCTCACGCCTCGGCGCCCACCATGTCGGCGTCCGGGGCTGACTCCATGGCTGGGTCGGAGCTTCCAGCGGAACCGGCTTCCTCGGCCGACCGGCGCTCGGTGCGCGAGACCTCTGCGGTCGCGAACCTGAGCGAGGCGCCGACCTCGTCGGCCACCACCTCCACCCGGCTACGACGCTCTCCTTCGTCGTTCTCCCAGCTCCTCTGCTCCAGGCGGCCGGTCACCACGGCACGCGATCCCTTCGCGAGGCTGAGGGCCACGTTCTCGGCCAGGTCACGCCAGCAGATCACGTCGAAGAAGGAGGTGGCCTCTTCCCACTCCTCGCTTCCCCGTCGTTGCCAGCGACGGTTTACCGCCAGGCCGAAGGTGGCGCTCGCCTGTCCTTCGTTCGTGTAGCGGATCTCTGGATCACGGGTGAGGTTACCCGTGAGGGTGATCGTGTTGCTCATATCCAGCTCTTCTCCCTTGCTCGGGCCACCCCTCACGGGTGGCTGGAGAGAGCATCCGGGATGGACCTGGCTGGGAACCGTGGCGCGAACCTATCTGGAAACCTCCCATAGGGACGGACGAGAAAAATATTCTTCCTCGGGCCAGGAAGCTGCCTCGGCTGGCAGCTCTCAGCAGCTCGCCCGCCAGCTGCGGTGCCGCATGGCAGCCTTGCGAGCCTCCTTCGCCACCCGCCGATCAGGGTGGGCCCGGCCCAGCGCGTCGAAGACCTCCGCGGCGAACATCGACGGCGCCCGCCACGACACGGAGAGCCACTCGAGCTGCTCTCCCTTGTCGCCCACCAGCTCGAAGACCGCGCACATCTCGTCTACGCCCTCTGCTATCAGGCGCAGTGCCAGCACGTCGAGGAAGGATGCCGGATCCTCCTGGTCGTAGAGGGATTCATAGGGCTCCAGACCGTTGTCCACCAGCCAGCACCGTGCCACGCCGCGCCGGCGTGGATCGGCATCCAGGGCCCGCACAGCAGCCTCGGCCAGGTCGCTGCCTGCGATCTCGAGCCCTACGAGCCCTACCTGCCAGTTCGCGGGACTCTCGGAGGCCATTATGGCCTCGGAGAGTCCCGAAACCGCCTCCTCGACCGATCGCTTGGCGCACCAGGCAGCCAGCTCTGCACGTCCCTCGTCGAAAGAACGGTCCACCAGGGCGTCCAGCAGCTCGGTGGCCTCGAGGTCGCAGAGTGCTCCAGCGGTGGGAGCACCATAGCCTGCCTCCAGGAGCCACCGGCGCACCTCCACCACACCGGCAGGCGTCAGCGTCACCACACCGCCGCGGCGCAGGACACTCTCGAAGCGATGCTCCTCCGTGAAGTCGCTCCATTCCAGCACGCCGGCGCGATCCAGGGCTCCTACCAGGCGCTCGATGTCGGAATCGACCACCATGCGCGCCATGTCAAGCGCCATATCAGAGCCGAATTGGAACGCTCGGGTAACCGCCTCCGATGCTGTTGCCGCCATGTCCGAGAGGGCGGCGGATTCTCCTGCCGACCAGCCGAGATAAGCCAGGAGCATCAGGTGCGGCAGGCTCGCGTCCAAGAACTCGGAGACCCCGTCCCAGTACCAGCCAGTTTCGGCGGAGTAGGACATGATCGGCCCCATGTCCACGAGGGCCCCGAGCACCCTGTCGAAGGCCGCCGAGGGATCGGACAGAAGCTTCCTCCCGAACGCGGTAGGCCTCAGAACACCGTGCCTGACCCACACCACCCCGGCCTTCCTCGCCCACCTCATCAGATGGGAGAGCTGGGGAAGCTCTGCTGAGCTCCTGATCTTGGTGGTCCGTCCTGCGAAGGTGTACTCCATTCTCTCCCCGGTCTCCAGGAGCACTGCCAGCGCATCTCCGTCCTTCCTCGAGAGATGCCCCTTGGCAGTGAGGCGAAGCCCTGCATCGCAGTAGTCCACCAGCGCGGCGAAGAGAGCCAGCACTGGTGCTTTCGCCTTCGAGGCAGCCACCTCGTCATCGCCTGGCAGTACCACGAAGGGCAGGACCGGGAAGCTCGGGCTGCTACCTGCGCCAGCCATTCCTCCGAGCGCCGGACCGAGGACTGCATCCCTCTCTTCGAAGGGCCGGCTGTTGAACTCCGTCATCCAGCTCGTCACCGCTGCTTCGTCTTCGCAGTCCACGCCTTCTGCCTGCATGGCGTACACCAGGGACTTGGCCAACGAGAAGTTGCTCGGGTCTCCCATCGCCTCGAAAGCCTCCGGTTCGAGAACCTCGATCACGTCGTTGAGCGTCTCCAGGCTCTCGCCGTCATGGGCCAGTAAACCCTCGGAGTCGAGCATCCCGAGGAGTGCATGGAGTCCCCCCACGATCTCCCCTACAGCCTCTGGTCCGGCGCTCAGCTTGGAAGGGCACCACCCCACGAGGTACTCCAATAGTGAGGCAGGGTCCCATGAGACCAGGTCACCGTCGCCATAGAGCCATTTCCACTCCAGGGCCAGTCCAGCATACCTGCTGCTTGCCTCCACCTGCTCAGATGGAGCGCCGGCATGCTCCATCCACGAGCGAAGCATCCCGTCGAGTCGCCCTGACGCAGTATTGAATGCATCTGTGTCCCCTGGAGCTACCTTCCAATCCATCCGACGAGCATGCCACGCCTGGCAGCGCGCCGCTCACGCGGTCAGATCGCACCGGCGACTCCCGCTCCCCGGAGCGGGCAGCCCGCTCTACGGCTCCAGCTTCCATCGCCGTGCATCTCATGCGACACTGTGGCTGTGAGACTCTGGCTATCAGGTGACCCCCAGGCTGACGAACTGCTCAGCTCTGACCCACTCGCCCTGGTGATAGGCCTGATCCTGGACCAGCAGGTACCGCTCGAACGCGCCTTCGCGGCTCCGGCAGAGTTGGCCCGACGCCTCGGCGGCGAGCTCGACCCAGCCTCCATCGCAGCCATGGACCCCCAGGACCTGGCTGCCGTCTTCGTTCAAAAGCCTGCCCTGCACCGCTACCCGGCATCCATGGCCGGGCGCGTCCAGGATCTGTGCAGGATCGTCACCGAGAGCTACGGAGGCGACGCCGCCACCATCTGGTCCACCGCCGCGAGCTCAGAGGAGCTCCTGCGCCGCCTGAGGTCACTTCCTGGTTTCGGCGACCAGAAAGCCAGGATCTTCCTCGCCTTCCTCGCCAAGCAGATGCGCGTACGCCATAGGGGGTGGCAGGAGGCATCGCATCCATTCGGCGAGCCTGGGACCAGGATGTCCATCGCAGACATAGTCGACGCCCGCTCCCTCGCAGAGGTCCGCGACTACAAGCAGAAGCTGAAGCAGCAGGCCGGTCGCCAGCCTGGAAAGCATTGAGCCCTCCCTGCCCAGGCAGGGGAGCCAGCGAGGGCGTGGCCGCCAGCACGGATAGCCCGGGCGAGGGCGTGGCCGCCAGGGAACCAGGTGGCTCTCGCATCGGGTCGGCCAGGCTCTACCTCTGCACGCCAGACCGCAGCGACCTCGAGCAGTTCGTCGAGCAATGCATCCTCGGTGGAGTGGAGGTGGTGCAGCTTCGGGAGAAGGAACTTGGCGACCGTGACCTGCTGGCGCGGGCGAGAAAGCTGGTCAGAGTGTGCAGCCATCACGGTGTGCCGTTCATCCTGAACGATCGCCCGGACCTGGCCCTGGAGGCCGGCGCTGACGGCGTCCACGTGGGCCAGGATGACGCCCCCCCTTCGCTGGCGCGGCGGATCCTGGGGCCGAACGCCATCATCGGGCTGTCCACCCACCGGCCCGAGGAGCTCCAGTCGAGCAAGGCAGAGCCGGTGGACTACATCTCCGCAGGACCCGTAGTCGCCACACCTACCAAGCCGGGCCGTCCGGGCACGGGAGTGGGGTACGCGGCGCTGGCGAGCACCGAAGCAGGGCGCCCGGTGTTCGTCACCGGGGGCGTGGATCCCTCCAGCGTGCGAAGGATGGCTCCTGCTGGCGCGCGACGCTTCGTCGTCGTCAGGTTCCTCACTCGATCCACGGATCCGGCTGGTGATGCCAGGCTCCTGGCTCAGGCCATCGACGATGCCATTGCACGCGCCGAGGACCGGCCTCAGACGACCTGACGCTCCAGCCATCCGACGAGCAGGGCCGCCGCTCGCGGATCTGCCTGCAGCCTGCGACCTGCCCCGTGAAGCAGGTGTGCAGCCGCACCTCCAGCAGAGGCCTCTGCAAGGCTCCGGGCGGCCTCAGGTGGGTTCGACCGATCGTCGGCCCCGTGGACCACCAGCATGTCCCTGCCCTGACCGGCTGCCGCGGCGATCCCTGCCGAGATCCTCCCAGAGAGGCGGTCGAAACCCTTGGCCCAGGCAGCCAGATCGGGGGGAAAGCCGTCATGGCGTATCACGCCAGATGCCCTGAGCAGCGCGACGCTGCTCGGCGGGTCATCCCTCAGGTAGTCGGTCCTGAGGTCGGGACCGAGACAGGCGATACCGGCCACCCTGTCGTCTGCCGAGGATACGGCCAGCAGTACGGCAACGCCGAAACCGAACCCCGCAGCCCATACCCGACCGTTGTCTCGGCTGGCCAGCCAGTCGACAGCGAATGCGAGGTCCTCCATCCATCCCTCTGGCGAGAAGTCACCTTCCGAGCCCCCGACGCCGCGCAGGCGCACCGACTCGACATGCCAGCGGGTCTGTGAGCATATGCGATCTGCCAGGTAGGGCAACTCGTTACCCTCGTTGGCCGCACTGGCCCTCTCCAGGGGCAGGTCGTGGACGAGCAGGAGGGTGCCCCTGTGGTCAGCACCGCCCTGGGAGCGGTAGATCTGGAGCAGCCCCGAGGGGCCATCCAGTCCTTCCCAGGCCGGGAAATCGCCAGACGGGTTGCCCACTAGCCGGATGCCGCCGCCCACCAGCCAGGGTACGGAGGCTCAGATGCCGATGCGCTGGGCCAGCAGTTCCCTATGGTAGCTGGGATCTCCGAGCAGCAGCTCGGAGGACTTCGCTCGCTTGAAGTACAGGTGGGCGTCGTGCTCCCAGGTGAAGCCTATTCCACCGTGAATCTGGATGTTCTCGGCGGCAGCGTGGAAGTAGGCCTCGGAGCAGTAGGACTTGGCGAGGCTGGAGACCACCGGGAGCTCGTCGGAGTCCTCCGCGGCTGCCCATCCGGCATAGTAGGCAGCCGACTTCGCGGACTCGACCTCCAGCAGCATGTCGGCGCACTTGTGCTTGATCGCCTGGAACGATCCGATCGGCCGGCCGAACTGGATACGCGTCTTCGCATACTCGACAGACATGTCCAGGCAGCGCTGAGCCCCCCCTACCTGCTCCGCGGCCAGGGCTACAGCAGCTAGGTCCAGGGTCTTCGTGAGCGCCGGGCCACCGGCGCCTTCGTCACCTATGAGCCGTGCGGGGACTGAGGAGAACTCCAGACGGGCCTGCTTACGGGTCTGGTCCATGGTGGCCAGCGGGGTGCGGGCAAGTCCGGGGGCGTCACCTTCGACGGCGAACAGGCTGATGCCTGCGCCCGTGCGCGCAGCGACCATCACGAGCCCGGCCGTGTGGCCATCGATCACGAACATCTTGTGGCCGTCGAGCACCCAGTCGCTTCCCTTCTTCGAGGCAGTCAGGGTGATCCCATCGAGGTCCCACCGACCGTCCTCCTCGGTGAAGGCCAGCGTGGCAATCGTCTCACCGGACGCGATGCCCGGAAGGAGGTCCTTCTTCGCCCCCTCGTCACCCGAGCACAGAAGAGCATTCGCACCCAGCGCGACCGTGGAGAAGTACGGAACGCAGGCGAGGGTGGCGCCCATCTCCTCCAGCACCACCACCAGCTCTACGTATCCGAACCCCGCGCCTCCGTATTCCTCGGGTATCGCGAGGGCCTGCAGGCCGAGCTGGTTGGCCATCTGCTCCCACACGGCAGGGTCGTAACCTTCGGTGGTCTCCATGAGGCGTCGCACCTCGGTCATCGGGCACTTGTCGTCGAGGAAACGGCGTACGGAGCGTCGAAGCTCGTCCTGCTCCTCGCTGAAGGCGAAATTCATCGGTCGGTCCCCCCTGTCGGGTCGGTGGTGCTGATGTTCATTCTGGCCGGTAATCTATGACCGGCAGCCTCGCAGCCGGTCCACCGGCGAGCGGTCGCCTCGGGACCGGTCGCCTGGAGCCACGCCCCTGCGGGCCTGACGAACGTTGTCTACCAGATGCGGCACCAGGTTGACCAGCCGGTCAAGCCGGTCAGTCAGTCAAGCCGGTCGGTCAGTCAAGTCGGTCGGTCAGTCAAGCCGGCCCGGTCAAGCCGGCCCGGTCAAGCCAGCCCGGTCAAGCCAGCCCGGTCCCGAGGTGGCCATCGAGCCCAGGAGGAGAGAAGATGCTCCATTACGAGGACAGCCTGGTGGAGGTGCACAGGGTGGTAGTCGGCCCCGTCGACAATAACGTGCACGTGATCCGGTGCAGGCAGACCGGCGAGTCCCTGCTGGTGGACGCTGCGAACGAGCACGAGCTGCTGCTCGACATGTGCCGCGGGCTCGGCGTGCGAAGGGTAGTGGAGACCCACGGGCATTGGGACCACATCCAGGCCATCACCCAGGTACGCGACGCGGGGTACGAGGTCGCGGTAACGCCTGAGGATGCCGGGATGCTCCCTTCCTACGATCTTCTGCTCGACGACGACGAGGTGATCGAGGTCGGCCACCTTCGGGTGAGAGCCATAGCCACCCCGGGGCATACCCCTGGGTCGATCTGCTTCGCCGTGGAGGGGACACCGCTTCTCTTCACAGGTGACACGCTCTTCCCAGGCGGCCCCGGGGCCACTCACCTACCAGGGGGAGACTTCCAGAAGATAATCGAGTCGATCGATACCCGGATCTTCTCTCGATTCGACCCGAGCACCATCGTGCTGCCAGGACACGGGGCGGACACCACCGTCGGCGCAGAGTCACCGAAGCTCTCCGAGTGGGTGGAGCGGGGCTGGTGAGATCCTGGCCGGCCTGAAGGGCGGGGCACTGCGCCGCGACCATGGTGGACCTCGGCGTGATCAGGGGAAGAGGCCACGCACCTCCATCGCTTCGGCCACCCTCTCCAGGGCCAGCGCGCCCGCAGCTCGACGCATCGACACACCGAGCGATGCCGCCTTGGCCCACACGCCGCCAAATGCCTCTTCCATGTTCCCGGCCAGCCGCGATGCCACCAGATCCTCGCCCCATGGATAGCCCTGGCGGCCTTGGGCCCACTCGAAGTAGGACGCGGTAACGCCTCCGGCGTTGGCGAGGATGTCGGGGACCACCGTCACCCCCCGGTCTGCCAGCACGGAGTCGCCTGCCGGCGTGGTCGGACCGTTGGCCGCCTCGACGACCACCTTTGCCTGGAGGGATAGTGCCTGTGGGGCATCGAGGGCACCTTCCAGCGCAGCCGGAACGGCCACCTCGGCGGGCACCGACCAGAGATCTGCCGGATCCAGGGGGTGTGCACCGGAGAACCCCGCGACGGTACCGGCCCTGCGCACGTGGTCGGCCAGCAATCCCACGTCTATGCCGCCTGCGCTCTCCACGGCACCGCCGGCATCACCCACGGCCACCAGGCGCATCCCTCCAGAGGACATGAGGAAGGCGAGCGGCGCCCCGACCTTGCCGAAGCCCTGCAGCACCGCACGGCTCCCGGCCAGGGGGATCCCGAGCTCTGAGAACACCGCCCGCACGCACCTGAGCACACCCGAGGCGGTGGCCCCCGCGTGTAGTCGCATCCCACCGACCGACAGCGGCTTGCCGGTCACCACCCCTGGCATCGAACGACCGCCGTGGAGCATGTCGATGGTATCGAGTATCCATGCCATCACCCGCTCGTCGGTGTTCACGTCCGGAGCGGGCACGTCGCGATCGGGGCCCAGCATGGAGGCCACCTCGAACGTGTAACGCCGGGTCAGACGCTCCAGCTCCCCCGAAGAGAGGGAGGAGGGGTCGCAGCGCACGCCTCCCTTGCCGCCGCCGAAAGGAATCCCCACCACCGCCGTCTTCAGGGTCATATCGGCCGCTAGCGCCGACACCTCCGGTGCGTTCAGGCCAGGGTGGAAGCGCACCCCACCCTTGGCGGGACCACGGGTGGTGTCGTGGTGCACACGCCATCCTGTGAACACCTCCACTCGGCCGTCGTCCATCCGCACCGGCACCGCGACCTCGAGGACCCGCTCGGGGACACGTAGCATCCTGTGGACGTCCGCGCTTATGCCGGCCAGAGCTGCTGCGTCGTCTATGCGCCCCAGGATCGCGGCCCACGGGTCATATGCAGCGCGAGCAGGCTCGCCGCCCGCGGGTCCCGAGCCAGCGGCGGCCTTCCCCGCTGGTCCATCGCCCGCGGGTCCCGAGCCAGCAGGGCTTCCCGGCGCGCTCAACACGTCCGCCAGGCGTCCGGGTGCCCCCCGCCCTCCGCGGAGGTACCGTCGGCACGGGTGGTCTTGGCGCTGGCGTCGATCCGCAACCCGGTGTCTTCGACGTCCTTGGCCTTTACCACCAGCGGAGACCTGGCCAGAAGCACGACGCCTACCAGCATGGCCAGTAGCGCCAGCGACTCCAGCGGGCCTCTCGCGCCTGCAGTACGCAGCCGGTCTCCGAAGAGACCTATGCCTATCGATATCGACACCAGAGGGTCGACGGTTACGAGCGTGGACTGCGAGGCGGTTACTGGTCCCGAGTGGAAGGCATTCTGGGCCAGGAACACCGACAGGACACCAGCTCCCGCGACTGCATAGGGCTGCCAGTGCATGAGCAGCCGCCCCCAGCCCTGAGCGATCAGGTCGGTGGTCGCCTTTATGAAGGTAGCCGTGAGGGCGAACCCGATCGCTCCGGCCACGCCGAACATGGCCGCACGCCACGAGGGCGACCCGAACCGGGCAAGTCCTACGAAGGTGGCCATCCCCGCCAGGCAGGCGAAGCTCACCTCCCCCCAGGCGACGAGGTTCGGCACCACATGACCCGCGCTCGGAGCTGCCAGCATCAAGAACGCGGCCAGCCCCCCTGCGGCGACAGCGGTGGCCACCCAGTCCTGCCATCGCGGGTGCAGCCTGAACCACACAGCGAGTATGAGCACGAGGAAGGGCAGCTCCAGGGTGAGGACCGGCTGCACCGAGGTCATCTCCCCCATGTCGAGGGCCGTCGCCTGGAGGAGGAACGACGCGACCATCACCCCGAAACCCGCCAACCAGACCCGGCGATGCAGGGCGTAGCGGATGAGGCTCACCCGCATGGTGTCCGAGGCCGGCGCATCCTTCACGCCTAGGCGCTGGAGGATGGTGGTCATCGCATTCGCGAACGCGGCGGCCGCGGCCAGGAGAGAACCCATCAGTTACTTTCTAGCTCAAATACCTCGCTTGGCGGCGGTTGAAGGGCTGCCGGTACGCTCTGGCAGAAGCCCGAATCCGACACAGACCACTGAAGGGACCCGATGTCCGGCGAGACCAACCGAGAAGAGATTGACGAGGCACGCTTCGAGGCCGAGGCCCTGGCGTTCCTCGAGGCAAACGCCGAGCCGAAGGTCGAGGCCCGGCGTGCATGGGGAGAGGGCTCCGACGACGTATCGGTCCTGCCCGAGAGAACGGCCGAGGAGGAGCAGGCAGAGCTCCGGGCCGCACGTGCATGGGCTGCGAAGCGCTTCGACGCTGGGTTCGGGTGGATCACCGGGCCCGAGTCCTACGGGGGCAGGGGCCTTCCTCGCTCCTACCAGAGGCTCTACGACGCGCTCGAGGGGCGATTCGCCACCCCACCCCAGACGCTCTTCGGCATCGGGCTCGGAATGGTGGCTCCGACCATCCTCGCTCATGGCACCGAGGAGGTGAAGAGCCGCTACCTGAAGGCCCTCTGGCGAGGCGACATCGTCGCCTGCCAGCTCTTCAGCGAGCCAGGTGCAGGAAGTGACCTGGCAGGTCTGCAGACAAAGGCCGTTCGCGACGGAGACGAGTGGATCGTGACCGGCCAGAAGGTGTGGACCTCGGGTGCCCACCTGTCGGACATCGGGGAGATCATCTGCCGCAGTGACCCCGACCTGCCCAAGCACAAGGGCCTGACCGGCTTCGTAGTGGACATGCACGCTCCAGGCGTGGAGGTTCGTCCCCTGCGTCAGATGACCGGTGGGGCGTCGTTCAACGAGGTCTTCTTCACAGAGGTCCGGATCCCCGACTCCCACCGGCTGGGGGACGTGAACGGGGGCTGGACCGTCGCGCTCACCACGCTGATGAACGAGAGAGCCGCCATCGGTGGCGGGATGGCCAGCGGGGGCGGGAACATGAGCACCCAGCGCCTCATGGAGCTGGTGCGCCATCAGGGCCGGGACGCAGACCCACTCGTGCGTCAGCAGCTCGCAGAGATCATCGTGAACGGTCGGGTCGCCAGCTACACGAACCTGCGCGCGATGGCGAAGATCGCCGCGGGGCAGCTCCCGGGACCGGAGATGTCCATCGCGAAGCTCTCCCTCACCATGAACATGCGTCGGATGTCCGACCTGCTCTCGAGCGTCCTCGGTCCCAAGCTGGTAGCCGACTCCGGGGAGTGGGGTACCTACGCATGGGCGCAGTTCATCCTGGGTGTGCCAGGTATGCGCATAGCCGGCGGGAGCGACGAGGTCCTCCACAACATCATCGGCGAGAGGGTGCTGGGCCTCCCGAAGGAGCCTGCGCCGGCTGCCTCCAGCTGAGCCTGTGAATCGGCGTCATGCCCAGTCGGGCGACAGCCTCGCGATGCGCAGCCGTGGGGTATCCCTTGTGCTTCTCGAGTCCGTACCCGGGGTATTCCAGGGCTAGCCGGCGCATCTCGCGATCGCGGGTGACCTTAGCCACCAGGGCAGCAGCCGCGATGGAGATGCAGGATGCATCACCCTTGATCACCGTCTGGACCTCCACGGTGCCCTGAGCCGCGGTGACCGGCATGGGAGCTGCCGGGGATATGGCTCCGAGCACCGGGCTCACGAAGTCGAAGCCACCATCCAGGAGCAGCGCGCCGGGTTCGAAGCCAGGGGGAAGACCATGCATGGCTCTAAGGAAGGCGACCTGAAGGGCCCCGGTGACGCCTAGGTCGTCCACCTCGTGTGCCTCGGCGTGGCCGACGGACCACGCTGCGCACCACCGGGAGACAGGAGAGAAAAGTTCTTCCCTCCGCTTCTCGCTCAGCTCCTTCGAGTCCCTGAGTGACCTGGGCGGAGGGCAGTCGAGGCTCAGCTGAGCCGCTCCCACCAGGGCCACGCCCACGCTCATAGGTCCAGCCCAGGCACCACGACCCACCTCGTCCACGCCGGCGACGAAGGAGCCCTCTGCCCTCATGAGAGATCCCTCCCTCTCCAGGTCGGGTCCGTCTCGGAACCTCAGGGTGCACCCCCATTAGTTACCGGGGGGGTCTTGTCAAGGACGGATCGGAGGCGCATCATTGGATCGACGCACAGCGACCCGGACCGAAGAGCCGCTCGAAGGCAGGAATCGAAGGAGGGACGCCGCATGGTCGATACGATGGCGCGAGTGACACGAGCCGACGAGGCGGGCACCCTCCCACCTGGAACCAGGGTTGACGTGAGAAGCAGGTTCGTCGGTACCTGGTCCAGAGGCTTCGAGGTAGCCGAGGTCCGGCCTGATGGATACGTCATCCGCCGCCTCTCGGACCAGAGCCTCCTGCCGGGCCTCTTCGACCCCGAGGACGTGCGCGAGGAGAAGCGCCGAGCTGGCCTCTGGTGGTACTGAGCACCTCTGGTCCCCAGGGAATGGTGCCACTACTCCTCTAAGACCTCCCCGTAGAGGCCTGGCTGGGCCGAGTGGGACCCTGCACGCGGCTAACGGTGCCTCAGCCTTCGAGTGCCGCTATGTACTGGTCAATAGGTATAGCGGAGAGGGTCTGCGTCTTCAGGGTCCCGCGGGCACCGAGCACCAGGGCCACCCGTGCCATGGCCTCCGAGTCAGGGGCTTCGAGGACGGTCACGAAGTCGTAGGGACCCAGCACGGCCCACTGGTCGATGACCCGCACACCCATCTGCTCGACCTCTTCGTTCACCTCCTTCAGCCTCGTGGGGTTATCGCGAAGAGTCGCCATCCCCTCGGGTCCGAGTGTGGAGAGCATCAGGAAAGTCGCCATGGATTCACCCTATCGCGATGGCACTACACCTGGCCGAACAATCCTGCCTCGCCTGGATCGGGATCTGTCGAGAAGTAGGCATCGACTATCTCGGCAGCCAGGTCCGGTGTGGTCAGGCGTATGCTGAGCGCCAGCACGTTAGCGTCGTTCCACCTGCGTGCGCCTGAAGCGGTGGCAGCGTCCACGCAGAGCGCCGCCCGCACACCGGGGACCTTGTTCGCTGCTATGGAGACCCCGGTGCCCGTGTAGCACATCACCACGCCTGAGTCTGCCTGGCCAGACGCGACCGCCTGGCCGACAGCTCGTCCTACTTCGGGCCACTGGGCCCCTCTGGCCAGGTGGAGCACCTCGTATCCACGTCCGCGCAGCAGCTCGAGCACGCTAGTGGGGATCAGACCTTCGTCGTCGGCACCGAATGCGACTCGCATACCACAGACAATACGAGACTGGCCTCCTCCAGCGGCCCGCCCGCCTGCCTAGGGCGGGAACCAGAGGCATCTCGGGCCACAGCTGCCTGGAGCAGGACCCGGGGCCGAGCGGGGTGCGGCTGCCTGGAGCAGGACCCGACGGTGCCTCCCCGGATCATCAGAAGCGTATCCTGTCCGGGTGAAGCTGAACGTGGCCGTCGTCCCCCATACCCACTGGGACCGCGAGTGGTACTCGCCTTTCCAGACCTTCCGGATGCGTCTTGTGAAGGTGCTGGACTCGCTCCTGGACATCCTGGAGGAGGACCCCTCGTACGCGCACTTCCTCCTGGACGGGCAGATGGCCATGGTGGACGACTACCTGGAGATCCGACCCGAGGCGGCAGCACGCATCCACCGGCTGGCCAGCGCTGGGCGTCTGTCGATGGGACCCTGGTACATACTCATGGACGAGTTCCTGGTGTCCGCCGAGACGATCATCCGCGACCTGCAGCTCGGCATGGAACGGGCCTCCTCCTTCGGAGGATCCATGGAGGTCGGCTACCTACCGGACATGTTCGGCCATGTCGCCCAGATGCCCCAGATACTGAGGCTGGCAGGCTTCACCCATGCGGTGGTGTGGCGCGGCGTGCCTTCGTCCATCGATCGCGACGCCTTCTGGTGGGAGGCGCCCGACGGGTCCGAGGTTCGGGCCACCTACCTGGTGACCGGCTACAGCAACGGCCAGGCGATCCCCGACGATGCCAATGCCCTGGTAAGCCGTGTCGATGCCTACTTAGAAGAGGTCGGCTCCTTCCTGACGGGCGATCTCCTCTACATGAACGGCACCGACCACCAGGCGCCCCAGCCCTGGCTCGGCCGGGTAGTCGACGAAGCGAACTCCCTGGAGACCGACCTGCACTTCGAGGTGACATCCCTTACTCGATACCTCCAGCAGGCCACCATCGAAGGTCTGCCTCGCCATCAGGGCGAGCTGCGATCGGGTGCTAGGGCGAACCTGCTCATGGGTGTCGCCTCGAACCGAGTCGACGTGAAGCAGGCAGCTGCCAGAACCGAGCGGGCACTCGAACGGAGGGCGGAGCCATTCGCAGCCCTCTTCGCCGGCCCCGAATCATGGCCCGGTAGCCTTCTCGACCTCGCCTGGCTGTCGGTGATACGGAATGCGGCTCATGACTCGATATGCGCGTGCTCTGTAGACGAGGTAGTAGAAGCAGTGATAGGCCGTTTCGCCGAGGCGCGTCAGATAGCAGACGGGGTGGCGGGGGGGGCACTCGAGGAGCTCTCGGCCTCGATGACCACCTCCGGCGTCTTCGTGGTGAACCCCTCGCAGCGTGCCCGGGGTGGGGTGGTGGAGGCCTTGCTGCGAGCAGACCTCATTCCCGCCGACGCCCCCGTGCAGGTGCTCGACGAACGGGGAGGTACCGCTGGAGTGCTGAGCCTCGACTCGACCACGGTCCGGACGGTGCTGGCGATGCTCCAGGGCACCCAGGTCGGGGCTGACACCTGGGTCCAGGACGTCACCGTGACCGAGGGCGACGAGGATATCTACATCACCATTGCCCTCGGCCCGACCGAGCGGACAGACCTGCCGGTAGAGGACATAAAACGCGACATCGCGAATCGACTCGATGCACGGCCTCAGGCCACCGTTAACGTCCGCATGGACCAGCCAGCCATGCGTCGTGTGCTGGCCAGGGTCCAAGGCGTGGAGGGGTTCGGCTGGGCGCGGCTCGCGCCTGTCCAGCCAGTGAACCCGGTATCGGCATCCTGGACCTCCTCGGCCCCCTCCGGCGCGACCGACCACTCAGGGCCGGCCGAGGACCACGCTGGGCCGGCCGAGGACCACGCTGGGACACTGGTCATCTCCAATGGTCTGGTGACCCTGGAGATGGACGCCACCGAGATGGCAGACGGGACGTTCTCCATGAACGGCATCCCGGGTTACGGGCGCCTGGTAGACGGAGGGGACTGGGGCGACTCCTACAACTACTCCCCACCCCAGACAGACCATCTCGTCGATCATCCCGAGACGGTGGAGGTGACCCTGTTGGAAGCTGGGCCCCTACGGGCCCGGGCAAGCCTGAAATGCCTCTACCGGTGGCCCTGGCGAGTCGACCCTGCCACGAGCACCCGCTCGGGATGGCGGGAGGTGGAGGTCCTCACCACGCTGGAGATGCGGGCCGACGAGACATTGGTCAGGATCAGCACGGTCTTCACGAACCCATGCCTCGACCACCGTCTACGCGTCCACCTGCCACTCCCAGAGCCGGCCGGGATGTCGCGGGCCGAATGCGCCTTCGCAGTGGTGGAACGCCCTCTGGCAGCCGAGGGACGCCCAGACGAGCTGGGTCTTCCCACCTTCCCCTCCCGCCGCTTCGTGATGGCGGGAGGCCTGTGCGTGGCCCACGAGGGCCTGGCCGAGTACGAGCTGGTCGAAATCGAGGATCGGCCGGAGGGGCGCCGCGCTGGAGCTATGGCGCTCACCCTGCTCAGGTCCACCGGGATGCTCTCCCGCCTGGGCATGTCCTACAGGCCCCTGCCTGCAGGTCCGCTGACACCGGTAGAGGGCCTGCAGATGGAGGGGCGCCGCATAGAAGCCCACTACGCGCTCTGCCACTCCTGCAGCGATCCCTACGGGATGGTAGACGAGGCCTTCCTCGGCTTGGAGGTGATCGAGTCGATCGGCGGAGGCACTAGACCGGACTCGGGGTCTGCCCTCAGGGTAACCGGAGCCGAGGTATCCGCCGTCCGTCGGGTTCCAGGTGGGCTGGAAGTCCGAGTCTTCAACCCCACTCCGTTCCCGGCCGAGGTCAGCCTCGGCGGGAGGCCGACCTGGCTGGTCGACCTGCGGGGCAGACCACTCGAGCGCTCCGAAGGCAGCTTCACCCTACGCCCCTTCGGGATCGCCACCCTCCGGATCACGGGCTGAGAGGCCCTCTACGGCAGGCTCCAGGCCACCCGACAGCAGGCGCTCCCCGCGCTCGCGTAGCTCCTCCAAGTCCCTTATGACCTCGGACAGACGCTCCCAGCGCCTGCCGGCCCGACGTTCCGCGTCGGCTTCCTCGCCCCCAGGCCGGTAGATCGACCAGGGCTGCACCCACCCCAGGTCCTTCAGCCTCCGGGGGCGCAGGGCCTCGAACGCGACCTCCGACCCTATGTCCTCCGCTAGAAGCGCGACGCGCAGATCATCCGAGACCAGCACGCTGCCGGGATGGGCGATCCCCACCATCCGGCTGGCCAGGTTCACCACGGGCCCGAAGTAGTCACCGTCCTTGGCGAGCACCGGTCCTATGGCCATAGCCACCCTCACGTCCGAGAGCAGCTCATCGTCTGCGTATGCCTCTGCCAGGCCGAGGCCTATCCGGCCCGCGGCCGGCGCGGACTCGGTGACGAACATGGCCTCGTCCCCGATCATCTTCACCACCCTGCCGCCCAGAGCGGTCACCTGGTCATAGGCGATCTCCTCGAACCGGGTCACCACCGCTGCCAGCTCCGCCTCGGAGAGCTGCTGGCTCAGCACGGTAAAGCCCACCATGTCTGCGAAGCCGACCACCAGAACCGGCAGAGTCTGGCCCTTCGTGCGAGCCCTCAGCAGCATCGCCCGACGGGTCGCTGCCTGGACGTGACGACGCCAGACGAACTCGAGCAGTCGCGCCATTGCCGGGAGCGAGGTAGAGGCCACCTGGGCAAACCTGTCTGCCTCCTCCACGCTGTCGGTTGACCCCATCAGCCCTGGGAGGCCCGTGGCGGCAGGAGCCACCTCGGCCTCGGCAATGCGTGCCAATGACGAGCCGATGACCCGTGCGAGCTGCAGGCCCGACTCCACGTCCGCGACTCCGAGATGGACCATCGCCTGGAAGGTGACGATCGCCTCCAGGTCGAGATCGGTGAAGGCTGGCTCGTCCTCTGCCACGTCCGCGAAGCCGAGAGCTCGCCAGAACCTCTGGGCCAGGTCCTCGGACATACCCGTCATCTGAGCTAGCTGCGCTCTGGTGTATCGCGCCTCGGCAGGCACCAGTAACCGATCTGCCACCAGCAGATCGAGCACGTCGTCGGCCGCTGCTGCCTCTACCTCCTCGGCCGTGGCACCGTGCTCGAGCAGGAAGGTGCGCACCCGCTGGAACGCTGCTTCATGATCGGTGCTCACGCGCGGTCCTCTCCGCGAGCCCCGTATCCTTCGGCCTCGCTCCGGGCGGGCCGCTGCATCAAGGCCGGCACTGCTTGCTCAGGCGTGGAGATCCCGTCGAGGACGGCGGCCACCTGGGTAGCTATCGGCATCTCCACACCGTAGGTCGCGGCCAGCTCCAGGAGCGGATGCGCTGACCTGACGCCCTCCGCGACCATCTGCATCCCCTCCAGAGCCTCCCCGAGGCTCATCCCCCTGCCCAGGGCTATCCCCACGCTCTTGTTCCGGCTGAGCGGGCTCACACAGGTGGCCACCAGGTCTCCCACCCCAGCTAGGCCTGCAAACGTCATCCGGTGGCCACCCATGGCGACGCCGAGCCTCCCGAGCTCGGCCAGGCCCCTTGTCACCAGGGCAGCCCTGGTCGAGTCACCGAGCCCCAGGCCCTCACATATTCCGACCGCGATCGCTATCACGTTCTTCGTAGCTCCCGCGACCTCCGAGCCGACCACGTCGGGGTTCGTGTAGACGCGGAAGCTCGGTGTCGTTAGGAGCTTCTGGACCATGGCGGCCAGGCGCGAGTCCTTCATCGCCACCACGGTCGCCGCAGGCTGTCCCTGCACGACCTCGCGCGCCAGGTTCGGGCCACTCAGCACACCTGCAGGAGACCCGGGCAGCACCTCGGCGATCACCTCGGTCATCCTGAGATGCGTACCCTCCTCCAGGCCCTTCGAGAGGCTCACCACCGGGGTGCCCAGCTCCACGCTGCCGGCCATCTCCAAAAGCACCTTCCTGAAACCGTGGGAGGGCACCGCCATCACGACCAGATCGGCGTCGCCCACAGCCGCTTCGATAGAGGAGGTGGCCTCCAGGAGCCGCGGCAGGGCAATGCCGGGCAGGTAATCCGGGTTCATGTGGCTACCGGCTATGAGGCTGGCGACCTCTGGCCTTCGTGCCCACAGACAGACCTTGCTGGGTCCTTCAGCGCGAGCCGCTATGGCAGCCACCGCTGTGCCCCAGGACCCCGCACCGATCACCGCTACCTTCTCGAACACGGCCATAACCATACGGCCTTGGGCCATAACCATACGGCCTCGGGCGGCATCGCCAGACAGCCAGGTGGCCCTCCGGCACTACTCTTGGGACGTGGGCACCTGCTCGGTCGACGACCTGCCATCCCTGACCTCCGCCGTCGTCCTGGTGCCGGTCAAGTCCTTTCATCTGGCCAAGCAGCGCCTGGCTGGTGCGCTGTCTCCCGCACAGCGGGTGTCCTTGGCACGCTCCATGGCAGAAAGGGTGCTGGCTGCTGCGAGCCCGCTTCCAGTGGCGGTCGTCTGCGACGATCCCGAGGTCGCCGGCTGGGCAAAGGAGCACGGTGCCAGCGTGATCTGGACCCCAGGCATGGGCCTGAACATGGCGGTGCAGACGGGTGTCTCCAGGCTCGCCCTAGCGGGGGCTACCGAGGCGCTCGTCGTGCACGGCGACCTGCCGATGGCAAGCGGCATCGCCGATCTAGGAGGATTCGCCGGCATAACGATCGTGCCAGACCGGCACCAGAGGGGAACCAACGTCCTGGGCGTACCAGCCCGATCAGGCTTCCGCTTCTCCTATGGACAGGACTCCTGCTCCAGGCATCTAGCCGAAGCCTCCCGGCTGGGCCTAGCCACACGCGTCCTGCGACCACCCCAGCTCTCCTGGGACGTAGACACCCCAGAGGACCTCAGCGCTGGTATGCCAGGAACCCATGAAGTGGTGCCAGGACCGGCGACGATCCGGTGAAGCGCCGGAGCGGTCTTCCGGTCGGAGACCTTCCCGTGCATGGTCCCGTGGAGCGTGACCTGCCGATCCCGGCCAGCGCGCTGGTCATCGGGGCCCATCCAGACGATGCCGACTTCGCCTGTGGTGCCACGCTAGCCCGATGGGCATCGTCGGGCAGCGCAGTGCACTACGTGGTGCTGACGGACGGCTCGAAGGGTTCATGGGACCCATCCGCCGACCCAACCGAGGTCGCGTCGAGACGTGAGGCAGAGCAGTCCGAGGCCGCGCGGGCCATCGGTGCTTCGAGCGTGACCTTCCTCGGCTACACCGACGGGGAGTTGCAGCCCGGGCTCACCGAGAGGCGACGTCTGACTGCGGTAATACGCAGCCTGCGCCCGGAAGTGGTGCTCGGTCACGATCCCTGGCGCCGCTACCGTCTCCACCCAGACCACCGGAACGCGGGATGGCTGACGGTCGATGCCGTGGTGGCTGCCCGCGACCCTCACTTCTATCCGGAGATGACCGATGGATCACACCGGCCAGGCGCTCTCCTGCTCTTCGAGGCTGACGAACCAGACCATGTCGAGACGGCCGACGGCTGGCTCGACGTCAAGATGGAGGCGCTACTCGCACACCGCAGCCAGTACCTCTCCACCCATGGGATCGACCCATCTTCCCCGGACCTCGCGGCCGAGGTACGGGAGTTCCGCGGACGTGTCGAGGCCCAGATGGCCTCGCACGGCGCCCTGGCTGACGTAGCGCTCGGTGAAGCCTTCCGCTTGATCACGGACATCTGAGCAAGGCATGGAACGGGGGGTCCCGAAGGACCCCCCGTTCTCGTTCGTCCATGACTGCCTGTGGGTAATGCCGGCTACCAGGTAGCAGCTCCTGAGCCATGGACGTCACCTATGAGATGACGTCCATGTGAGAGTCCCTCAGCGCCGTCTCGCGGGCGCCTTCCTTGCCACAGCCTTCTTCGCCGTGGCCTTACGGGCGGGAGCCTTCTTCGCCGTGGCCTTACGGGCGGGAGCCTTCTTCGCCGTGGCCTTACGGGCGGGCGCCTTCCTTGCCACAGCCTTCTTCGCCGTGGCCTTACGGGCGGGAGCCTTCTTCGCCGTGGCCTTCTTAGCCGTGGCCTTACGGGCGGGAGCCTTCTTCGCCGTGGCCTTCTTCGCCGTGGCCTTACGGGCGGGCGCCTTCTTGGCAGTGGCCTTCTTGGCCGTAGCCTTACGGGCCGTAGCCTTCTTGGCCGTAGCTTTCTTAGCCGTGGCCTTCTTGGCGACGGCCTTCGTGGCGGTGGCCTTCTTCGCCACCGGCTTGGCCACTACCTTCACGGCAGGAACGGCAGCCTTCCCGTTCACCACGTCCTTGAAGGTGGTGCTGGGTCCGAAGCGCACCCCCTTCGAGGGGCCGATCCGTACCGGTGCACCGGTCCTGGGGTTGCGCCCCATACGAGCTGCCCTATGGGTCGGGTTGAAACTACCGAACCCGACGATGGACACCTTCCGGCCTGCCTTCACCTCCCCCATGACAGTGGCCATCAAAGCATTGACGGCTGCTTCCGCCTCGCGCTTGGCGAGGGCTGTGGACTTGCTGACGGAATCGATTAGCTCCGACTTGTTCACCGCCACCTCCTTTAGTGTTGCGGAATGACTGTAATCAAAGAGCCTTTTTCGGCTCAGGTCAAGCACCCTCGGCTCTGGAGCCCCTCCAGGCGGCTCTCTCGCACCGGTCCTGCCGTAGAGGCGATCTGGCTCGTGAAGTCAAAACGCAGACAGTTTTCCCAATAGATATAAGGAGTTTTCGATGTGGAACTTCATGGAAGACGGCACTTACGACGCCGTGGTTACCGACGCGGAAGTCGATGAAGAAAATCATCTCAGGATCGAGCTGGTGATCACCATCGGCCCCCACGTCGGCAGGGTCGTCGCGCTCAGGTCCACCGATGTGGACTGGCGCCATGGGGTGACCGGCGGCCTCGGCGAGGACCCGTACGCGCTCCTCGGTCTGGCGGGTACGCTTCGCGTGCGCAACGGGATACCGTCATTCAGACCGGAGACATCCGCCTGAGTGGATGTGCTCTATGGCGGTAGAGATCGCAGGCGGAGGTGGGCGGTGGGTGACGGTGGGGCGAATCACGGTTGGGAATGGGAGGCGGAGGTGGGCGGTGGGTGACGGTGGGGCGAATCACGGTTGGGAATGGGAGGCGGAGGTGGGCGGTAACGCTCTAGATGGCGGTCCGGGTTCAGCCGACCCGAAGGACGCGATGCGCGCGATTGCTGCATCGTCCGGAGGGGGAATCTATATGGGTGCTGGTCTGGCCGGCCCCGCGTGGGCCCCTCCGAGAACGTCGCTGCTGGTGCTGGGACCGACGGGGACTGGAAAGACCTCCTGCATCGTCGTCCCAGCGATATGTGCAGCCCAGGGGCCGGTGGTCTCTACGTCGACTAAGACCGACGTGCTCGAAGTGACGGCAGCGCTGAGGAGACGCCTGGGGCCCTGTTTCGTCTACGACCCGAGCGGCACCGTACGCCTGCCGCGGGGAGTGGAAATGCTGAGGTGGTCACCGCTGGCGGCGTGCCGTGACTGGACTGGAGCCCAACTGGCGGCCTCGAACCTCTCCAAGGCGGCGCGGCTGGTAGCTACCTCACCCAGCGCGACGTCGCGCTCGGCCGATACGCACTGGGACGAACGAGCTGCATCCCTCCTGGCTGCCCTGATGCACGCAGCCGCGCTAGGTGACCTCGACATGGCGAAGGTGATCTCGTGGGTGGACAGGCACCAGGGGGGGCCTGCGAGCGGGATCCTCGAGGAAGCCGGTGCAGACGAGCTGGCATGCGACCTGCTCCAGGGCCTGCTGTCCACCGACTCGCGTGAGCTGAGCGGGATCTGGTCGACGGCCTCGGGAATGCTCGGCGCCTACAGGACCCGCCCCGCCCTCGAAACCGCGCTGGACGCCTCGTTCGACCCGGCTGCCTTCGCTGCAGAGAAGGGAACCATCTACGTCTGTGCTACTGGGCGCCACCAGGCCTTGGCTGCACCCCTCATCGTGGAGCTGCTGAACGAGCTGAAGGAGGCCACCTACAGTCGATACGCCACGGCTGGCCCGGACCTGAGGGCCAGGATGACGTCAGAGCCCATGCTGTTCGCCCTCGACGAGGTAGCCAACATCGCACCGCTCCCCGACCTTCCTGCCATCGTGAGCGAGGGCGGCGGCCAGGGGCTGGTCGCGCTCGCCTGCCTTCAGGACCTCTCGCAGGCGAGCGCGCGCTGGGGGGTCGACACCACCGGTATGCTCACCCAGTTCACCACCACGGTGATGCTGCCTGGCATCACCCATGTGCCTACGCTCCAGGCCTTCTCGGCACTCGCAGGCGACGTGGAGCTGCCGACTGTCACTATCAGCACACCTGCGCAGGATGGACCGCCACCTGGCGGCTGGCGGCGCGCTCCGTGGAGCCAGGTGGCTGGTCTGCTCACGGGTGGACGCCCGGCTGGTTCGGTTACCACCTCGACCACCTTCAGACCTCGCCTCGGCGTAGAGGACCTGTCCAAGGGAGCGCGGGGCACCGCGCTGGTCCTCGGTGGAGGCGCTCATCTGAGCACGATAGGTCTCACGCCGTGGTTCTCCACCGAGCCCTGGTCGAGCCACCTCAGGGCAGCCAGGGCGTTAGACGCCGCAGAAGCTCGCACGAGAGCGCTGCACACCAAGGAGGCCGGCGCCAGGGAGTCCAGATCCGGGCACGGTCAGCACCTAGGCACCGGGCAGGCTCCGGATCAGGAGCGCCTGCGCTGAGGATGCTCGGGAGCCGTATCCACTAACGTGCTATGCGCGGACGTCCTCGATCCGCACGGCATCCTGCTCCCAGAAGGCCCTGAGCGAGACTATGAGCCCGTCAGCCCCTATCCGGTAGCAGTAGACGCCCTCGACGCTCGCCCTGAGACCTCCGGGCAGCACGATCGTTATGGTGCCTACGTTCGCGACCTCGTCACCGCACTCGAAGGACTGGCGTACCTCGAACGAGACGCTCTCGTTCGGAGCTATCACCGTGTCGTAGAAGTTCGCTATCGCCTGGTGTCCCCGGTGACCCTGTCCTGTGGGATCCAACGTCGAGGGACCTACCGGATCCTCCACTAGGGCGAGCTCGGAGAAGAGGGCGAGCCATCCTTCCCTGTCACGGCGCTCGATGGCGTCCATCGAACGCCGTGAAGCCTCTCGCGCGGTTATCACGGCTTCACCTTCGAGATCACGTCGTCCGCGTACCTCCTCAGCGCGTCGAGCTTCTCCGTCAGGGATTGGCGGTCCGGTCCCGGCGAATATGGCCACCTGAAGCCGACGCTGACGTCGGTGACCCCCATCTCCTCGAGCCTCCGCACCCCGTCGACCGAGAACGCGTCCGGCGAGATCACATGCACCTCGAAAGGCATCCGGGGCGCCCCGGCGGCCTCCTGGCCGCCGGTCTGGCTGGAAAACTCCCCCGCCTCCGGCTCGGTGGTCTCGGGTGCGGGTTCGCGCTCCCCACGCGGGATGTCCCCTGAGGGACGCGGGATGTCCCCTGATTGCTCGGACAGCTCGTGCCTGATCTTCCTCAGCCGATCGAGCAGGTGGGCCAGTTCCTCGGCGTCCCCCCCGCCATGCAGCCAGCCGTCGCCGAGCATCGCGGCTCTTCGTAGCGCTGCTTCGGAGTGCCCCCCGACCAGTATCGGCACCTGCTCGGCTGGAACCGGGGACATCTTCGCTGCAGGCAGGCTGAACACCCTGCCCTGGTAGGAGAACCAGTCGCCGGTGCCATATCCCCTGACGATCTCCATGGCCTCGTCCATACGTCTCCCACGTCCGGCCCATGGCACCCCGCCATACTCGTAGTCCTCCCGCCAGGGGCTGGCACCCACCCCGAGAGCCAGCCTGCCCGGATATAGGGCTGCGGCAGAGGTAACCTGCTTCGCCACCAGGACGGGATTGCGCACCGGGAGCTTCAGCACGAAGGTCACGAACCTTATCCGGCTGGTAAGGGCCCCGAGCGCCCCTATGAGGACGAAGGGATCGACGAAGGGCCGGTCCTCCAGGAACTCCCGCGATCCGTCGGGGCTGAATGGATAGCTCGAAGCCGACTCCTTCGGGTAGCAGATGCTGTCGGCCACCAGGAATGAGTCGTATCCGGCCTCCTCGGCAGCCTGGGCAAGGGCGGCATAATACGCCGGATCGGTCATCGACTCCGCGTAGGAGAACCGCATGGGTCAGCGCGCGGTGCTCTCGTAACGGCCCTGGCTCGCTGCTTCAGGCATTCGGCTTGTCCCCGCTGGCTGCAGCCCGGCGGTACTCCTCGAGCCGGCCGATCAGCCCCATGGGTTCCTGACCGACAGACGAGTCGAGACGAGCAGCGATCTGTTCGGGAGTCCACCGCTGGTCTGCGTACATCGAACGAACCTCGACCGGCTGGTTCCAAACCGCGATCTTCGGTCCCACCACCGTGTAGACCTGCCCGGTCACGTGGCGGGCCCGATCGGAGAGCAGGTAGACGACCATCGGGGCCACGTCCTCGGGATCTCCCATCTCGGCGAGCTCCATGGGCACGTTCGCGGACATACGCGTCCTGGCCACCGGGGCTATGGCATTGGCCGTGACGCCGTAGCGATACAGTCCGGCCGCTGCGGAGCGCACCAGGGACACGATGCCGCCCTTCGCCGCCGCGTAGTTCGCCTGGGCCACCGATCCTGCGAAGGCACCCGATGTGAAACCCACCAGGGCTCCTGACTTCTGCTCGCGCATGACCGCTGCCGCGTGCCTGAAGACGGTGAAATGGCCCTTCAGGTGGGTGGCTACCACCGCGTCCCACTCATCCTCGGACATGTTGAAGAGCATCCGCTCGCGCAGGATGCCAGCCACGGCCACCACGCCGTCGATCCTTCCGAATGCCTCCACGCAGGAGCCCACGATCCGCTCCCCTCCCGCCATGGTGACCACACTGTCTGCGACAGCGACCGCTCTACCACCGCCAGCCTCGATCTCCTTCACCACCCCCTCGGCGACCTCGCTACGGGGATCCTCGCCGGCGAGGCCGACCCCGATGTCGGCGACCACCACCGACGCCCCCTCTGCAGCACAGGCCAGCGCACATGCCCTGCCTATCCCCCCGCCGCCACCTGTGATCACCACTGCCTTGCCATCCAAGAAGCCGCTCACCTGGCTACCTCCCATAGCGTCGAGCGGGCGGACACCATGGCCGCCCTGGTGCATGAAGGGACTTGACCCACACGAGAACATGTTCTACTATGTAATCGAGCACGGCGCCACCCCGGGCTTCCCTCAACCCCCCCGAGGGCGGTCCAAGGGTGACGCCGTTGTTCGCGAAGCGGAGCCAGTGGCGTCGGGCACGACGAGGCACTAAGAGGGCACACCCAAGGAGACGAAAATGGCTGATCTCGGTTTCTGGGCTCTGGCGTCAGCCGACCCCGACCACCTGGCGGTCGTGACGCCCGATGGGACTCAGGTGAGCGCGGGCGAGCTGCTCGCGAGCTCGAACCGGACGGTCCATGCTCTCAGGCAGATCGGCCTCGGGGTAGGCGATGCAGTGGCGGTGGTCATGCCGAACTGCGTGGAGTTCTTCGAGGTCTACCTGGCGTGCCTCCAGGCCGGGTGGTACATGGTGCCGGTGAACCACCATCTGGTGGCGTCGGAGATCGCCTACATCCTGTCGGACTCCGGGGCCCAGGCCCTGATAGCCCACGAGAGATTCGCAGACACCTGCCTGGAGGCCGCGGAGACATCCGAGATGCCGGCATCCCGCTGCCTGGCGGTCGGAGATATACCCGGGTTCGCCTCCTACCGTTCCCTTCGGGATGCCCAGCCGGAGAAGACGCCATCGGATAGGACCATCGGCGACGTCATGAACTACACATCGGGCACCACCGGCAACCCGAAGGGCGTCCGGCGCGCGCTGGCCGGGATATCGCCCGAGGACGGGGCTCTGGGCCTGGCGGGGATACTGTTCCTCTTCGGGATCCAGCCGGCTGACGATAACGTCCACCTTCTAGGCTCCCCCCTCTACCACACCGCAGTGCTCCGCTTCTCGGGAGCTGCACTGCACCTCGGCCACAGCGTGGTGATGATGGACAAGTGGGACCCCGAGCAGACGCTCGCCCTGATAGAGCGCTACCGGGTGACCCATTCTCACATGGTGCCGACGCAGTTCCACCGGCTCCTGGCCCTACCCGAGGAGGTCCGCACCAGGTACGACCTTACCTCGCTGAGGCACATGATCCACGCAGCGGCACCCTGCCCCGAGGACGTGAAACGAAGGATGATCGAGTGGTGGGGGCCGGTGATCGACGAGTACTACGCCGCCAGCGAGGGCGGAGGCACCATGGTGGACACCGCAGAGTGGCTGGAGAAGCCAGGCACGGTCGGGAAACCATGGCCCATATCCGAGATCGCCATATTCGACGACGACTCGAACCGCCTCGGGCCCGGTGAGACTGGAACGGTGTACATGGCCATGCAGACGGGGGACTTCGAGTATCACGGGGACCGGGACAAGACCGTGAAGAACCGGCTCGGGAAGTTCTTCACGGTCGGCGACATCGGATACCTTGACGAGGACGGCTACCTGTTCCTCTGCGACCGGAAGACAGACATGATCATCTCGGGGGGAGCCAACATCTACCCCGCAGAGATCGAGAACGTGCTGCTGAGCTGCCCCAAGGTAGGAGATGCCGCCGTCTTCGGCATCCCGAACGACGACTGGGGTGAAGAGGTGAAGGCCGTCGTGGAGCCTGCTGCCGGGATCGAGCCGAGCGACGAGCTGGCTGGCGAGATACTCGCGTTCTGCGAAGGCCGCCTGGCGAAGTTCAAGACGCCTAGGTCCATCGACTTCACGGACGACATGCCTCGTGACCCGAACGGCAAGCTCTACAAGCGCAAGCTACGGGACCCCTACTGGGAAGGACGCGAGCGGGTCATCTGAGCTCGCCTCGCGGCCTTCCCCCGAGCACTCGGTCCCTCCTGACTCGACCCGCTCACCCTTGGGGTACGCGCCCTGGGGGGGGGGGGGGGGGGGGGGGGGGTGACCCGGCGGGGGCGGCATCGCCTCCGACGTCCGTCGGGGGTCCGGCGCCGTCTCCCCGCCCGCGGGTCGGAGTGGAGGGAGAGCGATGGGGGGAGGTCGCCGAACGAGATCCCCGGGCTCCTGACGGT
>JAJYXR010000004.1 GCA_021801795.1 Actinomycetes bacterium
TGCGAGTATCGGCGCGCTCGCCTAGCGAGTGGGTGATAGCGGTTGTCATGGGGATACTCCTTCCCCGCCCTCTCGGCTCAGTGAATACAAGGAGAGATCTGCCTCAGGGGAGGTTGGCACAGAGGGCACCGACCATCCGGTGACCCAACCAGTGGTGTTCGTCAAGCTCCGCGTCGAACCGACTACCGTTCCCAGCACCGATCGGGGCGACCCTCAGGCCCGCCAACCACGCATCTCGCACCCGCTACAAGTAGCATCAGGGTATCGACGGGCGTCAGTCAGCAATCAACACCGCACGTCAGCGGCCTGCGGGATCGACTATGAAAAGGTCGTGGTCACCGACCCAACCGGGGCCTGAAGGACTCGGATGGGCTGTCGCGGTTCCTGTCCCAGCCCCGCGCGACACTCAATCCGTGGACTCGGTAGAGGTCGAGCAGTGGGTCGCCATCGAGCGAGGTGAAGCCCAGCTGACCTGGGACTTGTGGTCCGCGTCCATAGAGCGGTCGACCGCGTTGACCCCTGCCGGGAAGCGGGCTGTCCGCGCCATGGTGGACGCGATCGCAGAGTACCTGGGAGAGGACTGGCTTGCTCGATTCCTCCCCAGTGGCGCTCGACGGTCCAGGGCGGGGTTGCCACTGATGTCGTGGCACTGGTGGCCGACCAACGACGTTCCGCACGTCTACGCGCGGCTTCTGGAACTGGGGTCGCGACTCCGCCTCTTGCAGGGCTCTTCCGGGATGGCTGACCTCCGCCGAAACTTGCGCCGCGACCTCGGCCAGTTCACCCACAGCCTGCTCCAGCTGGAGGTGGGTGGCCTGGCCGCGCGGGCCGGCTGGGGGGTGACGTTCGAACCCGGCGTCGGCAATGAGAGCAGCCGTACCGACCTGCTGCTCGTGAAGGATCGCGACGCCATGCTTGTCGAGGTAAAGGGCTTCCTCCTCGACCAACAGTCCAGCGAGGACCTGACCTTCAGCCGCCGTGTCTCGATGGCCCTCCTCGGTATCGAGTCACGCGAACAGGTCACCTTCGATGGCGAGATCGAACCGGGAATCGAGGACGACAAGCTCGCCGCCTGGCTCGAAGAGCTGGCCCTCCTGGCCGCGGACGTAGCGCGATCCGGACTCGTGATCGAGACGACTCCACCCTCGGGCGGTCGCCTCGTCATCCAGCCTGGCTACCCGGCGACCGGCGCCGGGCACTCCACCACGATCCGCCACGGCGACGAGTGGCGACGCATCACTACCGCGCTCAAGGCCAAGGCCGAGCAGGGCCGCGGCGACCATCCATTGTGGCTCCGGTTCGACGAGACCTCCCAGTTCTGGGCGCTCACCGTCCCGCCCGATTACCCGCGCCGCCTCCTCCACGAACGCCTCGCCCGAGGCCTATCGGCAGAGCTGGCGGGCTTTGACCATGTGGCCGGGATCGTCCTCTCAAGCGCACCAACGGCCGGCTCGACCGTCGGGGCAGAAGACACCTGGGAGAACCTGGACGGCCATGCCACGAGCCTCGTCTGCACGACCCAACCACCCTTTTGGCGCGAATCCCTCGTCGTGGCTGGCCCGAACAACGCAGCGATGCGGCAACGTGCGGAGTGGTCGAGCTGGTATGCCACGGAGGGTTCCTGGCTGGACTGGGCCCTCGACCGCCTCGGCGTGCCGCCACTTGCTGAGCTCGTGATGCCGATCTCACCGCCAGAGGTCGATAGTGGCTGAGGACCCTGTGCAGCCGCTGCCGTCAGGACCGGCGCCTGACCCCCGCCGGCTCCGTATCTGCTGGCGGCTAAGCAAGCTCGTCGGACCAGGTCCAACGGCCTTCTACCGCGACGCCTGCGACCTAATGGACGACCCTAGACGGTTCCAGTCCACGACCCACTTGGTCGCCCATCTCATCAGGGAGATCGAGTCCGCACTCCGAGACGTGCTGATTCCCCTCTCAGCGCCTAACACGTCGTCGAACGACGAGGACGTTCCGAAAGGGACCGGCAACGGCCACAAAGACGAGATAGGAGCGATCCTCACCGCACTCGGGATCGCGATCGACGACCCAGTCGCCAAGAAATGGCTTAGCCAGGCCGGTAGCTACCAGGGACGGGCGCACCGACGGAACCTCGCCGATCCCGCCCCTGTAACCGACTCGGTCGCCCAGTTCTTCGACGACTTCCAAGCCATTCTCGACTACGTCCTCGACAAGATGCAAGCCAACTTCGCTGCGGTCATTGCCACCTTGGACCAGTTGGCGGTCAAGGCCCGAGCCACCGCGGATGACGTCAAGTTCTTGCTGACCGGCGTCCCGCAGGACTTCGTCGCGCTGGGCCGGTTCTTCGAACGGATCGCCGACCCGTCGTGGCTGCCCCTGCTGCAGTGCGCCGGACTGTTCGCCGAGCCGCCCGAGCCCAAGCTGCACGACGACAACACCGTCGGCTTCCCGCCCTGGCCGCAGCTGCGCTACCTCGTCCGCATGGCAACGGTCCTGCCCGACGAGGTGACCGAAATAGCAATGACCATCCCGACGACGGACAACGCTGCCGTGAACTCGGGGGTCATCGACATCGGCCGCGCGCTTCCGGTCGCCCACGCAGCACAGCTAGTCCCTCGACTGGCGGCAACGCTGGAGACCCGCTACCGGATCGGGTTTCCCATACGGCTCGCCGGGCTGATCGACACGTTCAGCGAAGCCGGGAACCTCCCATCGGCTCTGGCGCTAACGAGCGCTCTTCTGAGCTTCGAGCCAACCGTTGAGCCAGAAGAGGGCGACCTGCCATCGGAGCTCATTCGCTCGATGCGAGAGCCCCGACTGCGGATCGACGAGCACACCTACGAATCGATCCTCCAACGCCAAACCACGCCGCTAGCCGCCACCATCGGCCTGCCGGTGATCGAAATACTCGCCGGCCTGCTGGAGGAAGCGATCACCATCTCGGCGTCACCAGAAATGATCGAGCAAGGCCAAGACTTCTCCTCCGTCTGGCACCGGGCAATTTCACCTGACGGACTCAGCCACGACCTCGGAACCAAGAGCAAACTCACGACCGCGCTCAGCCATGCCCTGGCCGTCCGAGTCGCAGCGGTCCCAGCAGACCTGCGTCCTCTCCTCGACCTCCTCAGCACCCGGAAATGGTCAATCTTCCGCCGGCTCAGCCTCGACCTGCTCGCCCGCTTAACCGCGGATGAACCCGAGATCCGACTCCAGCTGACCGATCCCGCCGTCTTCGACGACCTGCAGCTCCGCCCGGAATACGACCGGCTCCTTACCGCCCGCTTCGCGACTCTCGACTCCGATGCACAACAGGCGATCCTCGCCATGGTCGAACGAGGCCCGAGCCACGTCGACGGACACATCGAGTGGGTCCGCCAAGCGCAGGGAGGAGAACCGACGGACGAAGGGCTCAAGACCTACATTGAGATCTGGCAGCGCGATCGGCTCGCCCCGATCGCAGGGCAACTTCCCGAGGAGTGGAACCGCCGCTACGAAGCGCTCGTGGCTGACAGCGGCCCACCGCAACGGTCGGACTCCCCGCTGTTCACCGGCGGCTTCGTCGCGCAGCGCAGCCCCACCGCCGCAGAAGAACTGGCAACCCTGAGCATCGACGACCTCGTCGCCTATCTGGGCGCCTTCGAGCCGTCGCCCGAGTTCCTCGGCCCGTCGAAAAGCGGCCTCGCCCAGACGCTGACCGACGTGGTGGCCGCCGACCCCTCCCGCTACCTCATTGAGGCACGCCAACTCGGAGACCTCGACGTCGAGTATGCTCACGGCGTCCTAAACGGGATCGCGCGTGCCCAGACCACCGGCGCGACGCTCGACTGGGACCAGGTCATCGACCTGTGCGAGACGATCGTGTCGCACCCTCGATCGCAAACTCCCGATGACAGCACCATCGACGGATGGGGATGGGCGCGCCTCGACGTCATGCGACTCCTCATCTCCGGGTTCACCGGCCCTCACCCGCCAGGAGACCATCATCGCCATCGGATCTTCGATCTGATCGCGGCGGTGGCCAGCGACCCGCACCCCACGCCTGCCGAAGAGTACCGCTTCGGGCCACCGAACATGAGTCCTGACGACCTGGCCCTGAACAGCGTGAGACCGAGGGCGATCGATGCCGCCATGCAATACGGCGTCTGGGTGTACCAGAACCACCCCGACGATCCCTTCGGTGAGATCACCAGCCTGGTCCAGGAACACCTCGATCCCGTTGCCGATCCATCGGTCGCGGTGCGCGCTGTACTCGGCCGCGAGTTCAGCACCCTTGTGGCCTTCAATAGAGAGTGGGCTGAGGCGGCAGGCACCCGAATCTTCCCTGCCGATGAACCACTCCGTCGGCTCTGGGAGGCGGCCTGGGACGCCTACCTATGGCGGGGGCTCCGAAACATGCCCACCTGGCTGGCGCTGCGCGACCAATACGCCCTGGCCGTCGCCCGACTGGCACCCGGAAGCGAGGACCGCCGCGACCAGGGCAGAGATCACGCGCTGGCCAACCACCTGATGAACCTGTACTGGTCCGGCGAACTCAGCTTTGACGAGGGACTGCTCGCCGAGTTCTTCAACAGGGCCGATGACGAGACTCGGAGACTGGCCCTCGAATCGGTCGGCCGCGGCCTCGCCCAAGACGGCCCCCCGGTAGAACCGGCGGTCCTCGACCGACTCCTCGCTCTCTGGGATAGCCGCGTCCAGGCCGCACAGACCCTGCCATCTAAGGAGCTCTCGGCCTACGGCTGGTGGTTCTGCTCCACCCGGCTGCCGGCCGAGCACCGATTCGACGGACTCCGCAACGCCCTCACCCTGGCCGGAGCCGCAGAGCCCGCCCACATGGTCGTCGAGCAACTGGCTTCACTTTCTGCGAATCACCCGCGCTCCGCCGCCGAACTGCTCGCGGACATGGTCGACCACGAGACAGACGGGTGGAGGTTCTCGCTATGGGACGAAAGCGCCGCCACGATCATTCGCAACGCCCTGGCAAGCCCCGATGACGACGCGAGGCGCGCCGCCCAAGAAGCAGCGAGCAGGGCCGCGGCGCGGGGCCACCTCAGCTGGATCGACATTCGATAACCAGGAGTGACCGCCATATGGAAATCAAAGTCTTCGACGACGTGTCGCGGACTGACGCCACCCCCGCGGAATTTGAAAAGAGAGGATGCCGACTGCTAGCGCCGCATCAAGTCAGCAGGTGAGTTCGGCGTCCGTAGGTGACGGCCTTGGTCTTCCATCTCCTTCATCAAATTGAAGGCTGATTGCCCATCGATGTCGCCGTTGGCAATCGCTTCCGCGATCAAGTCGATAGTCTCACGGGTGGTGATTCCTTGAAAGCGCGCATAGCGCAATGCGTCGCGGTCGTCGGAGATCCACCACGACCCCACGTAGTCGTCCCACTCCTTGAGGACGAAACAGGTTTCAGCTTCGCCAAGATGCTTGAGCGGTTGGTCGTCCGCGCCGCCGAAGACGAGGCGTCGGATTCGCTGGATCTGGCTGACATGTTGCTCTTCGACGATCTCGATAGGTACACCAAGCCACCCCCCGGCATGAAGTCCACGAAGCTGGCCCAGCTGGTTAGCGGACTGCGACGCTTCGTAGGCGACGGCAGACGTCCAGCGCCCCCGTCCGTTCAGGACAGCTTCCAAGAGGTCCAAGCGGTCAGCGCATGCGAAGTTGCACAGGACGGTGTTATCGGGAAAGAGGAATACCGTCACGAAGCGTCGGGGAGTTCTGTTTCTGACTCCAACGCCTCTCGGAGTTCGTTGACGTCGCTGCCGAGCAGTTCCGCATATGGGCGTAGGGTAATAGCGCCCGATTCGTATGCGGAATAGGTGTCGCGGAGCAAGAGCCCAGGAGGACGACGGACGGTGGCCCTCGCTACGTTCTGTGCCCACTCCGCGGCCTTGTCGGCCTGGCTAGCTGCTTTCGCCCCGCTCATCGACTTGAACCGGTCGCAGGTCCCAGCGTCGATTAAACGCAGTTTGAGCAACCGGTAAGCGAGCGCCGAAGGGCTTACCATGAGTTCGCACGCGAGCGAAGCGAAGGCGATATCGGTCAGTCCCGTCTTGCCAACAGCGTCGGAGAGGAGATCTGCAGGCATGAGGAACGATGCGGCGAAGGCATTCGCTCTCAATTCCGTGATGTCGCGCTGCTGTTCCTTGGCGAAGACGTCTTCGTCCAGGTGGACGCCGTGATCGTCACCGGCCAAGAGGTGACCGAGTTCGTGAGCCAGCGTAAATCGCCGTCGCCACGGCACCTGTGACGTAGCGACCAAGATCAACTTCACGTCGTCGGAGGATGCGGCCAGGCCGTCGAACCCAGTGCCGAGCTCGATAACGGCTACATCGGCACCGAAGACTCCCTCGATGATTTCGGCAAGATCGTGCGTACCAGCCGCGTAGGCCGCCTCCCGAACACGAGCAATTGCCCACCCGGCAAGCTGCTCGCCTTGGTCGCCTGCGTTTGTCCCACCGACCACCAGGGTGGACCGCTGCCATGGCTGCGGGTAGCCGAGCGTGGCGAGGTCGGACCGCATCGTGCTAAGGCGCTGCGCTGCGGTGAGCGCCGCTTTGGAACTACCGCCAGTGGTACGGGCGGCGATGGCAAGCGGTTGGTCCTCGCCGGTGATCAGCCAGTCGACGCTCACGTGGCACAGCTCTGCGATGCGGGCCAGATCAAGGGATGAGAAGCGGCGAGCGCCGCCGAGCGACTTGGAAAGCTTGGAATCATCCAGCCCGATCTGGAGCGCGAAGTCATGCTGGCTCAACTCGGACTCGGAGATGAGGCTACGCACACGATCTGCGGTGCTTGACATGCTGCCACCCTACCCGACTCTTGCGAAAATCGCAAGAGTCGGGTAGGGTGGCGTCCGTCATGACAAGTGCAGCTGATGGGGTCGACCCATGAGTGAGACGATCGCGCAGGAACGGGCAGGCCAGATGGCCGCGTTGCCGCCGCTGCCGGAGGCTGGACAGGTCGTTAACGTCCGCGGTTCCACCTGGGCGGTCGCCGATGTCCGGCAGCAGGGCCTCCAGCGCAGCCCTGCCGATGAGGGCACCGCTGGGTTGACCCACGTGGTGATCCTCCAGTCCCTCGAAGAGGACCGTCTCGGCGAGGAGCTGGCGGTGGTCTGGGAGCTGGAGGTTGGTCACAGCGTGGCGCCAGACCAGGGTCTGCCGGAGTCGATCGGCGTCGACTCCTTCGACGATCCCAACACGCTGGCAGCCTTCGTCGACGCGGTGCGATGGGGTGCGGTCACCTCGGCAGACGCTAACTCCTATCAGGCGCCGTTCCGTAGTGGTGCCGACGTCAAGGCCTACCAGCTCGAGCCGTTGCGCCGGGCGCTGCAGTCCGCCCGCACCAACATCCTGCTGGCCGATGACGTGGGGCTCGGCAAGACGATCGAGGCCGGACTGGTCCTCCAGGAGCTACTGCTGCGGCATCGAGCCCGGTCGGTGGTCGTGGTCTGCCCGCCGGGGTTGCGCCTCAAGTGGCAGGACGAAATGCGCGAGAAGTTCGGTCTGAATTTCGTGATCGTCGACAGCGACCTGCTGGCCCAGGTGCGGCGCAGCCACGGGCTCAACGCGAACCCGTTCCGGCTGTTCCAGCGCACGATCGTGAGTATGGGATGGCTTCCGTCTCTGCGGGCGCAGCGGCTCCTGCGTGAGGTGTACGCGGCGACCCGCGCCACCAACACGGCGCGCCGGTTCGCGTTCGACGTGCTCGTGGTCGACGAGGCCCACCATGTCGCTCCGGCGAGCCCACTCAACACTGGTAGGCGCGGCTACGCAGTCGACAGCCAGCGCACCACCGCTACCCGAGAGCTCGCCGAGCGGTGCGAGCATCGCGTATTCCTGAGTGCGACGCCGCACAACGGCTACCCGGAGTCGTTCACGGCCCTGATGGAGATGATCGACGGCCGCCGGTTCAGCCGGGGGGCCAGCCTGGACGAGCGCGCCCTTCGAGATGTCACGGTGCGCAGGCTTAAGACCGACCTCGCCGACGAAGGTTTCCAGAGGCGCGAGCTACGGGTCCTGCCGTTCACGCCGGCGACGGACGAGCAGGAGCACTTCGCGCTTCTAGACAGGATCCTGACCGAGAGCACGCGCCGCAACGGAAGGGGCCGCTCCGGAGACATCGTCTCCATGCTGCTGAAGAAGCGGTTCTTATCCAGCCCGTGGTCGTTCGCCCGAACGCTGGAGCTCTACGAGCACGCCGGCACAGGCGGCCAGCTCCCGGCACTGGGCGAAGAGGACGACTACTACCAAGAAGTGCTCGGCAGCCAGCAGACAGACGAGGAAGAGGGCGATACCGAACAGCCGGAGTTCACCGCGCTCCGACGAAGTAAGGGATCCGATCCGTTGGTCGCCGCGACGCCCCAAGAGCTCCGAAGGCTCATCGACTGGGGCAACAGCTACGAGCACCGTCCCGATTCTCGGCTGAGCGCGCTCATCGACTTTCTCGACGACACTTGCCGGCCCGATGGCAATCACTGGAGCGACGCGCGGGTCGTCGTCTTCACCGAGTACGCCACGACGCTCGCCTGGATCGTCGACGTGCTCTCCCAGCGTGGCTACCGGGACCAACTCGCTGCCATCCAAGGCGTCACCCCGACCGAGGAGCGCGAGGACATCCGGGCCCGGTTCAACGAAGACCCCGCCAAGGAGCGAGTCCGCGTACTCGTGGCCACCGACGCAGCCGGGGAAGGCATCGACCTGCAGGGCCACTGCTACAGGCTCGTGAACTTTGACGTCCCGTTCAACCCGTCGCGGCTCGAGCAGCGCATCGGGCGGATCGACCGGTACGGGCAGCGCCATCGACCGCTGATCTACCAGTTCCAGCCCGAGCAAGCTGCCACCACCTACTCGGCCGACATGGATTTCATGCGTCGGATCGCCGAGAAGGTCGCGAACATCGGACGCGACCTCGGCTCGGTCAACCAGGTGATCGACGCCGAGGTGCAGCAGCACTTCAGCCGCACCGACGCAACCGCGAAGAGAGCACCGCTGGCACCCGAGGACGGCGACGCGGTCATTACTCGCGCGCTCGCCGGAAGCACGCAACTGAACCGGCAGCTCACGGAGCTGTCCCGCACCTACGACCAGCGCAAGGTCGAGATGCACCTGACGCCCTCGAACGCTCGGCGTGTCGTCGACCAGGCCTTGGCGGTCACCAACCAGCCGCAACTGTTCGAGATCAACGATGGGATCGCTGAAGGTCTGGTCTTCCGAGTGCCGGCACTCGGCCCTGCCTGGCAGCACACCCTCGATGGGCTGGCCACCAGGCTGGCTCCCGACAAGCTTCGCCCGATCACCTTCGACGAGCACGTCGCCCAAGGGCGTACCGATCTCGTGCATGTCCATCTCGGTCACCCGCTGCTGGAGCGCTCGGCGCGCCTGCTTCGCAGCGCGCTGTTCAGCGTCGACTCGCCCGTCCACCGAGTCACCGCGGTCATCATCGAGGGGCTGCCGCAGTCTTGTGTCGCGGCAGTGTCACGCCTTGTACTCGTTGGGCGGGGTGGGCTGCGGTTGCACGAGGAGGTGTTCCTCACCGGCGTCCGAATCCGGGGCCAGGCCATGGCTGAGGCTCGGGTGGACGAGCTGCTGGACGCCGCGCTCGACTCCGATGGCCTCACTCTGGCGGACGAGCCAGTACGTGCTGCGTTGGCTCGGGAATGGAGTACCTCCGGTTCCCGGCTGCGAGGTCGCCTGCTCGCTGCCATGAGCCAGCGGGCCGAGACTCATCAGGGCCGGGTGGCCACGTCCCTACAGGACCGTCGCGAGGCCGACATCGGGCGAGCCCGCGAGATCTTCGCGGCGTTCCGGGCCAACTTGACCGACTCCCAAGATCGGCTGGCGCGCGAGATTCGCAGCCAGGAGGAAAAACTCTTCACCGACGAGCAGCAGGCCCAGCGACGCCGCGACCTCCGGGCCATGGAGGACCGGTTGGCAAGTCTCGACGACGAGGAGCAGCGCGAGGTCGCCGCCATCGAAGAGCGCTACGCCGACATCACCCCGCACGTTTCGGCCGCCGCGGTGGTCTTCGCGCTCACCCCCTCCGACGCCGCAGCCGGGGCCGTGTCATGAGGCCGCGCTCCCGCACCATGTCGGCGAGCGATTTGCACCGAGACTGGCTGGAGCTCGTCGATACCGATGGACCCTTCCTCGCAGTTCCCGCCCTCAAGCGGGTCTGGCCCCAAGGTATGCCCCAGCCCGCTCCCGACGCTCTCGCCGCGTTGAAGGACGCCAAGCCCGGCTGGGAGAAGACCTGGGAGGCGTGGGACAAGGACCCCGACGACGGCGATTCGCTCGCCCGATACCGCACTGCACGGGACCGATGGGTTGACTTTGTGCTGCGCGTCGTCCTCGGCTGGGGCGACCGCTACGCCACCGATCTGACCGTGCCTGCCCTGGCCAGGGTCGCCTCCGGCGTGCACTCTCCGACGTACGCGGTCACTGTGGAACCGACGGGTGCCCTGCTCCACGGAGACACGGTCGGGACCCTGGTTCTCGTCGTCGACCCAGTGGCCTCCCTGCGTGACGCCCTAACCGACGGTTGGGCCGCTAGCCCGATCGACCGGATGGAGGAGCTCCTGCGGGCGGGCGCAGTCCCGATCGGCGTGGTCACCGACGGCCGCTGGTGGGCGATCGTCAGCGCCCGTGAGGAAGCCCTGGCGGCGTCTGGCATCGTCGACGCCCACACCTGGGTCGAAGAGCCGCAAACCCGCAACGCCTTCATCGAATTGCTGCAACCCAAACGGCTGATCGGTGGCAGACCAGAGGATCGGCTCACCGCGCTGTTCATGGAATCGGTGGCCGCTGCCGAGGAGATCACCGAAGCCCTCGGCGTCCAGGTGCGCCGGGCAGTCGAGCTGCTCGTCCAGGCCCTCTCCGAGGCCGCCATGGAGGCTCGACGGCGCGGGGAACCCGACCCGCTGCCCGAAGATCGCGCGCAGGTCTACGACGCTGCGGTCATGATCATGATGCGGGTCGTGTTCTTGCTTTTCGCCGAGGAACGCGGCCTGCTGCCTCAAGGCCGGCTGTTCAGCGCCAGCTATGCCATCAGCGACCAGCTCGACGTCCTCGACTCCCGCTTGCGCGCCGATGGGGCCGAGACCCTGGACGCGACCTCTCTTACCTGGCATCGACTGCTGGCCACCTCCCGAGCCCTCTACGAGGGGGCGTCGTTCGAGGACCTGCGGCTGCCGTCCTACGGCGGGTCGCTGTTCCACCCCGAGCGGTTCGCCTTCTTCACGGCGCGAACCGACCGCGGAACGCTCACGATCACGGTGCCCGACCGGGTGATGCTCGAGGTGCTGCGATCGGTGCAGATGGCCGAGCTGCGCGGCGAACCGGCCCGGCGGATCTCGTTCCGTGACGTCGACGTCGAACAGATCGGCTACATCTACGAGGGCCTGCTTGGTTACTCCTGCGCCCAGGTGGACGAGGTGACCGTGGGTCTCATCGGCAGCTCCGGCGAGGAACCGGAGATCGCGCTGGCAGAGCTAGAAGCCCTAGCCGCCGTGCACCACACCGACCAAAGTCTGGCTGCAGCCATCCTCGCCAGCGTTACCGCCAGCCAACCAGCTGCGAAACCACCCAACAAGACCGCCCTGGCCAGGGCACTGCGATCGTCTGACACTGTCGAGGACGCCGACCGCGCCATGCGGGCCGTGACCACCGACGCGACCCTGCGGGATCGCTTGCGGCCCTTTCTCGGCATTATCCGCCGCGACCTGCGCGGCCGCCCACACGTCGTGCAGCCCGGCGGGATGGTCGTTGTTGAGACCCCCTCGCGGGCCACCGCGGGCGCTCACTACACGCCCCGCAAGCTCGCCGAGGACGTGGCGCGCTACGCCCTGCAGCCGCTCGTGTTCGACCCCGGACCCCACGACACGGCCGACGAAAGGGCGTGGCAACCCGTCTCGTCCGACCGTATTCTCGACCTCAAAGTCGCCGACATCGCCTGCGGGTCCGGTGCGTTTCTCGTCGCCGCGGCCCGTTACCTCGCCGACCGGCTGGTCGAGGCGTGGCAGCGAGAGGGCGTTGCCGGCGGGACAGCGCGGGAGCTGCACACTACGGCGATCCGCAAGGTCGTCGCCACCTGCCTCTACGGCGCCGACATCAACGCCATGGCGGTCGAGATGTGCAAACTGTCGCTCTGGCTGGTTTCTCTCGACGACAAGCTGCCGTTCTCCTTTGTCGACGACAAAGTCCTCCACGGGAATTCTCTGCTCGGGCTCACTAGCTCTCGCCAGCTGGAACATCTACACATCGCCCCCGACGAGGCATCGCCAGACCGGCTCTTCGATCTCGATGACGACGATAGGATGATCCGGAACTTGGACGTGCCCGGCGTGCTGACCAAAGCCGCCCGGCTGCGGCGCGACCTCGCCACCGAGATCGACGACAACGACCCGCAGCGCTCCGCGACCACCAAGCGCCGGCAGTGGCGCGACTACCAACAGGTGATTGCCAAACTCTCAGATATCGCCGACGGCGTGATCGCCGCCGGGCTGCGCCTCGGTGCCAAACCTGGCAGAGCCCTCTCCGACGCGTACGAGAACTTGCGCGTCGCGGTCGGACGGGCATACCCCGTCGACGGCACAGAGCCTGATCGCGCCATGCTCGACAGCATCCTCCACGCCGGGCTCACGCCGACGGTACCCACCGATTACGAGCGTTGGCGACCGTTGCACTGGATCCTCGCCGTGCCCGACGTGATCGAACGCGGAGGCTTCGACGCCATCGTCGGCAACCCGCCATTCCGGGGGGGACAGAAACTCACGGGAGACCTCGGGACCAACGTGCGCGACTGGCTGGTCAACGTGGTCGCTGGCGGCACCAAAGGCAGCGCTGACGTGGTCGCCTACTTCTTTCTCCGCGCGCTCGAGTTGCTCACCCCCAACGGCAACCTCGGACTTCTCGGCACCAACACGCTCGGCCAGGGCGACACGCGCCAGGTCGGACTCGACCAGATGGAGGCGGCTGGGTTCACGCTCACTCGATGCGTACAGAGCATGACCTGGCCCACGAGCCGCGCGAACCTGGAGATCGCCGTCGCGTGGGGAACCCGCGCACCGGTCAAGGACAGTGTTCCCCGAGTCGCTGACGGGCTTTCCGTTCGGCGAATCTCCACGCTGCTCGAACCCGTCGGCCGCGTGGACGGGCACCCAGCCCGCCTGGTCGAGAACACCGGCATCGCCTTCCAGGGCTGCATCGTGCTCGGCATGGGCTTCGTGCTCGACCCCGAGGAGGCACAACAGTGGATCGAGGCAGACCCGAAGAACGCCGAGGTGCTGTTCCCCTACTTGAACGGAGAGGATCTCAACTCCCGTCCTGACTGCACGCCGTCGCGTTGGGTCATCGACTTCAACGACCGCAGCGAAGAGGAAGCCAAGAAGTACCTACTGCCCTACGGGCGGGTCTTTGAACGAGTTAGAGACGAGCGCCAGAAGGTCAACATGGCCTCACGGCGGGAGAAGTGGTGGCAGTTTGGTGCCCGCGCTCCGAAGATGCGAAAGGCCATCGTTGGGCTGGACGAAGTCCTTGTTCTCACGCGACATAGCAAAGCCGTGATGCCGCTTCGCATCCAGGTTGGACTGGTTCCCAGTGAAGCGACCGTCATCTTCGCGACGGATTCGTTTGCCGATCAGGCAGTGCTCTCGTCGAGCATTCATCAGCTGTGGGCGATCAAGTACGGCTCCGGGTTGCGAAATGATCCTCGGTACACGCCGTCTGACGTGTTCGAGACGTTCCCTCGCCCGGCACCGACGGACAGGCTCACCGAGGCCGGCAAGCTGTTGGACACGGAGCGGCGAGAGGTCATGCTCCGGCGGGAGCTGGGGCTCACCAAGCTGTACAACCTCGTCAATGATCCAGACCTCACCGACTCGGCGGACAAGGACGTGGCTCGGCTACGAGAGATTCACGTCGATCTCGACGAGGCGGTTGTGGCCGCCTACGGCTGGGATGACCTACTGCTCGGCCACGGGTTCCATAGCTACCGGCAGATGACTCGCTGGACGATCAGCCCCCAGGCGCGTGTGGAGGTCTTCGACCGCTTGCTGGAGGAGAACCAACGTCGGGTGGCGCTCCAGGGTGAAGCACCCTCTGTCGCGGAGGATGAGGAGGTGGAGGAGCCGTGACGACGTCGCAAGTTGCAAGCACAGCGGCACGCCAGTGGCCCGAACCCGAGGCGTATCCACTGAGGTATGAGCCTGACGGAAGATCCTGGACCGTGCGGGAGGACCTGGTCGACATCGTAGAACGAGAACTGCTCGGACCGCTTGGTGGACCCGAAGAGGTGCTCGATTCCTCGCCCGACGCCGTCTACCTCGTAGGCCGCATCGCTCCCGTCCGGCTGCGTCCCGATAGGCAGGCACCGGGGATCGCCGGATCCGACGATGACCTCGGCGATGTCGGTGACGACCTCGACGCCTTAGATGTCGAGGGCGTACCTGTCAGTGCCGTCGATGACGGCGGTGTGACTGCAGACGAGGACGGCGGGGACGAAGACGAACCGCCGAAGCGCGGACTGATGGTCCCAGCCTCGATGGGGCTGCGCTTTCAGATCCCATCCGACCTCGAGTCCTTCACCGTGTCGGCCTCCTGGGGCACCTACACCTCGATCACGCCCGATGGCGCGGACACGACTGGGCTGCGCCGCTACCAGCGCAACCCTGTCGACATTCCCGTCACGATCGCCGTCGCCGACCTCACGCCGGGCCGCACCGAAACCTTTCCGCTCAAAGACAGCGTGGTCTTGCGAGTCGACCGGCACGACGACTATGAAGACAAGCGCCTTTTGATCGAGGTGGCGCTATGCAACGACGCCGAGACCCCGCGGCGCATCCCGGTCGATGCCTGGCTCTACCAGACCCAGCTCACCGTAGAGGCACCGGACGGTACAGCGGTGTTCCTCCCGGTGATCGACCCGTTGGAAGACCCCCGGTTTGAGCGCGACGACGAGCTTCGCCGTCTGCGACTGCAGTATCGCGATCGCTTGGAGTTCGCGGTCGGCCGTACCTGCTCTGTCGACTGGCAGGTGGTCGAGGGAGCGAGACGCGCGACGAAGGTATGGACGACATGGTTGCCCCGTTGTGAGGTGCCCCAGACCGTCGCCAATGAGATCACCGGGGCGCTGCTGGACATGACGGCCCTGGCGAGCGCGACACCCCAGGCGCTCCGTGATGGCCTTTCCCCCATCGTCGACGGTTACCGCGAGTGGCTGGACGAGCAGCGCCATCGGGCCGATCAGCTCCCCGAGCACTTGCGCGTCGAGGCCCGCGACGCAGTCACCGAAGCCATGAAGGCCCAGCAGCAGCTCGCCGCCGGGGTGGAGCACCTGTTCGCCGACGACGAGGCGCTGCGCTGCTTCCGGTTCATGAACCAGGTCATGGCCGATCAGCGAATCCAGACCCAGGTAGGCGAGTACCGTGCAGCGCACCCCCAGGCGAGCCTCGCCGAAGCCCGCGACGTGGTGTTGACCGAAAGAGGTTCGGCAGCCCACTCGTGGCGAACGTTCCAGCTGGCATTCATCTTGATGCAGCTGCCCTTGTTGACTAGGCCCGATGCTGAGCACCGCTCTGGGAGCCTGGCCAAGGCCCAGCTGCTGTTCTTCCCCACCGGTGGCGGCAAGACCGAGGCCTACCTCGGCCTGGCTGCATACGCCTTCGCCATTCGACGCCGCCAGGGACTCATCGACACCGCCGACGGACCACTCGACGGCAGGGACGGGGTGACGGTGCTGATGCGCTACACGCTCCGGCTGCTCACCGCGCAGCAATTCCAGCGCGCCGCCACGCTCGTGTGCGCGGCCGAAATCGCCCGAGCCAGAGACGACGTAGCGTGGGGTGACGAACCGGTTCGCATCGGGCTTTGGGTCGGGACCGATGTCAGCCCCAAGTGGTTTGAGGAGGCCGAAGCTCAGCTCAAACGGGTCAACAGCGGGCACGCCTACCGGTTGACTGTCCTGCAGGTCCAGCGCTGCCCGTGGTGTGGGAACCCGATCACCGCCAACCAGGTCCGTGCCGATCCCGGACGTCGTCGTGTCTTTGTCTACTGCAGCAATGACCTGGGAGGTTGCCCGTTTGCCGAGGGGGGAGCGATCAGCGAGGGGTTGCCGGTGCTCACCGTCGACGAGGAGATCTACCGTCTGGCCCCCGCGTTGGTGATCGCCACCGTCGACAAGTTCGCCCGCTTGGCCCGAGAGGGAGCGGCGGCGTCGCTCTTCGGCTACGTAGCCAGACGCTGTGACCGGCACGGCTACGTCCACCCTGATTACCGCTACTGCGATATCAAAGACGGCAGCAAGCATCCTGCCAAGAACGGTCTGTCTGCAGCGGCGGTCCACCCCGCAACCCGACTGAGGCCACCGGATCTCGTCATCCAGGACGAGCTGCACCTCATCACCGGCTCGCTCGGCACCACCGTCGGCCTGTTCGAGGTTGCCGTCGACACGATGGCAACGTGGCGCACCGTCGCAGGTCGGCCGGTCCGCCCGCTGCTGGTCGCATCCACTGCCACCGTGCGAAACGCCCCCGACCAGATCCGGGCTCTCTACGCCCGCGGTGTGACCACGTTCCCGCCGCAGGTCATCGACGCTGGCCAAACGTTCTTCGCCCGCGAACTTCCCCCGAGCGAAGCGTTCCCAGGCCGTCGGTACCTGGGCATCAGTACGACGGGCGTCCGGTTGACGACCGCCGAGATCCGGCTGGCCGAGGTTCTCATGGCCGCCGGACAGGTCCTTCTCGACCGAGCGGACGGCGCTGCAGACCCGTACCTGACGCTGGTGGGCTACTTCAGCGCAACGCGGGAGCTCGCTGGGATGGCCCGCTATATGGGCGACGACATCCAGACCGCGCTCGCCAAGCGGCGCCCCTGGTCCAAGCTGCCGAGCCGTACTGGCACCGACTACGGCTCGCTGCGCGTCGCCGAGCTCACCTCGCGGATCGCAAGCGCCGAGATCACCAAGACTCTTGACCAGATGGCCGTCGCGTTCGACCCGACCTTCGACTCCACTGCCGGCAAGCGTGAGCTGCGGGCACTGCGCGCGGCTGGCAAACCGGTACCCAGCCGACAACTGAGCCCCTTCGACGTCATCCTGGCCACGTCCATGCTTCAAGTCGGAGTGGACGTGACCCGCCTGGGGTTGATGCTGGTCGTCGGGCAGCCGAAGAACACTGCCGAGTACGTGCAAGCCACCGGACGAGTTGGCCGCGACCCGCAGCGTCCCGGCCTCGTCGTCACCCTAGGTAACTGGGCTCGTCCCCGAGACCTGGCCCACTTCGAACAGTTTCGCCACTACCACGAGACCTTCAACGCGAATGTCGAGGCGCTATCAGTCACGCCGTTCTCGATCACTGCGATGGAACGCGGCCTGGACAGCGTGCTCGTCAGCACCCTGCGCGTCCGTGACGCCAGCCGAAGAGATGGCCTCTCGCCCGAGGGAGCAGCTGGCCGGATCAGCGACGAGTATCACCTCGTCACGACCCTGATCGACAGGCTTGCCGAACGCGTCAGGCAAGCATCAGACGAGGACGCAGCGCATCGCTGCAGGCAGCGATTGCTCAACCGACTGGACCAATGGGTCAACCGGCGCACGTACCTTGCCAGTATCCACAAGTCCCTTGTCTACGAGCGGGTCTGGGATGAGGGACGGTACGGCCCACTGCTGAGTAGCCCAGAGAACACGCAGGCACACATGCACAGCAAAGATGCCGCGCCCTTCGTGATAGCCAATTCGATGCGCGAGGTGCAGCCCGAGATCAACCTACTGGTCAGCCCGGTCAAGGAGAATCTCGTTTGCATCGAGCCGCCAGGCACGCCGGCGTGGGCAACGCCGACTGGGCAAGGGGATGCGCCATGACCGTGGAACCCGTCACCGGGGCGCGTTTCGTCTACGACGAGGCCAATCCGCTCGATCCGCTGGGTGACCTCGAACGGGAAGCCTCGAAAGGCGTCAAGCACAACCGGGCCAAGGTCGGCTCCGCCCGCCCGTCCTCGCTGATCTACACCTACGGACCCGGGTCGATCATGGATCTGCCGCAGTTCACGATCATGCCGTCCGGCCTCGACGACTGGGACCGCATTTGGGCGCGACGCGACTTTGTACCGCAGATCAACGCACCCCGGCTGCGTGAGGTCGTGCGGATGCTGCTTCGTTCGCCCGATGTCCAGCTGCGCCCGTTTCCGTGGCAACCGAAAAAGACCAGCATGTCCAGCGAGGGGAACGACCTCGGGGTCCCCGCTCGGGTGTTTCCCCAGTGGTTGCGCTGCACCGGCTGCGACATGCTCGCCAGCGTCGCCCAGTTCGACTACCGCAACACGCATCCCTATCGGACCGATCTCGCCTGCTTCGAGCACACGCGGTGCACCGGTCGCAGCGGCGACCCGAACCGCAAACCCGTTCGCCGCCCGGCAGTCGCCGCCCGGTACCTGCTCGCCTGCGTGGACGGACATCTGGACGAGTTCCCCTACGACCTGTGGGTGCACCATGGCGCTCACTGCGAGAAGGCCGAGTTTCCCGTCCTCAAGATGGTGGACCGCACCGCCGGGCGAGGTGCAGCCGCCACCATCATCTGCGCCTCGTGCGGGTCGCCCCGCCCGATGAACGAAGCGCAGGGAGAGGCCGGCCGATCCAAGCTGCCCCGCTGCCGGGGCCGACATCCACACCTCGACGCGTTCGAACCAGAGGGCTGCGGCAACGAGGTGCGACTGATCCTGGTCGGCGCCTCGAACCTGTGGTTTCCCGCCACCCACTCAATCATCGTCATGCCTGCATCCACCAGCGAACGCGAGCTCGACCTGGTCGACCAACTCCGCTCCGCGCTCGGCGACAAGCTCGCCAAGTACGCCGGCAACCTCGACATACTGCGGGATCTGCTCGACGGCAAGGTCGACACCGCCCGCCTCACCGACGCCGCGCTCGGCGACGCAGTCAACGCCGCCCTGCAGCCGCTGCCGACGCAAGAAGAGCAAGAGCAGCGGATCCGGGAGTGGGATCCCGTCGAACTGCTCGTCCCCGAGTGGAACTACCTGCAGAGAGATCCGCTCGGGGACCGCCACGAGGACGAGTCGAGCGGGCTCACCCTATCGCGCCGGAACGTGGATCCTGCCATGCCAGCTGGAATCTCCCGGGTGCTCGCAGTCGAGCGTCTGCGTAAGGTCAATGCCCTCGTCGGCTTCACCCGCATCGACGACGTCGATCGCGTTGGTGATCTTCCACGGCGGCTGGCGCCGATCACCCGTAGCGCTCACCCCGCCTGGACCGTCGCCACCGAGGACCGTGGCGAAGGGATCTTCATCCAACTCGACCACGACCTTGTCAGCCGGTGGGAGGACACAGTTCTCGCATCCGAGATTTGGCGGGCGCATCGGGAAGCACACCGTCGGAACTTCCGCCGCCGGTTCTCCGAAACCGCCAAATACGTCGATCCCGACAGCCGCCTCCAGCCACCGCGCTACTGGCTCGTGCACACGCTCGCCCACGTGCTGATCCGCGAGATGGCGATGACCTGCGGCTACTCCGCGGCCAGCCTCAGCGAGCGTCTCTACGCATGGCCCGAAGCCGATGGGCGACACGCCTCGGCCGGGCTCTTGATCTGCACGACGGCCTCCGACAGTGACGGTACGCTTGGCGGATTAGTACAGCTCAGCACCCCCGAACGACTCGAGCGCGTCTTCTCCGGCGCTCTCTACCGCGCCACTCGCTGCTCATCGGACCCGGTCTGCGCCCAGCGCATCCCGCACGACCCCGAAGATTTCCTCCACGGTGCCGCTTGCCACTGCTGCGTGATGGCTTCAGAAACGTCCTGCGAGCGGGCCAACCGCTTCTTGGACCGGCGATTCCTGGTCAACCTTCCCGGCAGCGAACTCGGGTTCTTCGGGCATGCCGGATGACGCCGCGGCAGCGAGCGAGCTTGGCCGCTTGCTCACCGCGACCGAAGCGACGGAGCTCACCGAGCGGCTCGCCGACAACGACACGCTGACTGCCGCGCTCCAGGCCATCGCGCCTGGTCGCCGGCCTCAAGTCCGAGCACTGCTAGAAGCCATCGGGCTCCCGGCACCAGCGTTGTCGGTGTTGCACGCCATCCGAGGAGCGCGGTCGGTTCGCTCCGGCATCGACCTGTTATGGACCATGCCAGGACATCTTGCCCAAAGCGGTCCGCTCACCGCGTCCGTCCCGTACCTCGTCGACAACGCTCGAACCTCTATCACGTGCTCGACCTTCAACTTCCAGCGATCCTCGGGCATGTGGGAAGCATTACAACGCGCCGCCACGCGGCCGGAAATTGAGATGCGGATCTACGTGGACACCCAGGCAGCTGACCTCGAGCCGAAGCCCTGGTCGCCCACCACGGCCGAGATCGCTAAACACCTACAGCCAGGCACCATCCTTCGCACCAAGCTTTTCGACGGCAACTACGTTCGTAACCACGCGAAGTTTCTCGCTATCGACCACCGCTTCCTGCTTGTCACCAGCGCCAATCTCTCCTGGAGCGCCGAGCATGGCAATGTCGAGTTCGGTGTGCTCATCGACAACCCGAACATCGCCGAAGCCGTCGAACGCGAACTGCAAGACACGGAACCGCTCCTGTACGAGCGGGTGCAATCGTTGAGGTAGCCAGCATATAGAGACTCGATCAGATGAACCTCATGCTCCGTCGTCAGGCACTAACCAGATCCCCCCTGGATGGCACGTCCTCCAGACGGAATCCCTTCCCAAGGCGCCGATCAGTTGGCGCCAGGACAATCTACGGGCACGCCCAAGTGCCAGGCTTTGACGATGGTCCATAGGGTGCCTCGCTCGCTTCCCGCAGCACGCCCAGTGTGGATCGAAGCTCAGTTCGCGAACATCGGGGCGTTGCTTCAGGCATGGCCCCATCGCAGCGTGGAGCCTCTCAACAACCTCCGCCACCATTTCATCGTCGAGAGCCAGGGAGGCGTCATGCCCATTCTTGGGTTGCCGTAACATGCGAGGCCCGTCAGGCTTGCGCGCTGTAGGGAAGTTGCTCGCACAGGTAATGCCACTGCTGGCGCTCCAGGTGTCAGCCCGGCAGCAACGGATCACCTCAATCTCGATGCCTCTCGATCGGGTGTGCGTCCTTGCCACCCGCGCACCTAGTGGCGGCAAGGGCAGCCGAAGCCACCCCTGCCGCCACAGGAGCCTTAACCTCCAGCTGCTTGGCCCCCAGCTCAGAGCTGGACGAGCGGACCAAACAGGGTGAACTGCTCTGGCCAGTAGCTACGCGCCGTGTTACGGGGGTAGCCATCGGTGACCACCGTCACGTTCTGCCCGAAGTCCTCCGGAGCAGTGAGTGCGATGGCCACGAGCGTCGCGTCGCAGCGACCCGGTATCACAGGGCTCCCTGGCGCCTCGGCGGTGATGATCACCCGATCGGTCCTCAGAGCGTCACAGGCCGCCCAGGACAGCTCGATAGCCTCGAGGAAGGGACTCGGGATGACGAGGCGCAGTGCCGGAGTCCCGTCGGCCGGTTGGAACCACACTGAGCTGGCAGAGCGGTGCTCGGTGAACCGGTACGCCCTTCCGTAGGCATACGAGAGCGTCGGGTCCGCCTCGGGCATCATGCCCGAGAGCGTCTGGCGAATCACCCTTCCACCGAGCTCTGCGAGCCGAGCCCGCAGTGGGTCGCCAATGTAGAGCTCGCATTCAGCCTCGGTCGGTTCGTCGCACGGATCACCCTCGAAGTCGAGAGCACACTCCTCTGTGCTGATGATGGTCATGGCATTTCCTTTCTGTCTGGTGCCGGTGCGTTTCACCGGTACCAGGGGCGCGGCCGGGACGCAGCGGACACTCCAGATTTCACCGAGGAGATGTCGCTCAGCGAGGCCAGGATCGACAGTCGTCATCGTTCCTGGCCGAAAGGGCCTCATCAGCGAGTAAGCCGCGCAGATTCTCGGCAGAACGACAACTCCCCGCGCAACCGAAGGCTACCGAGAGGTGTTCTTCCGATCGCCGAAGAACTCGGCGTACTGCCCCGCCACGCTCGGATGGTAGTAATTCTTCGTATATGCCATGGTCGTATAGCTGACCTTCACACAGGGCACTCGCGCATACGAACAGAACTGCTTTGCTCTCGCGGACGACACTCCCCAGATGCGGGCCAGGTCGTCATGGGTCAGGTAGCCCGATACCTCCTCGATCGTTCCCTCACGGCACTCGCGCGATCCGTGCAGGTAGCTGTCGATCGACTCTGGGTCGATGTACCAAGAGGGCTTCATGCGCCCTGGCAGCTCTTTGGCCCGAAGCAGACCGAGGCGGCAGGCGATGCTGATTTCCGCTCTGTCGCGGCCGATCCTCTCGGCCACCTCGCGGGCGCTCAGCCAGCCCGGAGGTGGCTGGAGGCGGTCGCGCTCAGCAGCAATCGATTCGGCTTCAATCCACGATCGACCAAGTGCCGTGCGCTCACGCAGCTCGCAGGCAGGATCTTCAAGGAGCCGCAGGAGCTGCTCATGATCCATGCCTAGCTCCTTCGCTGCGGCGGCCTTCGAGACGTATCCCCGAGGGGCACGCCGGAGCCGCATCTCCATACGCAGCGAGGACTCGGTGATCTGCCAGGCCCCGCTCACCTTGCTCCCGACGAGCCGACCTGATGCCAGCAGCTCGAGCACGTGAGACTCGCTGCGCTTCAGCCGGCGTGCGGTCTCGGCGACGGTGAGAAACCGACGTCGCTCTGAGAGTGCCGTCACGTCCTCTTCGGCGCACCACCAGCGTTGCCCCACCTTCTTCGCTCGCAGCGTACCGGAATGGACGGCTTTCATCACCGTTTCCCTCGCCCATCCCAGACGCCGCATAACCTCAGGAACCTCGAGGTAGTCCTCCGGAGGCGTGTGCACGCAGGAGCGGATCTGATCGGCCTGGGAGGCCAAGATGTACTTTCTCAGCTGGCAGCCGGGGAGTCGTACCGCCTCGATCCCTCGCTTGACGAGCTCGGCGTCGTAGCGTGCAGGGCTCAGACCTATGGCTTCCCGAGCGTCGCTCACGAGCACATAGGACTGCGCCGGATCCCTATCAGCCCTCTCGATCAGCTCCCCGATGTCCTTTTGCACCGCAGTCGCGATCACGGCGTCGGGATCTCCATAGCGCCGCTGGTATCTGCTCCTGCTCGTGGGGTTGACCCCTGCCTCGCGTGCACCGCGTACCCGCGAGTGACCGACATAGGCGTTCAGGTCTCCTTCGGTCACGCCATCGTGGCCGACCACCTGGGAAGCGACGTGGGAGATCAGCGATGCCCGCAGATGGTGCATCGTCACCTTTGCCTCGAGCGCATCCCCTCCGTTCTGTGCTATCGGGTCAGGCCAGAGTCCCGCTGCTCGCGCGGCCTCCTGAAAGATCTTCCGGAGCTTCGGTAGGATCCCGAGTCCGCCAGCAGGACCACGGAAGACGAGGGTCTCCGGCGTACGGCCCTCAGGTGGGATCACGTCGATCCGGCTCCTGAGTATGGTCGTCACCTGAGCAGCGACTCTGATCGTCCGGAGCGACGCATCCTCCTTGACCCCAGGGATGACGCCACGCTCGTCGGCATCAGGGTGGGACACCCCGGATCCGGCCTGGCAGGCGATGGTCACGGTCTGCGTGTCCAGATCGATCGCGCCAACGGTCAACCCGGCGACCTCGCCCTCGCGCGCCCCGGTCATGTAGAGGACGTCATAGATGTCGCGCCAGTGTGGTGGGACGAACGAGCGAAATCGCAGGTACTCCTCGGGGCTCCACGCGGCGAGATCCGGATCCGCGACAGCCGAGCGACGTGCCGTGGATCGAGCTGCCACGATGCCGCCATCGCGTCCCCCGCGAGCGGGGTTGTCGGGAGAGCGCTGGAGGCGTCCCGGAGCGTCGTGGCGCCAGTACTCGATCATCCGATAGAGGATGGACCGTGCCGCCATCGCGGTCTTGGGCGCGTAGTGGTGCTCGAGTATCAGGCGGTCCACCCACGCCTGGATCTCGTTCGCCGAGATGCCGCGGATCTCGCCAGAAAACGCCGGAAGGATGTGCTTTTGGGCAACGTAGCGCTCGTGGCGCACGGTCGCCTTTCGGCGGACTCGCCGCTCCCTATGCGCCATGTAGGGATCCAGTATGTCGGCCAGGCGGGCGCTCTCGCTGCTGCACGCACTCAGTCCTCCGTCGGTGGCAGCGCGATGTGGAACGAGGTCAGCGGTGCCCTGTCCGCGGCGGATCCGCCGGTCGATCTCGATCGCTACGGCTTCGGCGTCCTCGTAGTGGTCATAGGTGCCATAGTTGATCTGCTTTCCGCCCCGGTAGGATGGCTTCTGGACACGGAACCGCCCGCTGGGCCGCTGAGAGACTCCCGGATAGGGGTGCTTCGAGCTGTAGCGCTTACTCATGGTATGCCCCGTCGCGGGTGTCGAGGGTCTCCCGGAGCAATGCCTCGAACCGGCCGAGACTCTGCTCGGCTGCCTCGGCACGAGCCAGCGCGCCGAGCAGATCAGCCCGGAGGTGAGCGATCTCTTCGGCCTGGGTGGCGATAATCCGCAGGAGCCCGGTCTCGCCAGGTCGCTCCTCGGCACATACCCTCCGCTCTTGGCGCGTCGCAGCCGTTGGCTTATCGAGGAGGTCGGCTGCCGCGAGATCGCCGACGGGTACGAGCCAGGGGGCGTTCGACGTCGCTCCGGCTCGTCGGGCACCGGGGAACGCCCCCTCGCGCAGCCGGCGCTTGATCGTGTCCAGGGATCGGCCCGTCATAGCGGACGCCTCGGAGAGTGGTACCAGGTGATCAGTGCGGTATGCCATGCATGGTGGGCGAGCTGGTGCGCACCGTGCACTCTCTCGTGACCCGCAAGCGGCGTCCGATACTGCCTGGGCGGCAGGGCTTGCCCGCGAGCAAGCTCCGGGCGCTTGCCCCAGCACGGCACCTCGAGAGCTGGAGCAGATGCCCAGGTCAGCGCATAGCAGACCCCGCTCGCATTTCGGAGCTGGTTGACACAGACAAACATCGGTCTGCCGCACCTTCGTGCGCGTCGGCCCTGGTGAGAGCCGTGCCCTACCTGCTCCCCGATGTCGAGGTGGGCCCCGCGAGCAAACATTCGAGCATGAATGGAGGCATCGGTTGGCCGGTCGAGGCATCGTGCCGGGGCATGCCCCAGCACGATGCCACCTCGAATCTGCGAACCGTGCCGCTGGCTGGGATTATGCATCGCCGTCGCCCCCAAACACGCGCCGGTGCGCCTCCACGAGATCCGCCCAACTGACGTGGGTGTAGCGATCGGTCACCTCGGCGGGCGCGTGACCGGCATAGGCGCGGGCCACCCGGATCCCGGCCACACGCTCGATGTCGGTGATGGTGGTGTGTCGGATCCAGTGCATCGATACCCCGAGCGCCGCAGCCCAGGGGAGCTCGGCGTGCACTCGGGCGAACAGGCGCTCGATCCGGCGGCGAGTGAGGGGGTGACCGTCGCTGTATCGCAGCACACGATCCTCCGGGTCCCTCGCTCCCCTGTCCCGAGCGTGGCTATCGAGGGCCGCGACCAGTTCACAGCTCGCAGGCACGTCCCGCTCGTCACCGTTTTTCTCGACCAGGTGAACCGCACCGCGCCTTGGGTCGAGGTCCTGGACGCGCAGTGACAGCAGACCGCCTCGGCGAGCGGCGGTCTCACGTGCGATCCACAGGATCAGCTCGTCTAGTGCAGGATCGTTCGAGGTGGCGACGGCCACCTCGAAGAGCTCAGCCAGTTCGGTGGCCTCGAGATCGCGGCGGGTCGATCGGGGGCGGCGCGGGCGATGGAGGTCGGCCGCGGGCGACACCGCTACATGCCCAGCCAGCACCGCCTGGTGGTACAGGAGCCGGAGCGCCCCGACGAGATGCTCGCCCGCTCCACGGCCATCGCGCGCTCGACGGTCCGCGGAGGCCTCGATTATCCGCTGCTGAACCAGCACCGCGAGGTCCTGACCAGTGATGGCATCGAGCGACCGGTCACCGATGCGGACCGCTGCCCACTCGAGGGCTGGTGCGTATACCGTCCGGGTGGCACGAGAGCACGCTGCCAGCGCCTCGGGCACGAACGCAGCCACGGTCGGCACGGTGCGCGCCTCCTGCGGTGCCACCTCTTCCCGTAGGGCAGCCACCTCTAGCCGCAGTGCCGCCAGCTCGGCCCTCCAGCCCTCGAGCGCGGTCATGACGCTGTCCATGTCGCTCATGGCAGCCCCCCGTGTATCCACCTCATGATCGCTGTGCCCGCCGCCTGAGCGGCGATCAGATTCAGAGCCTTGGCGTCAGCGGTGGCCAGCACCACGACTCTGCTGCCTGGCTCCAGGCCGGCCAGGTGCCGGACGCCGAGCGGGATGAAGAGCCGGCAGCGACCGTCCAGTCGAAGCGTCATGCGACCACCCGGTACGGCCTGACGGACCACTATGCCCATAGCAGCGGCACGGACGCTGACCGTCGCCCCCGCCTGCCAGGCAGCGCCCAGCGCAGCGAGGGGCAGGCGCCCTCGGCCGTCGACACACGCCACGGCGAGGCAGCCCGCAGCGGGGAGACCCTCCACCGGGTCGTCGTCGCGGTGGCCCGGTGCTGCCGTCATAGCGCTGGCGGGCCACCGATCGGCCCGGCGGGCTAGTCGTGGTGCTTCCATACCCACCAATCTGGCTGGGTGGGGTTGCGGGGAATCATAACTTAACACCTAGGCCGCACGCGCTATCCAGGCGAAGACAATGTGTAGTGGCCTGCTGGTATCTTGATGGCCCTGGAATTTACGTGTTACCGCAGGTAGTAGTATTTCCAGGACAACTCAAGATGTCGGGTGCGCGTCACCAGCCAGCCAGCCCGTTAAACCCTTGTGAGCCCACCGCAGCGCGCGCGAATAATATGTGAGTATGCCTATCAGCACCGAGCGTGCGTGGCCCGCAGGTTGCTCTAGCCTGGCCGGGGTAGATCCCGATCGCTTCACGGCGGTGGCCGCGCTCCTAGAGGTCGCCAATCACGAGCACCGCCTGGCGCTCAGCGCCGCCCGTCCCGGTCGTCGCCGTGCTCCAGGCGGGGGATGCAAGTCCCGTCCCTACGAGGTCCAGCTCGCCTACGTACTCGATCAGGCAGTGCGTCACACGAGCCTGCGTGCCGCGGCTGGCGAATACGGCATCTCGCCCCATTCCCTGGCCGCCTACCGCCGACACCTCGAGGACCTGCTCCGTGGTGGCGTGCGCCTTCCCCACACCAGGCGCACCGCTTCCTCGCTCGACGATCTCCTCGCCTATCTCGGCCTCCCACATCCGAAGATCAGGCGCAGTCCGCCGCCATCCTGGAAGCCGCCGCCAAAGACCGGCCCCGGCCAGTGGAGACGGTACGCGAGCCGCCGGCGTGGGCCTCCGCGCAAGGCGTGGATCGGGGCGCTGGAGGCCTTGGCCTTCCGCACCGAAGAGCGCGACACGGTGGATCGTGAGCTCGCTGAGAGGGTGGCGAGCCTTCGTGCCGAGGGCTACTCCTGGCGTGCAATCGGGGAGGAGACCAGGCAGCGCTGGCAGTGGCTCTACCACCGCTATCGCCACGGCACGCCTCGCCGCCCGCCGAACTGGCGCCGTCATCGCATAACTGCCACGTCCTACTATTTGGCGATCGCTGCCCTGGTAGAGCACGCTAGTGACCACGGCGCGACCGAAGCGCAGATCGCGAACGCTCTCGAGCTCACGGTATCGGGCCTTCGCCATTGGTTTCCGGACCTCCGACGGACACCAAGCACGTCACCCTATGCCAAACCACCTCCGAGCAAGCCACCTCCGAGCAAGCCAGCTCCGAGCAAGCCACCTCCGAGCAAGCCACTGCCTGCTCGCCCAGCCACGGACTGGAAAGCCCTCGCCGAGGCCGTCCGGGTGGAGGATCCCGACGCGATCCGCCGTGCAGAGAAGATCTGCGGCGACCTCAGCCTCAGGCAGGCGTTGCCGTGGATGGATGAGGGTCATGACCCGACCGAGGCGTCCGGCGTCGCGAAGTGCGGTTTCACCCCGGCGATCTGGCAGTGGATCTGCGAGACCCGCGGACCCACGTCCCCTGTGGCCGTCGCGGAGTCGATCCGCAGAGGAACGCTCCTGCTTCCCGACGAGCTCGGCGGGCTCATCGATCCCTGAGGCCGAGCACCACGTTCCAGGTAGCGACCGCCAGCACCCGAGGGCCTGAGCGACCCAAGCTCAGGTGGCGAGCGGGTGGGGCTCTCCGGTGAGACGTGCCACCGCGGCTGCGACCTCGTGGATGCTCGCCTTGGTGTAGGTGCCCGTCGTGCCCCGACCAGCCTCGGCATGTCCGAGGAAGGCACTGGCGACCGCCTGGCCCGCCAGGCGCTCGATGGCGGTGCCTGCAGTGTGACGCAGCACATGTGCGCAGAGTCCCATGCGCTCGGCCCAGGCGAGCGCACCCTGGAGCTGGGAAAAGAGCGTGTTGTAGTGCCGGCGGGTGAGCGGGCGCCCGGCACGTGCTGGCGGGTCGGGCGTGGCGTAGCGGAACACCGGGTCCCTCGGCCCTGTCGCACCGCGGCTCTCGCCATGCGCGACCAGCGCCTGGAAGAGGCTCGCCGAGATGGGCTGCTCGCGCGATCTCTCGAACTTCTCGTGAAGCCAGATGGTCTGTCGGAGAGGATCGAGGTCGCCGAGGCAGAGCCCGATCGCCCCGGCGCGCCGAGCGCCGGACTCGAGGTGGAAGCGCACGAGCAGCATGTCGAGCTCGGGGTCCCTGCTCACCACGCCGAGCGCATCCCAGAGCTCTTCGAGCTCGGCTGCGCAGAGCGCGCGCCGGCGGCTCGGATGCCGGCGCGGTTTCTCCAGCTCTCCTGCGGGATCGAAGGCGACGAGACGTGCCTTTCGGGCCCGGCGGTAAAGCGCTCGCAGCGCTGCCACGCAGTTCTCCTCGGCAGAGCGCCCGCTGCATCCCGGCCGGCGCCTTCGCGCCCTTCGACCGGCTTCGGCGACGATCTCTGCGAGGTCATCGACGTCGAGGTCGCCGAGGTGCCGCTCCCCGTGGCATTCGACGAGAAGGCGCCAGTGGGTCGCGTAGGTGGCCCTGGTGCTCTCCTTGTACTGGGTCTCGATGCGGGCTACGTACTGGGCGAGGGTCGGACCGGGCTCGTCTGCCGAGAGACCCGTGGTAACCAAGGAGAGGAGGTCCTCTGGGCTGATCCCCGCCAGGGCAAGCTGCTCGGCCAGGGCCCGCGCGCGTAGAGCGTCGGTCGTCATGGCCGCCTCATTCCACCAGGCGCCGAGAGCGCAGCGTCGACGAGGTCCTCGACCACCCGGTCCGAGGCTGCGACGAGCAGGCCGCTGGTAGCGTCGGCTCCGAGCAGGACGCGCCCTCGCACCCGGAGGCCGAGCCGCACCCGGATGCCGGCGGGGATCCGGAGCCGACCAGAGGGGTCGATCCGCATCGCCATCGCGCCGGTGGGCGCACGGTCTTGCACGACGGGATCATCCACACCGGCGATCTCTCGTTGGGAGGTGAGAGAGACCACCAGCCAGCCGGCCTTCGAGCTGGCGCTCAAGAGCGCTGGGGCTGGCCAGCCGAGCAGCTCGCGAAGTTCTCCGAGGTGGACCCGGCCCGCTGCGTCGAGGCTCTTTATCTGGAGCATCCAGCGCTCGGGTCTTCGGGCGAGGGTCTCGGGCAGGCCACAGAGCGCGCCTATCTCGGTCACCGGTGACTGCGAGCGCGTCCCCGGCGGGTTTTCGCTGGAGTCGAACGCTCCTGCGAACGCTCCTGTGCCCGGTGGATCGCCGGCGGCAGGCGCTGGCCAGCCGGTCTGCTCTGACACGCTGGCGTGGGAATTCCCACCGGTGTCAGGAAAATAGCCCTCTGGCACTCCTATGTGGGCAGCGACCCACTGAGCGGTGTCGGAGGGGGGACTTGAACCCCCACGCCCTTGCGGGCACCAGCCCCTCAAGCTGGCGCGTCTGCCTATTCCGCCACTCCGACGGGTGGCGCAGGCCACTGAGCCTGTGCTGGAGGCATGCTAGCGCGCCGCGACTAACCAGCCGCGCGCGTCGGTCGTGTGGGAAGGACGGACCAGGAAAGGAGACCCCAGAGCGGCCCCGACCCGGAGCGGACCACGCTGATCCCCGATATCTGAGCAGACCAGGCTGCCAGCTGGGGTTCGGCGAAGAGCGGCAGGGTGGGCATGTCGGTCCATAGCAGTGAGTCGATGGACTGGTAGGTCGACTCGGCGTGACCGGGCGAGAGCTCCTGGGCAGCCTGGGCGAAGAGGAGGTTCAGCTGGGGATCGTCGACTCCGCCGAGGTCGGCGAAGCCACCTGGACCAGCCCCGGCATCCTTCGGCGTGAAGGCATTGCGCATGAGGGTCGGGAAGGCGCTGGTGGGCACGGGGACGATGGCGAGGCTGTAGCTCCCGCTGGCAAGAGCGGTCCTGAGGGCTGCCAGGTCGGTCACTGGCGAAGGGACGATATGGAGTCCCGCGGAGTCGAGCTGCGACGCGACCGCGTTGGCAGCGAAGGCGGCGAACGGGTCACTCGCAGGCCAGATGAGGCTGAGGCTGAGCGGCACCCCGGCTGACATCCAGGTCCCAGAGGAGCTGGTGGCGAGGCCGGCAGCGATGAGATCCCTGGTGGCGCGCGCTGGCTTGGCGTGGTGGAAGCCGGCCGCATCCTCTTCGTAGTCGACACCGCCAGGTGCGACCAGGTGGTCGTCTGCCTCCGAGACGCCAAGTCCACCCAGTCCGCCCACCTGAGCGACTAGGGCAGACCGGTGGATGAAGTGGGCGATTCCACGCCTGACAAGAGGGGCGGAGAGGATGGGACTGTGGGTGTTGAAGACGAGCTGGACCACCGTGGAGCCCGAATGCACCGCGCTGTCCAGGAGTGGCTGGGCGCTTATCTTCGACAGCAGGGCGGGACCGAAGGAGTAGGTCGAGTCGACCTGCAGGTCGCCAGCAGGAGGGGTGACGCTGAAGCTCCCCCCCGCAGCCCCCTCGCTGGCATTGGACTCGACGAAGGCGATCTGGCCTACAGGTGGTGGACTCCCCCACCAGCGGGGGTTCGGCCTCAGAAGAATCCCGCCAGTAGCACTCCAGGATGCGATCTCGAAGGGCCCGCCGGAGACCTTCGTCGCATCGCCGACAGGTCCGAGAGCGTTGGCCGGCACCACTCCGGGTGACTCCAGCAGGTGGGCAGGCAGGAGGTCGGAGAAGAGGCTTTCCCAGTCGGCGAATGGTGTCCTGAACACCACGGTGACCGTCCGGCCACCCCCGGAGCCGGTGACCGAGGAGATGTCCCGGTACCCCAGGGTGGAGACCGGGGAGTCCTCAGGACCGGAGTTCCCCGCCAGGGCCGCATCGGCCAGGGATCGGCCGGTCTTCCAGGCGTATATGAAGTCGGCGGCGCTGATGGGTACCCCGTCGGACCAGGTGGCCCCCTGGGCGATCTGGTAGACGACCGTCTGGGGGGCGAGGCTCACCACCGAGGCGCTGGTCACCACGTCGGAGTCCAGCGTGGGGGTCGATCCCGGCCCTACCTGGAAGGCCCCCGGCAGGACGAGCGAGGCGATCATCCTCGCCACCTGGCTGTCCCCGGCCACCACATGGGTGTCTAAGGTGCTCGGGAGGCGGTCGACCATGACCCGGAGGGCTGGTGGACCCAGATGGGCCGGTGGTGATGCAGGTGCGCGCGCCGATGCCAGTAGAGAAGGCGCCGGCCCGCCTGCCGCAGGGCCACAGAGAGCCAGGCCGCACAGAGACAGGAGGCCGGCCAGCCAGGCGAGGCTCCGGCCGCTCGAAGCCACCGGCGGCCGCAGCGTCACTGAAGGCGAAGGGCGAGGGTGATGGTGGTGAAGGTGAAGATCACGGCTGCCGTGATCGTGATCCGGTCCAGGTTCCTCTCGACCACGGTGGATCCCGCAGCTACCTGGCCCATCGATCCACCGAACATGTCCGAGAGCCCACCGCCTTTGCCCGAGTGGAGAAGGATGAGGACTATGAGGCCGAGTGACACGATTACCTGCAGGACGACGAAGACAATGGTTAGCACCGCGCGTTCCTTCCGGATATGCCCCCGAGGCCTGCCGAGCCAAGGGGAGTACAGGGGATGATGGCTGGTAAGAAGCTATCGCGCCCGGCGGCCCGGTGTAGGCACGCGCAGACGCCTGGCATCCATGACCGCTTCCACGATGCCCGCGAAGCTGGCACCGTCGAGGCTAGCCCCGCCCACTAGCAGCCCGTCGACATCAGCCTGCGCCACCAGCTCCCCTGCATTAGCCGGTGTCACCGACCCGCCGTAGAGCACCCGGACGCCCTCGCCGACCAGGTCGCCGGAGGTCTCCTGCAGGGCCTCGCGCGCTGCCAGGCAGCCTGCGGAGGCATCGGCACCCGAGGCTGCCCTGCCGGTGCCGATGGCCCATATCGGTTCGTATGCGACCACCACCCGGGCGGCCAGCTCGGGGCCGAGCGGTCCTACGCTCCCACGGATCTGGGAAGCGATCCGTTCGCCCGCCAGGCCCGAGTCGTGCTCTTCCTCGGTCTCCCCGACGCAGACGATCGGCGTCATCCCCTGCGCGAGGACCGCCGCCGACTTCTTCGCGACCTGCTCGTCGGTCTCTGCGAACAGGCGCCTGCGCTCGGAGTGCCCGACGATGACATATGCGACCCCGAGGTGCGCGAGCATCCCTGCGCTGACCTCCCCGGTGAAGGCGCCCTGGTCCTCCCAGTGGCAGTTCTGGGCACCCAGTAACAGCGGCAGACCGCGATCTGCCAGCGCGGCCTGGACCGACCTGAGGTCCGTGAATGGTGGGTGGACCGACACGTCGAGGGCCTCCAGGATCCCCGGCGCGAGGCGCATTCCTATGTCCTGGACAGTTCGGATCGCCTGGACGTGGTCATGGTGCATCTTCCAGTTGCCGGCCACCAGCACCCGTCGCCCCGGCTTCCCAGCACCGCCAGCGCGCGTTCTGGCTACCGAGCGCTCTGTGGTCGCGGGCTCCGTGTCCTGGGGATCCTGGCTCATCGATCGGCCTGTCACTTATCGAGACCGGGGACTTCGCTCCCCCTCGCATGGGGGGGGTTGCCGGCATGGGGGGGCTGCTGGCATGACGGGGCTGCTGGCATGACGGGGCTGCTGGCGTGGGGGGGCCCCTCGGATCCGGGCCTAGCGTTCGGCGCATGGCGTAGGGCATCCAGCCCGGGGAGGTCGCCGAACTCCAGGAGCTCCAGGGACGCTCCACCACCCGTGGAGACGTAACTGACCCGGTCGAAGAGGTCGAGCTTGTCGAGCGCCGCCACCGAGTCGCCGCCACCCACCACGGAGTAGGCCTTCGAAGAAGCTATGACCTCGGCGAGGTGCCTGGTGCCCTCGGTGAAACGATCGTCCTCGCAGACTCCCATGGGGCCGTTCCACAGGATGGTAGCCGCACCGGACAGTGCATCTGCATAAGCAGCCCTGGTAGCCGGTCCGATGTCGAGACCGCGCCAGCCGTCGGGGATGTCACCGGTCACCACCTCCGTGCGACCGGTCTCAGCGCCACCGCTTCCGATGGTCCCGTCGGGCGAGAGCACCACGCTGTCAGTCGGCACCATCAGCCGGTCGCCTGCGGACTCCATCAGGCACCGGCAGGCATCCACCTGCTCCTCGTCGAGCAGCGATCCGCCGACAGCCAGCCCTCGCGCGGCGAGGAAGGTGAACGCCATGCCTCCGCCCACCAGGAGCCTGTCGACCTTCCTCAGCAGCGACTCGAGCACCCCCAGCTTGTCGGCCACCTTGCTCCCGCCCACCACCGCCACGAAGGGGCGCCGCGGGGAGACCAGCAGACCACCGAGCACCTCTACCTCCTTCTGGACCAGCCGCCCTGCCGCTGATGGAAGGCGCGCCGGCGGACCCACCACCGAGCCGTGCGACCGGTGGCATACCCCGAAGGCGTCGTTCACGTAGGCGTCGAAGCCCTTTACCAGCGCGTCGACGAAGGCCGGGTCGTTCGCTTCCTCGCCGGGATCGAAGCGTAGGTTCTCCATGAGCTCCACTCCCGGCGCCAGCTCCGCCAGGCGCTCGGCGAGCGGGGCGACGACCAGACGGGGATCGAACCTCCCACGGGGCCTGTCCAGATGCGTGCATGCCGTCACCGACGCTGAGCGCTCGAGCAGCCAGCCTATAGTGGGCATCGCTGCGCGCAACCTGAAGTCGTCCTCGATGCGGGCCCGAATGACTCCCTCTGGGTCGCCAGCGGAGCTGTCGTAGTGCAGCGGCACGTTGAAGTCCACCCGGACGAGCACCCGCCGGCCCTCGAGATCGGGCAGATCCTCCAGCAGGGGAAGCCCGGCCATCGGTCCGCTCGGCCCGCCGACTCTGCCTGGCGCGCCATGCGAGGCCGGCGTCCTCGTCCCCGCGTCGCTCAGCACCACGTCAGGCGACCCTCAGCTCGGATCTCGCGCCAGGCTGCCGGCCACTATCTCGAGGAGGTCCACCAGGCGATTAGCATAGCCCCACTCGTTGTCGTACCAGCCGTTCACCTTCACGAGGGTCGCGTCCTCGCTCACCGGCATGGTCATGGTGAGCGAGGCGTCGAAGACACAGGAGGCCGGGTTCCCTACGACGTCCGAGGAGACGAGCGGTGCCTCGGTGTACTCCAGGACTCCGGCCAGGGGGCCCGACGCTCCGGCTCGGTAGAAGGCCTGGTTCACCTCCTCTGTGGAACGAACTCCCTGGACGAGCGCGGTGAAGTCGGTGATGGATCCGTCCCCTACCGGGACCCTGAGCGAGCTCCCGTCGAGGCGACCCTGCATCGCGGGAAGGACCAACCCAGTCGCCCGGGCCGCTCCGGTGGAAGAGGGCACTATGTTCAGCGCAGCAGCGCGGGCTCGGCGCAGGTCCTTATGGGGTAGGTCGAGCAGGTTCTGGTCGTTCGTGTATGCGTGGACCGTGGTCATGAGACCGTTCGAGACGCCGAAGGCCTCGTCGAGCACCTTCACCATGGGCACGAAGCAGTTCGTGGTGCAGGAGGCGTTCGAGATCACGAAGTGCCTGGAGGGGTCGAACTCTGCGTCGTTCACGCCCACCACGAATGTGGCGTCCACCCCGGTGGCAGGAGCAGATATCACCACGCAGGCTGCGCCAGCCTCCAGATGCGAGGCCGCTGCCTCTCGGGTGGTGAACCTGCCCGTCGATTCCACTACCAGGTCGACCCCCATGTCCCGCCAGGGCAGCCGGGCCGGGTCGCGCTCGGCCAGCACCGCGACACGCCTGCCGGCGACCACGATGGCGTCACTCTCCACTGCCACCTCGCCCGGGAACCTGCCCTGCGTGGTGTCGTAGCGCAGTAGATGGGCGTTGGTCTCCGCATCGGTGAGGTCGTTCAGGGCCACCAGCTCCACCTGCGCCGCTTCTCCCCTGTCGAAGAGCGCACGCAGGAAGTTCCTGCCGATCCGACCGAAGCCGTTCACACCGACCCGGGTCCGCCCTCCTCGCGCACCCGCCCTCGCATCTGGCATCATCATCCCCTTTGTGACAGGCCCCGAGGGGCCACGACGGGCATCATCCGAGCAGACCTGAGAGGTGGCGCGCCAGTCTGGTGGGATCGTGAGCTAGCCCATTAGGTCGCGCCAGGTCGGCCAGGTGGAGTCGCACACCGCCCGGCAGGTCTCCAGCGACGCAGGAAGTGACGTCCAGGCCTGCCGGATCGGCCAGAACGATGTCATAGGCCACCCCATGACCCCCGAGTGCTCCGAGGTGCCGGGCGAGGTCATATGCCTCGGTCTCTCCTGGTTGAGGCCGCAGGTTCGCCACGTACACGCGCTGTGCCCGGCTTCGCTCGAGGACCTCCCTTATCCCTGGCAGGGCAGCCACAGCCAGCACGCTCGTATAGAGAGAACCGGGGCCGACGAGGATCTGGTCGGCTTGCGCCAATGCCCTTAGCACCTCGTCTGGTATCCGGGGGCTGGCGGGCTCGTGGTAGAGCGTCTCGATGCCGCTGGTCGCCATGATGGTGCTCTGACCGCGCACCACGGCCTGCCCTGTCCTGGCCAGGAGCACCACAGGATCGCAGGTGGCTGGAAGCACCCTCCCGACCACTCCGAGCAGCCCAGCCACCGCATCGATGCCCGGCTCCAGGCCTCCGAGCGCCTCGAAACAGGCAGCCAGGAGGACGTTGCCCATCGGGTGGCCTTCGAGGCCGCCGGCTGCGAACCGGTGCTCGAAGGCCTTCAGGAAGGCACCCTGGTCAGTGGAGAGGGCCGCGAGGCACCGGCGCAGGTCACCGGGGGGAGCCACGCCCAGCTCCCTGCGCAGCCGGCCCGAGGAGCCTCCGTCGTCTGCCACCGAGACCACTGCGGTCAGCCGGCCGGCGTACCTGCGGGCAGCCCTCAGCGCAGCAGCCAGTCCGTGCCCACCACCGAGCGCCACCACCGACGGCCCGCTGCCCGAGGCAGCCCCCCCCGACGCAGTCCCGCATGCAGACATCGCAGCCGCTGTGGAGACGATCTGCTGGCCGGTCTGGCTCAACGGTCGACGTCCCTGTGGAAGATACGAGGCACCACATCCTGGGTGGTGAGGCGTCTGGCCAGCTCCTCGGCCATCGCAACGGACCTGTGGCGCCCCCCGGTGCAGCCCATGGCCACCGTCAGGTAGCTCCTTCCCTCGCGGGCATAGGAAGGCAGCAGCATCTCCAGGAGGTCGACCAGCATCGCCAGGAAGGACTGGGCTTCCGCTGAACCGAGCACGAAGCCGGCCACGGGGGCATCGAGACCCGACAGCGGTCGCAGCTCGTCCACCCAGTAGGGGTTCGGCAGGAAGCGGCAGTCGAAGACTAGGTCGGCGTCCAGGGGAACCCCGTGCTTGAAGCCGAAGGAGGCCACGGAGACCTGCATGGCGCCGCGATCCTGGCTGGAGCCGAAGAGCTCCATGACACGTGCACGGAGCTGGTTCACGTTCAGCTCGCCTGTGTCCAGTACGAGGTCGGCGAGGTCACGGATACCTTCGAGCCGGCGTCGCTCTCCTGCTATGGCCTCGCCCACGTTCAGGGCGCCGACCGGATGCCGGCGACGGGTTCCCTCGAAGCGCCTTACCAGGATGTCGTCGGGGGCATCGAGATAGACGACCTCGACACGGTCGCCCCTGGACCTGAGGCGCTCGACGGCTCCGGGAAGCTCCTCGACGTGGGTGCCCCCGGCGCGACCGACTACGAGGGCCACGCGCTCCTGGCGGCCTGGTCCGACAGGGTCGATAGCGTCCGCGACCTCAGAGATGAGCGCTGGCGGCATGTTGTCTATGACGTACCAGCCGGCGTCCTCGAGGGCGGCTGCCGCGGTGGAGCGACCGGCTCCCGACATTCCGGTTATCAGCAGGTAATCAGTCACCGGGCTCCATCCTTTCCTCGGTCAGCACCCGGGTGGAGCCGATCGTAGAGGGCGCCAGCCACGCCCGATGGCAGCCAGCCAAGGGCCTCGAGCTCCTCGAAGGAAGCCGCTCGGACCCTCTTCAGGCTGCCGAGCTCCCTCACTAGCCTCGCCTGTCGTCTCGGACCCAATCCCGGCACGTCGTCGAGCACCCCTCTCGTCATCGATTTGGAGCGAAGCTTACGGTGGTAGCCGATCGCGAAGCGGTGTGCCTCGTCCCTAATCTGCTGGAGGAGGTAGAGCGCATCCGAGCCACGGGGCAGCTCCACCGGGTCGGGTCGTCCCGGTACGAAGACCTCCTCCAGGCGCTTCGCGAGCGCAGCGATGGGGATCGAGCCTGCGAGCCCGAGCTGCTCCAGAACCCGGGTCCCCACCGCGAGCTGGCCCTTACTTCCGTCGAGCAGGAGCAGCTCAGGAGGGTAGGAGAAGCGACCCGCCTTCCTGCCCGCACCTTCAGCGTCGCCGGCCGGGTCGCCAGAAACAGGCAGCGCGCCGAGTCGCCCTGGCCGGGAGGCATGGCGAGAGTCGACCAGGTGGCCGAGGCGCCTGGTGAGCACCTCCTCCATTGCTGCGTAGTCGTCGTTCCCCTGGACGGAGCGCACCTGGAAGCGGCGGTACTCCGAGGGCTTCGGGAGGCCGTCCTCCAGCACGACCATGGAGCCGACGTAGCTCGTGCCCTGCAGGTGGCTCATGTCGTAGCACTCGATCCTGAGCGGGGCGCGCTCGAGCCCGAGCGCCTGGCCGAGCGCGTGGAGGGCCCGACTCCTCGCGTCGTGATCGGCGAAGCGACGTGTCCGCTGGCGCGTGAGGTCCTCCGCAGCGTTCCGCTCTGCCGTGGAGAGCAGGTCTCGCCTGGCGCCCCTCTTCGGCACGGCCAGCCGGACGGCGCCCCCTCGACGGCTCGCCAGGAACTGCCGGTAGATCTCCTGGTCGACCGGCATGGTGGCCACCAGCACGCTGCGGGGTACCTCCACCTCCACCTGTCCAGGACCAGGCGCTGCCGGCTGGGCACGCGAGGATCCAGATGCCCAGCGATCTCCCCGAGAGACGCTGGCGGGCGAGCGGGAGCTGCCGTAGAGCTCCTCGATTATCCTGCCAACCAGTTGCGCCTGGTCGATCTCCTCCACCTTCTCGACGAAGAGGCTGCGCCGCCCCACGACCCGGCCGTGCCGGACGCTCAGGAGGCAGACGGAGGCGAGCAGCTCGTCCTCGGCCATGCCGATGGCATCGAGATCCTCGAAGCTGTCACCCACCATGCCCTGGTGGTCGATGCTTGCCCGAAGCGCACCCAGCTGGTCCCGCAGCCTCGCGGCGAGCTCGAAGCGCTGCTCGGCAGCGGCAGCGGCCATCGCGGCCTCGAGGTGCTCCACCAGTGGACCTGTCTCACCCCGCAGGAATCGCGTGAGACCTTCTACCAGCTCACCGTAGGCATCCTCGCCTATCGCACCGACGCAGGGGGCAGAGCACCGCTCTATGTGTGCCAGCAGGCAGGGCGAGCCGAGGCGCCTGTGGCGCCCGAACTTCGCATCTGTGCAGCTCCTCACCGGATAGGTGCGTATTAGCAGGTCGATGGTCTCCCGTATCGCGGCCGCACTGGCGTAGGGGCCGAAGTACCTGACGCCCCTGCGTCTAGCGCCACGCACGACCGCCACCCGTGGCCAGGGATCAGCCGACGTGACCGCCACCCAGGGGTAGCTCTTGTCGTCCATGAGCCGGACGTTGAAGCGCGGCCTGTGCTCCTTTATGAGAGAGCACTCCAGCATCAGCGCCTCGACCTCGTTGCCCACCTGTATCCACTCCACCCGTTCCGCAGCCTCGAGCATCTGGCGGGTGCGCACCCCGAGGCCCGAGGGATCAGCGAAGTAGCTGTTCAGGCGGCTCCGCAGTGACTTGGCCTTCCCTACGTAGAGCACCCTGCCGGACAGATCGAGGAACTGGTACGAACCCGGGGCGTCGGGTATCTCCCCCGGTGGCGGCCGCCTGACCATCACAGTGGGCCGCACCAGCCGGTGGCGGCTGTCTCCCCATTCGTGCCAGGCATCACCCATATATCCTGCACCTCCGAAGAGGCAGCTGGGCACGCCCGGCCCTGCTGACAGCCCTAGCGCGGCTAGCGGTCTGGCCCCAGAGCGCCTAGAGTGGAGGCTGCCGGCCTGGTACCCCGGCTTACAGCATGCTCCGAGGCCGACATACCCGCGGATGGGCGACCAGGCTGTCCCCGCCGGCCGAGTTCGGAGCCGTCCCCGAAGGGGGTATTCATATGATCCGGCTTCAGCAGGCCCTGGGCGAGGACTTCACCAAGGCCGCGCCCGAAGACCTGGCGGTACGCATCCAGGCAGCGAAGGACGCACTGGGGAGCAGGCTCCTGGTGCTCGTGCACCACTACCAACGCGACGAGGTGATGCGCTTCGCGGACTTCCGCGGCGACTCGCTCGCGCTCTCGCGTGCTGCAGCGTCACGCCCGGATGCGGAGTACATCGTCTTCTGCGGCGTCCACTTCATGGCCGAATCTGCCGACATCCTGACCGGAGGCCACCAGCAGGTGATACTCCCGGACCTGAACGCAGGATGCTCGATGGCCGACATGGCGGACCTCGAGGAGGTGGAGGAAGCGTGGTCCCGCCTCGAGGAGGTGGTGGACATCGACTCGCTGGTGCCGATCACCTACATAAACTCCTCGGCTGCACTGAAGGCATTCGTGGGGAGCCACGGTGGATCGGTCTGCACCTCCACGAATGCCAGGGCAGTTCTCAGCTGGGCCCTCGATCCGGCGAGGCGCGCTGGTAGGCAGGTGCTCTTCTTCCCCGACCAGCACCTCGGCAGGAACACGGCCTACCAGCTCGGCTACGGCGCCGGGGACATGCGGGTCTGGGATCCCCGGCTGGAGAGCGGCGGCCTCGAGGAGGCCGACATGAAGGGATCCACCCTGCTGCTGTGGAAGGGACATTGCTCTGTCCACCAGCGCTTCACCCCCTCCCACGTAGCGCAGTTCCGCGCCGAGCACCCCGACGGCATAGTCGCGGTCCACCCCGAATGCTCCCATGAGGTGGTGGAGCTGGCCGACGAGGTGGGGTCGACTGACTACCTGATAAGGGTGGTGGAGACTGCCCCGCCCTCGGCGGCCATAGGTGTGGGCACCGAGATACACCTGGTGAAGAGGCTCGCAGACGAGAACCCGGCTAAGACGGTGGTCTCGCTGGATCCGCTGGTGTGCCCCTGCTCCACCATGTTCCGGATCGATGCACCACACCTCTGCTGGGTCCTGGAGGGCCTCGTGGAGGGCGAGGTGAGGAACCGCATCGTCGTCGACGACCAGACTGCTATCGACGCGCGGCTCGCGCTCGAGAGGATGCTCGCGATCGCCTGACCGAGGGTTTTGCTGGCAGCACCTTCAGGAGCTCCGCACCTGTGTGACTGCCCGGGGTGCCAGTCAGGTCCTCCGGCGTGCCTGCTGCTACGACCATGCCACCTCGGTCGCCCCCTTCGGGGCCGAGGTCGATGACCCAGTCTGCGGTCTTCACCACCTGGAGGTTGTGCTCGATGACCACCACGGTGTTCCCATTCTCGACCAGGCGGCTCAGCACGTCGAGAAGGTGTCGCACGTCCTCGAAATGCAGGCCGGTGGTCGGCTCGTCGAGGACGTAGAGGGTGTGACCGGTAGGGCGGCGCGACAGCTCGGTGGCCAGCTTCACCCGCTGTGCCTCTCCGCCCGACAGGGTGGGCGCTGGCTGTCCCAGGCGGATGTAGCCGAGCCCCACGTCCACCAGGGTCTGCAGGTGCCTGGCTATCGGAGGCTGGTGCGCGAAGAAGGCGAGAGCCTCTTCACATGACATGGCGAGCACCTCGGAGATGGTCTTGCCCTTGAACTGCACCTCCAGGGTCTCGCGGTTGTAGCGGTCACCGTTGCAGACCTCGCAGGGCACGTAGACGTCGGGAAGGAAGTGCATCTCGATCTTTATGGTCCCATCGCCGCTGCAGGCCTCGCAGCGGCCACCGCGGACGTTGAAGGAGAACCGTCCGGGCATGTACCCGCGAACCTTCGCCTCGGTGGTCTCGCTGAATAGACGCCGTACGTGGTCGAAGAGGCCTGTGTAGGTGGCCGGGTTCGACCGGGGAGTGCGGCCGATCGGGGCCTGGTCTATGGCCACCACCTTGTCGATGTGCTCGATGCCCTCGATGGAGCGATGCCTGCCAGGAGAGGTGCGCGTCCCGTGCACGCTCGCGAGGAGGGACCTGAGGAGTATGTCGTCCACCAGGGTGGATTTCCCCGAGCCGGACACGCCCGTGACCGCCACCAGGCAGCCGAGAGGAAAGTCGACGTCGATGTCCTTCAGGTTGTGCTCGGATGCACCCCGCACCACCAGGTGCTCACCGGAGCCCTTTCGCCGTTCCGCGGGGAGGGCTATCTCCCTCCTGCCTGACAGGTACTGGCCGGTTAGGGAGTCTTCGCATCGGAGGAGTCCCTCCAGCTCACCTGCATAGACGATGGCGCCTCCGTGCTCCCCAGCGCCAGGCCCGATGTCCACGATGTGGTCGGCAGCCTCGATGGTCTCCTCGTCGTGCTCGACCACTATTACGGTGTTCCCGAGGTCGCGAAGACGCTCCAGGGTGTCGAGCAGCCTGCGGTTGTCCCTCTGGTGAAGGCCTATCGAGGGCTCGTCGAGCACGTAGAGCACGCCCACCAGGCCGGATCCGATCTGGCTCGCCAGGCGGATCCGCTGGGCCTCGCCGCCGGAGAGAGTGGCGGTCCCACGTGAGAGGGAGAGGTAATCGAGGCCTACGTCGAGGAGGAATGCGATGCGGGCTCGCACCTCCTTCAGGATCCGATCCGCGATCAGGTGGTCGCGTGCGCTCAGCTCCAGGTGCGCGATCGCGTCGGCCGCGGATCCGATCGACAGGTCGCAGAGCTCCGCCAGGTTCCTGCCTGCGACCCTCACTGCCAGCGACTCGGGCCTGAGGCGCGCACCCCCGCAGGCCGGGCAGGGTACCTCGCGCATGTACTCCTCTATCGCCTCCCGGAAGCTGTCACTGTCCGCCTCGGCGTGACGCCTGGTCAGCCAGGGCACTACTCCCTCGAATCCGGTGCTGTAGACCCTCTCACGACCGAAGCGGTTCCGGTAGCGGAGCTGGAAGCGCCTCTTCCCGGCGCCATAGAGGATCGCCTGGCGATCCGACTTACGCAGCTTGTCCCAGCGGCTGTCCAGCGAGAAGCCGAGATCCGCTGCTAGCCCCGCTACGAGGTGATCGAAGTATCGGCTCCGCGTGCGTGCCCATGGTTGGATGGCACCCTCTGCTATCGACTTCGAGACGTCTGGCACCACGAGATCGGGGTCGACCTCGAATCGCGTCCCGAGGCCATCGCAGGATGGACAGGCGCCGTAGGGAGAGTTGAAGGAAAAGCTTCTCGGAGCCAGTTCCTCGAAGGACAGCCCGCATTGGGTGCAGGCCAGGTGCTCGGAGAAGGTGAGCACCTCCATGGAGTCCAGATGGACCTCGGATTCAGCATCCTGGGGCAGGATCGCGATCTCGGCCAGTCCCTCGGCCAGTCTCAGTGCGGTCTCCATCGACTCGGTGAGGCGCTGGTTCAGGCCATCCCTTCTCACGAGCCTGTCGACGACTACCTGGATCGTGTGCTGCTCGTAGCGCGCCAGCTTCACCTCTTCGCGATCCGAGAGGTCGACCAGCTTGCCGTCCAGGCGGGCTCGTGCATATCCCTGCCTCGCGAGGTCGTCCAGAAGCCCTTCGTAGAGTCCCTTCCTGCCTCGCACCACCGGGGCCAGCACCTCGAATCGGGTACCGTCGGCCAGCTCGAGCACCCGGTCCACGATCTGCTGGGGTGTCTGACGTGCCAGGGGTTCTCCGCAGCTCGGACAGTGCTGGACTCCCACACGCGCGTAGAGAAGACGGAGGTAGTCGTAGATCTCGGTGACGGTTCCCACGGTGGAGCGCGGGTTCCGGCTGGCAGACTTCTGGTCTATGGATATTGCAGGTGACAGGCCCTCTATGAAGTCGACGTCGGGCTTCTCCATCTGCCCGAGGAACTGCCGTGCATATGCAGAGAGCGACTCGACATACCGCCGCTGGCCTTCCGCGTAGATGGTGTCGAATGCGAGGGAGGACTTCCCGGACCCGGAGAGTCCCGTGAAGACTATGAGCCTGTCGCGCGGCAGCTCGAGGGACAGGTCGCGAAGGTTGTGCTCGCGCGCCCCACGGATGACCAGCTTCTCAGCCACGGCACGAGGATACCGGCACTACCGGCCAATCAGTCCCTGATGGGCAGACTCGGCAGAGGCCAGCAGAAGCTCTATGTCGGCGATCTCGTCACGGAGCACAGCGGCCTCCTCGAAGCGCAGCTCCTTCGCAGCGGACTCCATCTCCTGGCGCAGGCGCCTCGCCATGGCCACCAGATCCTCGGGCGCGACATTGCCGAGATCCTCCGCTGCCAGGCCGTATGGGAACGCGTGGTCGAGGCGACCCACACCATCTCCCGCCCTTGCGTCCCTGGCGACGCCCGAGCCGCCGGCTCCCGCCCCGGCATCTCTGCCGCCGTCCCTGGCGACGCCGGAGCCGGCATGACCACTGCCACTGCCCCTGGCACTGCCACGACCCCGGCCCCTGCCCTTACCATTGCCTGGCCGTGGCGAAACCGACGACAGGGTCATCCCCTCCAGGATGTCGGTGACTGCCTTTCGGATGGTGGTGGGATCGATGCCGTGCTGGGCGTTGTACTGCTGCTGGAGAAGCCTCCGGCGCTCGGTCTCGGATATCGCCTGGCGCATGGCTGCGGTAAGGGAGTCCGCGTAGAGGACCACCCGGCCGTCTACGTTTCGAGCTGCGCGCCCCATGGTCTGGATGAGGGCCGACGCAGAGCGAAGGAAACCCTCCTTGTCCGCATCGAGTATGGCAACGAGGGAGACCTCGGGCAGGTCGAGGCCCTCCCGTAGCAGGTTTATGCCCACCAGCACGTCGAAAACACCGCGGCGCAGGTCGCTCAGGAGACCGATCCTCTCGATGGTGTCGATGTCGGAGTGGAGGTAGCGAACCCGCACCCCCCTGTCGAGCAGGTAGTCAGCCAGCTCCTCGGCCATTCGCTTGGTCAGGGTGGTGACGAGCACTCTGCCTCCGGACCCCACAGCCTCGTGGATGCGCTCTATCAGGTCGTCTATCTGCCCTGCAGTAGGCCGGAGCACGATCTCGGGATCCACGAGACCGGTGGGCCTGATGACCTGCTCCACGACCCTGCTGGACACCTCCAGCTCGTAGGCGCCCGGTGTGGCAGAGAGGAAGACGACCTGACCGAGGCGCTCGGTCAACTCCTCGAACCTGAGGGGGCGGTTGTCCAGGGCGGAGGGCAGGCGGAACCCATGCTCTACGAGGGTCGCCTTCCTCGAGCGGTCTCCCTCGTACTGCCCGTGGAGCTGCGGAACCGCCACATGGCTCTCGTCGATCACGGTGAGGAAACCCTCTGGGAAGTAGTCGAGCAGCGTGAAGGGAGGATCTCCGGCCTGGCGCCCGTCCAGGTGGCGGCTGTAGTTCTCGATCCCGCTGCATACCCCGACCTCCGCCAGCATCTCCAGGTCGTGCTCGGTTCTGAGCCTGAGGCGCTGGGACTCCAGGAGCTTGCCCTCGCTCTGGAACACGGCCAACCGCTCGCCGAGCTCCTTCTCGATGGAGCCGATCGCGCGCCTCAGCGTCTCCTCGCCTGCTACGTAGTGGCTGGCGGGCAGCACCACCAGATCAGGAAGGTCCTCGCCCAGCTCACCAGTCAAGGGATCGTAGGGTCGGATGCGTTCCACCACGTCGCCGAACATCTCCACCCGTACGGCGTGATCCTCGTATGCGGGGTGGAGCTCGATGGTGTCACCCCGGACGCGGAAGTGGCCACGGCTCAGCACCAGGTCGTTCCGGTCATAATGCAGTGCCACCAGCCGCCGGAGGAGGGAGCGCTGGTCCATCTCGTCTCCGGGCCGCAGCGCGACCATGCGGCTCGCGTACCCCTCCGGTGAGCCGAGACCGTAGATGCAGGACACGGAGGCGACCACGACGACGTCGTTCCTGAGCAGCAACCCCGACGTAGCCGAATGGCGCAGCCTGTCGATGTCGTCGTTTATCGCGGAGTCCTTCTCTATGTAGACGTCGGAAGCCGGCAGGTAAGCCTCCGGCTGGTAGTAGTCGTAGTAGGAGACGAAGAACTCCACCCGGTTCTTCGGCAGTAGCTCCCGTAGCTCTGAGGCCAGCTGGGCTGCGAGGGACTTGTTCGGCTCGATTATGAGGGTGGGCCGTTGCACGGCCTCGATCACCCACGCCATGGTGGCCGTCTTGCCGCTCCCGGTCACCCCGAGGAGGGTCTGCCAGCGCTCGCCGGCCGCTATACCCTCGGCGAGTGAGGCGATCGCCTGGGGCTGGTCCCCCGCAGGCCGGAGCGGCGAGATCACCTCGAAGCGCCGCTCCGAGGGTCCTGCAGGTCTCACACTCAGCCGATCGGCCTTCACCACCCCTCACATGGTACCGGTTCGCAGGCCGACGCCTGGCAGGCTAAGGCTGCAGGTAGGTCCAGAGACGGTCCACCTGGGGTTCGAGCGCGTCGAGGGGACCGGAGTTGTCGACCACGAAGTCTGCACCAGCCAGGCGCTCGGCCCGGCTGGGCTGTGCGGAGATGCGACGGGCCGCGTCGAGCCGGTCCATGGACCGGTAGCGCACCAGCCGATCGAGCGCCAGCGCCGGGTCGCAGTCCACCACCACCACCGAATCGAGACCGAAGGCGTCACGATGCAGTGGTCTGAGCAGCGGCACGTCCAGGATCACCAGGGACGCCCTGGATCGCTCTGCCTCCAGTCGCCGGAGCATCTCGGCACCGATGGCAGGATGGGTGATGGCGTTCAGGTCGGCCAGCGCCCCGGGGTCCGCGAAGACGATCCCGGCCAGCACCGCCCGGTCCACCTGGCCCTCCCGGTCCAGGATGACGGGGCCGAAACGCTCCACGAGGGGCCCGTAGGCCTCTGCGCCAGGAGCCACCACCTCGCGTGCGATCTGGTCGGCATCTATGAGAACGGCACCGCGCTCCACCAGCAGGGACGCGACAGTCGACTTGCCCGAGCCGATGCCGCCGGTGAGACCCGACGTCTTCATCTACTCATGGCGTGACGGGCCAGCGCGAAGAGCACGAGGGTGGTGGTGTCGATGTCCTCGGTGACGAAGAAGTCGTCTGCTGTGATGCCGGTGAGGCCACCCGTGTCCGAGCGGGCGATGAGGCCGTATGCCACCGGCAGGATGCGGGTGTAGGCACCCACGTACCACGAACGGGGGATCCGGTGCCTGAGGTGGAAGACGTCGAGCGCGAGAAGCCTTGCGGCGCGCTCGCGCCTCGACCGGAAGTCGTCCTTCACCCTTGCGACGGCATCGATGCCCAGGATGGTGACGTCGCCGAAGTGACGACCCAGAACGTCGCGCAGGTGGTCGGGCTCGAAGGGGTGGACGTGGAAGGGGTTCTCGAAGTCCGCGGGCGCGTTCGGGGTGATGAAGAAGGCGGTGCCGTCAGAGCGCAGCACGCGCGCCACCTCGGATACGTGCGGGGCGGGATCCACGAAATGCTCGATCAGGTGGGACGAGCAGACCCAGTCCACGCTCTGATCCGCCATGCCGAGCGCACCTGCGTCCATCTGGGCGACGAGCAGCTCCTCTGGACTCCAGCGGGAGGAGGCTTCCTGGAGGGCCGCCGCGCTGTAGTCCACACCGAAGACCCGGCGCCCCTCTCCCCCGAAGCCGACCGACTCGAACCCCTGGCCACAGCCAATGTCCAGTACCCTGCCGGGACCGAGCCGTTCCAGCACCGCCCGGTATCCAGCTCCGTGCAGGGCCAGGAGCGAGTCCGGGGTCACGCCCTGCATGGGTCGCTCTCCGGTCAGTCTGGCCACTGGGCGCTCCTGTCGGGCGTGGGCAGGAGGCCGGGACGTGGCTCGGCATGTTGGAGCCAATGGATAAATCGCGGGGATTGCCGGACGCGTCGTGTCATCTGTGGCATGCGCCCCTACACTATCGCCGGGCGCTAGCTGCCGATCCGCCCTACATGCGACCCCGATGCCCGAAGGGATGACCCCTTGAGCCTGACCGGCACGCCGAGCCGATCTTCCGCGCGTAACCCAGGGCCGTCGCGCCCGAGAGGCATCCGCAGCGCCGTGCGCGCAGCGCTCGGGGCCATGGGCCGGATCTCGCTGCCTCCCGCCGGATCCACCGGGGCACGCCGCGTAGTGAGCTGGGCCGAGCACCTCGCCCTGGCCATCGTGGCCCTCGTGCCCCAGCTCCTGTCCCAGCCAGGGGTGGTGGAGTCGGACACGAAGAGCTACCTCTACATAGACCCTGGACGGTTCACCCACCAGTCCATGTGGATGTGGGATCCCGGCGTCGCCCTCGGCACCGTCACCCACGAGCAGATCGGATACCTGCTCCCCATGGGACCCTACTACTGGCTGGTGCACCTGCTGGGCGCGCCGCTCTGGATCGCCCAGCGCGTCTGGGTGGCAGCCATCCTCTACTTCGCCGCGGCGGGCGTGCTCTTCCTCGCCCGAACCCTGCGGCTGAACGGGCCCGGCCGCTTCGTCGCTGCATTCGCGTTCATGATCTCGCCCTACTTCCTGCAGTACGTGGGCCGGATGTCGGTGGTCCTCCTGCCTTGGGCCGGGCTGCCCTGGATGATCGCGCTGATAGCCCGGGCACTGGACAGGAAGGGATGGCGCGATCCAGCGCTGTTCGCCATCGTCACCGCTGTCGTCGGCGGCATAAACGCGAGCTCCCTCCTATACGTCGGCCTCGCCCCTGCCCTGTGGCTTCCCTACTCGGTCCTCGTGTCCAAGGAACATACCTGGCGCGAGGCATGGCAGGTCTTCTGGAAGGTAGCCGTGCTCACCACCCTCGTCTCACTGTGGTGGGCGGCAGGGCTCCAGATAGAGGCAGCATACGGCGTCGACATACTGAAGTACACCGAGACGGTACCGGCGGTCAGCGAGACCTCCTCTGCGGCCGAGGTGCTGAGGGGACTCGGCTACTGGTACTTCTACGGGGGCGGGCGCCTGGGGCCCTGGGTGGCCACCAGCGTGCAGTTCACCCAGGAGCTCTGGCTGATAGCCACCAGCTTCGCCGTACCCGCGCTCGCCTTCGTCGCCGCCGCAGTGACCCGGTGGAAGCACCGTTCCTATTTCATCCTCGTGATCGTGGTCGGCATGGTCTTCGCTGTAGGTGCGAACCCCTTCACGGATCCCTCCTGGGTCGGTCACCTGCTGGAGGTCTTCATGACGAAGACCACCGCAGGCCTCGCGCTGCGCTCCACGGACAGGGCCTCGCCGCTCGTCCTCCTCGGTACCGCCATGCTGCTCGGTGCAGGGGTCACTGCCCTGGCCAGGCGCAGGCGATTCGCGGGGATCATCACCGCGGTCGCCGTGCTGGGCCTGATCGCGGCCGCGGATCCGCCGGTCTGGAACGGCTCCACCGTGGCCGACCACTTCACCCAGCCCTCACCCCTGCCTACCTACGAGTACGCAGCAGCCAAGGCCCTGGATGCAGGCAATCCGACCACCAGGGTGTTCGCGATACCCGGCCAGGACTTCGCGGCATACCGCTTTGGCGACACCATCGACCCGATCTACCCAGGACTGCTCACGCGTCCCTTCGTAACCCGGGAACAGCAGATCATGGGATCCCTGCCCACCCAGGACGTTCTCTACGCCATTGACGAGCCGATACAGGAGAACACCTGGGACTTCCGGGCCCTGCCGGGGATGCTGAGGCTGGTGAGCGCAGGTGCGCTGCTGGTCCAGAACAACCTGGCCTTCGAGCGCTACGGCCAGCCGAACCCCCGTACCCTGGAGGAGGCCCTCACGCCCCTGCCGAGCGGTCTCGGTAAGCCGGTGGGCTATGGCTCGCCGCGCCCGAATGTAAGCCTCATCCCGAACGTCGACGAGCAGTACCTGACCATGCCCGCGGATCTCCCCTGGCCGGCCCCGCTGCAGGTCATACCGGTCGAGAACACCCGGCCGGTGGTCCGCGCCGAGTCCCCCGCTGGAGCCCTGGTGGTGGACGGGAACGCCCAGGGGATAGCCGAGGCGTCGGCCGAGGGGCTCCTCCACGACAACCCCACCATCCTCTACGCGGCCACACTCGACAGCCATCCGAAGCTGCTTGCCCAGACCATGAGCGATGGCGCCTCCATAGTCCTCACCGACACGAACGCGAAGCAGGGATTCAGATGGAACACCGTCTCCGCCAACGCGGGGTACACGGAGACTGCCTCACAGAAGCGGCTCGGCTACGACCCTACGAACGCCCCGCTCAACATCTTCCCAGGCGCTCCAGCCGATGCGCAGACCACCGCCGTCTATGACGGAATCCGGAACGTCATTGCCTCGTCGTATGGCAACCCGATCACCTATACACCAGAGGACCAGCCCTTCAAGGCCATCGACGGGGACCTGAACACCGCCTGGACCACGAGCGCCTTCGGCTATCCAGTCGGCCAGTGGTGGCAGGTGACTTTCGACTCGCCGGTGACCACGAACCACGTGAACCTGGTCCAGCCACTTCACGGCAGCCCTGACAGGTGGATCACGAGGGTTACCCTGACATTCGACGGGCACCATGGCACGAAGGTGGACCTCGGCCCCTCGTCACGCACCGCCGCCGGCCAGACGGTCTACTTCCCCACCCACACCTTCTCCACGATGCGGATAACCATCGACTCGGTGAGCCAGAGCCAGCTCCACGCCTCAGGAGGGCTGTCCGCAGTCGGCTTCGCAGAGGTAAGGGTGGACTCGATCGTAGCCACCAAGTCACTCCAGATGCCCTCGGACCTCCTGAAGGCCCTGGGGGCCTCGTCTCTTCAGCACAGGCTCACCCTGATCATGACCAGGCGCCGGGTGGCCCCCTTCCCGCCCCGGACGGATCCAGAGCGGGTGCTGAGCCGGAGCTTCTGGCTGCCCACCGCCCGCACCTTCACCATCAGCGGAACCGCGCGCGTGAGTGCTCTCATACCGGACAACATGATCGACTCCCTGATGGGAAGGCCTGGATCGAATGGATCGGGGATAGTCGCCTACTCCCGGGGCAGGCTGCCCGGTGACCTCCACGACACCGCATCCGCTGCCCTGGGAACAGACCCCTCCGCCATGTGGTCGCCAGGATACGGTGCCTCCCACCAGATCGGGGACTGGATACAGGTGGATCTGCCGAGGCAGATCACCTTCGACCACATGAACCTGAGCATCGTGGCCGACGGATACCACTCGGTCCCCACGCGGCTGAGCATCGAGGCTGGTGGCCGCACCGAGAGCGTCCCGCTGCCTCCGATCGCCGATGCCCGCCAGCGCGATGCCACGGTCCCGGTGCCCATCTCCTTCCCGGCGCTCACCGGCAGCAGTATCCGGATCACCGTCACCGGTGTGCGCGACGAGCACACCCAGGACTACTACTCGAGCTCACCGATAACGATGCCCCTCGGGATAGCGAAGCTCGGTATACCTGGGGTGCAGGTCCCCCCCGATCCCACCTATCTGCCCGGCACCTGCACCCCCGACCTGCTCACCATCGACGGCAAGCCGGTATGGCTGAGGGTCACCGGCACCACCGCTGCTGCACTGGACAACCGAGGACTGCGCATAGTGCCCTGCGGTCCTGACGCGAACGGCATAACCCTCAGCGCTGGTAACAACGTCGTCCAGAGCTTCGACGGCCACGACACGGGATTCAACATCGACCGGCTGGTACTCGACTCTGCTCCCGGCGGTGGACCGGAGAACGAGGCCGGCTACGGCCGGCTGGCGCCCGTGGCGTCCGGGGCGGCACCGACCCTGCGGGTCCTCGGCTCATCGCCCACCTCGTACCGCCTGGAGGTGAGCTCCGCCAGCCAACCCTTCTGGCTGGTCCTCGGGGAGAGCATCTCGAAAGGCTGGACCGCTACCGTCCAGGGGGGTCCCTCACTCGGTGCGCCGACCCTGATAGACGGGTTCGGGAATGGTTGGATGGTCAGTCCCCGCTCGCTATCAGGTGCCTCGAAGGGCACCATGGTCATCGACCTCACCTGGACGCCCCAGACCCGGGTCTGGTGGGCATTGGTCATATCGGCCGGCGCACTTCTCGCGTGCCTGGCGATCCTCGCCTGGCCACGCACCAGAGAGCTCGTGACGGGCCCCCTACGGCGCCTCCGTGCACGTATCCCTACGAAGTCACCAGTGACCCGGGCGGCAGTCCTCACAGGCACGAGGGGGCGACCTGGCGACTCGTCAACCAGGCCCGTGGTAGAGGGCACGGACCCACCGGCCGGGCTGTCGCGTCCAGGCCTGCAGATCTGGCGAGGAGCGGCGTACTCTCGCCTTCTGGCACTCGATGACGAAGAGCCGCTTCTCGTGTCGCCATTCGGCTACGGCGGTCGGAGGCCACCTGCGTGGCGCATCGTGATCACTGCCCTGGCGACAGGGCTACTCGCAGCCGCCCTCACCACCCCGCTCACTGGCCTGGCCCTGGCCATGGCCACGGGGACTGCCCTGGCGCTCTCCGAGGGCCGCACGATCCTCACCATCGGATCGGTAGCCCTCGTCGCGGGGGCCGGAGCCTATGTGGTGGCCCACCAGGCAGCCGACCGGATCCCAGAAGGAGCCATCTGGGTTCCGCAGTTCTCCCTGGCGGCAACCATGGTCTGGATGGCAGTGGTATTCCTCGCCGCAGACGGCGTCATCGAGGCAGCCAGGCGCATCCGCAGGAGAGGCAGAGCGAGCCTAGGTGGTCAGCGGTAACCTCTGGCCCGGCGGGCCCGGGCGACGCCCACCAGGGCTGAGAGGGTTCCCGCAGCAGCAGCCTCCCAGGTGAAGCAGTTCGCGTGCGCGAGGGCAGCCGCACCTAGCCTCGAACGCAGGGCCGGGTCGGCAATCAGCATGTCCAGTGCCCCGGTAAGCTCTGCTGGACTCCTCACGAGGAATCCCGTATGTCCCGACAGGACCGCATCGCGGTGCCCGGCTATGTCGGTGACGACGGCCGGAGTACCGCAGGCACCGGCCTCGGTTATGGTCATTCCCCACCCCTCCCTCAGCGACGCGCTGGCCAGCACCCAGGACCGGCGGTAGGCAGCACGCAGCGCCTCGTCCCCGAGCCGGCCAGGCAGGCTGACCCAGTCACCGGCCCCTCTGGAGCGGATCAGCGCCTCGAGGGAGGGACGTTCGTAGCCCTCGCCGATGATGGTGAGGGTCAGCTCGGGGTAACGCTCACGCAGCGGCATCACTGCCTCGAGCAGCATGTCGAACCGCTTCACCGGCACCAACCTCCCCACCGCGAGGACCGATGGGTGAGCAGTTCTCTCGACCCCCGGGCTGAAGCCTTCCTCCACACCAGGGGGCACCACGGTGATCTGGGAGAAGGGGATGCCGAGCAGGGCAGCTATCTCGGCCCTCGAGGACCTGGACAGGGTGACGATACGGCTCCTCCTGTAGAGGAGGGGCGCCACCCGGCACTCGAAGGTCTCCCCCGCTGCAGCCAGGGCTCTCGGAAGGACCATCCGCCACATCTCGGCGTGCACGTGGTGGAGGAAGACGACCCTGGGGCAACGGGACCACACCGGGGAGAGGAAGGGCATGCCGTTCCAGATCTCCACCAGGGCATCGGGGCGCCCATCTCCTCCGAGGAGAGTGCTCATCGCGCTGCGAGGGAAGACGCTGTAGCGGCCACCTCTGCGGACCACCCGGTAACCGTCCCTGGCCGTGCTCGTGGGCCGGGGTCCCACCTGAGAGGTGCGCAGCTCGACGTCGATGCCGTGCTTGGCCCACAGGGAGGCTATGCGGTGCGCGTGCAGCTCCGAACCACCGGCCTCGGGGTCCTCGATGTCCCGCCAGGCGAGCATACGCACGCGACCCAGCCCGAGGTCAGATGCCATGCCAGCGATGTCCTCGAGCGCTGGGTAGGCCAGCTCACGCTCCGTGTCTTGCCCGGCATTGGCCTGATGCACTACAGCCGTCAGACCCTCGACTCCGGCCAGCCCATCTTCCCTTGGTAACGTCACCGTCGCATTCCCCTCGAAGAACCAGGACCGGGCACAGCAGACCGGCCGCCACGTGGAGCGCGCGTTCGGACCTGAGATGACCCTCGTGAACATGTTACCGGCTCGTAGCCGACCTGCGGTTATCTACGGTTGGCGTGCCGCCGTCCTGAACCGGTCCCTGTAGTGGACCCAGGAGAACGCTGCAGCTACGACTGCCACCAGCAGTCCCTGGACCAGCAGGTCGGCTCTCGTGGTGGCCACGAAGGAGCCCCCCGCGCGCACGACGAGGACGGCGGCAGCGGCCGTACCGAGGCCGAGCAGCACCACGATCCAGCGCCATCCGACGCCCAGGAGGTAGTTCGTCATCACCACCGTTCCACACAGGCAGATCATGGCGCCCACCAGGGTGGCGAAGGACGATGCAGCCGAGGCGAGGTCCCTGCCGAAGACGACCCTGAGCAGCAGGTCCGGAGCTCCGATCGAAACAGCCAGCAGGATGGCAGCTGGTACAGCGAGGATGAGTACCGTCGCTCCGAGCTGCCGCAGGGCGTGCTGGCCGATGTGCCACCTCAGTGCAGCCTCGGGCAGCAGGTAGCTGCCGAGCGCGATGCCGCCGAAGACCAGAGCCTTCGAGGCCACCGATATGGCTGCATAGGCACCGGAGTGTGCGGGGTTGTATCGACCGACGAAGATGAGGTCTACGTTCTGGAGCAATGCCAGCAGCGCCAGGCTGGCCAGCGCGCTCGACACGTCGGTGAGCAACTGGTGCCGGCCCTGGAGGGGCGCGGCCGCCGGCATGGCCGCTGGCATGGTCGCCGGTATGGCCGCCGGTATGGCCGCCGGTATGGCCGCCGGGATACCTGTCATGGCGGCGGGAACTGCGCCGGGGGGCGGAGCTGGAGGCCGGTCGGGGGACTGGTGGCTGCGGGTGAGCCAGCGAGCCTGGGTAGCTGCCAGCACCTCGGCTGCCAGGATCCCCCCCGCAGCCCCGCCCACCCCTAGTCCCGCCGCTGTGAGCCCGATGGTGAGTGTGGTGCGGACACCACCCTCTACCAGCAGGTTTCCCGCGAGCGGCACGTAGGAGCGCCTGGCCTGGAGGACCCCACGGTCGATCGACAGCAGCAGCCAGACGCCGCCGGCCGTGATCACCTCGACGACACCGGTGCTCGATGGCAGCGACATGGCGTGCGCGATGGCAGAGCGTGCCAGGAAGGTTCCCAATGCCAGGAGCAGAACGCCGAGGACACCGATCCGGTGAATACGCGAGGTCCAGCGCCGAACGGCCCCCTCCTGGCCTGCCCCCTGCCAGGATGTCACGCGGCGCACGACACCGACCAGCAGCGCGGAGCCGGGCATCGAGATGATGAGGAACAGGCTGAGCAGCTCGGCCAGGGCACCGTACTGACGCTCTGTGAGCAGGCGGGCGACCAGCACGGTGACTATCACGTTCGCCCCGTTCGCCACCAGACCCGCTGCCGCCAGCGGGCCCGCGCGTCTGAGACCCGCTACCACGCTGTTATCGAGACCCGAGGTGTGAGGCGCCCCGGGCGCGCCATGGGTGATGAGGACAACCTCGTTTCCGAGCGCTGGCCCACCGGCTGTAGGTGCGACGGCCATCGCCTCGAACGCGATCTCCTGATCGGTCGGTGGGACGGGCCAGGAGCGTGCGACCTCCGGCGGATCCTCGGGAGCCTTCAGCGGGCCGCCAGGGGGTACTTCGGGGTCAGAGGTCCCGACCGAGCCTGCCTGGCCGGCACGGCGCCGCCCTCGATGATGTCGCCATGTCATCCGCCCGGAACAGCCTCTGGCAGTGTCGTCACGACGGCGGCCTCTGGGCCACCCAGGGCCGCCGATGCCGGTCCTGGGGGATCGCTGCCGGTGCTCTCTTCCGAGGCACCCAGCGTGTTCACGGGTGGCAAGCCGCGCCGGAGCCTGAGGTGCCGCCAGAGGGCGTCGATGCCCACCGCTGCGAGGGCCACGACGACCACCTCCGCCTCGGCCCTGAAGCGGATGTTTCCATAGGTCAGGATCACCGCCGCCGTAACGGTGGCGGGCAGCGCGAGCATGGGGTATACTGCCACCTTGCGCCGCCTGAGGGCCACTGCCCCGCCAATGGCGAGGACTGCCAGTGGGTAGAACCACCAGAGCCAGGCCATCGACACGGCTATGGGCCAGCCCTCGATGACGTCCTCGTGGGCCTCCAGCAGGGGGATGTAGAGGTCCCAGGTGCGGCCCACTCGACCGGCGATCACGGCAGGCACCCGGCTCAGGTGGTGCTCTACGTAGGTCTCTGCCCTGTGCTCCCAGAAGATCTGCTGGACCGACTCGTCGCCCACGGGTTCCTTCACATCGTGGACACATGGAAAGCACCAGGAGGCGAAGAGGGGGCCGTTGCCATAGGTCGAGTTGTTGTTCGCGGCTGCAAGGGTGATCCCGAGCTGGTCGGATAGGAAGACGGGGTGCCGGAATGCCACCAGGTTCCGTATGGTCCAGGGTGCGAGCACCACTATGGCGGCTCCGAGGACGAGGGCGACGGCGCGCGCCCGCTCCCGTCTCGCAACGCGGACCCCGGAGCGCCTGAGGCCCCAGGCGACAGGGAGTGCTATGAGAAAGATGTACAGGAAGGCTTCGGAGCGAGTGAGCGCGCACAGCGCCGAGAGGGCACCCAACGCGAGCAGGCGGCCGGTGCTCGGATTCCTCCTGGCACGGTAGGCGACGAGCACGCAGAGGGCAGCGAGGCACATGAGCAGGGCTTCAGACATCACCTGGCCGTCGAACACCCACATGCCCGGGTAGAGGGCGCCGACCACCGCGGCGATGCAGCCTGCTCGAGGCCCCGCCACCTCGCGCGCCAGTGCGGCCACGGCCCATATGGTCGCCACGCCCACCAGGCACAGGAGCAGCTTCTGGGCACCGAGCCTGTGCAGCCCCAGCAGGTCACCCATGGCCAGGAACACGGTGAAGAGGGGCGGGTGCTGGGCAGAGGGGATCTCCACCGCCGGTATGGAGTGGTGGGAGAGCGCCACCGGGTTCACGAACCACTTCCCCTGGAGCAGGTACTTGGCCTGGTAGTGGTAGTAGTAGGAGTCCCCCTTCCAGGTGTCGTGGTACTTGTCGCCAAAGGCATAGGCCAGGCGCACGCCAAGGCCCACGATGCATGACGAGACGACCACCAGGCGGTATGACCGCTCTGGAGCCCGCGTCTGGGTCACTGGGTGCTTCGGCGCGCCACCACAGGCGCCGCGCGCCCCGTCCCGCCAGAGGCCGAGGGACGGCTCCCGCCCGAGGCCGTGGGCCGGTTCAGCTCCTCGTGGTACTCGGCCTCCACGTTCACCGACCAGACGTCGTGGTGGGTACCGTCGAGGATGTTCTCCACCGTGAGCATCGCCGTGTACATCGAGTGGTCCTGGTTGTTGTACCGGTGCATACCGTTGCGGCCGACCGGGTAGACGTTCGGGACCGCCTCTGCCAGCCAGGTCCGGATCGTCTCGACTGCTGCGTGGTACAGGTCGTCGTACACGGGATAGGCCTTCGGCATGCGGACCACATAGCCGCAGTCCACGTCGGAGGCGTCCACGAGGCCGATCTCCACCAGCTCCTTCGTAGCGAGCGTCACCAGATCCTCGTCGGACATGCTCCACAGGTCGTCTCCCTCGAAGACGAAATACTCCATGCCCAGGCAGGTCCTCCCGTCCTTCACCAGGTACGGCGACCAGGAGCCGAAGTTCTGTATGCGTCCTACCCGCACTCCTGGATAGTGGACGTAGATCCAGTTGTCCGGAAAACCTCGCTCTGCCGGGATGACCAGCGCCACCGTGAGGAAGTCCCGGTAGTGGAGGTTCCTCGCTGCGTCCCGGACGGCTTGGGGAGCCGGCGGGTCCATGCACTCCACGAGGGCAGACAGTGGCATGGAGGAGATCACGTGTGACACGCCGAGGCGGTCGCGGCCGGCGGCAGACTCGAGCACTAGAGCGGTGGCACCCGCATTGGAGCGCTCCACCGCCACCACGCTGGTGGACATCCTCACGTCCACCCCGTCTCTCACCACCAGGTCGCGGCAGCGCTCCCACATCATTCCAGGTCCGTACTTCGGGTACTGGAACTCCTCGATGAGGCTCGTGACCTCGGTCTGGTTCCGTCTCGGCAGGAGGGCATTCCATATCGCCTTGCCGAGGGATAGGTTCTTGATCCGCTGGGCTGCCCAGTCTGCCTTGATCTCGGTGGCTGGCACCCCCCATACCTTCTCGGTGTAGGTCTTGAAGAATGTCCTGTAGAGCCGCCATCCGAAGCGAGCAGCCGTCCAGCCTTCGAAGGAATCCTGGTCCTTCGGTGGACGGACCCGCGCCCAGAGGTATGACAGGACGCACAGGGTAGCCTCGACCACGCCCAGGTTCGCCAGCGCATTGAAGGCTCTCAGGGGGTAGTCGTAGAACCGGCCGTTGTAGTAGATCCTGCTCATGCGCGGCCGCAGAAGGAAGTCCTCGTCAGGGAGGATCTCGTGCCAGAAGGCCTCCACCGGTGGGACCTTGGTGAAGAACCGGTGGCCACCGATGTCGAAGCGCCATCCGTCGCGCTCGACGCTGCGGCTGATCCCACCCACCACGCTGTCGGACTCGAGGACCGTGGCAGGGGCGCCCGCCTGTGCGAGCCGGTAGGCGGCGGTGAGGCCAGCAGGACCTGCCCCTATGACAGCAACGGTCCCGCCTGGCTCACGCTTCTCGTCGTCCATTCCCCTCTCCTCCGGGCGCTCTGGTGGAGCATGCCCACTCTGTCTGGCACAGGCCCGGGGCACGATGCAGCCGGTAACCCCTTACGGCTGGATCGACCGAACCGGTGCGTACCGGCGACGCACATCCCCTGTCAGCCCCGCCATGGACGGGACACCAGGCAGATTACAGCCTCGGCGGTTCAGGGAACAGTGATGTTCAAGAAGGCGAGCAGTGCGTAGCCGACCATCGCTGCGGTGAGCAGCACGATCACGGGAACCTCTACCCTTCGAGAACGGGACATGGCCGCCCCGGCCAGCACGAGCGGGAAGGCCGACAGGGAGTAGCGCTCGAAGGAGTCCATGTTCGGCGCCGTGGCCGCTATGGCGAGCACAGCCGCAGCGAATGCCCCGTAGGCTGCCGGCCAGGTCCGGAATGCCACCACCAGGAGGACGAGCATCACGATGGCCCAGGGCAGGTGGAGGGCGCTGCCGATGTGGCGGTGGTGGATCAGGTAGGAAGCATCGTGGGCGAGAGTGGATATCGGGTCGGCGAAGCCACCGCGATGGCGGCTCTCGGTCTGTATGCGAAGTGGGGTGAGGAACCCACCGTAACGCCATGCGACATACCCGAGGAAGGCAGCCGTCCCGGCCACAGGCGCCACCACGGCAGCCAGGCGACCTGCCAGCTCGCCCCGCGATGCAACCCTTAGCCCGCGCAGCGCCTCGATCAGGGCAGGCAGTCCGAGCACTATGCCGAGCGGCCGCGTCAGACCCGCCAGGAAGCCGAGGAGCGCTGCGATCCACCAACGGCGCGACCTGAGGGCCAGGAAGGTCCCTACCGTGAAGACGAGCAGAGTCGCCTCCGCATAACCCATGACGTAGGTGTAGGCAGCAGGGGCGACGGCGAAGATCCAGACCGCAGTGCGGGCTAGTCCCTCCTCGCCGGTCTCGCGCTTGACGAGAAGAGCAAGCAGCGAGAGACCTAGAAGGGCAGAGACGTTGGCCACCACGAGGAGCCCAGTCCCGGCATCTACCCCCGGAAGCACAGACACCAGGTGCGCCAGCAGCGGCACCAGAGGGAAGAAGCGGAGGGAGGAGTGACCGGCTCCCGCGTAGCCGACACGCGCTATCGAGGCGTACCAGCCGGCGTCCCAGCCGAGAAGCCCCTCGTGGACGCGCGCCAGGGTCGCCGGGGAGGGATGGGTCTTCAGCGCGATCTCGTGCGCTAGAGCCAGTGCTCCGAGCACGACGCCTCTGGCCACCAGCCATGGCCAGGCGGCGACGGCCAGTCCCCATCGCAGGTCCCGCACTCGAGCAGACCATGGCGCGCCCAAGCCCTTAGCTCCTGCCGGTAGAGGCTGGTGCGTACCTGTCGAGGTTCATCGGCTCGTACTCGGGCCCGAGCCCGAAGAGCGACTGGCCACCATAATGGGGGTCTGCCGAGAGGTCCTGCTGGATCTGCTGGCACTTGCTGGCATATCCGAGGTACCCCGGTGCCCAGACCAGCCATATCTGATGGGTACTACCGGCCATGGCCTCCAGCTCGTGTGCGAAGGCAGCGGGGCTGGCCTCCTGGATCGCACGGTCGTAGTTGATCCAGTTGACGAAGGCCGGACCGGTACCCCGCGGGAAGGTGATCTGCCTGTAGCGACCCGGGGGCAGCAGCCGGTTCACAGCCGGTCCCAGCTGGTCCGGGCAGTAACCCACCACATCTCCAGGTCGGCCCAGCTTCGCCATGGCGGCAGCGACCTGGCCTGCCTGGGTCCGGTTGGTCGTCACGTTGGGTACGCTCGCGACCAACCCTGCTACCACTGCCAGGGCGAGCACCCCGGCACGTATGCGCCGGTCCTCGAGGGTGAGCAGTCCCAGCGCGACCAGCAGGACTATCGGCAGGAAGACCACCGAGGCATATCGCACCGAGAAGGCACTGTCGCTCAGGTAGCCGCCTACGAGGGCCACGACGAGGGTCCCGATGCTCACTATGGCCAGTGGGCGGGCAACGGGTCTCGTCGCCAGATCGAGCTCGATGTGCCGCCGGTCCCGCGCCACACCGAAGAGCGCCAGTCCACCGAGCCCGAAGTACACGAGCGCGAGCGTCCGACCCGCGACGCTCTTACCACCTGCGAAGGAGGTAATGACGTGTATCAGGGCAGTGGCGTCGGCAGGAACTGCCCAGGGCGTGCCCGTGTGATGTGCTTGGTATATGAAGATGGGCAGCCAGGGCACGAAGGCGATCCCACCCACCACCATTGCACCCGCGCACATGAGAGCGGCCCGCCGCTTCTCGCCGGTGGCCATCCGTGCCTGACCGAGGAGCCACAGCCCCGTCACGCCGGTGAGGTACAGCGCCCAGTACTGGGTGTAGAGCAGAGCGGCGCAGCAGGCGGCCACGGCGACCAGATTCCACGCCCGCGGCCTGGCCAGGGCACTGTCGAGCGCGAGGTATCCGAGTCCGGTGAGCAATGCGACCAGGGCGTACATGCGTGCCTCTGTGTCGTAGTAGGTGGCGAAAGGCGAGGTGGCCAGTAGCAGCACCGTCGCCCAGGCCACATAGCGTCCGCCCAGCCGGTTCGCCACGGCCCAGCCCACCGGGAGCGTGAGCACCCCGCATACCCCCGCGAGCGACCGCACGGCCAGGTCCGAGGTGCCGAAGATGTCCATCCAGTAGTGCAGGAGGACGTAGTACAGAGGCGGCGCGCCGTCCCGCTTCAGCGCCGCGGGGATATGGGAGACGCCGAGACGCGCGATGTCCACCGTCAGTGCCTCGTCGAGCCACAGATCGGACTTCGTCCAGAACTTGAGAACGATCCCCACCGCGATCACCAGCGCTACCGCGATGCGAGGAAGATAGCGCCTCCATCCAGTGTCGGCTGGCTGCATGCGGGAATAGTACCGAAACCGGCCCGGCAACCCGCGCCAGCCGCGCCAGCCCGCGCCAGCCCGCGCCAGCCCGAGCCCGCCCGAGCCACTCAGGGTGAAGTTGCCGTCCCAGCCGGTGCGCGAACGTCTAGCATGAGCGCCCAGGAGCAGCCTGCTGGGGGGCGGTTGGCTCTCCAGGTCTGTCAGGTGCTACCAGGGGAGGACGAGATGCCGGCATCGCAGGAACGCTTCGACCGCAGGAGGTTCCTCTCTGGTGGGGCCCGCACTGTCGCTGCCGCAGCACTTGGGGGGGTAGGCGCTCCGCTCCTGCTGTCGGACTGCTCCAGCGCGCCTGGCCGAGCTGTGGCCACTCCCGGTGTGTCGAGAGCTGCTCCCCGGCGGGGTGGATCGGTGAAGATCGGCATGAACTCCGAGATAGACGGGTTCTCCCCCTTCAGCGACAACTGGGACAACACCGGGCTCACCTACGCGAACACCGTCTACGACACCCTGACTGCCATCGCTGCCGACGGCTCCGCCCAGCCCTACCTGGCGGAGTCGGTCACCCCGAACGGCGACTACAGCGTGTGGACCATCACCCTCAGACCGGACGTCTTCTTCCACGACGGCACTCCCCTGGACGCAGGCGTGCTGGTGGCGAACTTCGAGGCATTCAAGGCCTCCCCCCTCACCGGTCAGGCTCTCGCACCTGTTCTGAGTGCCCGACGGACAGGGCATCTGGTGGTGGAGATGGTCTGCAGCCAGCCTCTGGTGCCGTTTCCCTACTACCTCTCCACCCAGGTAGGCGTGGTAGTGGCTCCGTCCATGATCGACCCACCGGCGGGCACGTCGCCGAAACCGGTTGGTACAGGCCCGTTCGTCTACGAGGACTGGGTCCCGAACTCCCATTTCAGCGCGACCCGGAACCCGCGCTACTGGCGCCCGGGGCTCCCCTACCTCGACAGCGTCACCTACTTCCCCATCGCCGACGACGGAGCGCGCCTGGAGAGCCTCCAGTCGGGCTCGGTGGATCTCATGATCTCCACGAACCCATCTGCAGTGACCACCCTGCGGTCGAACCCCGCGTACCAGCTCGTCGACACCATCCACCACCATCTGGGCGAGCCCGACATGGACTTCATCATGCTGAACACGGCCGTAGCACCCACCGACGACCCCGAGGTTCGCCTGGCGCTCGCCAAGGCCATCGACTACGAGGCCATCGTGGAGCTCTTCGGGGGCGGGCTGACCCAGCCCTCGAGCGGGCTGTTCCCGCCTGGCTCGATCTACTACGCGCCCAGCTCCTACCCGACCTACGACCTGGCTGGGGCGCGGGCGCTCGTGGACAAGGCGCGGTCGCGCCATGGCGGAGCCATATCGCTGGATCTCGGTACGATCCCGGACCCGCGCGACGTCCAGGCCACACAGGCCATCCAGAGCATGTGGGAAAAGGCGGGCTTCAGCGTGACGCTCAGCCAGACCGACCAGGCAACCTTCATCGAGAACGCACTGGAGGGTAAGTTCCACGCCTACACCTGGGAGCAGTTCTCGGCACCGGACCCGGACCTGAACTACCCGTGGTGGAGCACCACCACGGTAGGACCAGTCGGTGGGATCTCGCTGAACTTCGCCAGGAACTACGATCCAGAGATACAGGCCGCACTGGAGGAGGGAAGGGAGCATGCGAACCCTGCGACCAGGATCGCCGCCTACCGCCGCGTCAACGAACGCCTGGCCCTAGACCTGCCCTACCTGTGGCTCGCGCGCACCATCTGGTCGGCTGGCGCGAACGACAGCGTCATGAACTTCTCGAACCCCACCCTGCCGAGCGGCCAGCCCGCTGAGGGCTTCAGCGGGGGGGTGCTGGATCCGACACCCATCTGGCTCCGGGCGTGAGAGATCCGTCCATGAGGGCTGGCTCGACCAGTGCCACAGGAGGCTGCGGGACCCGCCGTTGCGCCCTACCCCGATGCTGGGAGAGCCGGTGCTGAAGTACCTCATCACCCGCCTGGTCCAGCTCGTGGCCGTGGTGTTCGTGATCTCGGTGCTGGCATTCCTGCTCGTGCACCTGCTCCCGGGCGACCCGAGTGTCACCATCCTCGGACCCTTCGACACCGCCGCAGCTCGCGCGGAGGTGCTGAGGCAGCTCGGCCTGGACAAGCCCCTGCCCCTGCAGTACCTGACCTGGCTCGGCAACGTGCTCCATGGAAACCTCGGCGAGTCCTTCCTCACGAAGGAGAGCGTGTCCCACGCCATTGCCCAGGCCTTCCCGATCGACCTCGAGCTGGTGGTCCTCTCCCAGATCATCGCCTTCGCGGTGGCCATACCCCTGGCAATGGTGGCCGCGCGCAGGCCGAACAAGGCATTCGACAGGCTATCGAGCACCTTCACCTTCGGCCTGCTCTCCGTCCCCGCGTTCATACTCGCGGTGCTGCTGGTGCTGGTCTTCGCCGTGAGCATCCACGCCTTCCCTGCCACGGGATGGACGAACCTGACCTCGAATCTGGGCCAGAACCTGCGATCGGCGATCCTCCCCTCCATCGCCCTGGGCGCGGGATCGGTGGCGGTCTACTTCCGCCTGCTGCGCTCGGACCTCATATCGACCTTGCAGGAGGACTACATAACCATGGCCCGCGCGAAGGGCCTGCCTACCCGCTACATCCTCTTCCGTCACGCGCTCAGACCTTCCTCGTTCAGCCTCCTGGCCTCGGCCGGCATAAACATAGGATCGCTCCTCACGGGCGCATTCGTGGTGGAGTACCTCTTCCAGTTGCCCGGCATCGGATACCAGATAGTGGAGAGCATCTCCTCACGCGACTACCTGATGGTCCAGGGAATGGCCCTGGTGGTGGCCGTAGCATTCGTGGTGGTGAACTTCGCTGTCGACTTCCTCCTGGTCCTGCTCGACCCCAGGATCCGCCGTGCCTGACTCCCAGAAGCGGCTCGGACCGCTCTTCTGGATATGCCTCGGCTTCATCGGCCTGGTGGTCTTCGGCGCGATATTCGCGAACGTCCTTCCACTCCCGAACCCTGACGCACAGAACTATGCAGCCGTGAACGCGGGTCCGAGCCTCCACCACCTGCTCGGCACCGACGACCTGGGCCGAGACCTACTGAGCAGGATAGTCTTCGGTTCCCGGGTCTCCCTGGTGGTCGGCTTCGGCGGCATCGCCATCGGACTGGCCATAGGCGGAACCCTCGGTCTCGTCGCCGGGTATCGCTCCGGAGCCCTCGACACGGTGCTGAACGCGGGTTCCTTCGTCATCCTCGCCTTCCCGCCCCTACTGGCGATCATCGTCATCGTCGCCTTCTGGGGCAGGAGCCTGCCGAAGCTGACCCTCATCATCGGGATTGCCTCGATACCCTCTATGTTCCGCGTGATCCGAGCTACGACCATGTCCTACGCGAACCGGGACTTCGTCGTGGCGGCCAGGGCGCTCGGGGCCTCGAACCGCCGCATCATCTTCCGTGAGCTCCTGCCGAACGTGGCCCCCGCTGCCATCTCCTTCGCCCTGATCGGGGTGGCGATCATCGTGGTGCTGGAGGGATCCCTGGCCTTTCTCGGCCTGTCGGTCGCCCTGCCTACGCCATCTTGGGGGAACATCATCTACGAGGGCGCCAGTAACAACAACCTCCAGACGAACCCCTTCATCGCCCTGTGGCCTGCTCTAGCGATGTTCCTCCTGCTCACCTCGCTGAACCTGGTAGGAGACCGCCTGCGAAGCTACTTCGACGTCCGCGAGGGGGGCCTGTGAGAAGAGCCGACCCCCTCCGCTTCGCCCCCGTGGAGGACATGGCTGATCCGCTTCTCAGCGTCGAGGATCTGCGCACCCACTTCCGCACCCCGGCTGGGGTCCTGCGGGCCGTAGACGGGGTCTCCTTCAGCCTCGACCGGGGAAAGACCCTCGGCATCGTCGGCGAATCGGGATCGGGTAAGACCGTGCTGAGTCGCTCTGTCATGGGGTTGCTCTCCCAGTCGTCAGTGGACCGATCGGGACGCGTGCTCTTCGCAGGCCACGACCTGACCGCCATGGGGCCACGGGAGTTGCGCCAGGTCTGGGGGACCCAGGTATCCATGATCTTCCAGGATCCGATGACCGCGCTGAACCCGGTCGTGCGCATCGGCCGGCAGATCACCGAGTCGCTGCGAATCCGCGCCGGCCTCGACCGTGCAGCAGCACGCCAGACCGCTGTAGCGCTCCTGGCCTCGGTAGGCATACCCTCGCCCGAGCGCAGGCTCCGGTCCTACCCCCACGAGCTCTCGGGCGGGATGCGCCAGCGGGTGATGATAGCGATAGCCCTATCCTGTGGACCGAAGCTGGTCCTGGCCGACGAGCCGACCACAGGGCTGGATGTGACCATCCAGGCACAGATACTGGACCTGCTCTCCAGTGAGCAGCGGGAACGCTCCATGGCCATGGTGCTCGTCACCCACGACCTAGGGGTGGTCGCCGGCAGGACAGATCACATCGCCGTGATGTACGCCGGCAGGATAGTGGAGAGCGCACCGACTGCCGTGGTGTTCCGGGACACGAAGATGCCCTACACCGAGGCGCTCATCCGCTCCATCCCGAAGCTGGCCGCACCCAGCCACACCCGGCTGCTGGCCATAGAGGGCCGTCCGCCGAGCCTGCTGGACCCTCCTGAAGGCTGCGCGTTCGCGCCCCGATGTCCCTACGCGGACGACCGCTGCCATCGCGAGGCTCCTCCACTGCGCGAGGCCTCCCCGGGCCACCTCTATGCCTGCTGGAACCCAGTGGGCACTCCGGCAGCAGCGAGGGCATTCGAGGCGAACCGCCAGGCTGGCCTGCCTGCTGCCGTCGCGTATGCCAGGAGTGGAGTGGCACCGTGAGCCCCCCCGATAGCCCTGCTTCTGACGAGGCACTCCTCGAAGTCAAGGATCTCGTGGTCGACTACCGGACCAGGCACGAGATCATCCGCGCGGTCTCCGGCGTGAGCTTCAGCATCTCCAGGGGTGAGACCCTCGGCCTCGTCGGGGAGTCGGGATGCGGCAAGTCGACAACGGGGCGGTCCGTGACCCTGGTCCAGCGGCCTACCTCGGGAAGCGTTGTCTTTGCCGGTACCGAGCTGACCACACTGGCGCCCTCGCGCCTGCGCCAGGAGCGCACGAAGATGCAGATGGTGTTCCAGGACCCCATCTCCTCGTTGAACCCACGGCGGCGTATCCTCGACATAGTCGCCGAACCGCTCAACATCTGGCAGATCGGCAGCCCCGAAGATCGGCTGGAGAAGGCCGCCCAGATGCTCGAGGCAGTCGGCATGGACCCTGGGGAGAGCGGGCACAGGCGCCCCCAGGAGTTCTCCGGCGGGCAGTGCCAGCGGATCAGCATCGCTCGTGCGCTCATCCTCCGGCCGCTCCTGCTCGTATGCGACGAGCCGGTCTCCGCCCTCGACGTCTCGGTTCAGGCCCAGATCCTGAACCTGCTTCACGATCTGAAGCACGAGTACTCCCTCACCATGCTCTTCATCGCCCACGACCTCGCGGTGGTGAAGAACGCGAGCGACCGGGTAGCCGTTATGTACCTCGGGCGGATCTGCGAGGTCGCCCCGTCCGAGCTTCTCTACGAAGAGCCCCAGCATCCCTACAGTGCAGCCCTCCTGGCCTCGATACCCGATCCCGATCCCCGGTCACTCAGGGATGGCGCCCCCCTCACGGGAGATCTCCCCTCACCGGCCGACCCACCCTCGGGGTGCCGCTTCAGGACCCGTTGTCCCCATGCGCAGCCCCTGTGCGAACAGGTGGAGCCTCCCCTCGAGGAGATCGCCCCGGGTCACCTGGTCGCCTGCCACTTCCCCGAAGCCACCCGCCACGCCTGAGTGCCGAGGCTCCACTCGATGGAGCCTCCTGGCGTGCCGGCCTGTTCGGGGATGGGCCTCGAGTACCAGCCAGCCCGGGACCAGCTTGCCGGAGTCTCAGCCGGCCTCGCCCGCGGGCAGGACCTCGTCCTCGGCCTGGTCGAGCGGAGCGAGGGGCTCCGCTCCAGCCGGCTCGCTCACCAGTCCTGTTGGTTCCGTGGTCATCTCCGGGACGAAATCGGCCCAGGCTGCCTGGGCCTCGGTCTCGGGGGTGAACTCCACCGCGTAGTCGCCGCCGATGTAGTTGCCCTGCTCGTCATACGCGTGCTCACCGAAGGCCTCGCGGTACTCCTCGGAGACCTCGCCACCCTCCGCAGCCTGCTTTATGGACAGGCTGATACGCCTGCGCTGGAGGTCTATGTCGATGATCTTCACCCACAGCTCCTCACCGGGAGCGACGACCTGCTCTGGAAGGTCCACATGGTGGGTGGCCATCTCGGAAATGTGCACCAGACCCTCTATGCCATCACCGACCTGGACGAAGGCTCCGAAGGGCACCAGCTTCGTGATCCGGCCGTAGACCAGCTCCCCTACCTGGTGCGTGTTCGCGAACTCGTGCCAGGGATCTATCTGCGTGGCCTTCAAGGACAGGCTGATCCGCTCCTTGTCGAGGTCCACGTCGAGCACCTCGACATCCACTTCGTCGCCCACGGACACCACTGAGGACGGATGCTCGACGTGCTTCCAGGAGAGCTCCGAGACGTGGATGAGACCATCCATGCCGCCGAGGTCCACGAAGGCACCGAAGTTCACCACCGAGGAGACCACCCCGCGCCTGCGCTCCCCGGGCTGGAGGTTCGCAAGGAAGTCACCGCGTTGCTCGCGCTGGGCCTCCTCCAGCCAGGCGCGCCTGGAGAGAACGACGTTGTTACGGTTCCGGTCGAGCTCGATGATCTTCGCCTCGATGGTCCGGCCCACATAGGGCTGGAGCTCCCGCACCCGCCGCAGCTCGACCAGGGAGGCGGGAAGGAACCCCCTCAGACCGATGTCGACTATCAGACCGCCCTTCACGACCTCGATGACGGGACCGTGGACTATCCCACCGGCCTCCTTCAGCTTCTCTATGCGTCCCCAGGCACGCTCGTACTGGGCGCGCTTCTTCGAGAGGACCAGCCGCCCCTCCTTGTCCTCCTTCTGGAGCACGAGCGCCTCCACGTGCTCACCCAGCGAGACGATCTCAGAGGGGTCCACGTCGTTTCGGATGGACAGCTCCCGGGCGGGGATGACGCCTTCGGACTTATACCCTATGTCGAGCAGCACCTCGTCCCTGTCGATCTTCACCACCGTGCCCTCGACCACGTCACCGTCGTCGAAGTCCACCAGGCTGGCGCTTATGGCAGCTTCGATCTCTGCCTCGTCGAGGTCGTCCTCGGTTATCACCCGCGGCACATAGCTGCCGTCTGGTTCGAGGCTTCCCATGGGAGGGCCTGGAGGTGTCTCTGCTGCTGCGGGGCCAGTCGGCAGATCGGCAACCGCATTCGGGGTGGTGACGCCGGATACGCCGGCACGCTCGTCGGACATGGACCTTCGATGCTCGCTTTCAGGAGAGGATTTCGAGACGCCAGGCACTGACCGTCTGGTATACGCCCTGGCGAACCCGGGCCGCCGGTAGCTGGCGAAGCCCAACCTTAGCAGGCACCCTGCACAAGGGCCATGCGTAGCCCCTCATGGGTCATGGGCAGCCCCTCATGGGTCGTGGGGCAGGGCCCCATCGCCACCGCATCGCGCTCAGTGGTCCTTCGCCTCGGCCCACGAATCACCCCAGGCGCTCGATACCTTCAGTGGCACCTTCAACCCCACCTCTGCACCCACACCCTCCATCACCGAGGTCACCACCTGCTGCCAGCTACCGGGATCAGAGCGGGGAACCTCGACGATCACCTCGTCGTGCACCTGGAGCACCAGGCGCGCCGGCGGGCCGTTCCGGGCCGCGCCGTCACGCTCCAGGGCAGCGTCCAGGCGCACCAGGGCGAGCTTGAACAGGTCGGCAGCCAGGCCCTGGATCCCCGCATTCATGGCCTGGCGCTCGGCCGCCATGCGTGCGCTGCGGTCACGCGAGTGCAGCTCTGGCAGGGGGCGGCGCCGGCCGAGCAGGGTTTGCGTGTATCCCTTCTCCCGTGCCTCTGCCACTGATGTCTCCATCAGGTCATGCACCGCGGGGAACGCCCGGAAGTACCCGTCGAGGATCTCCTGGGCCTCGGAGGTGGGAATGTTCAGCCTCCTGGCCAGACCGTATGGCTCCATGCCGTATGCAAGCCCGTAGCCGACCATCTTCGCCCGGTTCCTCTGCTCGCTCGTAACATCCTCCTCGGCAACGCCGAAGACAGCGGCCGCCGTGGAACGATGCACGTCCCTTCCCTCGGAGAATGCCGCGACGAGGCCGGGGTCGCCGGAGAGATGGGCGATCACACGCAGCTCCACCTGGTCATAGTCCGCCACGAGGAACCGGAATCCCTCCCCCGGGATGAAGACCTCCCGAAGACGCCGGCCCTCTGCCGTGCGGACCGGGATGTTATGAAGGTTCGGCCGGTCGGAGGACAGCCGCCCGGTACGGGCCACTGTCTGGTTGAAGGTGGCGTGGATCCGACCATCCGCGCAGACCTCCTTCAGCAGGCTCTCCCCGTATGTGGACCTGAGCTTCTCGACCTCGCGGTAGCGCAGCAGGGCATCGACCACCGGGTGGGCGCCCGACAGCTTCGCCAGGGTGGCCGCGTCAGTCGAGTACCCCGTCTTCGTGCGCCTGCCCGGCGAGAGCTTCAGGTGCTCGTAGAGCACCTGGCGCAGCTGGGGCGTGGAGTTCACGTTGAACCGCTCCCCCGCCAGGTCCTGCACCTCGGTCTCCAACGCACGAGCAGTTACCTCGAGGTCCTCGGTGATCTGCCTGAGTGCGCCGGCATCCACCGCTATTCCCGTCACCTCCATGCGTGCCAGCACACGTACCAGAGGGTTCTCCACCTCCTGGTAGAGCCTGGCGAGACCAGCTTCCTCCAGGCGTTCTCCCAGGGCCGGCTCGAGCGCGAGGCTGGCGGCGGCGGCGGCCAGGTCCGTGGCGGCTCGCTGGTCGGAGGCTCCACCTGGCGTGCCCGCAGCCGCCTCCTGGCCGTCCTCGGCATGGCTCTGAAGATCCAGGCGACCCTCCGCCCGGGCTGGCTGCTCCGGGCCTATCTCAAGGTCCGCGTAGGTTCTGGCCAGTTCCGCCACGCTCCTGGTCCCCCGGTCCGGCTCGAGCAGGAAGGCAGCGACTGCCGGGTCCATCGCCAGCGAAGGCAAGTCGACCCCCATCCCCATGAGCGAACGCATCAGCTCCTTCGCTCCCTGGCAGACCACATGGAGCGAATCGCCACGCTGCGCCAGCAGGTCTGCCACAGCGGCCCGTACCTGCTGGGTCGCCAGGAGGGAGCCCTCCAGCCACACCGCTGGAGCACCATGGGTTACGAGTGCCAGGCCGACTAGGTCGCTCCGGCCCGGCATGCCCTCCCAGGAGGCACCCATGCCCAGCTGACCCATGCCCAGCTGACCCATGCCCAGCTGACCCATGCCCAGCTGACTGGTCGCGGCCTGACTGGTCGCGGCCTGCTCGCCCTGCCCGGTCGCGCTCGCCTCCCTGGCGCCGGCCAGTGCCGAGGCGATGCAGGCCAGGGCACTCAGAGCCCCGGCCTCGTCGCCCCTGGTGACGATGAGAGCCCCGGCTAGGGCGAGCCGGCCGGCTCCAGTGGCTCCATCTCCATCGGATGACGCCGCCACGGAGAGATCCTGTGCTGGACCGCCTTCAGCAGTCCCGAAGGTCTCCTGCACCCTGCGCCACAAGCTCCTCATCTCCAGCTCGGCGAAGACCCGCCGGGCCGCATCGGGGTCGATGACAGGCAGGGACACGCTGGCCAGATCGGTGGGAACTGGCACCTCACGTGCCAGAGGGATCAGCCTCGCATTCGAGCGAACCTGGTCCTCGTGCGAGGCAAGGCTCTCACGCAGCTTCGGGGTCAGCTGGTCCAGGTGTGCGTATATGCCGTCGAGATCCCCGTAGGTGTTGAGCAGCCTCGCCGCGGTCTTCTCCCCTACTCCGGGGACGCCGGGAAGGTTGTCCGAAGGGTCGCCGCGCAGGGCCGCCAGCCAGGGGTAGGCAGAGGGGGATACTCCGGTCCGCTCGGTGATTCCGGCCTCGTCGTAGAGAACGGTGTCGGAGAGTCCCTTCCTGGTGTAGAGAACCCCTACATAGGGATCCTCCACCAGCTGGAACGAGTCCCGGTCCCCCGTGACCACCACGCAGCGCCTCTTCGCATCGCGTGCCTGGGTCGCGAGAGTGGCGAGTATGTCGTCGGCCTCGTAACCTGCCACGTCCACCGACGCCACCCCGAGCGCATCCAGGACCTGGCGCACCAGAGCGAACTGGGCAATGAGGTCATCTGGGGTATCGGGCCTGTTCGCCTTGTAATCCGAGATCATCGCGTCACGGAACGTCGGCTCGGGCCGGTCAAAGGCCACGACCAGTCCGCTCGGGTGGAAGTCGCGCAGGACGTTCAGGACCATCGTCACGAAGCCGTGGACAGCGTTCGTCACCTGACCTTTCGACGTCGCGAGGGTGTCTGGCAGCGCGAAGTAGGCCCGGTATACCAGCGAGTTCCCGTCGAGCAGGAACACCGGAGGGTCGCCAGGCATCGGTGTGATGCTACTGGAACCGTGCGAAGATCGGTTCAGCTCAGGGTGCCGTGGTGCCGGCGATCACCTCGGCCGCGATCTCGCTCATGCGCGAGCGCCTCCCCATGGCCGTACGCTGGATGAACGAGAAGGCCTCCGCCTCGGTCATGTCATGGTTATCCATGAGCACTCCCTTGGCCCGGTCCACCAGGCGCCGTGTCTCGAGCTTGTCCTCCAGCGCAGCGGCACTGCCAGGAGGGGCCTCCACCTCGGCCTCGATGGCCTGGTGTTCGGCGAAGCGCGCCAGGGCGACCTCTATCGCCGGTATCAGCTCGGAGCGCTCGAATGGCTTGACCAGGTAGGCCAGCACCCCGGCGTCGCGTGCCTCCTCGATCAGGTTCCGCTGGCTGAAGGCGGTCAGCACCAGGACGGGCACCTTCGAGCCATCGGACTCTGCCAGCCGCCGGGCTGCCTCGATGCCGTCTATGCCCGGCATCTTCACGTCGAAGATGGCCAGGTCCGGCTCGTGTCGCTGCACCAGTGACACTGCCTCGTCGCCACGACCGGTCTCGGCGACCACCTCGTAGCCCTCCGACTCAAGTATCTCCTTCAGATCGAGCCGGATGATTGCCTCGTCCTCGGCGATGACGACCCTTCGTGCCATGCCCCTTACCCTACAGCCAGCCACCGGACGTTATCGGAAGGCCGCCTTCACCATGCCCGCGAAGGTGTCCAGCCCTACCGCCTCGTACCCGTGGCCGAGGCGGGACATGATCTCGTGCGCTGCCTGGTAGCTCATGGTCCAGGCATCCAGGGCCACGAAGGCGAACTTCGCACCGGTCCGACCTGCCGGGCTCTCGGCGGCGGCAGTGGCCTCGATGGCACTCACGGCCCCCTCTACGGTCGTCGCTCGTGCCGCATGGGCCACCGGTACGCCGTCGACCAGCGCGACTGCAGGCGGGCTTGCCTGGGCAGCGGGGAAGCCTCCGTACTGGGCCAGGATGATCGACGGGGAGAGGGCCTTCACGTAAGCGCTCACTATGGGCGTGGAGGGCGGGTAGAGGGTGTTGTGGTCGAGTATCCACACACCCGAGAGCCCGGCCTCGGACATCATCTGGTTCGTGAGGGCCAGGTAGGCCTGGAGGTCGGGGATCTCGGACGGGTACGCGTAGCCGGCGCCGCTCGGGCCTGCCACGAAACACTCCTGGTCGGTCATGGTCCGCACGTAGTACTCCCAGGCCAGCGGGGCGAGCCTCGGCAGCCAGACGGACACGGAGAAGCCCAGAGGGATGGTGCCCCTGAGCGGATCGTCCCAGTAGCGGACCCGCATACGCTCCAGGTCGTAGGCGACGTTATCGCCATCGGTCACCGCCAGGGCCACGTAGGTCTTTCCACCTTCGGGCGAACGTGGGGTCTCGTCCCACCTGGGGTGCTGCACCGGAGCCGTGAACCTCGAATAGACGCTCAGGTTCCCCGCGGTGTTCGTCGCCACCATGGACCGGTTCGACTCCGAGAGCGCTCGCACCGACATGTACTCGTTCAGAGCGATACCGGACTCCCGGTAGACCTTGTCGTCGTAGTAGAGGTACCCGAACACCGCCGGATGCGAGGGGAACGACTCGAGCATGGTGGTGAGGAAGGCCAGCTCGCCGGATCTCTCCGGGTAGATCTCGAAGGCGAAGCCGCCCACTGCCACTATCCAGTCCCGTAGGCACGACCGGACCGTGGTGCCGTCACCGATGTCGCCGATCCAGGCCGGGGGTCCGGGTACGTCTAGCTTCTTCGAGGCCATCTGCTGGAGTGCCCAGGTATAGGCCGCCGTGGAGGTCTTCAGGTGCAGATCCCTCAGGTCTGCCAGCACCGGCAATCCATAGGGGGATGCGCCCATCTTCGAGGCCAGCTGAGGAGACACCGGCAGCGCACCGAGGGCGCCGGCCATGGTGGTGGCGACGTTCTGCGTGTGAACCGCCAGCGAGGGATCCCAGATCACGAGACCCTTGGCCGCACTCGAAGAGAGGCTGAGCAGGTCGTCCACGGTCGACTCTCCTGCCCTGAGCGGCACGGCGTCCTTCAGCCAGACCTCGTCCGCCTTCTCGGAGCTGTTCTCCCCGCCTGCCACACCGAGCAGGTAGACCGTCGGCTTCATCCTGTTGGCGAGTCCCTGGAGGCAGGCGAGCATCAGCTGCTCGTCGGGGTCCACTCCCGAGACATCCACGACCCTGATCTGGGGCGTTTCCCGAGAGGAGACACGCCGGGCGGTGCTCTTCGCCACCGGGGTGCTCGCGCAGCTCTCCAGGAGGCCCCCAGCGAGGAGGACGCCCCCCGCAGTAGCCGTTCCGAGTGCGACCGACAGAAACCTGCGCCGCGATATCGCAGGCAGCTCCACGTCACCCCCCGTCGCATGCATGCACGTAAAGGCTACACGGCTGCCTCTGGCCTGCCACACCGCCCGGTGCCCAGCTCGCGTTGCCCAGCGCCCAGCTCGCGTTGCCCAGCGCCCAGCTCGCGTTGCCCAGCGCTCAGAGCTTCGCGAGCAGCTCGTCGCGACGGCGCTCGAGGTCCGCTATGGTGGCTACCAGGGCCGCTCTCGCGCGCGTCGCGGCATCGGCGTGGCGCTGTGCGTCCAGATGCTCGTGAGTCGCCTGGGGGGTCTCCGAGACGAGTGAGCGGATCCGGCTGTCATCGGCGGCGTCGTTGAACACCAGGAGCTGTTCCTCCACTATGGCCAGCTCGTGGCGCGCCTTTACCAGCCGGGTGTGGACATCCCTGAGGGAGCGCTCCACGAATGAGCGTCGCATGCCTCCATAATGCCCGAGAGCTCACCTCACAGGCGCAGCAGTTCGCGACGCACGGCTCTGGCAGCCAGCAGGTTCGCCACGGGATGCGGTGCCAGGCCTGCCGGGCGATAGATGCCGGCACGACCCGCCGGTGCCGGTGGAACGTCGCCGGGGTCAAGAATGTCGGGCTCCATGAACCGGTCCTCCACTGCCAGATCGCCCGGGAGCACGAAGCCAGGAAGGCCGGCATAGGCAGCGTTGGCAATCCGGGCGTAGGAGGTCTCGAGCATCCCTCCGCAGAAGCATGCGACACCAGCCTGCGCGCACAGGTCATGGGCCTCCACTGCGGCGATAAGGCCACCCAGCCGGGATGGCTTCAGGCAGGCGACCCGGCATGCACCCAGGGATATGGCCTCCCTTACCTGATGGAGCGAGCCGAGGGACTCATCGAGGCATACCGGTGTGGCAATCCGCTCGGCCAGCCAGGCATGGCCCGTATGACCTCCCTCGCCCAGTGGCTCCTCTATGCAGGTGAGCCCGATGGCGTCCAGGCGCTCGAGAATCGCGAGGTCCCCTGGGACGTAGGAACCGTTCGCGTCCGCCTGGATCGCCAGGTCCGGAAACCTCTCACGCAGTGCACTGAGGGGCGCTATGTCATAGCCAGGCCGGATCTTCACCCTCAGACGTGCACAGCCCGATGCGAGAACCTCCTCGGCGGCCGCTATCAGGGCAGCGGGATCCTCGTAGGCTCCTCGCTGCGCGCCTGCCCGCTGGCCGGCGGGCATGCCGAGGACTCCCCCGCACGCGACATCGGTGACCTCCAGCCTCAGATGGTCGGCCAGCGAGATGCCGATATCCCTGAGCGCCAGGTCCACCAGCGCCATCTCCAAGGCGGCCTTGGCCATCGGATTTCCCCGGATGCACCCGCAGGCATCGATGAGAGGCCCCACGAGGCTATCCACACCGGGCTCGGCCTCAGCCGGCCCCCGGGTCGCGAGCTGCGCCGACGCTGCCAGGACAGCCGGTGCCAGGTAGTCCCTCAGCACCCGCCATGCTCCGGCAGCATCCTCCTCGCTGTAAGAGGGCATCTCCAGGGCAGCGCACTCCCCGAAGCCCTCCAGGGAGTCCGACAGAACCCTCACCATGACCACCGGACGTGCGAGGTGGGTCCCTGCCGCCGTCACCAGACCCTGCCTGAGGGTGAGGTCCAGCCAGATGAGCTCCACTGCCGCGATCCTCATGGTGCTGGACAGCACGCAGCCGGTACCGAGCGCTCCTCCTCTACCACTTCCGGACTGCCGGCAGCCATGCTGCTCGCGAAGCTCTCCGAGTGCATCGGTCCACATACTGCCAAAGCAACCGCGACCTTTGGGCACTGGGCCTTGGGCGGCCTTATGCTGTCGGAGCATCGTGCCGCCCGGATGGCGGAATCGGTAGACGCGGGGGCCTCAAAAGCCCCTGTCCTTATGGGCATGCGGGTTCGAGTCCCGCTCCGGGCACATGCGCTGAGCGCTGCGCCAGGCACGGCACTGGAGGCGGTGTCTCTTACCTCCAGGTAAGGTGACGGAGGCGTTGCGCGCGTGCAACCCTGGCAGGTGGAGGTTCCGGGGAGCTGCCTCCTACGCCCCGGACACGTAGAGAGGAGCTTCGGTGCTGGCGTTCACGTTCCCAGGCCAGGGGTCTCAGCGACCCGGCATGGGCCGCGCCTGGATCGATCATCCCTCCTGGGAGGTCGTCGAGGAGGCCTCGGCCGTCGCCGGACGCGATCTCGCGTCCCTCCTGCTGGACGCTGATGCCACCGAGCTGACCCTCACCGCGAATGCCCAGCTGGCCACATTCGTCCTCAGCCTCGTGGTCCTCGATGCGGTGGAGCGCCTCGGTCTCGTACCGGGCGCAGTCGCCGGCCACAGCCTCGGCGAGTACACGGCTCTCGTGGCAAGCGGCAGCCTGGCATTCGAGGAGGGAGTCCAGCTCGTGATGGAACGTGGTGATGCCATGCACCACTGCGCCGACGAGCGTCCGGGCACGATGGCGGCGGTCATGGGTGCCGACGACGACGCCGTTGAGGCTGCCTGCGAGCGCGTCGAGGGAGAGGTCTGGATCGCGAACTTCAACGCACCTGGCCAGGTGGTGATAGCCGGGACCCCGGACGCCGTGGCCGAGGCAGGTCGGATCGCTAAGGAGCTGGGAGCGAGGAAGATCGTGCCCTTCCCGGTCGCAGGTGCGTTCCACACCGACCTGATGGCACCCGCACGCCCACGCCTGAGGAAGGCGCTCGCCGGTACCACCTTCCTCGATCCCGAGGTGCCCGTGGTGGCGAACGTCGACGCCCGGGCGCACCAGGAGGCCGGGCAGTGGCCTGGCTTGCTGTCGGCGCAGCTCTGCAGCCCCGTGCGCTGGCGCCAGGTGGTGAGCACCCTGGCGCGTCTCGGTGTCACATGCCTGGCCGAGCTCGGCCCTGGTGGTGTGCTCACCGGTCTTGCCCGCCGCATCGAGCCGGAGGTGCGTGCCATCTCGGTGGCGGTGCCCGAGGACCTCGACGTCCTCGTGGACGCTGCGGCCGGAAACGAGTCCTGGCACGCATACGCAGCCAGCCACCAGGGCGAGCGCCTCTACACCTCGGAGCGGGTGGTGGTATCTCCGGGACCCGGCGAGTTCATACCGGAGCCCCTCGCAGGCGTGGTCGGCCCTGCTGATCTGGCCAGGACCCCATCGGGACAGGCGATGATCGGCGTGGGGGATCTGATCGGCCGCGTGGGGAGCGCCGAGGTGCGCTCGCCATTCGCCGGTGAGCTGGTGGCGTTCCTCGCCCACCCGAGTGAACGGGTAGTAGAGGGGCAGCCCGTGGCATGGCTTCGCGTGTCGCCGGACGAGCGTTCGTGAGCGCGCCCCGATGGGGAGTAACGGGCTGGGGCGCAGCCCTCCCCACCAGGGTCGTCACCAACGCCGACCTGGCCGAGAAGCTGGACACGAGCGACGAGTGGGTGCGTACGCGCACCGGGATCCGCGAGCGGCGCGTGGGCGGGCTGGTATCAGAGCTGGCAGCCGAGGCAGGTCGTCATGCGCTGGCCCGGGCAGGCTGCGATGGGTCGGATGTGGAGCTGCTGATCCTTGCCACCACGACCCCGGACCAGGCCGTGCCGGCCACATCTTCCAAGGTTCACCATGCTCTCGGCATTGCTGGCGGGGCATATGACCTGAATGCTGCCTGTGCAGGCTTCGTCTACGGTCTGGTAGCCGCTGCGGGCGCCATTGCCACCGGCACCTCGTCAGTGCTCCTCGTCGGTGCCGACTGCCTCTCACGCATAACCGATCCCCTCGACCGCTCCACAGCGGTGCTCTTCGCGGACGGAGCAGGAGCCATACTGCTCCAGAGTTCCACTGGCTCTAGGGAGGCCGCAGAGCTGGATGCTCCCCCTGGGATGCCAGCGGGGGCGTTGCTCGGCACCGACCTAGGTGTGGACGGCACCGCATACGAACTACTGGGCTGCGAGCATGGTGGCTACATGACGATGGAGGGAAGCGAGGTATTTCGCAGGGCGGTTCGTATCACCGTCTCCTCGGCTACAGCCGCGCTCGCCCGCTCGGGCCTGAAGCCCGACGACGTGGCGCTCTTCGTGCCCCACCAGGCGAACCTGCGGATAATCGAGGCTGCCTGCGACCGTTTGGGCATCGGCTCCGAGCGCACCGCCGTGATCCTGGATCGCACGGGCAACACATCTGCCGCCTCCATCCCTCTCGCACTCGCCGAGGCTGCCGACGCCGGTAGGCTCTCGGCTGGTGACTACGTTCTGCTGTCCGGATTCGGTGCGGGCATGACCTGGGCCAGCGCGGTGCTTCGATGGGGATCCCCCCTATGAGCCGCGTGGTGCTGGTGACAGGTGGCACCCGCGGGATCGGCCTTGGCTGTGCCAGGCGGTTCGCCTCCATGGGCGACTCGGTGGCCGTCACCTACCGATCCACTCCCCCCGACGCCATCGACTCGCTGGGCTCCGAGGTCCTCGCAGTGCCCTGCGACGTGCGCCATCCCGAGGAGGTGGACCGCGCCTTTGGCGCCGTGGAGGAGAAGCTCGGACCCGTGGAGGTCCTGGTGGCAAATGCCGGCATCGTCCACGACACCCTCCTGCTTCGCATGGGAGAAGATGCCTGGGGAGAGGTGATCGAGACCAACCTCTCTGGTACCTACCGTGTGCTCCGGCGTGCTCTCGGCCCGATGGTGAGGGCGCGCAGGGGGCGCATAGTGCTCATATCCTCGGTGGTGGCCTTCCTCGGATCGCCAGGCCAGGTGAACTACGCCGCGAGCAAGGCCGGCATGATCGGCATGGCCCGTTCCCTCGCTCGCGAGGTGGCGAGTAGGTCGATCACCGTGAATGCCATTGCGCCGGGGATCGTGGAGACAGATATGATCGCCGCCTTGGACGACCAGCGTGTGGAGGCGCTCCGGGCTACGGTACCCCTCGGGCGCACTGCTTCTCCCGACGAGATCGCCGGGGTAGCCGCATTCCTGGCGTCCGAGGATGCTGCGTACATCACGGGCGCGGTAATACCCGTCGATGGCGGCATGGCCATGGGCTTCTGACCCGTGGGATGAACCACGACACCGACCGGGCGCGAGCCCCGAGAGACTGAAGGAGACAGATCATGAGTGAGGAAGCGAGCTTCGAGAAGTTCCGTTCCTGTGCTGTGGAGGTGCTGCAGGTCCCCGCTGAGAAGGTCGTACCGGAGGCCAGGTTCGCAGACGACCTCGACGCTGACAGCCTCGACCTCGTCGAGCTGGTGATGGCCCTCGAGGAAGCCTTCGACGTCACCGTGGAGGAGGCCGAGCTCGACGGCATCGAGACTGTGGGCCAAGCCTACGAGCTGATCACGGCGAAGCTCTGATGCTCCTAGGTGTCGGTCCCGACGGCCCGCTGCGCTCTCGGCGCGTGGCGATCACGGGCCTCGGTGTGGTCTCCTGCTGCGGGATCGGCGTCGACGCGTTCTTCGAAGGGCTGCTCGCGCCCGCACCTACGGGCGAGCGGCGGGTAGCAGACTTTGACCCGACCGTCTGGTTCGGCCCGAAGGACGTCCGGCGTGTCGACCGCTTCGCTCAGTTCTCGGTCGCCGCCGCTGAGATGGCCATGGCGGACGCCGGTGATCTGCAGGCAGATCCCGACCGGGCCGGAGTAGTCATGGGCACCGGGGTGGGGGGCTTCGAGACTCTCCAGGAGCAGGTGACGGTCTTCAACGAGCGCGGTGCCAGGCGGGTATCACCCTTCCTCGTGCCCATGATGATGCCCAACGCCGGCGCGGCGACGGTATCCATGCGCTCCGGCTTCCGTGGTCCATGCGAGACCGTGGTCACGGCTTGTGCAGCCGGCACCCATGCCCTGGCTGCTGCAGCACGTCTAGTCGCCAGTGGCCGCCTCGACGTGGCGATCGGCGGCGGTGCCGAAGCCGCGATGACCGAGGTGGGGATAGCGGCCTTCACGAACATGACGGCGCTCTCGGCATCCGGGTCGTCCCGTCCCTTCGATGCCCGCAGGGACGGCTTCGTCATAGCCGAAGGAGCTGCCGCTCTGGTCCTCGAGGACATGGAGCATGCACTACGGCGCAACGCAGTCATCCATGCCGAGATTCTCGGAGCAGCCTCGACTGCCGATGCACACCACATCACTGCTCCCGCCCCAGGTGGCAGCGGTGCGGCAGCCTGCATGGAGCTGGCACTCGCGGATGCCGAGATCGCTCCCGCCGAGATAGGCCACATAAACGCCCATGGCACCTCCACCCCGCTCAATGATCTGGCAGAGGCTCAGGCTATCGAGAAGGTCTTCGGCACCCCGGGACCCCCCGTCACCTCCATCAAGGGCGTCACCGGCCATGCCCTGGGTGGAGCTGGCGCGCTCGAGGCAGTGGCGACAGTTCTGAGCATCAGGCGCGCTCTCATCCCACCGACGGCAGGGTACGAGGAGCCAGACCCCGAGATACACCTCGACATCGTCCACGGCGGGCCCCGCCGATGGGAGCCTGCTGCCGCACTTTCGAACTCCTTCGGCTTCGGCGGTCATAACGGCTGTCTCGTGATAGCCCCGGTCCGCTGAGTCGGGATCTTGTTGAGCCGCGAGGATTCGCCCGGGCGGGTACCAGCCCCTCCACCTGCTGACGCCGCGGCAGGCTCCTTCAGCGAGGATCCCCCCTGGCTCGTCGAGCCGGAGAGGATGCCCTGGCGCGATGGCATCGAATCGCTCCGCCGTGCCACCCGCGCCCAGGTACCCGAGCTGACCAGGCATCGACGCCTGCCACCGGGCCTGCGCGTAGCCGAGGTGGGCAGCCTTCTCATGAAGGCCCTGGCCGGCTGGTACCTCCTGGACCGCCGTCGCGGACCGGAGATATCCCGGCGATCCATAGCCCACCGGCTACGGGTGGCATTCGAGACCCTCGGTCCCACCTACATAAAGCTCGGCCAGATCATCTCCAGCGGCGAAGGGCTCTTCCCGCCAGAGCTCGTAGACGAGTTCAGGCATTGCCGCGACCAGGTGCCACCCGAGGACTTCTCCGTGGTGCGCCGGACCGTCGAGGAGGATCTCGGGTGCCCGATCGCCGAGACCTTCCAGTCCTTCGACCCGGTTCCGCTGGCGGCCGCATCCATAGCCCAGGTTCATGCAGCGCGCCTCAGATCGGGGGAGAACGTCGTCGTAAAGGTCCAACGTCCCCAGGTGGCCAGGCTCGTCCGGCGCGACCTCGCGGCCATGAGCTGGATCGCTCCGTACCTGATCGGCCGCATACCGGTCACCGCCCTGGCCAACCCACCTGCACTGGTCGAGCTCTTCGCCGAGACCATAGTCGAGGAGCTCGACTTCAGGCTCGAAGGACAGAACATGCTCGACGTCGCCCGGGTTCTCGCAGAGACGGACCAGCGCGCTCTGGTCGTACCCCGTCCGCACCCGGAGCTGGTGACGCGCCGCGTCCTCGTGATGGAGAGACTGGACGGATTCTCCTGGGGCGATGCGGAGGCAATGCGTGCATATGGCATCGACACCGAGGCGGTGCTGAAGGCCGGGCTCATCGCGTTCCTCGAAGGCACCCTGCTCTACGGCGTCTTCCACGGCGACCTGCATGGTGGGAACCTGCTCGTGATGCGCGACGGCCGGGTGGCTCTCCTGGACTTCGGCATCACAGGCCGGTTGGGAGACTACGAACGCCAGGCATTCCTGCGCCTGCTCATCAGCGGTACCGCGAACGACATCCGCTCCCAGGTGGAGGCCATGCGTGATCTGGGCGCACTGCCCGAGGACACCGACGTCGATGCTGTGATCAGGGACCTCGGCCTCGACCGAGGACCCATAGACCCCACCAAGATGAGCGCCGAGGAGCTCACCGCCGAGCTCTCGGCGGTCACCAAGGCTCTCCTCGGCTACGGGGCTCGCATGCCAAAGGAGCTGATGCTCTTCGTGAAGGACATGCTCTTCCTCGACGGGGCTATCGCCCTAATGGCCCCTGACCTGGACCTGCTCGGGGAGATCGTGAGCATCTTCACCTACTTCCAGGAGCACCACGGCGAACGCATCGCGCGAGACATCGGCCTCGAGCCGGGATCGGAGCCGGCGGTAGACATTGCCGGGATCAGGGCTCAGCTCGGCGTCGCCGACCCCGTGGACAGCCTCACATACCGAGACATCGCCGAAAGGCGCCAGATCATGCGCCAGCGCTTCGAGCATTCGCGTCGAGGCCGCGACGCAGGGAAGCAGTGAAAGCGGCCACCTCGTCGGGCTCAGCACCATCCAGGATCCTCCCGACGATGGCGGAACCGACTATCACCCCGTCGGCGTGAGCACTCACCTGGGAGGCCTGGCTCGGACTCGATACTCCTATGCCGACGCAGACCGGCAGCTCCGTCAGCGGCCCTAGCCGCTCCCCTATGGCGGTAGCGCTCGGCGCGAGAGCGGCCCGCTCCCCCGTGACCCCCATGAGACCTACGGCGTAGACAAAGGCCCGAGATCGGTCGCATATCAGCCGCGCGCGCTCCTCGGGCGTACTCGGCGCCACCAGCATTACCGTGGCTATGCCATGGCGGTCGGCTGACTCGCACCAGGGTCCGGACTCCTCGAGGCTCAGGTCGGGCACGATGGCGCCCGTCACACCGGCATCGGCCATCATCCCGGCCATGCGCTCGTGTCCGGCGCGAAAGACCAGGTTATAGTAGGTCATCACAGCTAGCGGCACCTCGATGTCCAGCCGAGCCACCTCCGAGAGCACCCCCTGGGGCGTGGTACCGGCAGCGATGGCCCGGACGCAAGCCCGCTGGATCACGGGTCCGTCGATCATGGGATCGGAGAAGGGCAGCCCTATCTCGATCGCATCCGCTCCACCCGCGGCTAGCGCCTGGAGCATCTCGGTCCAGTTCGGTGCCATGCCGGCGGTCAGGTAAGCCACCAGGATCTTGCGCCCTGCTGAGTGCAGGGAGGCCAGCCGGGCATCCAGGTGCTCCCTCACCGTTCCGGGACCCCCGCCGGATCGACCGCCACCTGCTGGCCACTCCCGACATCTCCCGAGAGCAGGTCCCGCACCTGCGCGACGTCCTTGTCTCCCCTGCCGGACAAGGTGACCAGGACGGACTGGCCCGAGGCGATGGTGGTTCCGGCGTTGCGCACCACCCATGCCAGCGCGTGGGCAGGTTCGAGGGCCGGGATGATCCCCTCCGTCTGCGCCAGGAGCGTGAAGGCGGAGAGCACCTCGGCATCGGTTGCCTGGTCGTAGACCGCACGCCCGATGTCTGCCAGGTGAGCATGCTCGGGCCCGATCCCGGGGTAGTCGAGGCCTGCCGAGATCGACTCTGCCTCCGAGATCTGGCCTGCCTCGTCCTGGAGCAGGTAGGAGCGCATGCCGTGGACCACCCCGGGGAGGCCGTGGGTCATGGCTGCGCCCCCCGCCGCCTCCACTCCTACGAGCCGCGCACTCGTGGAGGCGAAGCCGGCGAAGGTCCCGGCTGCGTTCGAGCCTCCCCCCACGCAGGCGACCACCCAGTCCGGGTCCGCGCCACCGAGTAGCTCCCTGCACTGCTCCCTGGCCTCGTCACCTAGCACCCGCTGGAACTCCCGGACCATCCAGGGATACGGGTGGGGACCCATCACCGAACCCAGGCAGTAATGCGTGTCGTCGAGGTTCGCCACCCAGTCGCGCAGGGCCTCGTTCACAGCGTCCTTCAGGGTCCTGCTGCCCGAGCAGACCGCGGTGACCTCTGCTCCGAGCAGCTCCATTCGAAAGACGTTCAGCGCCTGGCGCGCCATGTCCACCTCGCCCATGTAGACCACGCAGGACATTCCCATGAGCGCGGCCGCCGTCGCGGTGGCCACCCCATGCTGGCCCGCGCCGGTCTCCGCTATCAGGCGCGTCTTGCCCATCCGTGCAGCCAGCAGGGACTGGCCGATCACATTGTTCAGCTTGTGCGACCCGGTATGAGCCAGATCCTCACGTTTCAGGAGGACCCGCACGCCGAGGCGCTCGGAAAGCCGGTGGCACTCCGTTACGGGCGTCGGACGTCCTCCATAGGAGCGGAGGATCTCACCGAGCGACTCGTGGAACCGAGGGTCCTGCCACGCCGAGCCGAAGGCCTGCTCCAGCTCCACGCAGGCTCTCACCAGGGACTCGGGGACGAACCGCCCACCGAAGGAGCCGAAGTGTCCCAGCGCGTCGGGAGGGCCCATCGGGAGGGCCGCCTCGCCAGCGGGTGTGGCATGCTCGCTCAAAGATCACCACCCGGACCCGAGCGCGCGGCCAGGACGAACTCCCTCATCTTGCGCGGGTCCTTTATGCCTGGAGCCGATTCCACCCCAGTGGAGACATCCACACCGAAGGGGCTGAGATGGGAGATGGCAGAGGCCACGTTCGCAGCGTTCAGGCCACCGGAGAGGATCAACCGAGCAGGGTCGACCACCCCTTCGGCCAGCCGCCAGTCGAACACCTCACCGGATCCAGGTCTCGCGCCGTCCACCATGACCAGGTCGGCGCCGTAGTCGTCTACCTTCGCTATACCCGGATGGCCCACCGGGAAGGCCTTTATGGTCATGCTCACCCGGGACGACACGTATCTCGTGTCCTCGGTGGACTCGTTCCCATGGAGCTGTGCTGCACCTAGGCCGAGGGTGTTCACGATCTCCACGACCCTCCGCGCAGACTCGTCCCTGAAGACCCCTACCGTGACCACGCCATGGGGTAGGCGCTCGACGATGCGGGAGACCGCCTGGACGCTCACCTGGCGGGGCGATGGAGCGAAGACGAAGCCCACTGCATCGGCGCCCAGCCCGACCGCCAGGAGCGCGTCGGCCTCGCTCGTGATGCCACATATCTTCACGAACACGGTAGTCTCCCGCGGCGCTGTACCCGGCTCGACACCGGGACTCCAGAGAGTGCCTGCACCACGGGCGCCGGATCCGGGCTGCGTACCAGGAGCTCGCCGACCAGGACCGCCTCGTAGCCTGCAGAGGCCAGGCGCTCCGCGTCGGCGAGGCCTCCGATCCCGGACTCCGCCACGCCCAGAACACCGGGTGGGATCGCGGCTGCCAGCGAGACGGCACGCTCGGAGTCCACCTCGAAGCTGAACAGGTCCCGCTGGTTCACGCCTATGAGGCTCGCTCCCGCAGCGAGAGCCCGCTCCAGTTCGAGCCCGTCGTGCACCTCTACCAGTGCGTCCATGCCCAGATCCGCACTGGCCCCGGCCAGGAGCTCCAGCTTCGCATCGCCCAGTGCCGCTGCTATGAGCAGCACCGCGTCGGCTCCCATTATCCGTGCCTCGTAGACATCTGCCAGGCAGAGAGTGAAGTCCTTCCTCAGCACCGGCAGCTCGCAGGCCCCACGCGCTGCGATCAGATCCTCGGGCGAGCCTCCGAAGAACTTCGCGTCGGTGAGCACCGAGATGCAGCGGGCCCCCCCCGCTGCATACTGGGCCGCCAGCGCGGCTGGATCGAGGGACTCCGAGAGAGGGCCCTTCGATGGGGAACGGCGCTTCACCTCTGCGATCACCGCCAGGCGACCGGCAGCCATCCCCAGCGAGGCAGCGAAACCCCGCGGAGGATCCCCCTCCGACGCGGCCAGCGCGCGCGCTCCCAGGCTGGCATCGTCGGCATGATCCATGCTGCGGTGCCAGGCGATTATCTCGTCGAGGTAGGTAGCTGCCACCGCTTCGAGCCTACTGTCGGCACCGGCGCCGGCGCGCGAACGAGCAACGAGGTGCCAAGAGATGGCAGGCTTTCGTGGTGGACACCACCGAGACGAGGTGCATAGTCGTCATCGAGGACGACCACGCCATCTCAGACCTCGTCTCCATGTACCTGCGCCGGGACGGCTACCGGGTGCTCCAGGCAGACGACGGCGAATCAGGGATCGCATACGTCGAGGGCGACCAGGACGTCCGCCTGGTGGTGCTCGACATAGGCCTGCCGGGTGCGCTCGACGGCTACGAGGTCTGCCGCCGCCTCCGCCAGGGCCACCCCAGCGCAGCCATACTCATGCTCACCGCCCGTGACGAGGAACTGGACAAGGTGATCGGCCTGGAGATCGGGGCCGACGACTACATGACCAAGCCCTTCTCGCCACGCGAGCTGGTCGCCCGGGCCCACGCGATCCTCCGACGGCTGGAGCCCCCCCTGTCCCACGACGAACGTCTATCTGTCGGTGCCATCGACATCGACACCGTCCGGCGCGAGGCATCCCTGAAGGGTGAACCGGTAGCCATGACCTCCCGGGAGTTCGACCTCCTGGTGTACCTGGCCTCCCATCAGGGGATAGCGCTCTCGAGGCGCCGCCTGCTCGACGGCGTCTGGGGCGAGGGCTGGTACGGCGACGCGAGGACCGTCGATGTCCATGTCCGCCAGCTCCGGCGCAAGTTTGGCGAGGAGCTGCCGCTGGCGACCGTGTGGGGCGTCGGCTACCGGCTCGGCTGAGAGTCCATGCGCCGGCGAATCACCATCGGCATGATCGCCGTCCTCGCGCTCGCCCTAGTGATGGCGAGCGTGGGAAGCCTGGTGCTCGTAGGCCGCGCTGCTCGTTCCACCGCCGAGAGCGAGCTCGCTGGCGAGGCAGACGCCATCGCTGGAGCGCTGGACGCTCCGGCCACTCTACCGCGGGTCGCTACCCCGGCATCCCTACGACTGCTCAGACGAGTCGGGAACTTCGACGACCTGGCCATCGTCAGGCTGGAGCCAGACGGAACCATCCGCCCCCTGCCCGCGAGCACTCTCACCCCTCGGGCCATGGACCTGGGGGCGCTCGAAGCTGACCAAGCCGTCACCGGGAACGTAGGATCGCTGGTCTTCACCGCCGTCCCCCTCTCCCTGGACACCCACGAGCGGGCACTCTTCGGCCACATCCCGGCCGACGCCCTGCCTGTGCTGCTCGCCACCCGAACCGTTGCCAGCCCCGTGAGCGGCTTCGACTACTTCGTGATCGTCGCCCTGGTGGCCCTGGTCCTGGCTGCGGTCGTGGCTTCGTTCCTGGCGAACCGCATCGCCAGCCCACTCACCCGGGCGGTGGAGGCCACTCGTAAGATCGCCGCTGGCGACCTCGGCGCCAGGGTTCCCGTCTCGCGCGATGACTACCCAGAGCTGGCAGCCCTCTCCGAGTCCATCAACTCGATGGGAGAGAGCCTCGCGATCTCCAAGGGTCTGGAGCGCCAGTTCCTCATGTCGGTCTCCCACGAGCTCAGGACCCCGCTCACCTCGATCCGCGGCTATGCCGATGCGATCCTGGAGGGAGCGGCCGATGACACGCTCTCGGCGGCACGGGTGATCCGTGCCGAGTCGCTCAGGCTCGAGCGTCTGGTGAACGACCTGCTCGACCTTGCCCGCCTCGATGCCAAACGATTCTCCTTCACCTTCGAGCAGCTCGACCCGATTTCCGTCGCCCGGAGCGTGCACGAACGCTTCACCCCGCAGGCGAACGAGCTCGGCATCCATCTCGTCTCCCAGCTCACCACTGAGAGCCTGCTGGTCGTCGCCGACCCGGACCGGTTGGGTCAGGTGATTGGCAACCTGCTGGAGAACGCATTCAAGTTCGCCAGAACCACAGTCATCCTCGGCCTGGCCGCGGCCGGCGACTACTGCTGCATATGGGTGGAGGACGACGGCCCTGGCATCGCAGCGGAGGACCTGCCTCACGTATTCGAGCGTCACTACACCTCTGATCGCCAGCCCGCCAGGCGCATCGGCACCGGCCTCGGTCTGTCGATCGTCTGGGAGCTCGCCACTGCTCTCGGCGCACGCGTGAGCGCAGACTCGCCCATGGGACCCACCGGTGGCACCCGGATGACCCTATGGGTACCTCTCGCCCAGCCCGGCATCGGCAGCGGCCAGGTCCAGCACTGACCCGGTCACCTCCGGTCCTTCACCCTCGGGACCGAGCCTGACCGTCACCTCAGCGGGGGTATCGACCGAACGTCGCAGGTAAGCCATCCCTACTATGCCCCCGCTGATGGGGTTCCAGGCAGCCGAGGTGACCTCCCCCACCTCGTTGGAACCGCTCTGGAGCTTCCAGCCACAGGGGGACTCCATCACCCCCACACCGGCCTCCATCAGCTCTCGAATCCCCTCCCTGCTGCCCGGCACCCTCAGGGCGACCAGCCGGCGCGCCACCCTGGAGCCCCGCGAGTCGATACGCTCCACGAGCTCCTGCCCGGTATAGCAGCCCTTTGCGAAGCTCACGCACCGCTCCACCAGCCCGGCCTCCGCCGGGATGGTCCGCGCGCCGAGCTCGTGTCCCATCACGGGAACGCCGGCCTCCACGCGGCGGACCTCCAGGGCGGCTGGATCTCCCCTCGGCAGACCGCACCCATCGAGCACCCTGCCCGCATCCAGGGGCGCGCCCGGTAGCCATAGGACGTCCATCCCACGCAGATTGCCCATCTCGACCGGGCTGGCGAGACCGCCGGCCTCCTCGAGATCGGCCCCACCTACCCGCGCAGGCGACAAGGGATCCTCAGGCCCGTGGCCGCTCCACACCGCCTGGATGCCCTGCAGCTCACGAGCGCGCATTACTACTGGCGCACGGAGAACACCCAACCTCGCCTCGGTCAGCTCTATCTCGGCGCGGACCCGTATCCGGAAGCGTCGTAGCCTGTCCGCCACCAGGAGGCCGAAGCCCCTGTCCTGCTCTAGGTAAAGGGTGTTCGCATCCCGGCGCCAGACCCTCACTAGAGCCGTCAGCTTCCCGTCGGGCTCGAGCACCAGCGAGCTGATCGCCTCGCCGTCACCGAGGCCGCACAGGTCCTGGGAGACCTGCCCCTGCAGGAAGGACAGGGCGTCGTCGCCGCTCACCACGACCAGGTCCCTGTCCAGCTCGTACCATCCCCCTTCCTCGCAGAGCAGTCGGTAGGCCTCCGCGAGCCTCGCTGCCTCGACCTGGAGGGCACCCCGGCCAGTGCCGGTACCCGGGCCAGTGCCGGTACCCGGGCCAGTGCCGGTACCCGGGCCAGTGCCGGTACCCGGGCCAGTGCCCGACGGGCCCATCTGGGCGGCTGGAATGGTCCGGATCAGGCTAACCAGGATCCGGCTCCCCACCGGCTGGCCTCGCGGTCCTAGCGCGGGTCATGGCTCTGGCAGGGGCCACCGCGCTCAGCAGGGCTGCTGCCTTGCTGGCGCATTCCGCGTCCTCGGCCATCGGGTCACTGTCGGCGACCACCCCGGCCCCTGCCTGCACCCGGGCGGCTCCCTGCCGATCCACCACGAGGGTCCTGATCGCGATGGCCGTGTCAAGGTTTCCCGAGAAGTCCACGTAGCCGATCACCCCTCCGTAGATGCCGCGCTTTGTCGGCTCGAGCTCGTCGATGATCTCCATCGCGCGTACCTTGGGTGCGCCAGAGAGCGTCCCGGCTGGGATGGTGGCACGCAGCACATCGACTGGTCCCCTGCCAGGGGCCAGCTCACCCGAGACCTGTGAGGTGATGTGCATGACATGGCTGTAGCGCTCGAGGGTCATCATCTCGTCCACTGCCTCCGTGCCGAAGCTCACCACCCTCCCTAAGTCGTTACGGGCGAGGTCAACCAGCATCACATGCTCCGCGAGCTCCTTCGGATCCTCCAGGAGCTCCGCGCCGAGCCGTGCGTCCTCCTCGGGGCTCTGGCCGCGCCGGCGGGTGCCGGCGATCGGGCGGGAGACCACTATGCCCTCGCGGAGGCGAACCATCGGCTCCGGCGACGCCCCAGCCACGGTCACGTGGCCGGTGCGCAGGAAGTACAGGTAGGGGCTCGGGTTCACCACCCTTAGCACCCTGTAGAAGTCGAATGGGTCGGCACCGAGGGTGAAGTCGAATCTCTGCGAGAGGACGACCTGGAAGGCGTCACCTGCCAGGATGTGTTCCTTGGCCACCTCCACGGCCATGCAGTAGGCATCGCTTGTCATGGTACGGCGCACCTCCACGAGCGCTGCCGGGTCGGCCTTCGCGGGCATGTCCAGTGGCGGGGAGATCATCGGCCGGTGAAGCTCTGCTGCGAGGGTGTCGAGGCGCTCGCCGGCGTCCAGGTAGGCCTGCCGGAGCTCCTCGTCGGTCATGGCCGGATCGACGATCACGTTCTCCACTATCACCATCCGCTGGCGCCAGTGGTCGAAGGCACACAGCTGGCCGATCACGAAGACCACGGCGTCGGGGATGCCGGCATCGTCGTCGGGTACGTCCCCGAGCAGCTCCACCTCACGGACCACGTCGTATCCGAGGTAGCCCACCAGGCCTCCGTGCAGTGGTGGGAGCCCTTCGAGCACCGGTGACCTGCAGGTGTTCACGAGGGACTCCATCGCGGCGAGTATCCCCTGGTCGCGTGGCATCTTGGCGAGGCTGGCAGCCGGTAGCCTGCCCTCCAGCTCGACCAGGCCTCCCCCGCAGGAGAGCTTCGCCAGGGGGCGCCTACCGAGAAACGAGTAGCGTCCCCAGCGTTCGGATCCCTCCACGGATTCGAGCAGGAACACCTCGCCGTCGTCACCCAGCGCCGACAGGGCGCCGACAGGCGTGATGGTGTCGGAAAGAAGCTCCCGCCATAGAGGAACTATCAGGTGGGAGCGCGCGAGCTGCCGGAAGCCGTCCAGGCCTGGGGACCACGAGGGCGGCTGGACGCTCACGGGGATCGGCGGCCGGGTTCCGGGTTCTCCGGGATGGAACGGTAGAAGCAGCTGCGCTCACCGGTGTGGCAGGCGCCCCTGCCCTCCTGCAGAACGCGGACCAGCAGCGCGTCTTCGTCGCAGTCGTAGTGAACAGAGCGCACCCACTGGCGATCTCCGGATGTCTCGCCCTTGCACCAGTATTCCTGGCGGCTCCTCGACCAGAACCAGGTCCGTCCGGTTTCGAGGGTTCTCCTCAGTGCCTCGGCATCCATCCAGGCGAGCATCAGCACCTCGCCCGATTCGACGTCCTGGACGATGGCAGGTATCAGGCCTGCGGCGTCGTAGACCAGCCCATCGAGCACCGAGCTGGCTGCATCGAATGACAATGCCCGAGGACCCAGGCCGTCGCTCACAGGTAGAGGCCCGTCCCGCCGTCTATCCGCTCCGAGGCCACCGCGTGGATGTCCCGCTCGCGAAGGATCACGTACTCGTCGCCATGCACCTCGACCTCGAAGCGATCATCGGGGTTGTACAGGACCTTGTCGCCGACCTTCACAGCCCTCACATGAGGCCCCACTGCGGTGACCTCTGCCCATACGAGGCGCTTGGAGACCTCGGCGGTCGCGGGGATCAAGATGCCGGCGCGTGAGCGCCTCTCGCCCTCCAGCTGGCTCTGCTGGGCCAGCACCCGGTCCGCCAGCATGGTTATCGGCTGCTTGGATGCGGTCTCGCTGGTAGCCACCCTGGCACGGTACCGCATCTCAGCACCTTCTCCCGACCGTGCGCTCATCGGGTGCCCGGCGGTCGCACCAGAACGCCGTGGGCAGCCATGAATGCCTTGGCCTCTGCGACCGTGTGCTCCCGCATGTGGAATATCGAAGCGGCCAGCACCGCATCTGCACCGCCGAGGACCGCGCCGTCTACCAGGTGCTCCAGCCGTCCCACGCCTCCCGACGCGATCACGGGCACCTCTACGGTGCCTACGACCTCAGCGATCAGCTCGATGTCGAAGCCTTCACGGGTGCCGTCTCGATCCATCGAGGTGAGAAGTATCTCACCGGCTCCCGCCGCGGCTACCCGGGCAGCCCAGCCGAGCACGTCGATGCCGGTTGGTCTGCGGCCACCGTGGGTGAACACCTCCCAGCCACCCACATCCTTCCTCCTCGCGTCGATGGCGACCACCACGCACTGCGAACCGAACTCCCGGGCGATCTCCCCTACGAGCTCGGGTCGGGCGACGGCGGCCGTGTTCACGCCCACCTTGTCTGCTCCCGCACGCAGCAGAGCCGTGGCGTCTGCGACGCTCCTCACACCTCCACCCACTGTGAGGGGGATGAAGACCTCTTCCGCAGCCCGGGCGAGCACCTCCACCATGGTCGCCCGCTGCTCGGCCGACGCCGTGATGTCGAGGAACACCACCTCGTCCGCTCCCTCGGCGTCGTAGCGGCTGGCCAGCTCCACCGGGTCGCCTGCATCCTTCAGATCCTCGAACCGGACGCCCTTCACGACCCGACCTGCGTCCACGTCGAGGCATGGGATCACCCGGACGCTTCGCATAGGGCGAGAGCCTCCTCCAAGTCGACCAAACCCTCCAGGATCGCCTTGCCCACCACGACGCCGGCAAGGCGCCTCCCGGCAACCTCCATGGCGGCCAGCGCTCGCAGGTCCGCCATGGAGCTCACCCCGCCTGACGCCACCACGTCGTGCCTGGTCAGCTCCAGGCAGGACGCGAGACCAGCCGAGTCGGGTCCCTCCAGGGTGCCGTCCCGGTCGATGGATGTGACCACCACTGAAGCCAGGGGCACCGTCTCGAACAGCCCGAGTGCTCCGTCTAGGCTCAGGCCCGATCCTGCCTCCCAGCCCGCCAATGCGACCTCCCGGCCACCACCCCGGTGGTCCAGGCCCACGGCCACCTTCCCGGGGTGCATCTCGGCCATCTCAGCAGCCAGCTCGGGGTTCTTCAGGGCTGCCGTTCCGAGGACTACCCTGGCCACCCCGGCACCGAGCAGCTCCTCCACGTCCGCGAGCGTGCGTATGCCGCCGCCGGCCTGGATTGGCACCCCCACCGACCTGGTTATCTCCAGCAGCGAATCACGGGCCACCGGCCTGCCGGTGCGGGCCCCGTCCAAGTCGACCACGTGGATCCAGCGTGCCCCCGCACCCTCGTAGCGACGGGCGATCTCGACCGGATCCCCATAATCCTGCTCACGCCCGAAATCCCCCTGGACCAGGCGAACCGCTCGGCCAGCTCTAAGGTCGACAGCCGGGAAGAGCTGCATCAGATCTCCAGCCGGCGGCGGGCGGTCTCTAGGACAGGAGAAGTCAACGGGACCAGGCCCCCGGGCCGTCGCCGCGCTCGGCCAGGCAGCTCGACGCGAAGGCCCGCAGGAAGGCCAGTCCTCGGGACCCGGACTTCTCTGGGTGGAACTGAGTCCCGAACACCGGGCCACGTTCGGCCATCGCCACGACCTCACCGCCGTAGTCACAGGTAGCCACCGCGTCTGGAGACATCTCCGGCGCATAGGAGTGCACGAAGTACACCCACGGCTCCTCCCCGAGAGATGCCATCAGCGAGCTCGGCGCCCCTGGGACCGGCCTCAGTACGTTCCACTGCATCTGGGGACGCTTCACCCTGCCAGGTAGCAGCCGCACCACCCCCTCCAGCACCCCGAGACCTCTGGCCTCCGTGTCCTCCTCCGAGCCCTCGTAGAGCAGCTGCATCCCGACGCAGATCCCGAGAAAGGGAACCTCCCTGGCCAGAGCATCGCGCACGGCTGCCTCCATGCCGGTCTGCCTGAGCGCCTTCGCGCACGGACCAAACGCACCGACACCCGGTAGGACCACGCCCGAGGCGAGCAGCACCTCCCCGGGGTCGCTCACCAGCCGAGCAGGTGCTCCCACCCGCTGGAGGGCCTTCTCCGCCGAGCGCAGGTTACCGATGCCGTAGTCCACCACCGCGAGCCACCTGCCTGATGTGCCGTACCTGCCTTCCTGCCCCGGCCAGACCCCGCCAGGGCTCCCGGCTTCCTCGCCACCGGAGGAGGACTCGATCTGGGGCGACACGGCGTTCAAAGCACCCCCTTCGTGGAGGGCACCCCTGCACCCTCGATCCTCACCGCCTCGTGCAGAGCCCGGGCTACAGCCTTGAAGGAGGCCTCCAGCACGTGGTGGGTGTTCTTCCCGCTTATGCATCTCAGGTGCAGGGTGAGCGCCCCCGTGGTGGTGAACGCCCGCCAGAACTCCTCGGCTAGCTGTGGGTCGAATGCAGGGCTGCCGAGACCCGGCGTGTCAGGGGCGAAGTCGACGCCATACGCCAGGTAGGGTCTGCCAGACAGATCCAGGGCGACAGATACCAGCGCCTCGTCGAGCGGCAGGTCGATGGACGCGAACCGCCGGACGCCCGTCTTCGCTCCGAGGGCGCCGGAGAGACACTCACCGAGGACCAGGCCCACATCCTCCACCGTATGATGCGCATCCACCTCCAGGTCGCCACGGGCTGCCACCCGCAGGTCGAACCCCGCATGGCGACCCAGCTGGGAGACCATGTGGTCGAAGAACGGAAGCCCCGTCGCCACCTCTACATTGCCCCCCCCGTCCAGGACGAGCTCGACATCCACGGCAGTCTCCTTCGTGCTGCGACTGGCGGCGGCCCTGCGGGGGAGCGAGGGGACCTCGCCAACGCTGGCTCCGCCAGGGCTGCCCCCCTCGTCATCCCGCCTGCCTGTAGATCCGGCGATCCGGCTCATGCGCCTCCCTCCTGGCCGCCGGTGCTCTGGGCGGCTGTATCCACCGTCGGACCTGCTAAAGCGTGGAGTATCCTGGCGAGCGCCCGGAGGAACCTGGTGTTCTCCTCGGCAGTGCCCACCGTGACACGCAGGCAGCCCTCCAGGCCGGGCCAGGAGGAGCAGTCTCTCAGGAGCACCGACTCTTCCACCAATGCCTCCCACAGCACCCTGGCGGGCATCGAGCGAGGCCTGAAGAGCAGGAAGTTCGCATCCGAGCTCCAGGTCTCCACATCCAGCTCCGTGAGAGACCTCTCGATCCGCTCGCGCTCCGCGATGATGAGGGCGACCCTCTCCTCCATCTCCTCTACGTGAGCCAGAGCCGCTATGCCAGCTGCCTGGGTGAGGCTGTTCAGGTGATATGGCAGGGCCACCGAATCGCAGGCGGCGACCACCTCTGGCGGTCCGATCAAGTACCCGAGCCGGCATGCTGCCATGGACCAGGTCTTCGAGAAGGTGCGCAGCACCACGAGCCGCTCACCGGCACTGCCGGCAGCGTCGCCCATCAGGTCCAGGGCGCTCCAACGACCGAACTGTCCGTAGGCCTCGTCGACCACGACCAGCCCCGGCGCACTGGCAAGAGCATAGCCAACCACCTCGGGATCCTCGGACCTGCCAGTGGGGTTGTTCGGCGAGCAGAAGAAGGTCACCGCCGGCGCTGAGGAGCTGAGCACCGAATCCACGCACTCGCGAGTCACCGCGAACTCGCCATCACGCCAGCCCCTGTGAACTGCCGTGCCCGTCAGGCGTGATATGTGGGAGTGGAGAGCATAGGTGGGCTCGAAGACTGCAGCCGTGCGGCCGGGGCCACCGTAGGCCAGCAGCAGGCATTGGATGGCCTCGTTCGAGCCGTTCGCGCAGAACACCATCTCCGGCTCCACCCCGTGGTGGGCAGCGACAGCGCTCCGCAGCGCCACATAGCCCCTGTCGGGGTAGCGGTGGTACTCGACCTGCCTGGCCAGGGACACGAGCTCCTCGAGCCAGCTGGCAGGAGGGGGGAACGGGGACTCGTTCGTGTTCAGCCGCACCTCCACTGACACCTGGGGAGAGTGGTAGCCGGCCAGCTCGACCAGGTCCTCTCGCAGCGGGATAGACGCCCGTAGCCGGCTCACCCCGGACCCTGCCCGGCTCACGGCAGACCTGCCCGTCGCATCGAGGCCGACCGACCATGCATGTCAAGGCCTTCGGCGAGAGCGATCTCCTCTACGGCGTCCAGGAGCGGGCCTATCTCTCCGGGCAGGGAGCTCACCACATGCACGTGCCGGCAGAAGTCGTCCACACGCAGCGCGGATGCGAACCGCGCGGTGCGTGCCGTGGGCAGCACGTGGTTCGGGCCGGCCACGTAATCCCCCAGGGTCGCAGGCGTGGAGCTGCCGAGGAAGACAGCTCCTGCATTGCGCACCATGGGAACCAGCGCTTCAGGATCCTCGGTCATCAGCTCCAGGTGCTCGGGTGCGACCAGGTTCGCGACGGTGATCGCAGCCTCTAGATCGTCTACGAGCACCGAGTAGCCTCCACTCGCCAGCGTCGCCTCCAGCTCCGCGCGCCGTCCGCTCAGGCCGATCAGCCTCTCCATCTCCGCGTCCACGCCGTCCGCGACGGCATCGGAGCAGGTGACCAGCCACGCCAGGCCGTCTGGACCGTGCTCGGCCTGGACCATGACGTCCACCGCAGCCAGGCTCACCTCGGCGGACTCGTCGGCCACCACCACCACCTCGGAGGGACCCGCGTAGGCAGACGGAACCCCTACCTGGCCTGCCACCTGGGACTTCGCCTCCGCCACATAACGGTTTCCTGGTCCCACTATGACATCCACAGAGCGGATGGTCTCGGTGCCGAACGCCATGGCTGCCACTGCCTGGGCACCACCGGTGCAATAGACCTCCTCGATGCCGGCAATGGCCGCAGCAGCCAGGCTCACCTCGGCCACCCGCCCATCGGGCCCTGGCGGGACGCAGAGCGCCAGCTCGCTCACCCCTGCCACCTGCGCAGGCGCGGCGCACATCAGGACAGTCGAGGGGTACGAAGCCCGGCCGCCAGGAGCGTACAGTCCGGCTCGCTCGACTGGGATCACCAGCTCGCTCACCCTCACGCCACCACCCGAGAAGGCTGACCCGAGGGCTGGTTTCCGGTGGGCGTGGTAGGCCATCACCCGCTCGTATGCGAGCCCGAGGGCATCCTTCAGCGGGCCGCCGATGCTCGCGAGAGCCTCCGCGATCTCGGAAGCTGGCACCCTGAGGCTCGGAGGCGATACCCCGTCGAAGCGGCGGCCCAGATCTACCAGTGCCTCGTCACCCCTGGAGCGGACCTCCGCGATGATCCCCGATACCGCAGCCCTCAGCTCCTCCCTCGCAGACCCGCTCTCTGCCTCCGGGCGGGGCAGCCTGCTGGCGAGCGCGCCAAGGGGTGTGCCCCTCAGGTCGAGACGTCTCAATAGCGCGCCCATGGCACCTGATCCTACCTGGCAAAACCCCAGCCATTTCCCAGCCACCGGCCGGGCCGGCCGGTGGCCTGCCCGACGACCTGCCCGACGACCTGCCCGACGATCCAGCGCGGCTCTGGCGCGGCTCTGGCGCGATGATCTAGCCATGACCGTCCCCACACCTGAGCTCTCCTCGCTTGCCACCGGCCTCGAGGAGATCACCCAGCGGGTGGCCGATATAGCCGACCGGGTCGCCGGGTCTCCCGAATCACGCCACTCCGGCGAGCTGTTCGCACTCGAGCGATCCCTGAGGGCAGCCTGCCGCCACATGGATCGACTGTTATCCAGCCGCTGAGCCCTATCGAGCCGCTGAGCCGACTTCCCGGTTGGCCAGTCCCGGTTGGCCAGTCCCGGTTGGCCAGTCCCCAGACGCGACGACGGCGCCCTTGCGGGCGCCGTCGTGCGAGCGGGTCGGGCGGCGGATCCCGAACACCGCTCTCACGGAACCAGGTGGCGGGAACCGGTTCCGGATACACATAGCTCACCACACCTGACGCCGATCTTCCAATCAGGAGCGAAAAATAAGATCACAACACGCCGGCGGAGGGGCAAATGTCAGCTAGGACGCACTGGTCGCATCGTGGCTTCCTCGCCTTGCACACATTCCTTCCATGAAGGATGAGACGGATGCTGAAGCCGCCTCGTTCGGCTGGTGGCACCAGGGCGTCCAGATCGGCCTCGACCTTCACCGGGTCGGTCTCGCCAGTCAGGCCGAGCCTCCTCGACAGGCGACCCACATGGGTGTCCACGGGCAGGCCGGGGAGGTCGAATGCCACCGAGCGGACGACGTTCGCGGTCTTTCGCCCGACACCCGGCAGGCTCAGCAGGTCGGCCATCTCAGTGGGCACCACACCTGCGAAGCTCTCCTCGAGGCTGCGGGCCATCTGGATGAGGCTCCTCGCCTTGGAACGGTAGAACCCGGTCGGGCGGATGAGCTGCTCCAGGCGCTCGGGGTCGGCGCCGGCCATGGAGCGCGGAGTGGGAAACTCGCCGAAGAGCCCAGGGGTCACCTCGTTGACGCGCTTGTCGGTGCACTGGGCGGAGAGGATCGTGGCGGCGAGCAGCTCGAAGGGGTTCTCGTGCTCGAGCGCGCAGAGGCTGGCTGCATCACCTGGGTACTCCCGTTCCAGGCGGGTTATTATCTCCGCTGCTCGTTCCTGTCGCTTGGCGGCTGACTCTCTACGGGTAGGCATCCTTGCGAGCAGGCTACCGTTCTTCGCGATGTGGACCCTATCTAGCCACGACTCACTGGGCGGCTCCGAGCTACTTGCCATAGAAGGCCTGATCTCTGCGTGCCGTGATGCAGGAGACCCCCAGATGCTCGGCGAGGCTCTCCGGGGTGCTCTGAGGCAGTCCTCGGCGCCAGACGGCTTCAGGGCCTTCCTGGCCCACCACAGGCCTGCCTCGGGCACAGACGGCTCCCCTGGGGGTGACATCGGCGGACCAGCCCCTGTCCTGTCGGGATTCGCCGGGGCAGCACGCGAGGCCAGGGGATGGCGCATCGAGGTCATCCTCGCTCCGGAGCCAGGCGCGACCGGGCTGCGTGACCACGATGGCAGCCTCCCGGCCAGCCTGGTGTCAGCATCCCTCGACCACGTCTGTACCTCGGGTGGCGGCGATGTCTCGCTGTGGACCTGTGGGGTACGGCTCGAGGTAGATGCGCCAGCAGCCGCAGCTGGTCTGGAGCCCACCCGGGAGCTGGTGTGCATGACACGCAGCCTCACCGGTGGGCTCCCGAGAACATCCCTGCCGGTCAGGCCCTTCCGACCCGGTGAGGACGAGGCGGCCTGGATCGAGGTGAACAACCGTGCCTTCTCAGCACATCCCGACCAGGGAAACTGGGATCAGGCGGTCCTGACCGAGCGTGAGCGGGAGCCCTGGTTCGACCCGCAGGGATTTCTCCTGCACGAACGCGACGGCGTCCTGGCAGGCTCCTGCTGGACGAAGGTGCACCCGGGGGACCCACTCGGGATATCTCCCGAGGCCGTGGGCGAGATATACGTGATCTCGGTCGACCCAGGGCTCCAGGGGCAGGGACTCGGACGTTCCCTGGTGCTGCGAGGTCTCCAGTACCTGGCAGCACGCTCGATCCGCCAGGCCATCCTCTACACCGACGCCGGTAATGCACCTGCGCTCGCCCTTTACCGGAGCCTGGGCTTCGAGATGCATCACGTAGAGCGCTGCCATGCCGGCCGCCTGCCAGCGGGAGCTCCACCGGAAGGATAACCATCGCCAATCCACCGCTGCCTGGGCGCTGGAGGCGCGGAACGGGGAGCTGTGATCTGGTCGTCTCCGGAGCACTGGGCCGACCAGGCGACCGCCCCCGCCCCAGCGGGCCACCTAGGATATGACCATGCCGGCCAACCTCGAGCGGCGTTGGATAGATCCCAGCCAGCCACAGACCCTCCAGATCGCCACCCTGCTGCAGTACCTGAACGCAGCGATGGCACTGCTTTTCTTGCTGCTCGGTCTGTACCCGGCCTGGTTCCTTCTCCTGGTAGCCGAGGCACCCGCCGCCTATGGCATGGCCAACGATCGCCGATGGGGCTACCGGTTGGCGGTGGCCACCTCGGGTCTTTACCTGCTGCTCAGCCTGGGGGCCATGCTCCTGGGCGAGGGCATAGGGGTGCTGAACCTGGTCTTCTCGGTAGCCCTGGTGGCCCTGCTGCTCCACCCGATGAGCCGCAGCTACGAACGCATCTGGTACCACTGAGAGCGTGAGCACCACTGCGCACCCGGTTTTCGCCTGGGCCTGGCCACGTATCGCTGCTGCCGGTGAGCGCAGGGGGACCTCGGCTCACCGGGACGAGCTGCTGGCGGGCCTGAGAGGCCGGGTGCTCGAGATCGGTCCCGGTGCGGGGACGAACTTCACCCATTACCCCTCTGGGGTGTCCGAAGTGGTCGCAGTGGAGCCTGAGCCGACGCTGAGGGAGCACGCCAGGCGAGCAGCTGTCCACGCCCCCCTGGCAGTCCAGGTCATCGGCGGCGAGGCCGATGCGCTGCCGGTCGCCTCGGGTGCCTTCGACGCGGTGGTCGCCTCCATGGTGCTGTGCTCCGTGGAGGATCCCCCTGCCGCGGTGGCCGAGATAGCCCGGGTGCTCACCGACGGCGGCGAGCTACGGGTATACGAGCACGTGCGCTCGCAACGGCCTGGCCTCGCGAGGATCCAGGATGCGCTGGACCTGATGTGGCCGCGCATGGCAGGTGGCTGCCACACCGGGCGGGCGACCATGGAGATCCTGGCCCAGGCAGGTTTCGAGCCCACCTCGATGCGCAGCTTCGACTTCCGACCGTGCATGCTGGCAGCGCCTGTGGCACCCCACGTCATCGCTGTCTGCCGGCTCGAGGCCCGCTAGGCGGCCGCCTCTGGCCGGGTGTCGCATCGGGCGGCGCGACGCTCCTAATGTGCTCTCGTGACCGATGAGTCTGAACAGGGCCCGATGCGCCGAGCGATGCTGAATGCTGCCAGGCGCGCTTCGGACCTACTCGCACCACCCCACCGGCCTTCCACCGCCACATCGCTGCCCACAGGGGAGGTGAAGACTCTGGCGGTCGAGTCGATGTTCGACCGCATTTCTGGCCGCTACGACCTGGTGAACCGCCTGATGACCTTCGGTCTCGACATCCCATGGCGCAGGCGCAGCGTGAGGGCTCTCGCGCTGCCACCAGGCTCGGTGGTGGTCGACCTCGCCTGCGGCACCGGAGACTTCTGCGAGATCCTCGCCCGCAGTGGCCACAGGGTGATCGGCATAGACCGATCCGCGGGCATGCTGGAGGTGGCCTCGGCACGCCTAAGGGATCACCCTCTCACTAGATACGGTTACCAACCGGTGCTCCTGAGGTCCGACGGCACGGAGCTGCCACTCAGGACCGCCTCCGCGGACGGGCTCACCTGTGGTTTCGCCTTGCGAAACTTCACCGACCTGCCTTCGGTCATCGACGAGATGGCCAGGGTGCTGAGGCCCGGTGGTCGGTTGGCGCTGCTCGAGGTGTCGGTCCCCAGTTCCCCCATTGCGCGCCTGGGGAACGCGATCTGGTTCAACCGCTGCGTGCCACTGCTCGGCAGGCTCCTGTCCGACCCGGATGCCTACAGCTACCTTCCCCGCTCCGTGGAGTACCTGCCTGATCCCCCAGGCCTGGCCCAGATGCTTACCGAGGCGGGGTTCGCTACCGTCTGCAGGAGGACGCTGCTCGCTGGCTCCGCCCAGCTGGTCACGGCCACCCGAGTGGGGATGCCACCTGGGCCATCGGGCAGCCAGGCGTGAGCGGCCTCGCTCGGGCACTGCCGGACGGCTGGCAGAAGCTTCGCTACAGGACAGTCCCTGTCGATTCCCGTGAGGCAGTCGACGGCGCATGGCTCGCTCTCGGCGATCCCCTGGCCGAGGGCATGGTCCTCGCCTCGGGGGAGCGGCTGATCGCTGCGGCGGGCGTGGCCGCGCGTGCCTGCTTCCCATGTGGCCTCGCAGAGCCTGGCAGGGCTGCGGGAATCCTCGATGACCTGCGAGCCATCCCCGGCCAGGACGACATGAGGGTTCCAGGCAGCGGCCCGGTGCTCCTGGGCGCTCTACCATTCGACCGGGAAGAGCCCTGCAGCCTCCTCCTCCCCGCCGTTGCCTACGGACGCGACTCCCATGGGCGCGCCTGGGTCACCCGGGTCTCGGACACCGGGGCCGACCTCGAGGGCGGCTGGGCGCCAGACCAGATACGCGAGATGCTCGGCAGTGAAGGGCCGGTGCCGCACGGCGACTCCCGTGGCGTCGAGTCGGCCGTGTCCGTTCTGGAGCACCCCACGGCCGACCAGTTCGTCTCGATGGTCGGCCGCGCCCTGGACCGCCTGGCCGCGCACGAGATCCAGAAGGTCGTCCTGGCGCGTTCGGTTAGCGTGACCACTGCCTCGCCTGCCATCCCCTACAGGGTCTACCACCGCTTCAGCCAGGCCGAACCCTCTGCCTTCGCTTTCGGCCGGACTTCCTCTACGGGAGCCTTCATCGGCGCCAGCCCGGAGCTGCTGGTGAGCAGGATGGGCACCAGGGTGCTGTCCGAGCCTCTGGCCGGGACCGTAGAGCTCGACCCCGCCGATCCGGCTGCCACCGATCGGACAACCGCGCTGGAGGCCAGCCCGAAGGAGCGCTCCGAGCACAATCTGGTCGTGGAATCGGTGGCCGGTGTCCTGGCTGCAGTCTGCGAAAGCCTCCAGGTGCCGGACGCGCCGCGAATCAGGCGGCTCTCGAGCCTTGCCCACCTGGCCACCCCCATATCCGGGCACCTATCCGCTGGGTTCGCAGGCACCGGTGCGCTCGAGCTGGCCGCCAGCCTGCATCCCACTCCTGCCGTGGCCGGTAGCCCCCGAGACAGAGCGCTCGAGCTGATCCGCGAGCTCGAGGGAGACCTGAGGGGACTCTACGCAGGACCCGTAGGCTGGATGGACGCCAGGGGCGACGGCGAGTTCGCCGTGGCGATCCGCTCGGTAGCGCTCAGGGCATCACTCGCGTATGCCTGTGCAGGGGCCGGTATCGTAGCCGGCTCGGACCCCGGAAGGGAGCTCGCCGAGACGGCAGCGAAGCTCCGCCCCGCGCTCTACGCCCTCGGCATCGAGCACTGAGAGGCGCCTAGCCTTCCGCGAAGCGTTCCTCCACCCAGGCAACTGCTTCAGCGATGGCTCCTGGCGCATCGCGCGGAACGAAGTGGCCCACTCCCTCCAGCACCATCAGCCGTGCATTCGCGAGCCTCCGGGCCATACCCGCCGCCACGCGTGGGCTCACCACCGCGTCCCAGGCCCCCGTGATCACCGCGGTCGGCTGCTCGACCTCCGCGATCGCGGCCTCCACCTCGTCGATCTCCGAGACGAGGAATCGTTGCTCGTCCCTGAAGGCCTTCCAGACCGATGTGGCGCTTCTGCCAGCCGCCTCAGCGTACTCCTCGTCGGGCAGGGTCGTCTGGATCCACCTGCCGAAGCGGCCGCCCAGAGGTCTCGCCAGCTCCCGGAGCGGAGGAAGCAGCCGCCCGAATCCGTAGAGGGCGCCGGCTACCAGCGCGTCGCCCACCACCGGGAGAGCTGCCACCCTGTCGCTCAGGGTCACGCTGGAGCTGTCCCCGATGGAACCGACCAGCACCAGCCCACTCACCACCTCGGGATGTCGAGCTGCGAGCAGCACGGCCACTCCCCCGCCGTAGCTGTGTCCGATCACGACCGCTGGCGCCGCTCCCGCCTCACGGAGCACCGACGCGAACCTGTCGGCATTCTGGGTCATGCCTATCGCCGAACCGCCGGTCAGCCCGTAACCTGGCCGATCGGCCAGCAGTAGCCTGTGGCCCGGGACCAGGGCCGGCACGAGGGAGCTGAACCCGTCGCCCGATCCTGGCTGGCCGTGAAGTGCCAGCACGGCCGGACCTGCGCCGTGCTCGGCCACATGGATCCTCAACGGGGCCCCCCGAGGTCGCCTGCCTGCGGTGTCGGAACGGGCATGGCAGGCAGGCTGATCTCGAATGACGTCCCACCTCCTGCCCCCGGATAAACCCTGGCGCTGCCTCCGTGGGCTTCCAGGACCGCGGCGACTATGGCGAGCCCCAGGCCCGTTCCCGCCCCGGTGCGTGCGCTGCTGGCCCGGTAGAACGGGTCGAAGACTTTCTCCGCCTGCTCGGGGGTGAGACCTGGACCTTCGTCCTCGACCTTCAGATGCACCGTGCCATCTGCCTGGTGGATCTCCACGTGAACTGGCGTGCCGGGCGGTGTGTGGACCTGGGCATTTCGAACCAGGTTCGCCACTGCCTGGTGCAGCCGATGCGAGTCGCCGGTCACCAGCGTCCTGCCCGGCGACACGAAGTCGATCGGGTGCTGCTCATCCACCACCCGTGCGTCCTCGACGACCTTATCCACGAGGGATGACAGGTCGAGCGGCCTCATCTCCAGGGGCCTACCCTGATCGAGCCGTGCCAGCAGCAGCAGGTCGTCGACCAGCACTCCCATCCTCGCGGCCTCCTGCTCGATGCGCTCCGCCGCCCTCAGGCGCGCCGGCTCGTCCTCGAATGCACCTTTTCGCAGCAGCTCCGCGTAACCCCGTATGGAGGTAAGCGGCGTCCGCAGCTCGTGCGAGGCGTCAGCCACGAAACGTCGAAGGCGTGACTCCGAGCTGCTCCGCACCGCGAAGGCCTGCTCGATCTGGCTGAGCATCGCGTTCAGGGCCTTGGCCAGCCGGCCTACCTCGCTGCGATCGCCCCGCTCGGCCACGCGCCGCGCGAGATCGCCTGCGGCGATCTCGCCTGCAGTGGCGGTCATCTCCTCCAGCGGTCTCAGACTGAGCTTCGCCATGTACCAGGTGATCGCGATGAGCGCCAGCAGCACGAGGCTCGAGACCAGTATCTCCACGTGGACGAGAGAGGACAGCGTCTCGTCGGTAGGGGTGCGCGCCACCAGGGTGACGACGGTACCGCCAGGCACCGCCACGGCCTCTGCCTCGTACCTGGTTCCAGACGTGCCGGCAGCCCTCACCTCGAACACGGGCCTGTCGGGCGCGTACACGCCATGTGACGCCCCGAATCGATGCCGTGCCGGATATCGCTGGACCACCAGGTGCTCAGGCAGCACCGGCGGCGGGTCCTCTTCGTCGCGCGATCCGGACGGCCGCCTCATCACGACACGTCCCGAGGAATCCAGGACCTCCAGGTATACGTCGGGGCTGATGCGCGCTGCGAGGATGCCCGCTTCGAGAGCAGGCGCGTGCCGTGTGGCGCGCGCGCGTCCCCTCGCCGGGCTGGTGGCTGCTCCTGTCCCCAGGCTCGACGGCGATCCGTCACCGAGGACCCCCAGCCCAACGCCTGCCGGGGTACCCGAAACCGTGTCTGCCAGGCCTGCGAGCCAGGCAGACGGGTCCCGCGCTGCTAGGTTCGAGCCGGCAGCCAGGTCGTGGATGTAGGTGGACACTATGTACCCATAGGCCTGATCCTGGGCTACGTCGATCTGCTCGTCCAGGCGCCCGTAGAGGAAGGACCTGAGGGACGAGAAGGTGGCGATGTCCGTGGCGAGGATGCCCACCACCAGCAGGGCCGCCATGCCGATCACCAGCCGATGCCGGAGGGTCACGGCTCAGGCCAGGTGTCTCGGAAGCCGGAGGCTGTAGCCGACCCCGCGGATGGTGTGGATCAGCGGCGGGTCGTAGCAGTCGATCTTCTTCCTCAGGTAGCTGATGTAGGTCTCCACGATGTTCGGATCCCCCTCGAAGTCGTAGTCCCATACGTGGTCGAGGATCTCGGCCTTGGAGGCCACCCTCCGTGCGTTCACCAGCAGGTAGTGCAGCAGGCGGAACTCCGTGGCGGTCAGCTCGACCTCCTCGCCTGCCCGCCAGACCTCGTGGGTCTCCTCGTCCATGACCAGATCTGCGAATGCCAGCTGCCCGGCTGGCACCGGCTCCAGCCGAGATCGCCGCAGCACGGCTCCGATCCGAGCGATCAGCTCGTCGAGGCTGAAGGGCTTGGTCACGTAGTCGTCCGCTCCGACCGCGAAGCTGGCTACCTTGTCCTCGGTGGCGTCCCGTGCCGTGAGGAACAGGATCGGCACCTCCTCCCCTGCAGAACGGAGCCTCCGGCATACCTCTGCACCGTCGATATCGGGAAGCATCCAGTCGAGCAGGACGACGTCCGGTCGCATAGTGCTGACTGCCTCGATGGCATCGCGCCCGCAGGGTGCCACCTCCACCTCGAAGCCCTCGAACCTGAGCGCAGCGCCGAGAAGGTCGGTGATGTATGGCTCGTCGTCGACGACCAGGATGCGAGCCGGCCCAGCCACGGCTAGCGCACTGCTTCCCGACGCCGTCCTGGGGACAAGGAGCGCCACACACGCCCCAGGCCCCACCAGGTCACCAGGGCCAGGGCCTCGATGACTATGTGGATCGACATCTTCGACTTTCCCTCCACCCGGTCGACGAAGCGGATAGGGATCTCCACCACCCGTCCGCCTCGCTCGAGCACCTGGTGCACCATCTCGATCTGGAAGCCATATCCGTCAGACCTCACGGCCGACAGGTCGATGGCCTTCAATATCCTCGCGCTGTAGGCACGAAACCCAGAGGTCGGATCCGTTACGTGGAGCCCGAGCCACGCGTTCGCGTAGAGGCTCCCTCCCCTGGACAGAGCATGTCGGTACCAGGACCATCCCGGCACCGAGCCTCCAGGGACGTACCGGGAGCCGACCACCAGGTCATATCCCCGCTCCAGCGGCGCCAGCAGCTCGCCGAGGACTCCCGGGTCGTGGGACAGGTCCGAGTCCATCTCCACCAGGGCCTCGAAGTCCCTGTCGAGTCCCCATGCGAAGCCTGCGCGGTAGGCACTTCCCAGGCCCGCCTTGCCCGGGCGCACCAGGACATCCAGGTTCCCCAGCCTCTCTCCCTCCTGCCTGGCGAGATCCGCAGTCCCATCGGGGCTGGAGTCGTCGACCACCAGCACGTGACCACTGGGCAGCGCCTCACGCACGGCTCTCAGCACCCGCACGATGTTCTCGGCTTCGTTATATGTCGGCAGCACGACGAGGGCACGCATGGTGCTAGAGCCTAGAGGCTCCCGAGACCGCTATCGGGGGCCAGACGCCCCTCTCACCGAGTGCCGCCTATCCCGGGGCCGACGGCAGTCTCGACCGGTCCGTCGGGATGACCGGCCGGATCGCTTGCGTTCCAGAGCTCCCGCGCCACCACCTGGATCGCGCCTGCCACAGGTATGGCGAGCAGCGCACCCGCGAATCCCCCGAAGACGGATCCCACGAGGTCGCCGACGTTCGCACCCACCAGCACGGCCAGGAGGACCAGCAGCGGGTTTATCCGCACCGTGCGGCTCATGACGATCGGGTTCAGGACGTGGTTCTCTACCTGCTGGTAGACGAGGAAAACGCCGAGAGTGACCAGGCCCGCCAGGAGTGAATGGAAGCCAGCCACTACCACCACCACCACACCTGCGAGCAGCCCACCCACCATCGGCAGGAGGTCCACCAGGGCCACCCATAGCGCGAGCAGGAGGGCGAAGGGCACGCCGAGAACCACTAGGTCGAGGAAGATGACGACACCGGCCACCACGGAGGTGAGGAAGTCGCCGATCATGTACCCGACCACGGCGCGCGAGACCTGCGATCCGAGATGCTCCACCATCGACGCGTGCTCCTCTGAGAGCATCCCGAGACCTGCCCGGCGGACCTTCGGTGCCTCCAGCATGATGAGGATCACCAGCATGACAAGCGTAACGCCGGCGACCACGGCCGACACCGTGGCCTTGCCGAGAGAGAGGGCGGGCTTCGAGAGGTTGTGGGCCGCGGATATTAGCTTCGGGGCGTAGCTCTTTATCTTCGCCTGGAGGTGGTATCGAGCTATCAGCCTGCCGATACGGCCCCTGCCGTGGCTGGCCTGGTTCACGAGCTTCGGGAGGTCGTCGGCGAAGTGGGTAAGCCCCCTTACCAGTGGATCCCCGAACGCGAACGCGAGGGCTGAGAAGATCACCAGCCCCGCCACGAACACGACTGCCGCTGCCAGGCCCCGCCTGAAGCCATGCCTGGTTAGGAAGGCCACCGCGGGTTCCAGGATCAGCGCCACGAAGGAGGCGATGACGACGAGCAGGATCACCTCCCGCAGCTTCATGATCACCAGCACCGCTGCGTATGTCCCCAGAGCCACGACGTCGATCACCAGGATGGTCCGCAGCGGCACACCGCGCAGGCGGGCCGCTTCGAAGAACCGTTCCCGGCGCGTGGAGCCACCGCCTGGACCTGGTGTGGATCCACCGCCTGGAACTGGTATGGAGCCACCGCCTGGACCTGGTGTGGATCCACCGCCTGGACCTGGTGTGGATCCACCGCCTGGACCTGGTGTGGATCCAGGCTGCTCGGGCGTGGAGGGACCCTCGGGAGGCTGAACCCTGGTAGCAGCCCTTCGAGGGCCCTGCTCGCTCACCGATACAGCATGGCACTCCCAGGGTGCGGAACGTGCCACCATGAAGGGATGCGTGGAGACCACCAGGGATCGCGACGCCACCGCCGCCTGCGCCGGGAGGTCCGCTGGGGGATAACTGCCTTCCTGCTGGTGATCATCGTCGAGTACCTCCTGCTGCCAGAGCTCGCAGGGGCGGGCAGGTCACTCCATCTCCTGGGACGTGTGAACGTCGCCTACCTCCTCCTCGGCACCGCGCTCGAAGCGGCTTCTCTCGTGGCATACGCCCAGCTCACCCACACGGTTCTTCCACCGAACTCCGTCCCGCGCAACCGCATCCTACGGATCGACCTCTCCAGCCTGGCAGTCAGCCATGTGCTGCCGGGTGGAACCGCCCCGGGCACCGGGGTCGCCTACAAGCTCCTGGGCGAGTCGTCCGTGAGCGGGGCCGACGCGGCCTTCGCCCTGGGGATGCAGGGCGTCGGATCGGCCCTGGTGCTGAACGCGGTCTTCTGGCTGGCGCTCGTCATATCCATCCCACTGAACGGCTATAACCCGATCTACGGCATCGCGGCTGCCGCGGGGGCCTTCCTCCTGGCTGCCTTCGCTGGGATGATCGTGCTGCTCACCAAGGGACGGGAGCGCGCCATAGAGGCAGTCCGCAGGGGTGCCGACCGCCTGCCGTTCCTCGACGGCGAGAAGCTGGCCGGCTACGTCCACGAGGTAGCCGACCGCGTGCACGGGCTCATCCTGCAGCGCCGGCTCATGGTGAGGGCCCTCGGATGGGCGAGCGCGAACTGGCTCCTCGACGCCGCGTCCCTATGGGTGTTCCTGGCCGCCTTCGGGAAGCTGGCCTCACCAGTGGACCTGATGGTCGCCTACGGCCTCGCGAACGTGCTGGCCGTCATACCTATCACCCCCGGCGGGCTGGGGGTGATCGAGGGAGTCCTGATACCGACCCTCGCGGGCTTCGGGGTGCCCAAGGGCATCGCCATCCTGGGGGTCCTCGGATACCGTCTAATCAACTTCTGGCTCCCCATACCCGTCGGCGGGCTCGCATACCTCTCGCTGCGCCTGACTCCCGGAGGAGGATGGCGTCAGCAGCTCCGCAGTGCCCGCGACAGCGTCACCTCGCCGCCGCCCGACGCCGGTGCCGCTGCCGACGCGCCAGGCAGCTCGTAGAGCGCAGGTACTGCATCTGGGTGAACAGCTGGCAGACGAGGCCGGTGCGGGCTCTGTTCAGGCGTCTGGTTCCCGCCGCCTGCGTGCACGCTCTCTGGCCCTCTCCTGGAGCACGCGCTGGACGCTGGTGCCACGCAGCGTCTCCACCCTCGTCCAGCGACCGTCTGGGCCGAGCTGCCAGGAGTTCGTGTCGTCCGCCAGGTCGAGCTCGAGCACCTCCACCAGGCGCGCCTGGAGCTCTCGGTCAGCCACCGGCACCAGCACCTCGATCCGGCGGTCGAGGTTCCTCTCCATGAGATCGGCCGATCCTATGAGGATGGTAGGCCTCACGCGCTCGGGGTTTCCGAAGCACATGATACGGGAGTGCTCCAGGAACCTTCCCACGATCGAGCGCACTCGTATCGTCGGGGAGAGCTCGGGAACCCCCGGCCTGAGACAGCAGATGCCGCGCACGATCAGGTCTATGGGCACCCCGCGAATGGAGGCTTCGTAGAGGGAGTCGATAACCGCCGGATCGGTGAGACCGTTCACCTTTATGGTGATCCTGCCCTCCGGTCCCGCATCAGCCTCGGCTGCTATGAGCTCTAGTATCCGCTGCCTCAGCGCCACGGGAGCGACCACGAGGCGCCTGTAGTTCGCGTGGTGGCTGAAGCCGGTGAGGTAGTTGAACAGGTCGCCCACATCCTCGCATAGCTCCGGATCGGCCGAGAGGAGCCCTATGTCCTCGTACTGGCGGGCAGTGCGGGAGTTATAGTTCCCCGTTCCTATGTGGCAGTAACGTCTCAGCCCGTCTTCCTCGCGGCGGACGACCAATGCAGCCTTCGAGTGTGTCTTCAGGCCCACCAGGCCGTAGACGACGTGCACCCCGGCTTCCTCCAGTGCACGCGCCCAGAGGATGTTGTTCTGCTCGTCGAAGCGCGCCTTGAGCTCCACTACAGCAGCTACCTGCTTGCCCGCCTCTGCAGCCGCGATGAGAGAGCCCACGATGGGGCTGTCTCCCGAGGTCCTGTAGAGAGTCTGCTTCATGGCCAGGACGGCCGGGTCAGACGCTGCTTGGGCCACGAAGGCCTCCACCGAGGTGGCGAAGGAGTCATAGGGGTGGTGCACTAGCACATCACGCTCACGCAGCACCGCGAAGAGGTCTGCAGGCTCGTTCCCGGCGTTGGCCAGCGGCGACGGGGTCATGGGCGCCCATGCCTCGTCGTGGAGATCGGGCCGGTCCAGTGCATGGACTGCCCAGAGCCCACCCAGATCGAGGGGGGCCACCACGTCGTCCACGTCCTCGGCATCGAGGTCCAGCTCGCGTACCAGCAGCTCGCGTATGTCCGGCGGGGCGTCTCTGGCCAGCTCGAGGCGCACCGCGCGCCCGAAACGGCGCCTGCGCAGCTCCACCTCGACTGCCACCAGGAGGTCGTCGGCCTCGTCCTCGTCGAGAGCCAGGTCGGCGTTACGGGTGACGCGGAATGGCTCGTGCTCCCCGATGAGCATGTCGGGAAAGAGGGCATCCAGATGGGCAGCGATCACCTGCTCGAGGGGTACGAACCTCTCACCGTCTGGGAGCACCACGAAGCGCTCCAGCAGCGGAGGCACCTTCACCCGGGCGAAGCGCTCCTCGCCGGTAACCGGGTCCTTCACACGGACGACCAGGTTCAAGGAGAGGTTCGATATGTAGGGAAACGGATGTCCCGGGTCAACCGCCAGCGGGGTCAGCACCGGGTGGATCTGGCGCCTGAACACCTCGGAGAGGTACCCACGATCCTGGGCGTCGAGACTCGACCAGTCGGACAGGCGGATGCCAGACGCCGAGAGCTCCGGCACCAGGTGGTCGAGGAAGATCCGCCCCTGGCGCTCGACGAGCTCCCGCACTCGCGCACGTACGGCTCTCAGCGTCTCCGAGGGGCGCATGCCGTCCGCCGATCGGTTCCGCAGCCCCGCGTCAATCTGGTCCATCAGGCCCGCCACGCGTACCTGGAAGAACTCGTCCAGACCCTCGGAGAAGATGGCCAGGAACTTCACCCGCTCCAGCAGCGGTACTCTCACATCCGAAGCCAGATCCAGTAGCCGGTCACCGAAATCGAGCCAGGAGAGCTCGCGGTTCGTAAAGCGCGACGGTCCAACGGAAGCCAAGAACGATGCCCCTGCGCCTAGAGCGCCTGGGAACGCCTCGTCTGCCAGAGCCTCGGGCATCGTAGCTGGTGCGCTATCCCGGTATGCCCCCATGTGCCAAGGCTACCGGCACGGTGACCGATGCGCGGCCCAGGCACCGGTAGAATCCCTCGCGGTGGAACCACCCTTGGCCCAGGTCGCGAAAGCTGTTCCATCCCCGTCTGCTCAGCCAAGCCCCCTCGCCCGCCACCGGCGACGCACGGAGCTGGGCCTGCTCGTCCTCTCGTCGCTGCTCGTCGCTGCTGCCTACATACTGGCCTCGGTAGGAAAGAGCTCGCGGATACCCACGAACCTCGTTCCGTTCCTCTGCATCGTCATAGGACTCGGTCTCGTGGTCCACCTGGCCAATCGCCTTCTAGCGCCTGACAGCCACCCTGTGCTGCTCCCGGTGGTGGCCCTGCTGAACGGCCTCGGCTACGTGATGATCGCTAGGCTCGATCCCCACGAGGCACGCCTCCAGGCAGGCTGGACCGCCGTGGGAGCCATCGCCTACGTGGTCACCCTCCTCCTGGTCAGGCGCTCGCGCGACCTGGACCGCTATCGCTACCTCCTGCTGCTCGGCGGCATTGGGCTTCTCATGCTGCCCATGGTCCCCCACGTCGGCGAGGACATAAACGGTGCCCGTCTGTGGATCCACGTCGGACCCATTACGGGCCAGCCAGTGGAGCTGGCGAAGCTGGCTCTGTGCATCTTCTTCGCCTCCTACTTCGCCGAGAAGCGCGAGATGCTCTCGATGGCCACGGTGAGGATCGGGAACCGCCTCTTCCTCCAGCCCCGTGCGCTCGGCCCCCTTTTCCTCGTATGGGGACTCACCATGCTCGTCCTGGCCGCCGAACACGACGTCGGCTTCGCGCTGTTGATCTTCGTCCTGTTCATATCCCTGCTCTGGCTGTCCACCGGCCGCATCGCGTGGATACTCATCGGTTTGGGGCTGTTCGCGCTCGGGACCTTCGTGGGGAGCCACCTCTTCAGCCAGGTGAACGAGCGGATCACCATCTGGCTGGATCCCTGGCCCTATGTGAACAATGCCTCCTACCAGCTGGTCCAGGGCCTCTATGCAATGGGGACCGGTGGGCTGATCGGCACCGGTCTGGGTCTCGGGCACCCGAGCTTCGTCCCGGCCGTCACGACCGACTTCATCTTCGCCGCCTTCGGCGAGGAGATGGGGCTGCTCGGCACCACGATCATCGTCGCCGCATTCCTGCTCCTCGTCGGTACCGGCTTCCGCATCGCCCAGACCGCGCGCTCGGACTTCGCGAAGCTGGCAGCGGCAGGCCTGACCGTGGTCCTCGGCCTGCAGGCACTGTTCATCATGGCGGGCATCGTGAGGCTCCTGCCGCTAACCGGCCTGACCTTGCCATTCATGGCCTATGGTGGATCGTCCCTGGTGGCGAACTACATCCTCGTAGCCATCCTGGCGCGGATCTCCGACGAGGGCGCCCGATCGGCCACCACGCCAGAGGCGATGGCCCGCCAGATCCCGGCAATGGCGAGCGGCCAGGCAGGTCCTGGCTGAGGCTTCCTCTCCTTCGAGGCTCAGCTCACGGGGCCGAACAGCTCCTCCGCCACGAGCATCGGCGCCGGCAGGCGGCTTCGCAGTACCAGCGCCATGGCATCAGAAGGCCGGCAGTCCACCACCTGGCGACCGCGAGGGCCCACCGTCTCGATCTCGGCGACGAACACCTTCCCTATCCTGCCCGTGATCCGCATTGCCTCCAGATGCACCTCGTGGGACTCGAGCAGCGTGGCCACTAGAGCGTGGGTGAGCGGTCTCGGGCTCGCCACGCCATGGAATGCCTGTGCGATGGCAGTGCCCTCGGCCAGACCAACCGGTATGCGCAGCTCCCGCCAGGGCGATCCAGCTTCGCGCAGCAGGACCTCCGGGTTGGCAGCAGGCAGGTGCATCTCGACGCCTGCCACCACCACCAGCCGCCACGCCTGGCCGGACTCGACAGCTGGCTCATCGCTCACCGCTGGTGGCGCAGATGCACCGAGAGGGCAATGCCTACCGCAGCGAAGAAGACCACCGTAGCCGAGCCGCCATAGCTCAAGAAGGGAAGCGGTATCCCCGCCACTGGCATCAGACCCATGGTCATGCCGACGTTCTCGAACACGCTGAAACCGAGCAGGGCAAAGACGCCTGCAGCCAGCATCCTCCCGAAAGGATCACGTGCAAGCTGCGCGGCTCGCATCACCCGCCAGACCACCACGCCGAGAAGCGCGAGCACCGTAGCTGCTCCGGCGAAGCCGAGCTGCTCCCCGACGGCAGAGAAGATGAAGTCGGTCTGCTGCGAGGGCACGTAGGAGAGGTTCGTCTGTGCGCCCTTGAACAGCCCTGTACCGAACATCCCCCCCGATCCGATGGCCGCCTTGGACTCAATGACGTTGTAGGTGGAGCTCTGCGTGCCCTTGCCCTGGTGCAGGAATCCCGTCAGGCGCTCGATCTGGTAGTGCTTCAGCAGACCGAGGTGCAGAACGGCCACCACGCCGAGCACCCCTATGACCACCAGAGCGACCAAGTACCTGGCTGGAACCCCGGCTGCCACGAGCATCACCGCCAACACGATTCCCATGACTATCCCAGAGCCCAGATCCGGCTGCTTTATCACCAGCAGGATCGGCAGCGCGGCCAGAGCGATCAGCTTCACCAGGTCCATCGCCTCGAGTCCGTCGTTACGCCGGTCGCAGAACGTGGCTACCACGACTATGAGTACCAGAGAACCGAAGGCAGACGGCTGCACCTGTACCGGACCCAGCTGGAACCAGCGGGTGGCACCGAGGGCACTCGACCCGAGCGGCGTGAACATCGCCAGCAGCGCCAGGACCAGACCCACGTAGAGCACCCCACTGGCATGAGCCAGCCAGCGGTAGTCCACGAACGCGAGCGTCAGCATCACGGCTATGCCCACCGCCACGAATGCCGCCTGTCGAACCAGGTAGTAATGGGGGTCGATGCCCGCCAGCTCCAGCTTCGCACGCGTAGCCGAGTAGACCATGACCACGCCGATCATCGCGGTGGCGATCGCTACCAGCACCAGCGCGTAGTCGAGCCTGAGGAGCTGAGCGACCCCGCGATCCCTGTGGCGATAGCCGCCAGAGGGGCGGTGGTCGATGAGAGTCGTCAGCGCAGATCACCCCCCAGAGCTCCCCTGGCATCGACTGCCTTCCACATCGCATCCACGGGCGGCGACGTGCCGGTCCATCTCTCTATGGCAATGGCGGCCTGGTGGACCAGCATCCCCAGACCACCTATCGCACGCGCACCCGTTGCACGTGCTCTCAGCACCAGCTCGGTCTCGGGCGGGTTGACCACGATGTCCACCACCGTCTTGCCGGGCCCCAGGGCATCGAGTGGGATCCCGGGCAGTGCAGACACGCCGGCTACGCCAGCCATGCCCGCAGGTGTCGCCTGCACGACAAGGTCCGCATCGTAGAGGTCCTCCGGCTCGCCCAGCCGCCCCGCCTGCCCGGCGAGCCTGGCGGCAGAAGCCGCACGGTCGGCACTCCGGTTCACTACAGCCACCTCGGCTGCTCCGACATCACCGAGAGCCAGGATAACAGCCCGCGCAGCTCCACCGGCACCTATCACCACGCATCTGGCACCGGCGATATCCATCCCGGTGCCCTCGGCCAGCGCACGCAGGAAGCCCTCTCCGTCGGTGTTGTCACCCACCAGCCTGCCTGCCTGGTTGGTGATGCAGTTGACTGCCCCCAGCTTCGCTGCAACGCTCGACAGCTCGTCCATCTCGGCCACCACGGCGCTCTTGTGGGGCATGGTGACCGACATCCCCGCTACGTCGAGGCCTCTCATCCCACGCATCGCGTCGGCCAGCCGAGGCGGGGTCACGTGGAAGCCGACCGACACCCAGTCGATGCCCATCGCCTCGAACGCGGCCTGGTGGATGGTCGGGGACAGCGAGTGGGCTACCGGGTCTCCCATGACCCCCACCACCCGTGACGCTGCCGATGGCCACCTGGGCCGGCCGGAGTTCTGAGCTGCCCTCTCCTGGTTCATCCGAGCCCCCTTTGCTGGGCGAGCTTCTCGTTTGCCAACTGCTCGGGAAAGGTGTCCGAGAAGGCTTCACGCCCGGACGGGGATACCACCACGAAGTAGAGCCATGCCCCAGGGGCAGGCTTCAGTGCCGCCTGGAGGGCTCCCGCGGAGGGGAATGCGATCGGCGTGGGCGGCAGGCCCCGGTTCAGGTAGGTGTTGTAGGGGCTCGGTATCTGCTCGTCTGCATGGGTGACTGGACCGCCGTCCTGGCCAATCGCGTAGAGCACCGTCGAGTCCATCTGGAGCGGCATGCCCGCAGCCAGCCGGTTATAGATCACCCGTGCCACCTTCGCGTCGTTCTCCTGGTAAACGCCCTCTTTCTGGACGATCGACGCCACGATCACGGCCTGGTAAGGCGTGACGCCAAGCGCCCTCGCCCGGCTCGCCAACCCTGCACCTGCAGCCTCGGAGTCGAAGCGCGCGACCATCTGGCGCAGGATCGCTGCGTTCGTCTCGTCGGGCAGCACCTGGTAGACGCCTGTGCCGAGCAAGCCGTCGAGGTTATCCGAGCCAGCGGGCTGATAGGGAGAGCGGACGCTCCCGTCCGTCGCTGCCCGGTAGAAGGACGCCTCCTCACGGCCCGGCATCTCTCCCATGCGCCGGGCGAGCTCGGCGACGGTGAACCCAGCGGGCACGGCTATATCGAACACGTCGGGGCCCTGGCTGATCCCCGCCAGCACAGCGGAGAAGGCCATGTGCTTGTGCATCAGGTACCTGCCTGGTAGCAGCATCGGGCTTCCGTGGATGAGGGTATAGATCCTGAAGGCAAGTGTCGACGCTATGACGCCCTGGTGGCTGAGAGAGCTCGCGAATCCGGAGATGCTCGTACCCGACCTGGCGCTGACCACCACCGCCGCGCCCTCGTGCCCTGGGTTCACCTGGCCTTCGTACCAGTAGATGCCCCAGGCCAGGACCCCGATCGCCACCAGGGCCACCCCGAGAAGCCCCACGACGAGCCCATGACTCCAGAGCCTCTTCAGCGATGACCCGGTGGTGGTCTCGTTCGCCGGCGAGACTTCCTCCGGCGGCATCTCGCTCATGTGGCCCGGCCCGATGTCTTCCGTGCGGACTCCCGGTCCATCCAGGTCTGGAGAATGATCACCGCAGCCACCTGATCCACCACCTCGCCCGCACGCCTGGGGCGCCTGCCTGCCTCGGCCAGGGTGCGGCGCGCGTGGAGCGTCGTCAGGCGCTCGTCGATAGTGACCACATCGATCCCCTCCGGCGCCAGGCGCCCTACGAGCGTCGCCACATCGAGCGCTGCGAGGCGTGCAGCCTCTCCCGTCCTGCCGTTCATGGAGATCGGCATCCCCACCACCACGGTCTTCACCTCCTGGGAGATGGCGAGGTCCGCGATGCGCTCCAGGCCGCCATCGCCATCGCGGATCACGGTCTCGAGGGGATAGGCGAGGATGCCCTGGGAGTCGCAGAGCGCGACGCCGATCCGGCGGGCGCCGAGGTCCACTCCCATGCAGCGCAACTACCCACCTTCCCCGGTGCCGAGGGCCACGCGGGCCGCCAATATGGCCGCCGGGATTCCCGCCGGGTCCCTGCCTCCCGCCACAGCCAGGTGCTCGCTGCCCCCGCCGCCGCCACCCACGTGCGCGGCCAGCTCCTTCACCAGTGACGACGCATTCACTTCCGAGTTGCTCGCTACCGCTATGGTCGCCCGGGCCCCGTCAGGCGAGCCGGCCAGCACCACCGCGACCAGCTGACCGCGCCTAAGGATCTCGTCGGCCAGATGCCTGAGCCCATCAGGATCGAGCCCGTCCCGGCGCGACACGACGACCGACCCCGGAAGGCTTTTCGAGGGAATGGCTTCGAGCACCAGGGAAGCCGCTTCCTCCTCGAGCGCCCTGCGGGCCAGGCGAGCGAGCTCCTGCTCGGCCTGGCGCTGGCGCTCGATCAGCCGCTCGATCGCCTCGGGGACCCCGTCTGGCTCCACCTTGAGCAGGCGTGCGGCCTCCTCGAGCATCCTGCGCCTCTCGGCGAAGAGAGCCAAGGAGCGTTGCCCGCTCATAGCCTCTATCCGGCGGCTCGCCGAGCCGATCGAGCTCTCGGAGAGGACGGTGATGGGACCGATCATCCCGAGCGAGTCCACGTGGGTGCCCCCACAGAGCTCCACGGAGTGCCGCCCTGCCTCCACCACCCGGACACGCTCTCCGTACTTGTCACCGAAGAACGCCAGGGCTCCGAGTGCCTCGGCCTCGGCCTTCGAGGTCTCGAATACCCGCACAGGCGAGTCTGCCAACACGTCTGCGTTCGCGAGAGCCACCACCTCGTCGATCTCCTCGGGCCGAAGGCCTCTCGGCGAGGAGAAGTCGAACCTGAGGCGGTCCGGACCCACCAGGGAGCCCTGCTGGCGAACATGGTCACCCAGGACCTGCCTGAGGGCGCTGTGCAGGAGGTGGGTGCCGGTATGGTTCCTCCGCGTGGCCTCCCGACGCTCGGCGTCGATGACGGCCAGCGCGTCCTGCCCGGCCTCCACCATCCCTTCCAGCCTGCAGTGGTGCACCACCAGGCCGCCCGGTGCCTTCTGGGTGTCGAGCACGTAGGCCCGGCCGGTCTCGGTCGTCACCACCCCCCTGTCGCCGACCTGGCCGCCGGCCTCCGCATAGAAAGGGGTCCTGTCGAGGATTACCTCTGCCCTGTCGGGCTCGCTGCCGGCCAGCACAGCCACCACGCGTGCAGCAGCCTGGTACTCGCTGTAGCCGACGAAGGCACTCGGACCCACCTCGTCTGCCAGCAGGCGGTAGCTTTCCTCCCCACCAGGCATACGAGCGGCCTTCGTCGCAGCCCTGGCCCGCGTTCGCTGATCCGCCATGTGCGACTCGAAGCCCTCCATGTCGACTCCGAGACCAGCCTCCGCAGCGATCTCGGCGGTGAGCTCGACCGGGAAGCCGTAGGTGTCGTGAAGGCGGAACGCCAGCTCACCTGGGACCACCTTTGCGCCACCGCCGGGTTCGCTGACAGCGCCACCGCCGCGTTCGCTGGCAGCGCCACCGCCGGGTTCGCTGGCAGCGCCACCGCCGGGGAGATCTTCCTGTGGGGCTGCTCCGGCAGGTCCTGAATCCCCCGGACCTGCCATGCCGGTCGAGATGAACTCGGCGAGAATGGCCGAGCCCGAGGCCAGGGTGCTCCTGAAGCGTCCCTCCTCCCTCTCGAGAACCTCCGAGACCAGGTCCAGCTGGGCCACCAGGTCGGGGTACGCAGCACCCAGTGTCGACGCCGCAGCGCGAGCCAGCCTCGGGGTCACGGTTCCGGTCACCCCCAGCCGCTCGGCACGCAGCAGAGCCCGCCTTATGACCCGGCGAAGGACGTAGCCACGCCCCTCGTTCGAGGGCAGCACCCCGTCTGCCACCAGCATTGCCATGGCCCGCGCATGGTCCGTGAGGATCCTGATGGCCACGTCGTCCCCGGCATCGGCCCCGTAGTGGTGACCGCTCAGATCCTCCACCTCCTGGAGCACGGGAAGCATGAGGTCGGTGGCGAAGAGGGAGTCCTTGCCCTGGACGATGGGCAGGATGCGCTCTAGCCCCGCTCCAGTGTCTATGTTGCGCCTAGGCAGGTCCTCCACCGTGCCGTCGGCCCTCCGGTTGGACTGCATGAAGACCAGGTTCCAGATCTCCACGTAGCGCTCCGCCCCGCCCCGGCTCGGACCGCCGGCCTCGCCGAATGCATCCCCCTTGTCGAAGTAGATCTCCGACGAGGGACCACACGGTCCGGTCTCGCCCATCCGCCAGAAGTTGTCCTCTCCCATCTTCTGGACCCGCTCCTGCGGCAGCCCGACGGCCTCGGTCCAGAGCTCGGCAGCTTCGTCGTCGTTCTGGTAGACCGTGGCCCACAGCCGCTCCGGGTCTATTCCCAGCACCTCGGTCACCAGCTCCCAGGCCATCTCGATTGCTCGGTCCTTGAAGTAGTCGCCGAAGCTGAAGTTGCCTAGCATCTCGAAGAACGTGCAGTGCCTGTCGGTGGAACCCACGATGTCGATGTCGACGGTCCTGAAGCATTTCTGCACGCTCGTCGCCCGTGGCCATGGCGCCGGCTCCTCACCGAGGAAGTAGGGCTTGAAGGGGACCATCCCCGCGATCGTGAAGAGCACCGTCGGATCGTGCGGGATCAGGCTCGCCGAGGGCACGAGGACGTGCCCTCTGTCTTGGAAGAATCTGCCGAAGGCACCGCGAAGCTCGTCAGCCTTCATCTACACGGTCCTCTGTGCACGACACACGATCCTACCGGCTACGGCGAATACGGCTGGTCGGGTCCCGTACCGGGTGGAGGTCGCTCCGGAGCTCCTCGGCGCGCCGGCGAGCCTCCAGACGCCCCACGTCGAGCGCATCCTGGACACGGTCCGAAGCGCCGCCGAGGGCACCCCTTACTGCATCCGACACCCGACCCGCCACCGATCCAGGAGCCACGCGTTCAGCCAGGCGCTCGATCCGCCGGCGCGCCCAGGATGCGGATACCACGCCGAGCATGGCACCTGCGACGAGCCACCTCAGGCGATGCATCACCGCTCGCGCCCCAGGATCCGTCGGGTGCCCGACCCGACGCCGGCCCCGAAGGCCAGCACCTTCACCACAGGGCTCGCGAATACTCTGTGTGCAAGCCTGGAGGCCGAGTCCACCGTCGCCGTCACGGCCTCGGTGGAGGAGAGCACGTCACCCACCCTCACCATCTCCGTGGCGGCATGGTCGACCACCACCCGTGCCTGGTGAACCAGAGGAGCGGTCTCCTCGCCGAGCTGGCGGGTCAGCCTGGAGAGCTCCGCGAGCGTGCGCCGCAGGGATGCCGCGGCGAGGCACAGGACCAGCGCAGAAGCCCCGGCCAGGATGGATGCAGCCAGCAGTACCCAGTCCGTCACGCTCATGAGCAGCCAATGCTAGGACATGGGCCCCCAGGAGTCATCCCGAGACGCCGATGGCGAGGAGCCGTGCGCTCGACCCTCCTGGTCCCGGGGAGCCGTAGAAGGCTGCCGACCCGAAGGCCATCACCTCGCCGGTGGAGCTGAGCAGCCAGTAGCCGGTACCCGCCGGATCGGCCGCGATCCCCACCGCGCTCGCGGAGCGCCCGAGGGGGGGTGCCGAACCATAGGAGCGAGCCGACCCGAAGGCCATCACCTCGCCGGTGGAGCTGAGCAGCCAGTAGCCGGTACCCGCCGGATCGGCCGCGATCCCCACCGCGCTCGCGGAGCGCCCGAGGGGGGGTGCCGAACCATAGGAGCGAGCCGACCCGAAGGCCATCACCTCGCCGGTGGAGCTGAGCAGCCAGTAGCCGGTACCAGCCGGATCGGCCGCGATCCCCACCGCGCTCGCGGAGCGCCCGAGGGGGGGTGCCGAACCATAGGAGCGAGCCGACCCGAAGGCCATCACCTCGCCGGTGGAGCTGAGCAGCCAGTAGCCGGTACCAGCCGGATCGGCCGCGATCCCCACCGCGCTCGCGGAGCGCCCGAGGGGGGGTGCCGAACCATAGGAGCGAGCCGACCCGAAGGCCATCACCTCGCCGGTGGAGCTGAGCAGCCAGTAGCCGGTACCAGCCGGATCGGCCGCGATCCCCACGATGCTCCCGGTCAGCGCCCTGCCCGCCATGGAACCGTAGAAGCGAGCATCTCCGTAGGCTTCGACGATGCCGTCGGAGGCTGCCAGCCAGTAACCGCCTCCTCCTGGCACCGGCGCCATGCCGGCGAAGTGCGATCCGCCTGGGGCCGGCTGCGAACCTGCATAGCCCGCGTTGCCATACGCCCATATCCTGCCGCCATCGGCCAGAACCCAGTACCCCTGCTCGGGCGGCACCCCTGCGGCGGGCTCGGGAGGTGGGGGCACTGGCGGCCCAGTTGCCTCGGGTGGTGGGCAGGTCTCTCCCGGCTCCAGGTCCGCCACCAGCGCCGAGGCCACCGGCGTACCCCATCCTGCCGCCAGGCTGTAGCCCGAGGTGGCCGGAAAGTAGGGTCCGGGCGGGTAGGGATAGCTCGGGGCTGGATCCGGCGGGAAGTATTGGTTGTCGCCTTCGGTCACAGGATCGAACGGGGAGTCCCCGCCAGAAGCCAGCCGGTAGATGGCAGGGTTCATGAAACCCACCGGTGCCGGCGTCGCCGGCTGGCCGGCAGTCGACGAGGCCGGAGACCCCGAACCTTGCCCCACCACCGGGCATCCACCGTCCGCCAGGGCCACCAGGGCAGCCCACACGGGCGGGCCGAGGCTGGTGCCGCCGAAGACCGCCCAGGAGCCCTCGTAGAAGATCACGATCCCGTGGTCGGGATCTGCCAGCGCCGACACGTCTGGCACCTCGCGGCAGTATGCCCCAGCGGGTGCGCCGCAGGGGACCCCGGTGGAGTAGGCGTTGACTACACCCGGTCCGGTCTGCCACGACGGCATCTGCCAGGCCTCGGAGACCCCCCCTCCCCCTGCTCCGGACTGGTCGTTCCAGACGCTCTGCACGGGGGGCGGGCCCGGGGACGTCATCGTGGTGCCACCTACGCTAGTCACCCATGGCTGGCTGCCCGGGTCGTCCACCGCCAGCTCGCTGTCAGCCGTTCCGCCAGGCGTGTAGCAGTCCTCCGAGCCGGCGTCACCTGCCGATGCGAGCACCGTCTGGCCCTGCGCGGCCATCTCCTCGAATATCGTCGCCTCGGCTGATATCTCGGCTCCACCCAGCTCCGGCTCGCAGAGCCCCCAGCTCGTCGAGACGACCTGGGCGGTGTCCGAGGCTGCTATCGCGTTGTACACGTCCAGGGATCCCTGGCCCGAATCGGGGCCTTCGTATACCAGTATCCTGGCCGCCGGGGCCAGGGCGGAGATGGTCTCTATGTCCATAGCGGCCTCCCCACTGCCAGCCCCCGATCCCGAGCCTCCGTCCACGTACACGTTCGATACGGTCCCCCCCTCGCCGTTGCAGGATTCGTAGGCTGCCACGTCTGATGCCAGGTAGGGCTCCAGCTCGAAGACCGCCACCGTCGTGGCCTGGCCGAACATGCCCTCGGCGTACAGGGGCCTGAAGGAGTAGCTCCCGGCGACCTGCTCGGCCGTATAGGAGTTGGCCGATGCTGCGACGGAGCTCTCCGCTGCACAGGCCTCGGGCGTGGATCCCGAGCCGTCCGAGGTGGCGCCCGTGATCCTCCGCAGGATTCCCGCCGAGCGCGGTCGTGCCAGGTTCGACAGACCCACCACTGCCTGGACAATCCCCACCAGCTCACGAGGCACCTCCGGGCTGGACGCCGGGGCTCGCGCCGTGCGGCCACCGGCAGTCCGGTACTCGACCAGCTCGGTACCGAGCGCCAGGCGGATCTGGCCTGCGCTGCTCCTGGCCTGGATGACAAGCCCGTTCGGGCTCACAGGGCCCGGGTCCAGCCCGGCTGCTCGCATCCAGGCCTCCACCTCGTCCACGCTGCGACTGGTGGGGCCGAAGTGCTCAGCGAATGCCCCGCGGGCCAGGTAGTGACGATAGAGGTCCGATCCCGGGGTGGAGACCTCCTCTGCGTAGCGCTCCAGGGCAGTGGGGTCGCGCGGCCGGAGGACCACGTCGAAGCCAACCGGCGTGCTGGGCGCCAGGCTGCCGACGAGCTTCACGTTCAGCGGCAGGGCTGCGCCGCCACCGGGCACCGGCACCAGACCACCAGCCAGCCAAGCAGAGGCTGACAGGGCCGCAGCTGATGGCGCGGGAGCGAGAATCATCGGGGCCACCAGCATCGCCACCTGCAGCGCCAAGGCCGCGCCGAGGCCTGCGACACGCGGCCTGGTCACCGCTGCTGGCTGCCCGGATGGCGTGTCTGGATCTCCGCCTCGTAGCCGCGCTCGCTCGGCTCGTAGTAGCGGGATCCCCGCAGGGCCGATGGCATGTACTCCTGCTCCACGTATCCTCGGGGATCGTCGTGGGGGTAGACGTAGGCACCTGGGTCGCCCAGAACCTCGGCTCCCCGGTAGTGCCCGTCCACCAGGTGCGCGGGCACCACTGAGAGCGGTCCGCTGCGGACGTCCTCCCTCGCCCTGGACAGGGCTACGGTCACGGAGTTCGACTTCGGAGCGGTGGCGAGGTACACCACCGCCTGGGCGAGGTTCAGGGCTGCCTCGGGCATCCCCACCAGCTCCACTGCCTGGCCTGCTGCGGTCGCCACCACCAGAGCCTGTGGATCGGCCATGCCTACGTCTTCGCTCGCCAGGATCACCAGACGCCTTGCCAGGAACCGCGGATCCTCGCCACCCTCGAGCATCCGGGCCATCCAGTAGAGGCCTGCATCCGGGTCAGATCCCCTGATGGACTTTATGAAAGCACTGGCCTGGTCGTAATGGGCATCTGGCCCCTGGTGGATCATCCGACCAGCCATGACGCCGGCCAGGTGGCTGGCCTGGAGTGTCGACCCGTCGGCCAGAACCGAAGCGCGCTCCACTATGCCAAGAGCCGAGCGGGCGTCACCGTCGGCGGCGCGGACGATCGCCTGGATGGTCTCGTGGTCGGCAGCCAGGCCGCATGCGTCCAGCCCACGGGTGACCACGATGACCAGCTCCTCGTCACCCAGGGGCTCCAGCCTCCAGAGGACCGCCCGGCTCACGAGCGGCGAGTTCAGGGCGAAGAAGGGGTTCTCGGTCGTCGCCCCCATGAAGACCACCAGACCCTCCTCCACTGGCTCGAGGAGGCTGTCCTGCTGGGTCCTGCTGAACCGGTGGACCTCGTCGATGAAGAGGATCGTGCCCTGCCCATGCTCACCTAGACGGCCCGCCGCCTCGGCAAGCGAACGTCGCACGTCCGCCACGCCCGCGCTCGGCGCGCTGAGCGCTACGAAGGCCTTTCCGGTGATCGTGGCCACCAGCCGGGCAAGGGTGGTCTTCCCGGTGCCAGGCGGTCCGTAGAGGATCGATGACACCAACCGGTCGGTCTCCACCATCCGCCTGAATGCAGCCCCCTCGGACACCAGGTGCTGCTGACCCACCACCTCGTCGAAGCTCCTAGGTCTAAGACGGGCTCCGAGCGGCGCTCGCTCGGACATCCTGGCCAGAGCCGCCGACTCGAACAAGCCCGAAGGCCCCTCGGACATACCCCTGCCTACCTGGACTCTGTGACGGTCACGGCTCCGCCCCGGTTCGGGCGACTCCTGGTGCACCGGCTCTCCGGCCGCCAGGGCTCACCCCGAGTGCCAGCTCCACGAGAACCGATGGGGCGAGCTCCTTCGGCGCACCGGTCATGGGGTCGGCACCCGACTGGGTCTTCGGGAAGGCGATCACCTCGCGGATGGAATCCTCCCCAGCCAGCAGGGATACCAGCCGATCCACCCCTACGGCGAAGCCGCCGTGAGGCGGGGCGCCCGATCGCAATGCCGACAGGAGGAACCCGAAGCGCGCCTCGGCTTCGACCGGGCTGAGGCCCAGTGCATCGAAGACCGCCGCCTGGATCGCGGGGTCATGGATCCTGATGGAGCCTGAACCGAGCTCCCAGCCGTTCAGCACCAGGTCGTATGCCTGCGCGCGCACCTTGGCCGGATCCGACCCCATGACTTCGACGTCGTCTGGATGTGGCATGGTAAAGGGATGGTGGGCAGCCATCGGCCTGCCTTCCTCGTCCACACCGTCGAACAGGGGAAAGTCGACCACCCAGCAGAACGCCAGCTTCCTCGCGCCCTCACCAGCGCTAGGTGCCAGCAGGTCGACCCTGAGCGTGCCGAGCACCTCGCAGGCGCGCCGCCACTCGTCGGCCACCACCAGGACCATGTCGCCAGGAGCTGCGCCGGTGGCCTCGACCATCCCCGTGCGCTCCGACTCGGAGAGGAACTTGTCCAGCGGGGAGTCCAGGGCCAGACCACCACCCTCCCCGGAGCGGACCTTGAACCAGGCAAGCCCCTTTGCCCCTAGCGATCGCGCACGATCCACCAGGGCGTCCAGGCGATTCCGTGCCATGTCCGCTCCGCCCCGCACCAGGAGCGCCCGGCGCGAGGGGGCGACCAGTGCCCTGGCCTCGGTGGCCGCGAGAACCCCGTCCAGATCCACCAGGGACACCCCGATCCTCAGGTCTGGCTTGTCGGTGCCGTACCTGTCCATGGCATCGTGCCAGGTGAGTGTGGGGATGCTCGCTGGGTCCGCACCGTTTGGGTCCGCACCGTTTGGGTCCGCACCGTTTGGGTCCGCACCGGCTGGGTCCGCACCGTTTGGGTCCGCACCGTTTGGGTCCGCACCGGCTGGGTATAGAGCCTCGATGCCTGCAGCACGGGTAGCTGCCAGGACAGCTCTGGAGACCACCGACCGAACATCCTCGGCACTCACGAAGGATGCCTCGACGTCGAGCTGGGTGAACTCGAACTGGCGGTCTGCCCTCAGGTCCTCGTCGCGCAGGCACCTGGCTACCTGGAAGTACCGGTCGAGCCCACCTACCATCAGCAGCTGCTTCGCGATCTGGGGGCTCTGGGGAAGGACATAGAACTTCCCCGGGTGCTGGCGGGCCGGCACGACGAACTCCCTGGCCCCCTCGGGGGTGGGGGTCCAGAGCAATGGTGTCTCGACCTCGCAGAACCGGTCGGCCACGAGGGAGGCTCTGAGGGCGTGGACCACCCTGGAGCGCAGCCGCAGGTTCCGCTGCATTCGCTCCCTGCGAAGGTCGACGAACCGGTAGCGGAGGCGGACTGCCTCGTCTGTCTCGGTCCTGTCGTCCAGGGGGAACGGCGGTGGATCGGCCCGCGAGAGGGTGACCACCCTGGCGTCCCCGATCTCCACCTCACCAGTGGGCAGCTCTGGGTTCGCGGTGCCTTCGGGCCGCAGCCTGACGGTTCCCTCGACCATGAGCACCCATTCCGACCTGGCCTCGGTGGTGCCGTCGACGACGCATTGGATGATCCCGGTGTGGTCGCGCAGGTCCAGGAAGGCGAGGTGCTCGCCATGAGCGCGCCGGTGGGCCACCCAGCCACATACCCGCACCGTCTGGCCCACCTCCGCCACCGTCAGCTCTCCGCACATGTGCGAGCGCATGGAGGTGGCTCCCGAGGCCATGGCAGGCACCTCACCAGGCCTCGGGTCACTGAGCTGCGAATCAGGTTCGGTCATGGCATCCCTTCGCCGGCAGTTACATCCAATACGTCAGTGGTGGCGTTCCCGAGCAGCTCCAGAACTCGATCGGCTAGCTCGCTGCGTGACACGCTCTCCTGGCGCGACGGCTGGCGCGACGGCTGGTGTGACGGCTGGCGCAGCTCCCGAAGCGTCGCACTGGAGCCAGCAGCTTCCTCGGGACCCACTATCACGGCCAGTGTCGCTCCCGAACGGTCGGCCTGGCGTAGCTGTGAGCGCATCGAGCGGTTCTCGTAGCTCCTGGAGACCCGGAGTCCCTCCCTTCGCAGCTCCCTCGCGATGTCTCGAGCGAGCTTGCCGCCCGTGAGATCCACCACGAACACCTGAGGTGCTGGGCCCGGCACCTCGAAGCACCCTTCGGCATCGCAGGCCAGCAGGAGCCGCTCGATGCCGACCCCGAAACCGACAGCCGGCGTCGGGGGGCCACCGATGGCCTCCACCAGGCCGTCGTAGCGCCCTCCTCCACCGATGGCGCTCTGGGCCGAGGTGAGGGACTCTGCCTGGAACTCGAAGGTGGTCCTCGTGTAGTAGTCGAAGCCGCGCACCAGCCGCTCGTCGAGCAGGTACTCGATGCCCAAAGCATCCAGGCCATCGCGGACGCTGGCGAAGTGGGCACTGCACTCGTCGCAGAGAAGCCCTGCCAGGCGCGGGGCCTCCGAGGTGACGGCACGGCACTCATCCTTCTTGCAGTCGAGGACTCTCAGGGGGTTGGCCGCGAAGGTGTCCGCATGGGCACCACAGAGCTGCCCTGACCTCGAGGACAGATAGGCCAGCAGGGCCTCGATGAATGCTGGTCGGCACAGGGAGCATCCCATGGTGTTGAGCCTGAGGGTGACCCTGGATAGCCCTACCGACCTGTAGAGCTGGTGGGCCAGCTCGATCACCTCCAGGTCCATCTCGGGGTCAGCCACCCCGACGGCCTCCACCCCCAACTGGTGGTGCTGGCGATACCTGCCTGCCTGGGGGCGCTCGTAGCGAAACGCCTGGGTCGCGTACCAGGCCTTCCAGGGCGTGGGCGGTCGGTGCTGGACGTAAGCCCTGACCACCGAGGCCGTTCCCTCGGGGCGCAATGCCAGCCGCCGGCCAGAGCGGTCGGCGAACTCGTACATCTCCTTGCCCACCACCTCGTTCTCGTCCCCGATCCCGCGCCGGAAGAGCCGGACGTCCTCGAAGGCCGGCGAGACCAGCAGGCCGAAACCGGCCCGCGTGACAATGGAGCGGAACAGGGCGATCAGCGCCTCCCAGCGGGCGGACTCCGGCCACAGGACGTCCTTCGTACCCAGAGGTGCCTGGATCGGTGTGGCGCTGGACAGCCCATCTGCGCTGCCTGCGCTCCCGGGTTCTGGAACCTGGCCAAGATCCTCTGCCTCGGTGGAGGCGGTCATGCCTTCCTGCCGGGCAGGGTGCGGAAGGCGTCGAACACGCCGTCTATGTGCTTCAGGGAGGCCAGGAGCGAATCCAGATGCCCAGGGTCGGCCAGTTCCACGTCGAACCTCATCCGGCTGACCCTGTCCGGAGACGTCTGGCTGAGAGAGGAGACGATGTTCAGGTGATGCTCGGATACCACGCGGGTCACATCCGCGAGAAGCCTCGCCCTGTCGAAGGCGAGAACCTCGACGGAGGCCACGAACGAGCCGGATGCACCCCCGTCCCATTCGACCTCGATGAGGCGTTCCACCTGGCCTTCGACGAGGCTGGCAGCGTTCGAGCAATCGGCCCTGTGGACGCTGACGCCTCGACCACGGGTGACGAAGCCCACGATCTCGTCGCCGGGGACCGGTGTGCAGCAGCGCGACAGCCTCACCATCACGTCGTCGAGTCCCTCCACGTACACGCCAGCCGGTGACCGGCGCCGGCGCGAGCGCTCCGAGGGTCGAGCCGTGGTAGGCGCCTGCTCGTCATAAGCCGAACCGTGGAGCTCGCGCACCAGGCGCTGGGCGACAGAGCGTGCCGAGATGTGCCCGTCGCCTATGGCCGCATGGAGTGCGTCGAGGTCCGCGAAGCTCATGGTGGCCGCGAGCGCCTGGAGGGCATCCGTGGCTGCCAGCTTCTGGACCGGCAGGCCTTCCCTGCGCATTGCCCGCAGCAGCTCCTCGCGCCCCGTCTCGATGGCATCCTCCCGCCGCTCCCGGCTGAACCACTGGCGGATCTTGTTGCGCGCCCGCGGCGAGGCCACTATCTGCAGCCAGTCACGCGATGGTCCAGCCGAAGCGATCTTCGAGGTGATTATCTCCACCGTGCTGGCGGACTCGAGCCGGCTGTCGAGAGGGACCAGGCGGCCGTTCACCTTTGCCCCTATGCAGCGGTGACCCACCTCGGTGTGTATCGCGTACGCGAAATCGATCGGTGTGGAGCGTGCCGGCAGGGCCACCACCCTCCCCTTGGGGGTGAAGACGTAGACCTCGTCCTCGTCGAGATCTACCTTCAGGGTCTGGAGGAACTCCAGTGGGTCTGCCGTGTCGGCCTGCCAGTCCACGATCCGCTGCAGCCATGCCATCTCCGCTGTGGAGGCTGCAGGCTGGCCGCGTCCCTTCGCCTTGTAGTCCCAGTGTGCAGCTATGCCGTACTCCGCCCGCCTGTGCATCTCCTCGGTGCGCACCTGGACCTCTATGGGCTTTCCTTCGAGCCCGACGACCGTGGTGTGCAGGGACTGGTAGAGGTTGAACTTAGGGGTGTTTATGTAGTCCTTGAATCGCCCCTGCACGGGGCTCCAGATGGCGTGAATGGAGCCGAGCGCAGCCCAGCAGTCCTTCTCGGAGCCGACGACGACCCTCAGGCCCACCAGGTCGTAGATGTCGTCGAACTCCTTTCCTCGGACCACCATCTTCTCGTAGATGCTCCAGAGGTGCTTAGGCCTGCCGGTCACCTCTGCCACCACCCCCGAGGCAGCCAGCCGCTCCCTCACGGCCACCAGCACGCGCTCGATATAGGACTCGCGCTCCGGGGCGCGGGCGGCGACCATCTGGTCGATCTCGGCATAACGCTTCGGATGGAGCGTCGCGAAGGCAAGGTCCTCCAGCTGCCACTTCACCTCCTGGATACCCAGCCGGTGCGCGAGGGGCGCGTAGATGTCGAGGGTCTCGGCTGCTATGCGCCTCTGCTTCTCCTCGGGCATCACCCCGATGGTCCTCATGTTATGGAGGCGGTCTGCCAGCTTTATCACCAGGACCCTCCAGTCACTGGCCATCGCGACGAGCATCTTGCGCACCGTCGCTGCCTGCTGGGCCTCCTTCGAATCGAACTGGAGCCTGTCGAGCTTCGTCACCCCATCGACGATGCCCGCCAGCTCTGGGCCGAAGCCAGATTCGAGCTCGCCGAGCGTGAGGCCGGTGTCCTCCACCGCGTCGTGCAGCAGAGCCGCGGCCACCGCCTGGGTGTCGAGTCCCAGCTGGGCGACGATGGTGGCTACGGCTACCGGGTGGATGATGTAAGGCTCGCCAGTACGTCTGAGCTGGCCTCTGTGAGCATCGTAGGCAGCATCGAGGGCTTCGAGCACGTAGGAGCGCCCGGCGGGATCACGATCGAGCCTCCCCGCATCGAGAGCCTCCAGGAGAGGCGCGGCCAGCAGCTCGTGTGATGCCCCGGGCTCGGGGATGGTCGCGACGCTGCTCATGGCTCTAGGCTACCTGGCCTGCGAGACCCGTTATATTGCTCGATCGGCATCGAGCCGTGGACCGCGAGGCCGGCGTCCTCAGCGGCGCTTGCCGCCCTTTGATCGGGGCTTCCCCTTGCCCTTGCGCGGCGGCGGCCTTCGCTGACCACCGGGGCGTGCCGTCGAACCTGCTCGACGCTGAGCACCTCCGGTGGCCGCCGGCACCCCCAGGCCCTCGTCGGTCGGGTCCATTGGACCATCCCCCACGCCATCTTCCACTCCGGGGGACTGGCCGTAGCCGTCGGGTGCTCGGACCTGGCGCCCGGAGTGCACCTGGCCAGCTCCACGCTGGGAGGGGCGCAGCACCTGCCCACCCTGCCCACCCGCGCGACCTGCCCCAGGCGACCTTCCCCGCCCGACGGAGCTGCGCGCACCGGAGCTGCGTCCGCCGGAGCTGGACGCGTTCAGCAGCGCCGCCGCCCGCGGCGTGAGCAACCCCTCGCGGTCGGCCCGGTTCGCCAGCTTCTGCCTTATGGACGCGTACCTGGGTTCACGCTCCTTCATCCCGGCCAGCAGGGGGGATGCTATGAAAATCGACGAGTAGGCTCCCGAGGTGAGTCCGATCACGAGAGCCAGGCCGAACTCCTGGAGGGTGGTCGCGCCGAGAAGCTCCGCACCAATCAGCAGGACGGAGAGCACCGGTAGGATGGCGACCAGGGAGGTGTTCACCGACCGCGCGAGCACCTGGTTCATGGAGAGGTTCACCACGTCCTCGTAGGTCATCCTTCCCGAGGCACCCAGTCCCTTCGTGTTCTCCCCCACCCGGTCGAAGACCACGACCGTGTCGTATAGGGAGTAGCCGAGGATGGTGAGGATGGCCACCACGGTGTCGGGGGTGACCTGCAGGCCCGTCAGCGAGTAGACACCGGCGGTGACCAGCAGGTCGTGTATGACCGCCACCAGAGCCGCCACGGCCATCTTCCACTCGAAGCGCACGGAGATGTAGGCCACGATCAGGAAGAAGAAGACCACCAGCGCGATGATCGCCTTCTGGGTCACCTGACCGCCCCAGGTCGGTCCCACGTCGTTTATCGAGACCTGGTCAGCCGGGACGTGAGCCACGGCAGCCAGCGCCGTGCTGACTGCCTGCTCGGTGCGCGACTTCACAGCCGGTGCGAGCTTGTTCAGATCGGCCTGCACCTCGACGGTGCGACCTCCCAGTATCTCGACCACCGGCTGGGACACCCCCGCTGCGCTGACGACCTTCTGGACCTTGGCCACTGTGGCGCCTGGCGCCACCACCTCCCAGGCGGTCCCGCCGCGGAAGTCGATGCCGAGGTTCAGGCCGCGGATCGCCATAGAGCTGAGGCCGGCCAGGATCACGAGCGCCGATATGAGGTACCAGCGCCGCCGGCGCCCGACGAAGTCGAAGGAGGTCTCACCCCGGTAGAGCCGTACGAACGCGTTCGGGCGGCGGGGCTCGGCTGCCTCCACTGGAGGAGCCGTGGTCGTCATGCCTGCACCCCTGGGTTACTCGTCACTGCCAGACCGCGCGACATGCCGATCACCGGTGCATCGGTCACCGCGGAGCTGCGCCCCAGCATGATCACCAGTGGCCGGGTGAAGAAGAAGGTCATGAAGACGTCGAGCAGGGTGGACAGACCGAGGAAGAATGCGAAGCCCTTCACGGTCCCGATGGCGAGCCACCAGAGCACGAAGGCTCCTATGAAGGACACCGCGTCTGCCGCCAGTACCGTCCTGAAGGCTCCCCGGAAGCTCTTGTCCACGCTGGTGCGCACCGAACGGCCCGAGCGCGCCTCGTCTTTCAGGCGTTCGAAGTACACGATATAGGAGTCCACCGTGATACCGACCGACACGATCACGCCGGTCACCCCCGCCAGATCGAGGGTGAGATTCAGACCCGAATGCCCGAGCGCGGACACGATCGCCCATAACAGGCCGCCGGTGAGGGCCAGCCCGCCGATCACGACCACGCCGAGGGCTCTGTAGTAGAAGATCATGTAGAGCATGACGATGCCGAGGCCGGCTAGTCCGGCCACGAGCCCGGCCCTGAGCGACGACTTGCCGAGAGTCGGCGAGACAGTCTGGGTGGTGATGCGGTTCAGCCTCACCGGCAGGGCGCCGTACTGGAGCACGAGCGCGAGCTGCTTCGCTGTCGCCTGGGTGAACCCACCGCTGATCTGGCCCCGCCCGCCGAAGGAGGTGAAGCTCGACTGGGTCGGCTGGATGAACGGAGCGGACTCCACCTTCCCGTCCAGGTCTATGGCGACCATCTGGTGGAAGTTCTGCTGGGCCACCGCGTCCCATTTCGCAGAGCCCGAGGAGGTAAGCGTGTAAGCGACCACCCACTGGCCCGCGGTGGTGAACTGGGCCGACGCAGACGATATGGCCGAGCCCGATAGCTGGGAGGGACCGAGAAGGTAGCGTTGCGCCTGCTGGGTGGTCCCCGGTGCCGCTGGCAGCAGCACCGTGGCCGAAGGCGTGTCGGCCGACGAGGGCGTGCTCGGATAGGAAGCCAGGCTCGGGTCGGGGCTGATGGGATTCGAGGTGAACCCGTTCGCAGCAGCTGAATCGGGCTTCACGGCGAGGTTCGCGGCCGTGGTCTGGTACTGCGTCGGGCAGCTCGTCGGCAGGGGACCAGGAGATGCCGGAGCGCTCTTCGCTCCCTTCGCCGGAGCCGGAGGCGTGTAGGCAGGTGCGAAGCACAGCACCGGCCGGAAGTAGAGCTGTGCGGTGGTGCCGAGCAGGGAGAGCACCTGCTTCGTGTTCCTCACGCTCGGGATCTGGGCCACTATGTCGCTGCCCTGGCTGGACACGGTCGCTCCCGACACCCCGAGCCCGTCCACCCGATCGGTCATGATGGTGATCGCCTCGTTCATCACGTTCGACGAAACCTTGTGTGCAGGCTGGTAGACCACAGACAACCCGCCGGCCAGGTCCAGCCCGAGCCGTGGGGCCCATCCTGCCGCGAAGGTGGCGCCGAGAGCGCCGACCACGACGGCCACCACCCCTACCAGGCTGACCACCAGGGACGTCCTCATCGATCCCCACTCCCCTCGCCCGCCGCACCCTCGCCCGCCACGCCCTCGCCCGCCACGTCCTCGCCTCCAGCTTCGCCATCGGCATCGCCATCAGCTTCGGCATCGGCATCGGCATCGCCTGAGTGCTCTGGCCAGTCCCCGGCCCCGTCATCGCCTGACTCCGTCGGGGGCCCATCGTGTGGCGATGCGCCCGCGCCCGACCCCGGATGGCCCGCGGAGTCCTCGGCCGCATCGTCCCAGTCCGATCCCTCTTCCTCGAGGGCAGGGGTGAGCCGCTGGGCGATGGCCGTGCGCAGGATGACGATGCTCGTCTCGGGCGCCACCTCCAGGGTCACCCGGTCGGGCTCTATCTCCGTCACCACACCGAAGATCCCCGAGGTGGTAAGCACGTCGTCACCCACCGCTATCTCCGAGGCCAGCTGGCGCTGCTGCTTCGCTCGTTGGGACTGGGGGCGCATGAACATCCGCCAGAGCAGGTAACCGATGGCCACCAGGAAGAGCAGGTAGAATATGGTCCCCGAAGCCGATGACGTGTTGGTGGACTTCGAAGCAGCGTGAGATGCGGTCTTTCCCGCTGCAAGCATGATCGTCGTTAGGATGGGCATGGTGCCTCGTTCTGGTCGCTCTAGTGGGCCGCGAGGCGGCTCCGAGACGACGACCTTAGCCCAACGCTAGGGTCAACCCGGGACCACCGGCTCCTGCGAGCCCCAGGTGCTCGAAAGCCCGTGCGGTGGCGACCCGCCCCCGAGCGGTCCTGCGAAGCAGCCCCTGCTGGAGAAGGTAGGGCTCGTAGGCGTCCTCCACCGTGCCCGGCTCCTCCCCGATGCACTGCGCCAGCGTCGTCAGGCCCACAGCCTGACCCGCGAAACGCCTGCAGAGCGCCTCCAGGATCGCCCGGTCCACCTTGTCCAGGCCCAGATCGTCCACTCCGAAGAGCTCCAACCCCGCCATGGCAAGCTCCTCTGTGACCCTTCCCTCGGCCCGGACCTCCACGAAGTCCCTCACGCGCCTCAGCAGCCGGTTCGCGATGCGCGGTGTGCCTCGAGAGCGCTCGGCAATCCTGAGCGCCCCTGCGGCCTCGATCTCCACGCCCAGGATGCCTGCGGCACGCGTCACCACGGCCTGCAGCTCGCCCGGCGCGTAGAGATCCAGGCGCCCTACGAAGCCGAACCGGTCGCGCAGGGGCCCGGTGAGCAGCCCAGTCCGCGTAGTCGCCCCGATCAGGGTGAAACGCGGCAGGTCGAGGCGTATCGACCTGGCCGAAGGCCCCTTCCCGATGAGGATGTCGAGCTGGAAATCCTCCATGGCAGGGTAGAGAACCTCCTCCACCGGGCGGGCCAGCCGGTGGATCTCGTCGATGAACAACACGTCACCCTGGTGGAGATCGGTGAGGATAGCCGCGAGATCCCCCGCACGGACCAGGGCCGGGCCCGATGTGATCCGGAGGCCTACGCCCATCTCGACAGCCACCACGCCGGCCAGCGAGGTCTTCCCCAGCCCGGGAGGGCCTGCGAAGAGCAGGTGGTCCACCGGCTGCTCACGGCGACGGGCGGCCTCCAGGAGGATTTCCAGGTGCTCGACAAGCTGCTCCTGGCCTATGAAGTCCCCGAGATGCCTGGGACGCAGCCTGGCCTCCTCTGCCAGCTCGCTCGGATCGGGGTCCGGGTCCAGCGGTCTCGCCGGACCTGACAGCCCAGGCTGACCATCTGCGGCCTTCCCTCCGTCGCCACCGGAGAGCACCTCACGCCTCGGGCTCACCTGGAACCTGCCATCTCGCGCAGCGCCATCCGGAGCGCCTCCTCGATGCTCGCCTCCTCCGGCAGCTCCGCCACTGCCTGGCGGATCTCCTCGGGACCGTAGCCGAGCTCGGCCAGCGCAGCACGGACCTCCGATCTGGTGTTGGCCGGGGCCCGACCCCCCTTCGAATCCTGCACAGGCATCTGGAGGCGACCCAGCCTCTCCCCGAGCTCGATCACCAGCCGTGCGGCAGTCTTCCTGCCGACTCCTGGCACCTCGCAGAGGGCACCTACATCCTCCTCGAGGATCGCGGTGGCCAGCTCAGAGGGTCCGAGCGTGGACAGGATCGACAGCGCTAGAGCCGGACCCACCCCGTGGGTGGCCACCAGGGCCTCGAAGGTCTCCCTCTCCTCCAGGGTGGGAAAGCCGTAGAGCACTATGTCGCCTTCTCTAACATGGGTATGCACATGGAGTGTCACGCTGGCTCCGGTCTTCTCCCAGCGCCCGAGGGCCGGCGTGGGGACGCTCACCCGATAGCCGACACCAGCTACGTCCACGATGATCTCCCCGGAGGTGAGCCTGGCCACCAGCTTGCCCGAGAGCCATCCGATCACCTGACATCACCTCCGAGCGCCACGGCCCGTCGCAGCGGCTCCGAGGCCAGATGGCATATCGCCAGACCCAGCGCATCCGCCACATCCGGGGGTCGCGGTGGTGCGTCCAGGGCCAGCAGGGAGGCCACCATGCGCTGGACCTGCTCCTTGGTAGCGCCGCCATACCCCACCACGGCCTGCTTCACCTCGTTCGAGGTGTACTGGACCACCTCGCAGCCAGCCTCGGCAGCAGCCACCAGCGCCAGGCCTGCCGCCTGACCGACCGACATGGCGGTGCGGGCGTTCGTCTGGAAGAAGACCCTCTCGACCACCACCACCTCGGGTGCGAGCTCTCGCACCAAGCCCCTCAGGTCGCCGAACAAGGTCGCCAGGCGTTCCGGGAGCGGGAGATCGGGATCAGTGGCTAGCACACCGCCCGCCACTGCTTCGAGCCTGGTGCGGCCACGGGCCACCGCTCCATAGCCGCACCGGGAAAGGCCTGGATCGATTCCTAGGACGAACACGCGTTCGAGTATATAGCCTACGGTCAGCCGACTGGTGGACCGCCGCGACAGAGCCTCTGGGAGGATCATTGCGGCCGACGATCATTCCGCGACGAGCTCGGCCATTATCTCGTCGGGTATGTCGAAGTTCGACCAGACGTTCTGAGCATCATCGTGGTCGTCCAGGGCCTCGACCAGGCGGAGGACCTTCTTCGCCTCACCCTCGTCGGTCACCGGGACCGTCGTCGAGGCCACCAGGGCCAGCTCTGCAGAACGGGGCTCCATGCCTGCCGCCACCAAGGCATCCCGCACGCCGCCCATCTCCGCAGGCCCGCATACGAGCAGCCATCGGTCTTCTTCGTCGACCAGATCCTCTGCACCCACTTCCAGCGCTGCGGCCATGATGCTGTCCTCGTCCAGTTCGCGTGCGAGCTCGATGAGCCCCTTCCTCGCGAACTGCCATGCCACCGCACCCGGTTCGGCCATCGAACCACCGTTACGGCTGAAGAGGTTCCTGATCTCTGCACCAGTCCGGTTACGGTTGTCCGTGAGGCACTCCACGATCACAGCCACCCCGCCTGGCGCATATCCCTCGTACGACACGGCCTCGTAGCGCACGCCCTCGAGCTCGCCGGTGCCGCGCTTGACCGCCCGGTCGATGGTGTCCGCAGGGACCGAGGCAGCCCGAGCCTTCTCGTACATGGTCCTCAGGGTCGGGTTCGAGTCGATGTCACCTCCGCCCTCGCGCGCCGCCACCTCCAGCTGTCTGATCAGCTTCGCGAACAGCTTCGCGCGCGCCTTGTCGACTGCGGCCTTCCTGTGCTTGGTGGTAGCCCACTTCGAATGCCCGGACATGTGTCAGCTACTCCTCTCCGTTGGGATTGCTCGGGATGTCGACATGCCCCGGTCGACCATGTCGAGAAAGAGCCGGTGCAGGCGCCTGTCCTCGGTCAGCTCGGGATGGAAGGCGCTCACGAGAACTACACCGCTCCTGCAGAGCACCGGGGTGCCCTCCAGAGGTTCTGCGCCATGCCCAGCGTCCGCCCCGGCCACCACGTAGCGCGTCCTGGCTAGTACCTCCACATCAGGACCTGCTCTCAGGACTGAGGGAGCACGTATGAAGACACCGTGGAAGGCGCCTCCTGTGAGCACCTCGACGTCGATGTCTTCCTCGAAGGAGTCGACCTGGCGTCCCGAGGCGTTCCGCCTGACGGTTATGTCGATGGCTCCGAAGGAGGGCTGCGCAGGCTGCCCATCGACCACCTCGGCCGCCAGCAGGATCATCCCGGCGCAGGTGCCGAACACCGGCAGCCCACTGGCCAGGCGCTCCCCTATCGGATCAACGAGGCCTGCTGAGTCCATGAGCATGGCAATGGTCGTGGACTCACCCCCGGGAACCACGAGGGCGTCTATGCCTTCGAGCTCGTCAGCCCGCCTTACCAGACGGCACGCCGCACCGAGCTCATCGAGCGCCCGCGCATGGAAGGCATAGGCACCCTGGAGGGCCAGAACTCCGACCAGTGGGCTGTGCACCTGGAGGAACCTCCCCCCGGTCCGAGGCCATCAGAATGCCCCGACGGAACTGGCCGCGGAACCGTTGACCGCGCTCAACGAGACCCTCACCAGCCCCGATCCGCCAGCCGTATTCCCAACTGGTCGCCCGAGGTGCCGCGCATCGGCGCCCCCAGGCCCCGGCTCACCTTCGCCACAAGGTCCGGGTCGTCGAAGTGGGCGGTGGCCTCCACCACGGCTCTGGCCCTGCGGGGCGGGTCCTCGCTCTTGAAGATGCCCGAGCCCACGAAGACCGCCTCCGCTCCGAGCTGCATGACCAGCGACGCATCTGCTGGGGTGGCTATACCGCCGGCACAGAACAGCGGCACCGGCAGCCGTCCTGCGGCTGCTACCTCCTCGACCAGCTCCACTGGCGCAGCCAGACGCTTTGCCCAGGAAAACCGTTCCTCCGGCCTCGCCGCGGCGAGAGCATGCAGATCCGAGCCGATGGAGCGCAGGTGGCGCACGGCCTGCACCACGTCCCCGGTACCGGCCTCGCCCTTCGAGCGTATGAGAGCCGCCCCCTCGGAGATACGGCGCAGGGCTTCTCCGAGGTTCGTAGCACCGCAGACGAAGGGCACCCTGAAGGGCCACTTGTCGATATGGTGCTCCTCGTCAGCAGGGGTCAGTACCTCGCTCTCGTCGACGTAGTCGACCCCGAGCGCCTGGAGCACCTGAGCCTCCGCGAAGTGGCCTATGCGCGCCTTTGCCATCACCGGTATGGTGACCGCCTTCTGGATCTCCTCCACGAGGGCAGGGTCGCTCATGCGCGCCACCCCACCCTCGGCACGGATATCCGCAGGAACGCGTTCGAGTGCCATGACCGCTACGGCGCCGGCATCCTCGGCCACCTTCGCCTGGTCCGCGGTGACCACGTCCATGATCACCCCGCCTCGAAGCATGTCGGCGAGGCCGCGCTTTACCAGTGGGGTTCCCTTGGTCGGTGACTTCACCTGCGTATCCATCTCCTGTAGATCCTCTTCCTAGCCCTAGCTGGCATCCTGACTCACGCTGGCATCCTGACTCACGCTGGCATCCTGACCCAGGCCAGAGGACAACCGACTGTGGCGCCGACCATGCCTCCTCGGCTCCCCCGGCGACGGACTCTGTGCATGGTTGGCCTCGTCATAGGATCCTAGTGATTCCACCAGCCGCTCATACGCCTACCATTCGCCGAGTGCGTCGATGCGAACCCCGGGTGCGTCGAGCTCGCCGATCAGCTCTTCGCCGGCGCGAGCCACACCCACCGGAGCAGTCCAGAGCCACCTCGTGACGTACAGCCCTCGCCCGAGCCTCGCAGGTCCCTCACCAGAAGCAGGAGTGCCGGACGCCTCTGGGTCGAGGTCCGCCATGCGCATGAGCGCCGAGCGCAACCCGGGCGGGTAGCGCGTCACTCCCACCGCCTCCCAGTCCGAGCGCATCTCACGTCCCCTGCCCGCTATCGCATGGACCATGTCGCCTGCCCTGTCTCCGACCAGGGGAGCAAGGATGAGCATCACAGACGCCGCCAGTGTCGCGCTGAGTGCCTCCTTCCTCTTCACGTGGGTCAGCTCGTGAGCCAGCACCCCCTCGATCTCTATGGGGTCCAACCCGGAGACCAGGCCGGTCGTGAGGACGAGGACAGCCTCCGACCTCGGCAGCGACAGCGCCATGGCGTTAGGCGAAGGCTCCTCTAGGAGCCAGAGCCGAGGAACCGAGAGGCCCATTGTGGCACAGAGACCCTCGACGAGGTTCTCCACCCGAACCAGTTCCCCATCGCGAGCGGGCGATCCACCTATCGCCCTCAATACCCTCTTGCCCGCAGTCCACCATATGGCCGTGGCACAGCCCACCCATACCACCAGGCCGGCCAGGATGCCGGCCCAGACAGCCACGAGCACCAGGCAGGCTACCAGGGCTATGACACCGGGTATAGCTGCCGGCAGCGCAGCGATGGCGAGTGCACGGCGCCTGCTGGCGGCGGCCACGCGCTGAGAGCGGATCCTGGCCACGTGGCCTTCAGAGGTCTCACGTTCGGGACTCGCGGACCTCCGGACCACCCGTCCACCGGTGCTGGCGTCAGCAGGGTCACCCGCGCAGGAGCGAGCTCCGGATGCCCTCGCGCCACCTGCGCCAGCACCGCGCTGGGCTGTGGTGCGCTGGCGGCGGGAGCCTCCTGACGACGCACCCGGCTCCTGCCTGCCACGGGCAGGGCGCTGGTGGCTCCGCTGGCGTGCCTGGGCAGACCCGCTGGCGGAGGAGCGCTTAGGTGACCCCGTGGTCCCTGAAGACCTGCCATCCACCCCTGCGGAATCACCCGCGGCGGGCCCACTGGCAGAACCCGGGGCCTTGCCCTTCCCCTTGCCCTTGGAGTGATCAGACATGATCCGTGGAGTCTAGGACGCCGCCCGAGGCACGTCGGCCCCGCTCGGGCCAGACGCCTCGCCGGCCCCCTTCACCGCGGGCCACCGGCCACTTCTCACTGGCAGAACCCGGCTCGCTGGCAGAACCCGACTCGCTGGCAGAACCCGGCTCGCTGGCAGAACCCGGCTCGCTGGCAGAACCCGGCTCGCTGGCAGAACCCGATCTTGCCCGACGGTGGCTGGCTGGCACGACCGACTGGTATGCATCGGCATACCGGCGCGCCAGGGACTCCATGGACCATTGGCGCGCCCACCCGGCTCCACTGGGCACATCGGCCCATGTAGCCCTCGATGACTCACCGCCCGCCACCGCTCCCAGGGCCTTCTCCAGGCCCGCACGCAGCGCCTCGGAATCACCGGGGGGCACCAGCAGGGCGTGATCGCCGACCACGTCTCGGTAGCCTGGCAGGTCGCTCGCTACCACCACCGTCGAGGCCGCGAGGGCCTCCAGGAGCACCACGCCGAATGACTCCCCGCCGAGTGATGGAGCGCAGAGGACGTCCGCTCCGAGCAGGCGCCTGGACAGATCCTCGTCGCCAATCCTGCCCAGCCACTCGATCCCCTCCAGGGATCCGTAGGCGCGCTTCAGGCGGGGCGTCTCTGGACCCTCCCCGGCTACCCACAGCGTCGCCCTGACCGGTGCCGGTGCCGGTTCCGGTTCCGGTGCCGGCGCCCCGCCCGACCCCAGCCTCGTGAAAGCCTCCAGCAGCACCTCCAGACCCTTACGCCTCTCGTGGCGACCTACGAAGAGGATCGTGGGAGCCTCTGTGCGAAGCGGTTCGACCGAGCTGAACCGTCCCGTGTCGATGCCGTTTCCCATGAGGACATAACTTCCTCCCGCCACCCGCCTGGCAGTACGGGCCGCCTCTTTTGACACCGCGCACCGCACCGCCAGCCTCCTCGCCAGCACCCGAGCCAGCGGGGAGACCAGGTCGTACGCTAGGTCCGACCCGGCACGGTGAAAGGTGCCCACCAGCGGCGAGGCCGAGGACGCCAGGATAGGCCATGTGATTCCCGGCGCGAACGGTTCGTGGATGTGCACCACGTCGTAGCGCGCTCTCCACAGGTGCCTGAGCGCAGCCAGCGATGCAGCCGGGGAGAGAGCCACCGGCGCCACCGAGCCGTTAGCCGGCAACCCTACCGAGCCACCCACCAGGACCAGCCCGTCGCCAGCCAGGCCGAGCTGCTCGGCCAGGCTCCTCGAATCCCCCCTACCGGGCCCGATCACCGCGGCTTCGTGGCCCAGGGCAGTCAGGGCCTTGGCCAGGCCGATCACCTGGCCCTGTACACCTCCAGGCATCTCCAGGCTGTAGGGGCAGACCAGGGCAATCCTCATGGCAGGCCTCGTGGGGGCCTCATGGTGGGCCTCATGGTGACCTCATAGCGGGCCTCAGGGGGCTTTCAGGTCGCTCGGCCAGTTCGGCTGGAAGAGGTGCCACTGCTCGGGCGCCCGCCGGACCAGACCCTCTATCTCCCTGGCGACGGCCTGGGTGATACGTGTCACGTCGTCGCGGAATCGACCCTGGCGAGAGGTGTCCAGGGGAGGGTTCACCACGCCGGTGTGACACCTGCCAGGGCCCGAGTACACGGCGGCCGTGAGCAGCCTCGCCCCGGTTCTGAGTGCCAGCGTGGCAGGACCCCCGGGCAGCGTGGTCCGCTCTCCGAAGAGCTCCACCTCCACCCCGCTCCCCGTGAGGTCCCGGTCGCATAGCAGCCCGACCAGGCCACCCGAGCGCAGCGTGCTCATCAGCCTTGACCCTGCCTCGGGCCCGAGGGGCACTATGTCGAGACCGATGGATCGCCGCTGTGCCGCGAACCACTCATAGAGCTCCGCCGGCTCCAGGGGCTCTGCCACGGCAGTCATCGGATATCCCCTCAGTGCCAGCCAGGCTCCACCCCACTCCCAGCTGCCTACGTGGGGGAGCGCGAGGATAACGCCCCTGCCGGCACTCATGGACTCCTCCAGGTGCTCCATCCCTCGCTCGAGCACCATCCGCTGCTCCACCACCGATGCGGGAGTAGTCGCCAGGCGGCTGCCTTCCACCCAGTAGCGCGCGTAGGAGGCGAACGCCCGCCGGGTCCAGCGTGCCACCTCCGCGTCGGAGAGCCCCGTCCCGAGCACACGTCTGAGGTGGGAACCGAACATCCTCCTCGCCTCCTCGCTCGAGCGGCTCAGTGCAAGACCGGCCAGGTGGCCGCCAAGCTCCGCGACTGGTTCGGGGACTCGCTGGAGAAGCTCACCGATCCCCCGGTAGGCGAGGTAGGTCTTGTTCATGCTCGCCAGCGGGGGTCAGGCGCGAGGAGGTACCGGACTCGGGGCATCGAGCACACCTAGAGAGGTGCCCCACGCGAACGCGATGCCCCTGGCGGACCAGCGGGCGCTAGGAGTCACAGGTCCCCAGGAGTCACAGGTCCGTACCGCTGCCGGCCGGACGATCCTGGGAATGGGCGTCCCTCCGTCCTCCACCAGCTCGTGCAACCCGTCCCGAGAGCGCTCCGTCGCGCCGCGTGCGCCAGCGATGCAGGGAGGCGGCACCCTTCAGGGACTCTTCGTCTCTCCGAAGTCCACCCTGCCCCCCTGCTAGGCGCGTCTCCCGCCAGGCCCGCCAGCGCGAGTCGGCACTACTTTCCCGCCAGGCCCGCCAGCGCGAGTCGGCACTACTCTCCCGCCAGGCCCTCCAGCGCGAGTCGGCACTACTCTCCCGCCACCGGATCTGCACCGCCCGCCGGCGCGCTCCGCGGGATGCCGATACCCCAGCGCGCTCCGCGGGCCCCTCGGCACGACTCCAGACCCTCATGAACCGCCCCGCTGCCGTCGCCGCCACCGCCACCAGCAGGACCCACAGACCGATCACCAGGGCAGGAAGCCAGAAAGCCGCAGCCAGGATCGTCGCGCCCAGCGCGATAACGCGCTCGGCGCGTTCCATCAGGCCACCCTTGGCATCTATCCCCAGCACCTCCGCCTTAGCGCGCTCGTAGGAAATGAGGGAGCTGGCAGCCAGCACTGCGAATGGGAGCATCGCCGTGGGACCGTCATGGCGGCTCAGCATGAACCACGCGATGCCACCGAGGACCACTGCGTCGGAGACCCGATCTGCCACCGAGTCGAAGAACGCCCCCCGGACCGAGGCCGTGCCGGCAGCCTTGGCCACGGGGCCATCCAGCAGGTCCGGGAGTGCAGCCGAGATCAGCAGCACGAGCCCCCAGGCCAGATGCCCGCTTCCGAGTGCCAACGCTGTAGCCACCGAGAGCACCAGACCTGTTCCGGTGAGCAGGTCTGCAGTCACACCCAGCCTGTGTAATGCGGTGCCGACCGGATGGGTTGCGCTGTCGACACCATGCCGCCAGCGGCCGTCGAACATGTATTCTCCTCTGCCTAGCTCTCGATCCAGCCTAGCAGCCAGCCCAGCGAGTGCCAGCCCAGCGAGTGCCAGCCCAGCGAGTGCCAGCCCAGCGAGTGCCAGCCCAGCAGCGGACATCCCGGCAGGGGGCATCCGCCGAAGACTTCCGGGCCGCCGGCCGGTAGGCTCGCTGGCGTCAGGTCTCAGGGGAGCCACCTCGCCTGGGAGGATGCCCGATGGAGGGCGTTGCGCCATACGCATTGTCCTCGAAGAGATGCCAGGAGGAAACAGTGGCGAGCGATGCACCGTCCCAGATCCGTAACGTGGCCCTCGTCGGACACAACGGCGCAGGAAAGACCACCCTCGCCGAGGCGCTGCTGGCGGTCTCCGGCACCATCAGCAGACCGGGTCGCGTAGACGACGGATCTGCCGTCTGCGACTTCGATCCCGAGGAGACGAGGCGGCACCAGTCGATCTCACTGGCGCTGGCTCCCTTCTGGATAGATGCTGCCGTGGACTCCGCTCCGGCGCGGGTGAAGGTGAACCCGATCGACTGCCCCGGATACGCCGACTTCTTCGGCGACGTGCGCGCCGGCACCTTCGCCGCAGACATGGCCGTCATCGTGGTCAGCGCCGTAGAGGGAGTGGAGGCCCAGACGCTGGCTGCCTGGGAGCTCGCGGCAGAGCTGTCGCTTCCACGCCTCGTCGTCGTGAACAAGCTGGACCGGGAGCGCGCCAGCTTCGAGCGGTCGCTGGCCGAGCTGACAGAGGCCTTCGGCGCCGGGCTGGCCCCTCTCGAGATCCCCCTGGGCGAGGAGTCGGCCTTCACCGGCATCGCCGACCTGCTCACCGACAGGGCAGTGGTCTATTCCGGCGGAAGTTCCAGCGAGGCTCCCATACCCGCCGAGCTGGCCGAACGGGAGCACAGGGTGCGGGACCAGCTCGTAGAAGGAATAGTCGTAGCCGACGACGACCTGATGGAGCGCTACCTGGAGGGCCTGGTTCCATCTCCTGTCGAGCTGGAGCACACGCTGGCTGCCGGCGTCGCATCCGCGACGGTGTTCCCCGTCGTATGTACCTCTGGTGCCACCGGCGTGGGTGTCGACCGCCTGGCCAGCCTCATCGCCGAGATCGGACCCTCCCCTCTCAGCCGCAGAGGAATCGAGATGGACGCCGGCGGCAAGGCTCAGCCGGTCCAATGCGATCCGGACGCTCCCCCGCTGGCCGTAGTCTTCAAGACCCTATCGGACCCCTACGTGGGGAGGATCTCCATCCTCAGGGTCCTCTCGGGCAGGCTCAGGCCCGACATGACGCTCGTGAACCCGAGGACCCACGCCGAGGAGCGCCTCCACGTGATCGAGCTGCTCCGCGGGAAGGAAGCCGAGCCGCTCTCCGAGGCCCAGGCAGGTGACATAGTCGCCGTACCGAAGCTGGCCGATACCGCTACCGGGGACACCCTTGCGCCGAAGGGGACTCCCGTAGCCGTCAGGGTTCCACCCGTGGAGCCTCCCGTGCTGTCCATCGCCATCAAGCCCCGGTCCAAGGGCGACGAAGACCGGCTCATGACCGGCCTCCACCGTCTCCAGGAGGAAGACCCCAGCCTGGTGGTGACCCGAGTCGACGAGACACACCAGACCCTCATATCGGGCACCGGCGAAGCACACCTGTCGGTGGCCTGCGAGAGGCTCCAGCGCAAGTTCGGAGTCGAGGTGGACACCGAGGAAGTCCAGATCGCCTACCGCGAGACGATCACGAGGGAGGCCTCGGCGGAAGGCAAGTACAAGAAGCAGACGGGTGGCCACGGCCAGTTCGGGGTGGCGGTGATAAAGATCGAGCCCCTGGAGCGCGGCGCGGGCTTCGAGTTCGTCGACGCGGTGGTAGGCGGCGCCATCCCCAAGCAGTACATACCAGCTGTGGAGAAAGGGGTCAGGGAGGCCATGGAGCAGGGAGGCCCCCACGGATACCCCGTGGTGGACGTGCGGGCCACCTGCCTCGATGGCAAGCACCACCCCGTGGACTCCTCCGAGATGAGCTTCAAGATGGCCGGCGCGCTGGCCTTCCGGGAGGCCGCTGGAGCCGCGGACCCGGTGGTGCTGGAGCCGATATCCCTCATCGTGGTGACGGTCCCGTCATCCATGCAGGGTGACGTGCTGGGCGACCTGAACGCCCGCCGGGGGCGGGTCCAGGGAACGACCGCCCTCGATGGCGACCGTCAGCAGATCGTGGCCCTCGTTCCCACCGCCGAGATCCAGCGCTACGCCATAGACCTAAGGGCGCTCACCGGCGGCAGGGGGCGGTTCTCGGCTGAGCACGACCACTACGACACCATGCCATCCAACCTCGCATCCAGGCTGGTACCTGCCGGCTAGCTCTACTCTGAGGCCAGACCAGGCCTCTCCAACCCTCAGGTAGCCGACCTCGGCCAGGCCGCCCGGAGCTTCTCCCAGGAGACAGCCAAGGACTCCGGCATCACCCTGAGGCCGCCGACGGTGGTCATGAAGTTCGTGTCGCCCACCCATCTGGGCAGCGCGTGCAGGTGCAGATGCTCGGGTATGCCGGCCCCCGCTGCACGCCCCAGGTTCGCACCCAGGTTCACACCGCCGGGAGCGTAGGCAGCCTCCAGCGCAGAGACGCATTGCCGGCACAGCTCCCAGAGCTCTGCCGATTCGTCGGCCTCGAGCCTGCTCAGGGATCCCTCGTGGCGGCGCGGCATCACCAGAAGGTGGCCGCTCGCATAGGGATACGCGTTCAGCACCGCCAGGGTCCTCGGGCCCCGCCAGACGATCCCGTTCTCCGGGCAAGGCTCTCCCGAAGCCTCGATCCGGCAGAACACGCACTCGCGCCCGGATGCCTCGGATGACGAGCCGGCTTCCGTGTCCTGCGCCGCAGCCTGCGCCACGTACTCAGAGCGCCAGCCGGCCCAGAGCAGCTCCAGGCTCATGATCCCGGGGCCAGCATCACGGGCGGCCAGTGATGGAGGCGCCGGGGGATCCATGAGAGGCCACCTCGGTCCGCACGGCGCTCACCACGTCGTCTACCAGGACCCCGCGTTCGGGCTTGTCCGCGCCGCGCCGGTTCAGGCCGAGGGTTCCCCCCGCGACGTCCTCGTCGCCGACGACGGCTATGTATGGAACCTTCGCCAGCTTATGACGACGTATGCGTGCCCCGAGCGGCTCGGTTGCCGGATCCATCTCCACCCGCAGGCCTTCGGAGCGCATGCGAGAGGCCACCTCGAGGGCGTAGGTCTCGTGGACGTCCCGGACGGGAAGCACAGCCACCTGCAGGGGCGCGAGCCAGGTCGGGAGCGCTCCCGCGTAGTGCTCGATCAGGATGGCCAGGAAGCGCTCGACGGTGCCGAAGAGCGCACGGTGGATCATCACCGGTCTGCGCCGGGAGTTGTCCGCGCCCACGTACTCCAGCCCGAAGCGCTGGGGGAGCTGGAAGTCGAGCTGCACGGTCGAGACCTGCCAGGTCCGCCCGATGGCGTCGCGGGCCTGGACCGAGATCTTCGGTCCGTAGAAGGCACCACCACCTTCGTCGAGGCGCAGCTCCAGACCTCGCCCCAGCGCGCTCTGCCGGAGGGCCTCAGTGGCCTCTTCCCACTCCTCGTCCGTTCCCACGGCCTTGCGCTCCGGACGCGTGGAGAGCTCCACGTAGAAGTCGTCGAGCCCGTAGTCGCGGAGCATGTCGAGGACGAAGCCGAGGATGTCGTGCAGCTCGGCCGCCATCTGCGTACGGGTGCAGAAGATGTGCGCGTCGTCCTGTGTCATGCCCCGCACCCTGGTCAACCCATGGACCACCCCGGACTTCTCGTAGCGATAGACGGTGCCGAACTCGAAGAGCCTGAGTGGAAGCTCCCTGTAGGAGCGCTGCGAGCTGCGGTATATGAGGATGTGGAAGGGGCAGTTCATCGGCTTCAGGTAGTAGCGGTGCCCCTCGTCGAGCTCCATCGGAGGGAACATGCCCTCTGCGAACCAGTCCAGGTGCCCCGATATCTCGAAGAGCTCGGACTTGGTGATATGGGGAGTGTTCACGAAGTCGTACCCCGCAGCCTCGTGGCGCGCCCGCGAGGCATCCTCCATGAGCTTCACGACGAGGCCACCCTTGGGATGGAACACCGGCAGGCCCGATCCGATCTCCGACGGGAAGGAGAACAGGTCGAGCTCCGCACCGAGGCGCCGATGGTCCCGCCGTTCGGCCTCCGCCAGACGCTGGAGATGAGCTTCGAGCGCGTCCGAGGACTCGAATGCCGTCCCGTAGATGCGCTGGAGCTGCTGGCGATGCTCGTCACCGCGCCAGTAGGCCCCTGCGACTCTGAGCAGCCTGAAGTGCCCGAGCCGGCCAGTGGATGCCACATGGGGTCCCCGGCAGAGATCCACGAAGGAATCGGAGTTCCTATAGGTGGACACGATCGCGGAGCCGTCGTGGTCGCCAGCAGCCTCATCGAGACCCGCCTGTCGGCCGACACCTTCGATGATCTCTCTCTTGTAGGGCTGCGCGGCGAAGATGGCAAGTGCCTCCTCGATGCTGTGCTCTTCGCGCACGAAGGGCTGGTCTTCAGCGATGATCTCCCTCATACGAGCCTCGATCCTCGGCAGGTCATCGTCGCTGAAGCGTTCTCCGTCGGGCAGCTCGAAGTCGTAGTAGAAGCCGTCCTCGATCGGTGGGCCAATAGCGAAGCGCGCCCCGGGCCACAGGTCGGTGACTGCCTGGGCCAGCACGTGCGCGGTGGAGTGCCTCAGAACCTCCCGCTCTTCATCGATACCACCGCGAACTGCGTCACCTGCTACCACGTTCCTCCCATCCTGCACTCGGTGCCACCGCTAGGAGCAGCCAAGCGACTCCTCCGCACTTCCAGCCGGCCATTCCAGCCGGCCATTCCAGCCGGCCATCCAGCCGGCCATTCCAGCCGGCCATCTAGTCGGCCATTCCAGTCGGCCGCCGGAGCGACCTAGAGCTCCACCCCGATCAGCCCGGCTGCCCTGGACACGCCCCCGGTCATGGCGGCCTCGTCGATGACCTCCAGTGCCCCAGGGGTATCCAGGTCGTCGTCCAGCCTCCTGCGAACCTCGGCGAGTCCGCTGTCGCCTCTACCAGAGCGACGCCAGTTATCCAGCCTACATGCCGCGACTTCGAGTCCAGCGGGGTCCCACTCCCAGTCGCTGCGGTAGTGATGTTCTAGTAACGCGAGGCGCACGACTCCGGGCTCCCAGGACTTCAGCAGGTCACTGACGAAGACCAGGTTCCCAAGCGACTTGGACATCTTCGTGCCGCCGAGCCCGACCAGGCCGACATGAAGCCAGTGCCTGGCTAGGGGCTTGCCGCTGAGCGCCTCTGACTGCGCGGCCTCGCACTCGTGGTGGGGGAAGACCAGGTCCCTGCCACCTCCATGCAGATCGACCGTGGCACCGAGCTCACGTAATGCGAGCGCAGAGCATTCGATGTGCCAACCTGGCCTGCCAGGTCCGAATCGTGACTCCCAGGATGGCTCGTCGGGTGCAGAGGGCTGCCAGAGGACGAAGTCCAGAGGATCCCTCTTGGCTGGGTCGTCCGGGTTTCCCCCGCGTTCGGCTGCCAACGCGATCATCTCCTGGCGAGAGAGATGGCTGAGGTGGCCAAAGCGCGGGGCCTTGGAGACGTCGAAGTACACAGCGCCACCGGAGCTGTAGGCATGGCCTGTGTCTGCCAGCGCGCCGATCATCGAGAGGATCTGGGGGATCGCAGAAGTAGCCCGCGGCTCGGCGTGCGGGGGAAGAAGCCCCAGCGCACCCATGTCGGCATCGAACCGGGACATCTCCTCGGCCGCCAGGTCGAGGTAGTGGACCCCGATCTCGCGTGCCTTGCGCAGGATATCGTCGTCCACATCCGTCACGTTCCTGACGCACTCTGCCATGTGCCCCATGTCGGCGATACGCCTCCGCAGGACGTCGAAGGTGAGGTAGACCGCCGCATGGCCTAGATGCGCAGCGTCGTATGGCGTTATTCCACATGTGTACATGGTCACCGACGGACCAGGATCGAACTGCACGACCTCCTGCCTGGCAGTGTCGAAGAGCCTCACCGACCGCCTCCTGTGGCACCCGGGTCTATGCCTCCGATGCGCACCGTGGCATGGCAGCGATAGCGCATGTTCAGTGTGACGAGGACCGCGGTGAATGCCTCGATGGCACCAGCCTGGGACAGGCTTCCCGCATCGAGTCCCCGCAGACCGCCCAGAAGCGAGACCAGCTCCAGTGTGCTCTTCTTCGCCTCGGGCTGATCGGAGCATACGAGCACGTCGCCCTCCATGGGCCTGGCCAGGTCCAGCAGATCGTGCGCTGGGAGGTGATGAAAGGCAGCGGCCACCATCGAGTCCGGAAGAGCGGACTGCACCAGCTGGGCTACCGAGCCGCGGGGGGGTACCAGTGCGTGCATCTCCCCTCCGGACTTCAGGAGGGCATTGCCAACCGACACCACCACCTTTTCGGCCAGGCCTGACGCGAGCGGCGCCAGCGTCTCCACCGCGCCTTCCCAGGGCGTGGCCGCCACCACGATCTCGGCCTCGGCAGCTTCGGCGTTCGATGCCCCGGCAAGGGACATCCGGTGCCCGCCCCATGGAGCGACCGCACCGGCCACCGTGGCGGCAGCTCGTTCCGCCGAGCGCGATCCGACCACCACCTGGGCTCCCGCTGCAGCCAGACGAAGTGCCAGCCCCCTGCCAAGGGGACCAGTACCTCCGATGATGCCTACCTTCACCCTCCTACCATTGCACACCTACGAGCCCCTCCATCACCAGGTGGGGCAGATCCAGGGGAGCGGGACGGTTCGCCCGGGCGGCTCCGGGAACCTCTAACCTTTCCGCCCATGGGTCTACTGGAGTCCAAACGGATACTCGTCACAGGCGTGCTCACCGACGCGTCGCTGGCCTTCGGCATAGCCCGGCTGGCGCAGCGAGAGGGTGCCGAGGTCGTGCTCTCCGGGGCCGGACGCGGGCTTTCCCTCACCCGACGCACCGCGAGGAAGCTGCCTGCACCAACCGAGGTGATCGAGATAGATGTGATGGAGCCGGATCAGCTCGCAGCGGCAGCCGCGACGCTAACCGATCGCTGGGGACGCCTCGACGGCCTGGTCCATGCGATCGGCTTCGCACCGGCCGACTGCCTCGGTGGCGACATCTTCAAGGCCTCCTGGGAGGACGTGTCGGTGGCCCTGAACGTCTCCGCCTACTCCCTGAAGGCTCTGGCCGGTGCATTCCGTCCGCTGCTGAAGGCAGCAGGTGGTGGGTCAGTAGTGGGACTGGACTTCGATGCCACCGTGGCTTGGCCGGCATATGACTGGATGGGGGTGGCGAAGGCTGCCCTCGAGTCCCTGGCGCGCTACCTGGCCCGAGACCTGGGCCCGGAAGGAACCCGCGTGAACCTGGTGGCAGCCGGCCCGGTGCGTACGATGGCAGCCAAGTCCATTCCCGGCTTCAGTGCCTTCGAAGAGACCTGGGGATCCCGGGCACCGCTCGGATGGGACGTCGCTGACGGCGAGCCCGTAGCGCGGGCGTGCGTCTGCCTCCTGTCGGACTGGTTTCCCATGACCACAGGTGAGATGATCCACGTAGACGGCGGGGTGCACGCTCTAGGAGCCTGAGCGCCGGCGTCAGGATGGAATGGCCAGCGTTTTACGACCAAGGGAGGCCCTATGCCCACAGGTGCTCAGGTAAGAGATGCCGCAGAGCGGTATCTAGACGCGATTGTAAAGCGTGACATCGACGCGATACTCGCCTGCTTCTCCCCCGACGCAGTCCAGAGGGACCCCGTGACCAGCCCGCCGAACGTAGGTCACGAGGCCATACGTGTGTTCTTCGAGAACGCACTCGGAGCCAGCGAGGCATGGCATGTCACCCGTCATCAGATCCTGGCCTGCGGATCCGCAGGAGCCAGCATGTTCACCCTGAAGGTGGAGGTCGGCGGCTCAGCCATGGAGTTCGACGTGATAGAGGTGATCGAGGTCCGCGACGACGGCACCATCTCGTCGCTCGACGCGTACTGGGACCCCGACCAGATACGCATGGTCTCCTAGCCTCTCTAGGAGCTGAGGGCCTCGGGACCGAGTGCGTCGATGGGTAGATGACGCGCCCCCATGGCCTCGGCCAGCTCACGCGCGAGGCCGAGGCGGCGTGGACCGGTCTCGGCGTCGAACACCACCGCTGGCGTGCCACGCAGGCGCACCTGGCCTGCCGCCTCCAAGGCCGCCTCGAAGGGATCCCTGCCATCGGGCCCCTCCGTCGCGTGCCCATCGGACACCACAGCGAGCAGCGGATGGCCCGCCGGCACCCGCCGGCTTCGGGTCGCCAGATCGTGAGCGAGCAGGATGCCTTCCGCCAGGGGCGTCCTGCCGCCCGTTGGCATGTCGGCCAGTCGCGCACGAGCCACCTCTATGCTGCCCGTGGGAGCCAGTGCCACCGCGGCACCCTGGCCACCGAATGTCACCACACCTACCCGATCACGCCTCTGGTAGGCGTCCAGCAGCACGGCGAGGACGGTCCTGCGCGCTGCCTCCGCACGCTGGCGGGCACCCATTGAGCCAGATGTGTCCACCGCGAGGACCAGGAGCCTGCCTACCTTCTCCTCCGCCACAGGTTCTCTGATGTCCTCTGCCAGCACCTCCAGGTCGCCAGGATCACCGTCCTGGCGGCGCTGACGCCTGCGCGCCGCAGACACCGTCGCCACCAGGGCCACCTCCCCCGGGGGAGACTCTGCCACACGCGCTCCGATGATCCTGCCGCGTCGACCAAGACGACTGCCGCTCCGGCCGGCTGGCTCCCCAGCCGCGAGACGGGTCGATCCCTCCCGACGGCGTCCTGCCAGTAGCTCCCGGCCGAGGGCGTTCACATCCGGGGTGCCCTGGCCGAGGCTCTGGCTGCGCTCACCGGCTGAGGCAGGACCTTGGGTGTCGCGAGAGCGCTCACCGGCTGAGGCAGGACCTTCGGTGTCGCGAGAGCGCTCACCGGCTGAGACAGGACCTTCGGTGCCACGCAAGGCCTCCTCGGGTGAGCCGACCTCTTCGGCGGGGCCAGCTCCCCTCAGCCCATCCCCGCTGCTGTCGCTGCCCGATGGAGCACCTGAGGGGCTGCCCGATGGATCGGTTCCCGGCTGCTCCGGTCCCGTAGAGGATCTCGGCCCAGCTCCACCCCCGAAGACCGACCTCAGGGCATCGTCTAGCTCGGCGTCTGCTATCCCCGGTTCCTCGAATGGCGAGCGACGCCGGCGGTGACCGAGCACCATGGCGGCGACGCGTTCTACGTCGGACTCCGCGGTCACCGACCTGCCCTCCAGGCCGGCCAGTGCCGAAGCCGCTCGGGCGCAGACTATGTCGCCGCGCAGACCCTCCGCGCCCAGGGCCTCGCAGAGCTCCGAGATCTTGACCAGCAGCTCATCGGGGACGGCGGCCCTGACACAGGTGGCTATCTGCCGGCGGAGCTCAGCCTCCTCGGCAGCGAAGCGGGCTGCGAAGCCCCCCGGATCGGCCTCGTATGCCAGGCGCCTCCTCACGGCTTCGGCCCGGATAGGGGCACCGGATGGCGTGGTAACGATCACGGAGAGGCCGAATCGGTCGAGCAGTTGCGGCCGGAGCTCACCCTCCTCTGGGTTCATCGAGCCGAGCAGGATGAAGCGGCTCGGATGCACGTGGGAGATACCCTCCCGTTCCACCCGGTTGACGCCTGTAGCCGACACATCCAGGAGCACGTCGACGAGGTGATCTGGCAGCAGGTTCACCTCGTCCACGTAGAGGACACCCCCGTCGGCCGCATGCAGCAGGCCCGGCTCGAAGCGCGTCACGCCGCCTCCGAGCGCCGCCCGTAGGTCGATGGAACCCGTCACCCGATCCTCCGAGGCACCGATCGGCAGCTCGACGAATGGCGCACCCTCGGGCAGCAGGGCGGCGAGACCACGGGCCAGGGTCGTCTTGGCCGTACCCTTGTCCCCGCGCAGGAGCACCCCTCCGATGGCGCGGTCAACGCTGGCCACCAGGAGGGCGAGGCGGACCTCGTCCTGGCCGACGACAGCGCTGAAGGGAAACGGGGCAGCCGGTGCTCTCATGGCGTGGAGCCCTCGCCTCCGTGGGGCCTGTGGCGGGATGCTGGCCCGGATGGTCGGGCGTCGTCGCGGGTGGGGGCCGCACGCTCTTCCTCCCAGCCCTCGGCCTGGAGAAGCCCCGACCTGAGTGTGGCGAGCGCCTCGTCGCTGGCGTCCCACATAGAGCGCTCTGCGGCCTCCAGCAATCTCTCGGTGATGGCTCGCAGGGCCCAGGGATTCGAGGCCTCGAAGAACTTCCGGACCCGCTCGTCGCCTACATATGCAGCGCAGACCCGCTCGTACATCCAGTCCTCCACCACATGCGCGGTGGCGTCGTAGCCGAAGAGGTAGTCCACGGTGGCCGACATCTCGAATGCTCCCTTGTAACCGTGGTGCGTCATCGCTTCGATCCACTTCGGGTTCAGCACCCGGCTGCGGACCACGCGGGCTGCCTCCTGCGCCAGAGACCGTACCCGCGGTCTCGCAGGGTCCGAGGAGTCCCCGAACCAGGCCTTCGGCCCGCTGCCCCTGAGCGCTCGGATGGCCGCCACCATCCCGCCGTGATCCTGGAGGTAGTCGTCGGAGTCGAAGATGTCGTGCTCGCGGTTGTCCTGGTTCTTCACGGCCACCTCCACCGAGGAAAGCCTCCGCCGCAAGGCCTCCTCGGCCTGAACGCCCATGGCCTCTCGCGTGTAGGACCACCCGCCCCATGCCAGGTACACGGCAGCCAGGTCGTCGTCCGAGCGCCAGTTGCCGGACTCGATGACCTCCAGTATCCCCGAACCGTATGCGCCGGGCTTGGGCCCGAAGATCCGTGGATCGTCTGGCGCTCCCAGCGCGCGGAGCGGGTTCAGCTCCTCGGGCTCTGGCATCATGGCCACCTTCTCGACCGCCTCGTCGAAGAGCGCGATCACGTGTGGAAAGGCGTCGCGGAAGAACCCGGAGATCCTGAGCGTCACGTCCACGCGCGGCCGGCCGAGGTCGTCCAGCCCGATGACCTCCACCCCCTCGATCCTGCCTGACTCTGGGGCCCATCTGGGGCGGCAGCCCAACAGGGCCAGAGCCTGCGCTATGTCGTCGCCCCCGGTGCGCATGGCTGAGGTCCCCCACACCACCAGACCCACAGAACGTGGGTAGCGCCCCTCCTCCTCCAGGTGGCGCCGGCAGAGATCCTCCGCGAGGGCCCTGCCCACGTCCCATGCCAGTCGCGACGGGAGCGCGCGGGGATCGAGGGTGTAGAAGTTCCGGCCCGTGGGCAGCACGTGAGCCTGTCCCCTCGAAGGTGCTCCACTGGGCCCAGGCGCGACGAAGTGCCCGTCAAGGGCTCCGAGGAGGGCGTCGATCTCTGCCGTGGTGGCCCTGAGATCGCCCACGAGCCTCCCGCAGACCCACCGGAGAACCTTATCCACCTCTGCATCGAGCCCCCACGCGGACAGACCCAGCCCGGAGAGGTCCCAGCCGGCTTCCTGGCACCCCACCAGGAGCCGCCTGCACTCCTCCTCGACCCGGTCGACCTCTGCCCTCCTGCCTGATGCCAGGTCGATCCCGAGCGCCCCGGCGACAGCGACCCGCAGTGACGGGATCTCACCCTGGGCCAGCCTGGTGATCGCCAGGACCATGTCCACCTCGGCTGAACCCGATGGGGGAACGCCGAGCACGTGCAGGCCACCACGAATCTGCGCGTCCTTCAGCTCGCAGAGATAGCCGTCGATCTCCACCAGCAGATCGTCGAAGGACGGATCGTCGAACCTGCCATCCCCGGTGGGGGCCTCCCGCCTCGTCCCGAGGCCCAGGTCCCTGTGTATCTCGGCTGCCACCAGGCATTCCCATACCTTCTTGCGTATGGCGGGCAGCTTCGAGGGGTCCAGGGATGCCACAGAGGCATGATCGTCGAGGAGGGACTCGAGCTCCACGATCTCGTCGTAGGCATCCGCGCGGGTGAGCGGCGGAACCAGGTGGTCGATGATGACGGCATGGGTGCGGCGCTTTGCCTGCGCACCCTCCCCGGGGTCGTTCACGACGAAGGGGTAGATGACCGGGATGCTCCCGAGGGCAGCATCCGGCCCGCAGGAGGCCGACATGCCCGAACCCTTCCCAGGCAGCCACTCGAGCGTGCCGTGCTTTCCCACGTGCACCAACGCATCCGCTCGGAACACATCGTCGAGCCAGCGGTAGAAGGCCAGGTAGTGGTGGGTAGGGGGAAGGTCGGGAGAGTGGTAGACCGCTACCGGGTCCTCCCCGAAACCCCGCGGTGGCTGGATGGCCACCACGATGTTCCCGAGCCTGAGGCCCGAGAAGACGAGGCCGGCCACCCCGTCTACCTCCTTCAGACCCACCGTGCCCGGCGGTGGTCCCCAGGCCGAGCAGACCCGCTCCCTCAGATCCTCGGGCAGGCCCGAGAACCACTCCACGTAGCTCGCTGCGCTCATCGAGCCCAGGGGCTCCGCGACCTGACCGTCTGGAGTCTGGACCGGGCTCTCTGCGTAGACCAACCCGTCGGCCAGCGAGGCCATCAGCTCGTCGCCCGAGCCCGGCAGCTCGTCGAGGGTGTAGCCGGCACCCGCCATGGCGTTCAGGAGCCCTATCACCGAGGCCGGGGTGTCCAAGCCTACGGCATTGCCGAGCCTGCTGCGCTTCGTGGGGTACGCAGAGAGCACCAGCGCCACCCGCCTGTCGGCCACCGGCGTCTGACTGAGGGCAGCCAGACGCGCTCCGAGCGACGCGAGCCTGTCCACCCTGTCAGGCAGGGACCTGTAGGCGGTCACCTCCGTGCCGATCACCTCTGCGTCGTCCACCACCTCCTTGAAGGAGAACGGCACTGCGATGATCCGGCCGTCGAACTCCGGTATGGCTATCGACATTGCCACGTCCTGAGGCACCAGGCCCCCAGTCGAGCCACGCCAGGCAGCCGAGCTGGAGGTAGCGCAGATGCCCTGCAGAACCGGCACGTCGAGGCGGGAGAGCGCCCCAGGGTCCCAGTTAGCCGAGTCGTCGCTGAAGGTGCCGGCCGCGAGCGTCGTCGTGATGAGAGCGTCCACTCCCCGTGCCGCGAGCTCCGACGAGAGGTCGGCCAAGCCGTCGCTCCCGGATCTGAGGGAGTACGCGTATACGGCTATGGCGTCACAACCGGCAGCCGAGATGGCCTCGCATAGATCTTCCACGAACTGGGTATTGCCCGCGAGGACATGAGCCCGGTAGAACACGACGGCCACCAGAGGCCGTCCTGATCCGTCCCTCCATTCCCGCCAGATGCCACATGAGGGTATCTCCCGCGGGGGCTCGAAGCCGTTGCCCTCCACCAGTACCGTGTCCCCGAGGAACCGGACCAGGTTGACCAGGTTCTCCACCCCGCCATAGGTCAGGTAACCCATTGCCTCGGCAAGGATCCCCGAGGGCACCGTGCTCGCCCCTGCGAGCTCAGCATCCGGGACCGCCTCACCGCCGAAGGCAAGAAGTGGGATGCCCGCCGCCAGGCACCGGCCTCTCAGCTCGTCGAACGGCGTCTCCCACGCCTGGCGGCCACCCAGCAGCCTCACCAGCACCATCCGCACCCCGGCTAGATCGGGCGTCTCCACGAGCCGCGAGGGATTCGCGGCGATCAGTGGGCCGAGGCCCTCGGGCAGCATCTCGGCTACGACGCGAAGGGTGAGTATCTCCGTATCCGCGTTCGTGACGAACAGGATCACCGAGACCTCCTTGGATCCCGGCGGCCCGATCCGACCAGGTCGAGAATGGCTTCCAGGTCGCAGTGAGCTTCCACCAGGTCGGCCAGAGCGTCGATCCTGCGTTCGCGAAGCGTGGAGAACCCCCATGGCGAGAGGGTGATGCGCACACCCCGCCTCGCGGCCACATAGCGAAGGAAGGACCGCCTGAAGCCGTCGTTCTCGAACAACCCGTGAAGGCTGGTGCCGATCACCGAGCCAGACGCGTCGTAGGCTCCCTCTGGAACCGGGCCTGCTTCGCCTTCCACCTCTGCGAAGGGCCGCGCGCTGGATCCGATGGGTCGAGTCCTGCCGTGATGGATCTCGTACCCCGAGACCCACATGGGGTTGGGATGGCCGGAGCTGGGCATGGGACCGGCACCTACCAATGGGGCCGGTCCGAGCACCCTGGCGGCGGTGCGCCTGACCACCTTCGCCGGCTCGAAGCGGGTCTCGACATCGAGGAGGGCAAGACCATCCAGCGAAGCCACCTGCGACTCCACGCCGTCCTCGATGCGCACCCCCAGCATCTGGTACCCGCCGCAGATTCCGAGCAGCACAGGACCGTCATCGCGGCGCGCCAGGTCACGCAGTGCTGCGTCCAGACCCACATCGCGCAGCCACGCCAGGTCCCAGACGGTGGCCTTCGTGCCCGGGATCACCACCATGTCCGCCCGACCCAGGTCGCGCGCATGGTGAAGAGCGCGGAGCCTGACGCAGGGCTCGGACGCTAGTGGATCGACGTCGGTGGCGTTCGCGAGGTGCGGCAGGGCCACCACTGCGACGTCGAGAACCCCAGACTCGGCTGGCGCCCCCGGATCGAATGACGCCCGGCCCGAACCCGCCCGGCCCGATGACGCCGGGCCCGATGACGCCGGGCCCGAACCCGCCCGGCCCAGCGCCCCCGGACCCAGCGTGAAGGAGAGGGAGTCCTCCGCATCCATCGCCAGCCCTTCGGTCCAGGGCACCACGCCGAGTCCAGCCAGTCCGGTCCTCGCCTCGACCTCCTCGACCCCAGGCAAAAGGATCCCGGGGTCGCCGCGGAACTTGTTGATTATGAAACCCCCGAGCATCTGGGCCATCGAGTCGGGCAGGATCGCGACGGTTCCGAGCAGCGCTGCCAGCACGCCTCCCCGCTCGATGTCGCCCACGAGGAGGGCCGGTATCCCCGCATCCCTGGCAAGCCCCAGGTTCACGAGGTCATCAGACAGGAGGTTCACCTCGGCAGGGCTCCCCGCTCCTTCGCACACGACCACGTCGTAGCTACTGCGCAGGCCGTCCAGCGCTTCGAGAACCAGCGGGCGAAGCTGCTTCTTCAAGGCCTGGAACTCGGCCGCGCTGCATGTTTCGTATGGGCTGCCCATGACTATCACCTGGCTCGTCCGGTCCGAGGTGGGCTTCAGCAGCACCGGGTTCATCGCTGCATCTGGCTCGCAGCCGGCAGCTATCGCCTGGATGCCCTGTGCCCTGCCGATCTCGTGGCCGCCGGCCGTGACCCAGGAGTTCAGGGACATGTTCTGACCCTTGAAAGGCGCCACCCGCACACCCCGGCGTTTGAGCAGCCTGCAAATACCTGTCACCAGGGCGGTCTTACCGGAGTCGCTGCCTGTCCCGCAGACCATGAGGGCGCCTGCGCGCAACGCCGGTGGCCCCTCGCGCGGCCCTGCCTTTCTGCGGACGCTGCTGGCAGACGATGCAGCCAGGCGGCTTCCAGGCCCGCCCAGGCCCCCTGGCCTCGGCCTGCCTGCGAGGGCCGCATCCAGCCGGTCGAGGGAGCGCTCCGTGGTCACCGAGACACGGAAGACCCCCGGCATGGAGAAGCTGGTGCAGTCGCGCACCAGGATCCAGGAGGCCGCCAGGCGCTCGCGCAGATCCGGGTCCCCTTCCACGAGCACCCAGGGTGCGTCCCCGGCCCGCACCGAGAGACCGTGAGAGCGCAGCAGGTCTGCGAGCTCGGCACGACTGGTCGCGATCTGCTCGACCAACAGCGCCAGGTCGCACTCCCGCACCAGGTCTCCTAGGACAGCTCCTGCCAGGGCATTGACCGACCACCGCGGCTGGATCCGGCGGATCCGCTCTGCCATCTCGGGATCCGGAGCCACCAGGTAGCCAGCCCTCAGGCCAGGACACGCGAACAGCTTCGTGAGAGAGCCCAGGACCATAGCCCCCCTGCATGCGTCCCCGCGGGTCCACCTGCCCGTGCTCATGGGGTAGAAGGCCTCGTCCCAGACGCCTGCGCGCTCATCCTCTCCAGCCAGCACCCCGGTCGGGCTATGAGGGTTCGACCGGAACCTCGGTCCGTCGGAGGGCCCAGGCAGGCAAGTGCCAGTGGCCCCGAGATGCTCTGCGTAGAGGGAGAACTCCGGCTCTATCACCGTCCCCTGGCCGAGGACGGTAGCAGCCAACATGATGGCCTCTGCCCCACCGTTGGTGACCACCACCCTCGACTCGGCCACCTGAAGCGCCCCTGCGACAGCAGCGCGGAGCTCGCCTGGATCCGGGTAGCGCGAAAGGACCCCGTCGTCCAGGGCCGCTTGGACTCTAGGTCGCAGGTCCGGCGCGAAAGGGTTCAGGGTCATGGACAGATCCAGCACCTGGCTGGGATGGATGCCGAGACGCCTCGCCAGAGCGGCCCCGTCGCCCCCGTGCTGCCCCGGGTGGGGAGCCATGGCGATCGAGCTCATCCGAGCACGCTCCTGGCGGCCAGCAGGGACATCCCGAGCCCGACTGTCACCTCGCGGCTCAGCCGGACCGCGGCCTCGATGTCCGAGGGTCCAGGAACGCGTCCACCCTCGCAGAGCACCGGCCTCTCCACGAGGCGCCCACCGTAGGAGCAGGGACCTCCGAGCTGCACGCCCAGTGCAGCCGCGAAGGCCGACTCCGCCACCCCCGCGTTCGGCGATGGATGGCCCCTGGACTCGCTCCGCAGCGCCCGCCAGACCGACCGTGCCGACCTCGGCCTCACCGCTGCCACGAGCAGGGCCGTGAGCCTGGCAGGTACCAGGTTGGCCAGGTCGTCCGCCCTGGCGCTCGCCCACCCGAAGCGCGCGTACCTCGCGCTGCGGTGCCCCACCATCGAATCCAGGGTGTTCACCGCCCTGTAGCAGGTAGCTCCCGGTGCCCCAGCGATAGCAGCCCAGAAGCCCGGGGCCACCACCGCATCCACGGTGTTCTCCGCTACCGACTCCACGGCTGCAGCCGAGAGGGCTGCCGGTCCCATGCCTTCGAGGTCCCTGCCCACCAGGGCGCGTAGTCGACCACGGGCTAGATCCACATCCCCGGCATCGAGGGCTCTGCTCACCGCCAGAGCGCTCTCGCCCAGGCATCTCCCGGCAGAACAGACGGCCAGCGCTACAGCAGTGCCGAGTGCCGTCCCGGCCCGGCTACCACCCACCAGCCCTGCCACGGCACGCGGACGGCCTCCGGACGACACGTAGCCTGCCCGGCGGCCGATCCACGCCCCACCACCTGCCAGCGCAATGCCCGCGGCCAGGCCACATCCCGTGCCAAGGACCCAGAAGGCCATTCCACGCCACCGTCGGTCCGCCCAGAGCCTGCGCTCCATGGCCTCCATGGCCGAGCCGAAGGCCGCTACGGGATGGATGGTGTCGGGCGGCTCACCCACCAGCGCGTCCGCTGCCAGTCCCATGACCGCCCCCGCCAGACTGCTTCTCAGGAGACCGAGGTGACCCCGGCTCGCCACCGTCCGGCTCACCATCGGCCCGCTGCCACTACCAGTGCCACCGTCTCCATGACGACCCCTGCGGCCCCTAGGACGTCCCCGGTGAAGCCGCCCAGGCGCCTCCGCGCCAGGGCTGCCACTCCCAGGCCGGCTGCGAGGCCGGCTGCTAGAGCCACACCTCCGGCCAGCGGTCTCCAGGCAAGCGTGGCACCGAGCGCGAGGACTCCACCGAGAGCGCCGGCTATCCATCCAGGTGCACCCGACCCTCTGGCCGGCAGGAACGCAGATGCCAACCCGCCCTCCGCACGCGCATATGGGGTAAGAGAGGTGACCAGACCCATCAGGCCACGCGACCCAGCCCAGATCCCGGCCAGCAGGAGGACGTCCGGCCTGACAGCCACCAGCGCCGCCCAGCGCAGTATTAGGGCTGCGGCCCCGGCGGCGACTCCGTAGGCTCCCACATCGGACCTCGCCATCACCTCCAGGCGGCGGGCTGGCGAACCGTGGAGGAAGATCCCATCGGCGGTGTCGACCAGCCCGTCCATGTGGAGCATCCCGGTAAAGGCGAGGTCGCAGGCCACCACTATCCCCGCGACCACACCCGGCGGCCACTCGAGCTGGCAGGACCACCAGATCCCCCCAAGCGCGGCTCCGATCAGCAGGCCGACCACCGGGAACCAGGCGACAGCCGCAGGCGTGACCGATCTCCCCCCACCGAAGGGGGTGAGGAATGAGAGCGCCTGGCGCACTCAGGATCCTTCCCCCGCGCAGCCCGGAGAGTCGCTCGGGTGCTCCCCAGCCCTCGGGGGTGCCTCGAAGGAGAGTGGAACGATGCTGTCTCCCATTCTCATTACGCGCCCTGCCAGGACGAAGAGGACCTCGTCGGCTACCTCGGAGACTGCACGGTTCACCAGGGCCAGCGCCTCGCGGAAGTGGCGGCCGGCCTGAGTCAGTGGATGCACGCCCAGGCCCACCTCGTCGGACACCACGATGCTGCTGCGACCAGATCCCCTCCTGTCCCCGAGCACGCCGGCCAGAGGCCTCGCATCGACCTCGAAACCCTCCAGGGCCGCCACCCAGGTGCCCAGCGAGTCGACGAGCGCCACTCCCTCGATCTCCCGGAGCACGGCAGGCAACGACTCAGGTGTCGCGAGCTCCAGGGTCTCCCAGTGAGGAGGCCGCCTGGCCACATGAGCAGCCACACGAGCTGCCCAGGAGGGATCATCGGGGTCCTCTGCGGGCGCAGTGGCCACGTAGGTGACCGGCTGGCCGAAATGCCGCGCTGCGAGTGATTCAGCCGCCTCGGACTTTCCCGAGCCGGCCCCGCCGACGACAAGTGTTACGTATGGCTCCACCCTGTGATGCACGTCCTCGCGTCCTACCTCCCGCCTACCTGGCGGGCAGGTTCACCGCCAGAGGCGGGCAGGCAGGTCTCCTGGCTCCCGGATCGCTGCTCACCTCGGTCTTCCAGCTCGCCTGCGAGCCGTGGCCTTAGTTGAGGGTCACTCCCCGGTCACAGTTGCGGGACAGCCCCGGACTCCCACCGGGTTCCCTGCGCTACGCCACACATGCTACTGCAATCGGCCACCGGAGCGGAGTGGACATGATCGCCGGAGCGAAGGCCGGGGCACTGCTCCGCAATTCCGGTAGCCTCCAGAGGTGGCTCGAGCCCAGTCCATCATCCTCCTGAACACAGGCCACGGTAAGGGCAAGTCCTCGGCAGCCTTCGGGGTCATGGTGCGCGGCTGGGCCCGTGGGTGGAGAGTGGCCGTGGTGCAGTTCGTAAAGGGTGGCGGATGGAAAACCGGGGAGCGCAAGCTCGCCGACCAGCTCTCCATCGAGTGGCACACCCTCGGCGACGGCTTCACCTGGGAATCCTCCGACCTCGAGGCCACTGCCGATCGCGGACGCCATGCCTGGGCCGTGGCGCGCGAGAAGCTCGCATCGGGCGACTACGACCTGATCGTCCTGGACGAGATCACCTACGCCGTGAAGTACGGCTGGGTGAGCCCCGAAGAGGTTCTGGCAGGCCTCTCGGAGCGTGCCCCTAAGACGAACGTGGTCCTCACCGGCCGCGACGCACATCCCGCCCTGGTCGAGATATCCGATACCGTGACCGAGATGCGCAAGGTGAAGCATGCCTACGACCGAGGCATAAAGGCACGCAAGGGGATCGAGTACTGAGCTCATCCGATAGCCGGGACTCCCGATCTGCGCTGCCGGGGTATCCAGCGGGCGGCTCGACGCCTGCCTCGAGCAGTCCACCACCCGGGCTCGCCGGAGCTGCTAGTGCCCTGGAGAGGCAGCCGAGGCCTGCTCGAGAGCTGGGCAGCCGCATCGTCATAGCGGGAACCAGCTCCGGCTGTGGGAAGACGACCGTCGCCACCGGGCTGATGGCCGCGCTCGCTGGGCAAGGCATGGCCGTCGCTCCAGCCAAGGTGGGTCCCGACTACATCGATCCGGGCTACCACTCCCTCGCGACCGGCCGCGCCGGGCGCAATCTAGATCCGTGGATATGCGGGCTCGGTTCCATACCATCCCTCGCCGCCGAGGCGCAGGCAGGGGCCGCCATGTTGGTGGTCGAGGGCGTGATGGGTCTCTACGACGGGGTCGGGGCCAGCCAGACTTCCAGCACCGCGGAGGTGGCATCCTGCCTGGGGGCGCCGGTGATCCTGGTGGTCGACGCCTCCTCCATCGCCGGTTCGGTCGCAGCCCTCGTCCAGGGCTACCACACCTTCAGGCCGGGCCTGGCGCTCTCGGGCGTGATCCTCAACAAGGTGGGCAGTGACTACCACGAGCAGCTCCTGCGCAACGCCCTGGCACCCACCGGCATCCCAGTGCTCGGTGCACTGCACAGGGATGACCGGCTCTCCTGGCGCTCGCGCCATCTCGGCCTGCTGCCCGTGATCGAGCACCCTGGCGAGGTGAAGCAGTCCATAGGCGTCCTGGCGGGTCTGATCAGGCGCTCTGTGGACATGGAGGCACTGGTAGCTCTTGGCGCGACTGCTGAGCGCCTCGTACCCGAGCCGTTGGTCGCCTCGGGCCAGAGCGCCGCGGCACGCATCGCGCTGGCCGCGGGACCTGCCTTCAGCTTCTACTACCCCGACAACCTGCTCCGCCTGGAGGAGGCCGGAGCCGAGCTGGTGGCCTTCGACCCCACCGAGGACGAAGCCCTTCCCCCAGGGGTGGACGGGCTCTACGCGGGCGGAGGCTTCCCAGAGGTATTCGGCGAGCGACTGGCCGATAACGTGGCTCTGGCCAAGGACGTGAGGCGGCGGGTGGAGCAGGGGTTGGTCACGTGGGCCGAGTGCGGCGGACTCCTGTGGCTCGCCAGCACGCTGGACGGAAAGCCGATGTGTGGCGTGGTGGAGGCCGGCGGCCACATGACGGGTTCGCTGAACCTCGGATATCGCACCGCCAGGGTGCTGAAGCCGAATCCCGTCAGCCCGGTAGGGTCGATCCTGAGGGGTCACGAGTTCCACTACGGCGTCCTCGACGACCCAGGGGACGCGCTGTGCCTCGAAGGTGCCAACAGCAGGTCCGTGGCTGGATTCGCCAGACCGCACCTGCTCGCCTCCTTCCTGCACCTCCATCTCGGCGCCGCGCCCGAGCCAACCGAGCACTTCGTCACGGCGGCGGCTGCTGGACGCTCTGCCCGTTAGGATCTACCCTCACCATGACCCTCGCTCCACCGCGGCTGACCGGGATCGGCGTCGGACCCGGTGATCCCGAGCTACTTACCATGCAGGCCGCGAAGCGCCTGAGGGCTGCGGACGTGGTGGTAGCCCCTACCCTCGACCTGGACGTGGAAGGGCGGGCGGAACATGTCGTCCGGCAGGCTCTCGGCGACCTGGCCGTGAGCCGGCTTCTCTTCGACATGACACCCGATCGGGAGCCCGGCGGGAGGACCAGGCGCCACCAGTCGCACCTCGGGGTCGCCAAGCAGCTCGCCGGGTGGCTGGGTCCCGGACGCGAGGTGGCCTTCGTCACCCTCGGGGACCCGAACGTCTACTCCACCTTCCCGACCGTGGCGGCCTCGGTCGCCTCCATCGTTCCAGACCTCGTGGTGGACACCGTCCCAGGCATATGCGCCTTCCAGGCGCTCGCAGCCCTGAGCGGGACCGTTCTTCTGGACGGCACCCAGTCCCTCGAGCTCGTCACGGCGCTCGACGGCGTCGACCACCTGGCTGACGCCCTCCGCCATCCCGATCGCGCTGTGGTCGTCTACAAGGGTGGACGCTACCTGGACGAGATACGGGACGTCTTGAGCGGACACGGCCGGCTGGAAGGAGCGGTGCTGGGCGAGCTGCTCGGGATGGCCGGACAACGGGTGGTCCCCCTTGCCGGCGCCACTGCCCCGGTGTCCTATCTGGCAGCCGTGATCGTTCCTCCCCTGGACCAGCCGTGACCGGCCTGATCAGCTTCGTCGGGGCCGGGCCCGGTGCCCCGGACCTCATAACCCTTAGAGGTGCCCAGCGCCTCTCCCAGGCAGACCTCGTCATCTGGGCCTCCTCCCTCGTGCCCGAGGCCCTCCTCGAGCACGCCCGGGCGTCGGCCACGATCATGGACTCGGCTGGTATGACCCTGGAGGACGTGCTGGCTGCCTACGAGGATCATCCATCCTCTGCCATCGTGAGGCTGCACTCGGGGGACCCCTCCATCTACGGCGCCATCCAGGAGCAGATCGACTGGTGCCTCTCCTCCAGCCGGGACTTCGAGGTGGTACCGGGCGTGAGCGCCCTGGCCGGTGCCGCGTCTAGCATCGCCAGAGAGCTGACGCTTCCCGGGGTCTCCCAGAGCGTGATCCTGACCCGGCTGGCATCGCGCACTGCGGGTTCGGTGCCCACGCGCGAGTCCATATCTACCCTTGCCGCGTCGGGGAGCACCATGGCGGTTTTCCTCTCCGCCGCCCACCCCGCCGATCTCCAGGCCAGGCTCCTAGAGCCGCCCAGCGCATTCGACGCGCAGACCCCCGTCGCCATCGTCCACCGTGCGACCTGGCCGGACGAACGGATAGTCCTCACCCGCCTGGGCTCGCTCGCAGACGACCTGCGCGAGCTCGGCTTCACCACCACGGTCCTCGTGCTCGTAGGCGATTTCCTCGAAGCCGATCCGGCCCGGAGCCACCTCTACTCACCTGCCTTCGCGCACTCCTTCAGGAAACGGTCCCTCCCCGGTGAGACCGAGGGCAGGCCCGTGACCGGCAGGCAGCGTGCCTAGGTCTTCTGGAGTCGGACCCTCCGACGGCTCCGAGGCGCCCGCGCGCACTGTCGAGCCCGAGCTGAGCCCCGAGGTGGCCGCACGCGCTAGGGGCCTCCGCACCGGCTTCACCACCGGTGCCTGCGCGGCCGCAGCAGCGAAGGCTGCCGCGATCGGGCTGACCACCGGGGAAGTTCCCGCGAGCGTGGAGATCACGCTCCCCGGAGGGAAGCTGGTTCGCTTCGCCGTGGAGAACCCCGGCCCGCTGATCAGCCATGACGTCGCCAGAGCCGTGGTGGTGAAGGACGCAGGAGACGACCCCGACTGCACCCACGGTGCACGCCTCACGGTGAGCGTCCGGCGCTCAGAGGAGCCCGAAGGCCAGTCCCTCGTCACGGGCGGCACCGGGGTAGGCGTGGTCACCAAGCCAGGACTCGGCCTCCCGGTGGGTGAAGCAGCCATAAACCCAGTACCGAGACGCATGATCCTGGCCGCGCTCGCAGAGGTTACGGCAGAGCCTCTGGTAGCCGAGATCTCCGTTCCCGGCGGCGAGGAAATGGCCGCCCGGACCTCGAACGAGCGCCTCGGGATCATCGGCGGCATCTCCATCCTCGGCACCACCGGCATAGTCCGTCCCTTCTCCACGGCCGCGTACCGGGCCAGCGTCGTCCAGCAGGTCGACGTGGCGGCCGCTCAGGGAATCCGGGCGATGGTGCTCTGCACCGGAAGCCGCTCGGAGGCTGCTGCGAGGCGGATCTACCCCTCCTACGACCCAGTCGCCTTCGTGGAGGTCGGCGACTTCACTGGCATAGCCCTGAGGCGCTGCGCTGCCAGGCACATGGAGGAGGCGGCCGTGGTGGCCATGGTGGGAAAGATCACGAAGCTCGCTGCAGGCGTGATGATGACCCACTTCCACCGTTCGAAGGTCGACGTGGCACTACTCGAGTCGGTTGCCATCGAGACAGGCTCCCCCGCAGAGGTGATCTCCGCAGCCAGCCAGACAGACACGGCCCGCCACTTCTACGAAGCCTGCATCTCTGCCGGATCGCTCGCACCACTGAGGCGCCTCTGTGAGCTGGCGCGCCGGAACTGCGAGGAGCATGGGGGAAATGCCCTGTCATGTCCTGTGTCGATGGTCGACTTCGCTGGAGAGGAAGTGATGGCAAGTGCCTGAGGAGCCACCCGAGACCGGCAGAGCGCGGCTAGGCAAGGCGGCCAGTGGAAAGGTCACCGTGGTAGGCGTCCAGGGCAACGACTTCGCCTGGCTGGCGCGAGAAGCCCACGAGGCACTAGCAGGGGCGGCCCTGGTGGTAGGTGGTACCAGGCTGCTGGCTGCCTGGTCCTCTCAGCGCAGCCTGGTCGACGCGAGCCCTGGCGGCCCGGGCGCCCGGCAGATCGATCTCACCGGTGACCTGCCGAGGGCCATGGCAGAGGTGGCCGAGGCCCACCGGCGGGGAGAGTCGGTGGTGGTCCTTGCCTCGGGGGACCCTGGCTTCTTCGGCATACTCCGGGCCTTGCTCAGCACCCTGGATCGGCAGTCCATCCGGGTAGTCCCGCACGTTTCCTCGGTGGCCATGGCATTCGCGCGACTGGGCCTGCCCTGGGACGACGCCGTGGTGGTGTCTGCCCACGGTCGACCACTCGAGGAGGCCCTCGGGGCCATACGCATAGCCCGCAAGGTAGCCGTGCTCACCTCTCCAGACACCCCGCCCGAGGTGATAGGTCGAGCCCTGAAGAGGACCGGCGCGTCGGTCGACCTGCTGGCGGTATGCAGCCGCCTCGGCTTCTCCGACGAAGAGGTGGTCGAGCTCGGCCTCGATGACCTCGCGTCGGGCAAGTTCGATCCGCTGTCGGTGGTGGTGGTCGTCGGGCCCGGTGGGCTGCCGATAGTCGGCTGGGACTCCAAGGCAACGCTCGCGTGGGGGCTCGACCAGGGAGCCTTCCGGCATAGGGCCGGCATGGTGACCAAAGCAGAGGTGCGGGCGGTCATCCTCGGGAAGCTCGCCCTGCCCACCGCAGGAGTGCTATGGGACATCGGGGCAGGAAGCGGATCGGTGGGCATCGAGTGTGCGAGGCTCTCCCCAGGCCTCACGGTCTTCGCCGTGGAGAAGAACCCCGAGGATGCCCAGAGGGTGGTCGCTAATGCCTCCAGCCTCGATGCCGGTGTCCATGTGGTGGAGGGCACCGCCCCTGAAGCCCTGGTGCGCCTACCCGACCCCGACAGGGTGTTCGTCGGTGGCGGGGGTCTGGAGGTGCTCGACGAAGTGCTTGCCCGCCTGCGGCCTGGTGGCCGCGTAGTCGCCTCCTTCGCTGCCCTCGATCGGGCCACTGGGGCCGCAGAACGGCTCGGCAGCCTGGTCCAGATCGGGCTGTCGCGTGCTGCTCCCCTGCCCGACGGCTCCTGGAGGCTCTCAGCGGAGAACCCGGTCTTCATCGCCTGGGGGCCCAACCTCGGCGCACTCGACACCGGGCAGGCCTGAGTGCGCGTAGCGGTACTGAGCCTCACCGAGCGCGGGCGGGGCATTGCAGAGCGCCTCTCGGAGGCCCTTGGTTTCGAGAGCCGCCATTCGGATCTGGCCGCCAACCTCCAAGAGCTCTGGCCGGTGGCCGACGGGCTCGTCTTCTGCCTGGCCGCTGGCGCCACCGTGCGCATGATCGCGCCCTTCCTCGAGTCGAAGGCCTCCGATCCTGCCGTGGTCTGCGTCGACGAGAGCGCGGGCTTCGCAGTGTCCCTCGTCGGTGGCCACTCGCGACGGGCCAACGACCTCGCCAGAGAGGTGGCCGCGGCCATCGGCGCCACGCCGGTGATCACCACGGCCACCGACTCCCGCGACATGCCAGCGCTCGACACCCTGCCTGGATATCGCGCCTCGGGTGACCTGGCTGGGGTGACACGCGCCATCCTGGATGGACGACCACTGGTCGTCGAGAACCCCTCGGGCTGGCCGGTCCCCCTAGCCATAGCCGCGCTCGCAGATCAGTCCCAGCCAGATCCGGACACCGGCACCCTCCCTGGCACCACGCCACGGGCCGCGCCAGGTGCCACACGAGACGCTGCGCGCATCGTCATCACCGACTCGGCCCCCGGCCCTGCAGCCGGGAATCAGGCGACCCCCGACAGCCCAGGCGGGGTGGCCTACCTCCATCCCCAGTCGCTGGTAGCCGGCATCGGGGCGTCGACGAACCTCGACGCCGAGGAGCTGGCCGAGCTGCTGGCCGGCGCGCTCCAGAGCGCTGGTCTGGCACACCAGTCCGTGGCCGCCATAGCGACCATTGACAGGCGAGCCGACCACCCAGACCTCGGATCGCTCGGCCTCGACATCCTCTCCTACAGCGCGGACGAGCTATCCGCCGTTCGGGTCCCCTCCCCCAGCACGGTCGTACAGGACGCTGTCGGGACGCCGAGCGTGGCGGAGGCCGCGGCCCTCCTCGGGGCAGGGCCTGGCGCAGAGCTGCTCGTGACCAAGACCGCATCACGCACCGCCACCGTCGCCATAGCGCGCCGGGCACGCCGCCGGGGAAGGGTTCGCGTGGTCGGCATAGGACCAGGCTCACCCCTCCATCGGACGCCTGCGGCAGCGGGTGCGATCAGGACCTCGGAGGTGCTGATCGGTTACTCCGGTTATCTGGACCTCTGTGCCGACCTGGTCTCGGCCCATCACGATCTGCGGCCATATCCCCTCGGTGCCGAGATGGAGCGCTGTGCAGACGCCCTCGACTGCGCCCGATCGGGAAGGGACGTGGCGCTTGTCTGCTCTGGAGATCCCGGGATATACGCCATGGCTTCACCCCTCTTCGAGCTCGCCGCAGGCTCGGACATGTCCGAGGTGGACATAGAGGTGGTCCCGGGCATCACCGCCGCATCGGCCTCCGCTGCCCTGCTCGGTGCACCATTGGGCCACGACCACGCGGTGATGAGCCTCTCTGACCTGCTCACCCCATGGGAAGTGATCGAGCGCCGCCTGTCTGTGCTGGCAGAGTCCGATATGGCGATCGTCCTGTACAACCCCCGCTCCTCGAAGAGGACCGAGCAGTTCGAAAGAGCCCTGGCCATACTGCGGGCAGGGCGCCCGCCGGGAACTCCAGCCGGCCTCGTCACCAGTGCCCAGCGCGAAGGCCAGCAGGTAGTGGTCACCACCCTGGAGCGCCTGGACCCCGAGTCGGTGACCATGAGCACCTGCGTGGTCGTCGGCAGTCCTGCCACGTTCGTCGCCGGCGGCCGGATGGTGACGCCACGCGGGTACCCTTGAGCCCCGCCGTGCTCGCAATCCTCGTGGACGACAGCTGCACCGCCTGCGGCTCATGCCTGGCTACCTGTCCCACGGGTGCCCTGCGCCCGGCTCCCTGGCGGCCATATGCCATCGTCAGCCGCTGCAATGGCTGCCTCGACTGCCTAGAGATATGCCCACGGGGTTCCATAACGCCGCTGCCTGCCACCCACCCTGCTCCTCCGGCGAGCTGTTAGGGCGAGAGTATGGTTCTTCGCGTGCCAGATACGCATCCTCCGCTGCCGACCCCCGGTCCGTCAGTGCATCCCATAGAGGCCGAGAGCTACCGCATCATCTCCGATCGCGTCGACATCTCTGGCTACCCTGTGGCCACTCAGGCGATCGTCGCGAGAGTGCTCCATGCGACAGCCGACCCGGAGCTGGCCGCATCCCTGGTCGCCGAGCCCGCGTCAGTGCAACACGGCGCGTCCCTCCTGGCCGCCGGCGCGCATGTCGTCTGCGACGTGGAGATGCTGCGCGCGGGGATCCCTTCGCTGGATGCCTGCTGCCACCTCGCCGATGCCGCTGGATCGCCGACCGGCTACCCTACGCGCTCGGCCACTGGGATTCGCCTGGCTGGCATGGCCCACCCTCGAGGCGCAGTGTTCGCCGTCGCCTGCGCGCCCAGTGCCCTCACCGCGCTCATGGACCTCATAGAAGACGGGACCTGCAGGCCTGAGCTGGTGGTGGCCCTACCGGTAGGGTTCGTCGGAGCGGCCCAAGCCAAGCAGCGGGCTCTGGGCGTCTGCGCGGAGCACTCCGTCCCGATCATCGCGAACCGAGGCGAGCGAGGTGGATCCGCTGCTGGTGCTGCGGTGCTGAACGCGCTCAGGCGCATGTCCCCGCCGGGTCTGCCGGGTCTGCCGGGTCTGCCGGGTCTGCCGGGTCTGCCGGGTCCGCCGGGTCTGCCGGGTCTGCCGGGTCTGCCGGGTCCGCCGGGTCCGCAGGAGGAGCTGGCCTTCCCCGATGGATGAGATGCCACCCGCCATCTTCCTGATCGGTCACGGCACCCGCTCGCCCGAGGGCACCCGCCAGCTTCACTCCCTGGCACGCGAGGTCTCCGCTGTCAGGCCCGATGTGCCCTCAGGTATCGGGATCATCGAGCATTCCGATCCAGACCTCGACAGTGGCATGGAGGAGCTGATCCGCGCCCACCCCGAGATCGCCCTAGGCGAGCGGTCCGTGGTGGCAGTGCCGCTGGTGCTGCTCGGCGCGGGGCACATGAAGGACGACGGTCCCATGGCGCTGTCGCGTGCCAGGTCGCGCCACCCGGGTCTGCGCGCCACCTACGCGACCGCTCTGGCCATCCACCCGTTGCTGCTCGAGGTGGCCACGGAGCGCATAGCTCGGGCAGGCGGGACGAGCGCCGACGCAGTGATCCTGGTGGGCCGGGGATCCACCGACCCCGACGCGAACGCCGACCTCTACAAGGTCGCACGTCTTCTCGCTGACAGGCGTGGGCTCGGCACCTCGGGGAAGCCAGACGCGCTGCTCGGCGAGGTCGAACCCGCCTTCGTATCGCTGAGCGAGCCCAGCGTGCCCTCGGCCCTGGAGCGCGCAGCCCGCCTCGGAGCAACCAGCATCGTCGTGGTGCCCTACTTCCTCTTCCATGGCGTCCTCATAGACCGGATAGCAGACCAGGTCCACACCTGGTGCAGCTCCCAGCCCAGCGTCCAGGCGGTGGTGGGCCGCGAGCTCTATCCCGACGAGCGGCTGGGGCGACTCATATGGCATCGCTACGACCAGGCCCGCGATGGCACCGCCAGCATGAACTGTGACTGCTGCGTATATCGCGCCCCGCTGCCGGGCCATCCACTCCGTTAGCAGCTCGGCAAAGACTGCTCAGCGCTGGAGGGATTTCACCTCCAGGTACTCCTCCAGACCGAAGCGACCCAGCTCCCGGCCGATCCCCGACTGCTTGTAGCCGCCGAAGGGTGCGAGGGGGTTGAAGCTTCCACCGTTCAGGTCGACCTGACCGGTCCTCATCCTCCGTGCCACTCGCTCTGCACGAGCTCCGTCGGATGACCAGACTGCCCCGGCCAGGCCGTAGATGGTGTCGTTCGCGATGGAGACCGCATCGTCCTCGTCCTCGTAGGGGAGGATCGACAGAACCGGCCCGAAGATCTCCTGCTGGGCAATGGTCATGCTCGTGTCCACGTCGGAGAACACCGTCGGGCGCACGAAGAAGCCCTTGTCGAGCCCTTCGGGTGGCTCGGTGCCGCCCGTCAGCAGCCGGGCACCCTCTTCGATGCCCTTGGCTATGAAGCCGCGTACCCGCTCGCGCTGCGCTGAGGACACGAGGGGTCCCAGGCGGGTGGTGGCATCGAAGGGATTGCCCGGGGTGTAGGTCTCTGCCTCCTGGACGACCCGGTCCTCTATCTCGGCCAGGCGGGATCTCGGGGCCACCAGCCGGGTGAGCGCCGAGCAGGTCTGACCCGAGTTCAGGTAGCACATCGAAACGGCGTTCGGTATGGCCGCGTCCAGATCCGCGTCGTCGAGGATCACGCACGCTGACTTACCGCCGAGCTCCAGTGCCACCCTCTTCACGGTCTCGGCTGCTAGCTGCATCACCCTCTTGCCCGCGCGGGTCGACCCGGTGAAGGAGACCATGTCTACCAGCGGGCTGGAGGCCATGGCCTCACCCACCACCGGTCCCGTACCAGTGACCAGGTTGAACACCCCAGGCGGCAGCCCGACGTCGTGGAGGATATCGGCGAGCAGGAACGCGTTCAGCGGCGCCACCTCGCTCGGCTTCAGCACCACCGTGCATCCAGCGCCGAGCGCAGGTGCCACCTTCGCACAGATCTGGTGAAGCGGGTAGTTCCAGGGCGTGATCGCCCCCACCACGCCGGCGGCCTCGCGCACCACCAGCGAGCTGCCCACCTGCTCCTCGAAGGCGAAGTCCCTCACGATCTGCGCCATCGTCGAGAAGCTCATCACCGGGAGTCCCACCTGGACGAGGTTCGACAGCGTGATGGGCATGCCGACCTCGCGGGCGATCAGCTTGGCCATCTCGTCGGTACGCTGAGCCAGTGACTCGAAGATGCGGTCGATCAGCTTCGCACGTTCCTCTGGAGAGGTGGACGACCAGGTCGGGAAGGCATCTGCAGCCGCGGCCGTGGCCCTCTCCACATCCGCGGGATTCCCCTCGGGAACGGTGCCCATGACCTCCTCGGTGGTCGAATCCACCACCTCCAGCACCCCAGTCCCCTGGGGTGGCACCCAGGCGCCTCCAATGTAGAGCTTGTCACGCACTTCCACGATCCCTACCTCCCATCACAGCATGCCCCGCACGGGCCTGCCGCATTCATCGTACTGCTCATCCCAGTATCCGCCTCGCGAAGTCACCTATGGAGTCCAGCGCTTCGCCAGCCTCCGGCGTCATGGCCGCGAGCTGCTGGAAGACGTGGATGCAGCCGTCGAAGGTCTCCTGGGCCGCGTCCACCCCAGCCGCCAGCGCCTTGGCCACCAGACGCTCGGCGTCGTCATAGAGGACCTCTGCAGTTCCCACCTGGACGAGCAGCGGCGGCAGTCCTCCCAGGTCGCCGAAGAGCGGGGAGGCCAACGGATCTCGGCTGGAATGACCAGCCAGGTACCATTCCGCCATCCGGTCGAGAGATGCCCGGGACACGATCGGGTCCTCAGCGCTCCGGGTGGTCTGGCTGGAGCCGGAGTTCGTGAGATCCACCCAGGGGGACATGAGGACCGCCCCTGCGGGCAGGGCCACCCCTGCATCGCGCAGTGCCGCGAGCAGCGCCACGCCGAGCCCCCCTCCCGCGGAGTCGCCTGCCACGAGCATCTGGCCAGGATCCCTGCCCGAATCTAGCAGCCAGCGGTAACCAGCCACGGCGTCGTCGATCGCGGCGGGGAACGGGTTCTCGGGAGCCAGCCGGTAGTCCAGCAGGAAGACTGCTGCTGAAGTCTTCGACCCGATGCGGCTTGCCAGCTCGCGGTGCGTGGTCGGCCCACCGATCACGTAGCCGCCGCCGTGCAGGTATAGAACGGTCCTCGAAGGCCTCACCCCTGGGGTGAGAACCCACTCGCCCCTGACTCGCCCGCCACCATCGATCTCCTGGTCCACCTCGTCCAGCTCCACATCGGGTCCGAGCGCGTAGCCGGCTACGGCCAGCTCGTACTGGCTCCGTTGGTCTTCCAGAGGCGCATCTGGTGATATCCCGCCTATTGCCCTCGCCATCTCGATGATCATCTGAAGCTCAGTGCTCGGCATCCGACTCCTCCACCTTGTCCATCTCTCCCCTGCCCAGCTCCAGCTGGCATCCGTCGGCGCCCTCGTCTGGCGCATCCTCCTGGCGACCGTAGGGGTTACCCAGGTAGCGGCGCAAGGAGCCGAAGAGGCTCCCGGCATCGGCATCCCTGGGGCTCACCTCACCCCTCAGCAACCCGCGCCTCGAGGAGCCGATCCCGTCGGCCAGGCCTGCCAGGTCGGCACGGATTCTCGCGATAGGGCGTGGGCGCTCCTCGCCGGGAGGAATCCACAGACGGGTGAGCACCAGAGCCTCGATGACACCCGCGATGGCGGGGTAGAGCCATATCACCCTGTAGTCCCCGGTCAGGTCGACTGACCAACCGGCGAGGAGAGCGAAGGCCACCGAGGCGAGGCTGAAGGGGGCGGCCAGTTTCCCGAGCAGCTCCCCCATGCCGCCGCTCCGGGGAAGGAGCTGGGCGAGCATAGGCCCGAGCGAGATGACGAAGGCCGCGAACCATGGTGTGCCGAGGAGCGCAAAGGCCACTGCCTGCCACATGTGGACAGCGAAGACCTGGGCCAGGGCCAGCACCGTGCCCACCAGCGGAGCCAGGACCGCCACCTGACGGCGTGTGAGGGTGACGGCCAGCCAGTATCCCGCCGGGATGCCCACCAGCAGCGCTGGAATGCCCGTCACCCACCCAGCGATGGTCTGCGTGGCTGCGCCAGCGTGCAGCACCCTCTCGAAATACACCACTGCCAGCCAACCCGTCGCCGAGAACCCTGCCCAGAAGACCATTATCGCCGTCAGGAGCACCTTCGAGTTCGGCAGGCTCAGCACGTAACGGAGCTCCTCCCGCCAGTGCATTGCCCGCGCCGAACGATCTCTCCCTGCCGATACCGCCGCCGCAGGTGCCTCCCGGACGAGAAGTCCGACGATGAAGGCCACCACCACCATGAACACCCCGGCCATCCTGAAGGCCACGAACCAGGTGGAGGGAACAGCCTGATCCCATGTGGCCACCACGGTGCCCTTCAGGATCAGGGTGACCGCTGCTCCGGCCATCACGATGGCAGCCGCAGCCCTAAGAGTCCTGCTCTTGCCGAAGGTCTCGGGTACCACAGCGGCGGTGACGATATTGAACACGTTCGCCGCGAGCTTCGCCACGAGCACCAGACCCACGAGCGCCCAGTACCCACCCACCAGGGTGTACCCGTAAGTGCATACGCCCATCACGAGGAGGGTGCCCGCCATGTAGGGAGACCTCCGGCCCATGGCGCCCCCCGTGTGGTCGCTGGCGCGGCCGAGCAGCGGGTACGCCAGCCAGCCTGCCAGGCGATTGGAGGTGAGAGCCAGCACCACCCCCAGAGCGCTCGAAGTCCGCGAGGCCACGAGCAACGCCAGGAGGCTGCCCGAGACGGCAGCGTAGGCCCGGGGACCAACCATGCCCACCAGGAGTCCCACCAGGCTTCGTGCGCGGCGAGGGTCAATGCCGTCAGCTCTGTCGATCGCGACAAGGATACGCCCAGCCAGCCATCTGGCGCTGGCGAGAACGTGTTCTAGGATGTAGCCTTCGGGCGTGCACCTGTGCGCAGCGACACAGCCGGCTCGATCCTGGATGCGCTGATGAGGAGCCAGGTAGCCAGGCAGCTCGGCATCGAGTTCCCGATATTCGCCTTCACCCACTGCAGGGATGTGGTGGCAGCGGTGTGCCAGGCCGGTGCCTTCGGGGTGCTCGGAGCCATAGGGTTCTCTCCAGAGGAGCTCCAGACGGAGCTCGAATGGCTCGACGCCCACGTGACCGGAGGCTACGGCGTCGACATCGTCATCCCGGCCAGGTACGAGGGGATGGACGAGAGCGATCCCGCGAGGCTCGAGGCCCGCCTGGAGGCCATGGTCCCAGAGGACCACCGCCGCTTCGCCAGACGCCTGCTAGCAGAGCATGGGGTGCCGGAGATCCCCGGAGAGGAGCAGCGTTCGGGGATGATGGGTTGGACCGCGGCCACCGCGGGCCCCCTGCTCGAGGTCGCCCTCTCCCACCAGAAGGTGCGTCTGGTGGCCAACGCCCTCGGTACGCCACCTGCCGACGTGGTGGCTGCCGTCAGGGGGTCCGGCCGCATGATGGCAGCCCTGGCGGGTTCGGCTCACCATGCGCGTCGCCACGTGGAAGCAGGGGTGGACCTGGTGATCTGCCAGGGCACCGAGGGTGGTGGCCACACCGGCGAGATCGGCTCCATGGTGCTATGGCCCGAGGTGGTAGAGGCGGTGTGGCCTACCCCGGTGCTAGCCGCCGGCGGCGTCGGCTCCGGTCGTCAGATGGCAGCCGCCATGGCCCTCGGTGCCCAGGGCGTCTGGACCGGGACGCTCTGGCTCACGGTCGAGGAAGCCGACATCCCCCCCGGCCAGATGGCCAGCTACCTGGCGGCATCCAGCTCCGATACGACCAGGTCGCGCTCCTTCACCGGAAAGCCCTGCCGGATGCTGCGCAACGACTGGACCGAGGCGTGGGAGTCGGACGAGAGCCCCGGCACGCTCCCCATGCCGATGCAGATGCTCGTCGCGATCGAAGCCCTGTCGCGAGGAAGGCGTTACCCGGAGCAGGCAGCCAGGGTGAGCTTCGACCCCTGTGGCCAGGTCATAGGCAGTGCCCGGCGGGTGCGACGCGCACGCGACGTGGTGGCCGAGATGGTCGAGGAGTACATCGACACCGTCGAGTCCATGGCCGGCACCCTCGTCACATGAGGCGCACGAGCACCTGGAAGCAGAGCTAGCTCGGATCAGAGTCCGCGGGCGCAGGCAAGGCCGTGGGCTTCTGCTATGGCAGGATGGACCAGGCGCCCGTCGAGGATGTTCACCCCCCTGGCGAGCGCAGGGTCGTCTCTCGCTGCCGCCAGGAGCCCTTTCCCCGCTATCTCCATGACGTAGGGCAGGGTGACGTTGGTGAGCGCGTGGGTAGAGGTGTGCGGCACGGCTCCGGGCATGTTCGCGACACAGTAGAAGACCTTCGAGTCGACCATGTAGGTGGGAGCAGCGTGGGTGGTGGGACGGCTCGGCTCGAAGCATCCTCCCTGGTCTATGGCCACGTCGACCAGCACGGAGCCCGGCTTCATCCGCTCCACCAGCTCCATGCTCACCAGCTTCGGCGCCCTCGCGCCTGGGACCAGCACCGCGCCGATCACCAGGTCGGCATCCACCACCGCGCGTTCCACCTCGTAGGCATTCGAAGCCACCGTCTGAAGGTGACCCCGGTAGGTCCTGTCGAGCGCGCGAAGCTTCTCGACGTCGCGGTCGAGCACCAGGGTCTCGGCCCACATGCCGAGCGCCACTGCCGCGGCGTTAGTCCCGGCCACGCCTGCTCCGAGTATCACCACCTTCGCCGCGTAGGCACCCGACACCCCCCCGAGCAGGATGCCCCGACCTCCTGCCTCGCGCTCGAGGCAGTGGGCTCCCACCTGGGGGGCCATGCGGCCGGCCACCTCTGACATGGGATGGAGCAGCGGGAGGCTCCCGTCGCCGAGCTGCACGGTCTCGTACGCGATGGCCGTCGCACCCGAATCCATGATCGCCTCAGTGCACATACGTGACGCTGCCAGGTGAAGGTATGTGAAGAGCATCTGTCCGGCCCGCAGCAGGCCGTACTCCTCCTCGACTGGCTCCTTCACCTTGAGGACCAGATCCGCGCCTGCCCATACCTCGTCGGCGGTACCTACGATCTCGGCGCCGGCACCTGCGTACTCGTCATCCGGCAGCGAGGAACCCTCTCCGGCGCCTGCCTCGATGGTGACCTGGTGGCCCGCGCGCACGAGCTCGTGGGCACCCGCGGGAGTGAGCGCGACCCTGTACTCGTGGACCTTCACCTCGCGGGGGACACCTATGCGCACGGTAGCGACCCTAGGCGAGCCTCGCCGCTCCGGCTAGTTAGCAGCCCCGCCCGCCAGCGCCACTCGATTCCATGGCGGAAGCCAGGGGAGTAGCGGTCAGATTCCCTACCAGTCGGGCCGTGCCAACCAGTGGCTCAGATCCGTGGGTCGCAGTACGCGCATCCCTCGTCGCCAAAGGCCTCCTCGCAGGTGATCACGTTCCGATGGCTGGACTGGCCATGACCTCCCCGGCATTCGCGCTCGAAGTCCTCGGTGCAGAACACCACCGAGCCGTCGAGATGCACTATCAACTGCCCGCCGCATACTCCTGCTGGGAGCATTACCTCGGTCATCTCGCACCTCGCTTTGCCTGCCCAGAACCTGCGGTTCTCCTGCCCGGCCAGGCAACGCCGTAATCGGTGCGCGTCTAGACGGACTCGTCCTCACCTAGACATCGGCACTCTCCGCCACATTCTGAAGCGCAGAGAACACAATGAGTGCTCAACTCGCGCTGAAACGCGCTGGGGTGACCAGACCGCGAAGGCGAGGCTTACTTGCCCCGGGCACAGGCCTGTGGAGGATGTCAACTGCGCCTCAGCTGGTCACCGGCACGCCGATGGGCTCGGAGTGCTCCCAGTCCCCCAGCAGGCTACGGATGGCGGTGAGCAGCACGACGGGCTGATCGAGCATCGCATGGTGGCCAGCCTCGGGTATCTCTATCACCGGAGCCACCCGGCCCATGGCCTCGTACATGAAGGCCCCGATGTCCGGGGTCACGAGGCCGAACTCCGAACGCAACAGCGCCAGGCGGCACCTCACCGTGGAGAGGTAGGGCAGGGCTATCGACCGCATCGTGCCGGAGCTGAACTGCTCGAAGATGCGCCGATCGAACTTCCACTGGAAGCCTCCATCCACAGCTTTGAGCGACCTCCGGCCGACGTGATCCATGACGTAGTCGAGGTAGTGCTCCTGGGGCGGCACCGTCCTGAAGTGCGCCAGGGCATCTTCCACGCTCGGGTAGGTACGCGGCCGACCGAATGCCTCCCGTAGCTGGAAGGATCCGATCTCCGGGTCAGGCTTCGTCACCGGCGAGTCGCAGATGATGACCCCTGCCAGCTCATCACCGAATCGCGACGCGGTGGCTATCGTGACGAAGCCACCCATCGAGTGCCCGACCACCACCGGTGGATCCTTCACGCCGCCGTCCGCGGTGACCGCCATGACCTCCTCGGTCCAGGTATCCAGAGCGTAGGTCTCGCGATGCTCGCTGTCGCCGTGACCGGACAGGTCGATGGCCAGGACCCGGAAGTCCCCGGCGAACCGAGCCGCGATGTGCGTCCACCAGTGTGCAACAGCACCTCCGCCGTGGACGAACACGAGGCCTCGCCGCCCGGGGCGCCCCCAGGCTAGGTAGTGGATACGCGCTCCGGCCAGATCCACGAAACGGTCCTCGAACTCGACCGCGAGGGCGTCGCGGAACCAGCCAGGTGCGTCAGGGTGGATAGGGATCGGGATCGAGGTAGGGCTGAGTTCCACAGCCGACCACTCTTGCAGACCCGTACCGCTCGGCACACCTTGGCGGTCACGGCCGATCTACCGATCCATCTGTGCCCGAGGTGACTGCCCGGGTGCTAGCCGAGCTGCTGCGCGACACTCGAGTGCGGAAGCAGCCGACCGCCTGCGCGACGAGGCTACGCTCCAGAGTGCTGCTCTGTCGGGGAGCTGTGTTAGGGTGTCCACCTGACACAGCTCAGTAAAAGAGCAGGTAGACAGTAGGAAATACGGGCGCTTAGCTCAGTTGGTTAGAGCGCAGCCTTCACACGGCTGAGGTCGGGAGTTCGAGTCTCCCAGCGCCCACCACAAAATCCCAGGTCAGAGGCCATGTAGGAGGTGAAGCTCATCCACTGGTAGGGGGGGCGTGCAATATACGTGCAATAGGGGGAGAGAGGTAGCCGTCGAGCTTGGCGACGGATTCGGCCTCGCTGCCTGGGAAAAGGTGCCCATATCGGTCGAGGGTGAAGCTGGTGCTCGCGTGACCGGCTCGACGAGACACCTCGAGGGGGCCGAGTCCCGCCGCGATCCAGATAGCGACGGCGGTGTGGCGGAGGTCGTGCGGGCGCAGGGGGGCAAGACCGGCCGCAGCTACGGCGGGTCGCCAGAATCGTGTTCGCCACGAAGCGAGTCGGAGCACTCCGCCGTCTGGCGCGGGAAACACCCACGCGTCCGGAGTGGTGGGGATGGTGGCGAGGTGTGCCCCCAGGGCCTCGGCAGCGACCTTGGGGAGCCTGACGCTCCTACGCCCGGCCCGTGTCTTCGGGGGGCCAAAGCGCACAACCCCCTCTGCCTCGACCGCAGTCTCGATGATCGTGAGCGTCCCATCTCTTCCTACGTGCTTGCGCCGTAGCCCAGCCACCTCACCCATGCGCAGCCCGCCGTAGCCGGCCGTGAGCACCAGGCTCCGGTAGCGTTCGTCCATCGCATCAGCGAGGCGTTCGAGTTCGGTAGGTGTGAGGAAGCGCATTTCCTCATGGACGATCCGCGGCAGGGCCACCCCGACCCATGGGCGAGCCTTCAGAATCCCGTCAGTGACCGCCGCGTCCACAAGCTGGCCGAGCAACTGATGGCTGCGCCGGACCGTTGCAGGTGCAAGGCGGTTCGCCAGATCGTCGATCCACGCCTGTACGCACTCCCTGTCTAGGGAGGCCAGGGGTGCCGTCCCCAGCGTCGGCAGGATGTAGCGCCGTAAGTACCCATCATCGCGGAGCGCAGTGCTGGGCCGGAGGTGGTCGCGTCGCCACCACCGCTCCGCCCACTCGCCCACCGTCTCGGCGCACCGTTCCGGGGGGGACCATTCGCCTCGCATGACGTCGGCCTCGGTGAGCGACAACCACCGTTCGGCCATGGCCTTCGTCGGGAAGGTCTGCTCGGCATTGTGGACAGCGCCGTCAGGCCCGGTGTAGCCCGCCTGGTAGCGCCCCGAGGGGAGCTTACGGATGCGGCCGAATCGACGGCGAGCGCGAGAGGGGGAGGGCATGGGACGAGCCTAGAACCGAGCTGTGACCCACCCCCCGAAAGGAGGACGGGTGCTGAGGGTGGCCGCCGGCACGGCCCGCAGGGAGCCAGCCTGTCGGCTGGGGAGGGCTGGAGAGGGCACATCGGCTGAGGTGTGGGGAGCGCGCTGGTGCCCCAGGAGGGGCGAAACTACACGTCATGTAAGGGAGGGCCTGCTCGCCTGCGCGAAGATCGGCGCAGTGTTCAGCCCCGCCAACTGGCGCCAGAGCGCTGCGGAGCTCGCGTTCGTGATCGAGGACGCCGAACCGTCGGTGGTGATCTGGCAGCAGGCCGAGATCGGCGAGACCGTAGCCGAGGCACGCGCCCTGGCCGAGAAGGCGGTAGGAAGCGCGGCGCAGGGCGGGAACGGGGCCCCGGAGGGGAGCAAGGCGCAGGCACCACGCTGGATCTGCCACGACGACGACGGTCCCGACGGTTACGAAGCGCTGCTCTCGGGCGCTGGCCAGAACACCGGGGGGATCGGGGACACTGGGGGGATCGGGGACGGGTTTCCCGACGTCGCGGACAGCGCCGCTGTGCTGATGATGTACACCGCCGCCTTCACCGGCACGCCCAACGGGGCTCTGCTGTCGCACCGGGCGCTGGTCAACCAGGGCGCTCTCGTAGCCCAGCTCCAGGGGATCGACCCTGGCTACGTGTAC
>JAJYXR010000021.1 GCA_021801795.1 Actinomycetes bacterium
TGCCGTCGAAGCTCAGCGCGTTCCCGTCCGCATCGACCGCCATGCAGAAGCTCGCGGTCGGACAGGACACCGAGGTGATCCCTGCCGCGGAGTCCACGAACGCGGGGGCGCTCCAGCTGCTGCCGTCGAAGCTCAGCGCGTTCCCGTCCGCATCGACCGCCATGCAGAAGCTCGCGGTCGGACAGGACACCGAGGTGATCCCTGCCGCGGAGTCCACGAACGCGGGGGCGCTCCAGGCGAATCCCGAGACCAGAGGGGCCAGAGCCGCGTTCTGCCCCGGAATCGACTCCGAGGTGCAGTAGGTGGGCTTAGGGCTGGCCGAGCAACGGGTGTCCACCACCCGCACGGGCGTCACGGGGAAGTAGGGAGAGGCTACCGGCGCGCTCGCTGCCGTCAGGCGCGCGTGGGCGATCCGTGATGACGGTGATGAAGCCAGAGGACTCAGCGCCGGTGCTGCCAAGACGCCTACCAGGGCTACCGCTCCAGCGGGGGCGAGAAGGCGTAATGACCGCCGTACCCGGCGCCACAGCCTGGGCCGTCCCTGGTCGATCCCACCAGCTCGCTCCAGCTCGAAGCGCCGGGTACCCCGTTCTTCCTGCACTTCCACACCTCCGATGCGGGGCCAAGCTGCCCATGCCTAGAGCCTCACCTGGCGCGCTGCGAGGCTAGCGCCAGGAACGGGGCAGGTCAATGGATATGGGGACGGTGTATCCGGCGTCCGGAAACCTCCTGGATCGACATGCGGATCACGTTATGGCGGTCCCCGCCAGCCCAGGGCTCTATATCGAGCGCGGCCACCCGCGCCAGATCATCGGCGTCTCGGACTACCGTCGCGGTTCCCGTGACGAGCACGCTCCAGCCTTCGGCCTCTGCCTCGTCGAGATGGTCGACCTCTAGGCTCATCACGGAGCCCCTACCTACTGCACCGGCGATGCTCCCGTCACCGGTGAGGAAGACGGGGTCCTCCCCGAGCATCCGGTAGTTCACCGGTAAGGCCACCGGTCCGCGTGGGTCGTCGAACACCACCCGCCCCACACCACCTGGTGCGATCCGCTGCATGCAGGCTGTGCGCTCGAGTACCTCGATGGCCGGTATCGAATCCGGAGTCGATCCGTGGCCCGCGGGCATCTCCACACCGCCACCGCGCAGCCACGACACAGTGGTCTCCAAGGCGGAGGCCAACCGGGCACATGCAGCCACGCTCGGGCGGGCATCGGGATCCTCCTCCAGGTGCTCCAGGTAGCGGGGGTCCATACCGGCACGGCGCGCTAGATCCTGGCGGTCCATACCGAGCTCGCCACGGCGCTCGGCAACACGCCTGCCCAGGTCGCCCGGGTCTGCATCTCTCGCCTGCTCGGTCTCTCTCGCCTGCTCGGTCTCTCCAGATGTCAAGCCAGCTCCTAACGCCCAGTCCGACCTCAGCCTACATAGCTGACAGAGTCTCTACCTCGCGCGCAATCCCTCTCGCGAGAGGCTGCCGGGCTCCAGGCGGACCTCTATGCTGCCACGTCTCGGTGTGGCCTCCAGGGAGTGACCACCGTCTCCATCACGTCGCACCACCACGTCCACCGAACCATCCCCTATGCAGAGGTTTGCGACGCTCAGCTCCCCCAGCCACTCCGGCAGCGCGGGGTCCACCGACAGCACCCGAGCCCCGGCATCGGCGCTCAGCCCGAGAAGGCTTGCCAGCAGGTGCACCACCGATCCCGCTGCCCAGGCCTGGGGAACGTTGGCCCCCAGGTACTGCAGCGGGAACGCCCCCTCGTCGCGTGTCACGCCCGCGAAGAGCTCCGGGAGCCGCCCGGAGAGGAATCGCCCGGCGGCATCGAAGAGCCCCCGCGCCACCACGCCTGCCTGCTCGTCCAGGCCGTAACGACGGAACCCGGCGACGGCAATGGCATTGTCGTGGGGCCACACCGAGCCGAGCTGGTAGGAGAAGGGGTTATAGGAAGGGTGCCCCTCGGACAGGGTTCGTATCCCCCATCCGCTCCACATGTCCTGGGCGAGAAGGCGCGATGCCACCTGGCCGGCACGCTCGGGAGCCACCGCGCCTGCCCAGAGCAGGTGGCCCGGATTCGACGTCACCGACGCGATCGGCTTCTTCTCCCCGTCCAGGCCCAGGAAGTAGGTCTGCTGCTCCTCCCACCAGAACAGCTCCTCGATCTGCTCGGACAGCCGGTCTGCCTCGCTCCTCAGGCGGGCCGCATCCGTGTCCTCGTGATACACCTCCGAGAGCACCGACGCCCAGGCACGCTTCGCCGCGACCACGTAGCCCTGCAGCTCGCAGAGGGCGATGGGCAGAGGGGCCAGCCGCCCGTCGGCATGGACGATCGCCTCGCCGGAGTCCTTCCAGCCCTGGTTATAGTACCCGCTGTCCCCCGCGCGGGTCCGGTACTCCTGGAGCCCATCACGGTCGATGTCGCCATCGACGTCGATCCAGCGAAGCGCACGCTCGACATGAGGCCGTACTGCGTCCAGTTCACCGCGGTCACCGTGCCACCGCCATGCCTCTGCCGCGGCCCACACGTAGAGGGTGGTGGCATCATGGGTTCCGTAGTAGGGCGTATGGGGCACCAGGTGCAGCGTCGCCAGCTCCCCATGGCGCACCTCGTGCTCGATCTTTCCTGGCTGCATGTCCCGGGCATCGTCGTAGCCGTCCGCCTGCAACGAACCCAGTGCCCTCAGCGCTCCCAGCGCGAACCGTGGCGAGAGGGATAGGGTCTGCAGGGAGACCACCAGGGCGTCCCTGCCGAAGAGCGACACGAACCACGGCACCCCGGCCGCCGGCACCCAGGACTCCACCGCTGCGGTCTCCTGATCCACCAGGGCATCAGCTCGCTGGTTCGCGGACTGCTCGCCGGGTGACTGGCTGGGCTGCTGGCCTGGCGACTGGCTGGGCTGCTGGCCTGGAGTTCGAACAGGGGCCTGCGCCCATGCAGCAGCGGCCAGGTCATGCACATGTATGCGGAGGCTCGAGAGGTCGGCCAGTGCCTGGGAAGCTATCGCGGTGATCTCGGGGTCGTCGGCAGCGAACTTGGATGCTGCCGCAACCCACTGGCGCTGCATCTGCCGGTGCTCGGTGTCATGGCCACGAAGTGCGTGACATGCCTCACCGGGATGCAGTGGCCTGCCGGTCCCGGTGTCGACCGACCAGAGCAGGCAGGTATGCCAGGTCGCTCCCGGGGGTAGCTCCAGGCGCCAGATGATCCCGCCGTTCGCGAACTGGGTGGGTGAGCCGCTGTCCTTGGCCCGCAAGGCGATGGAGCGTGAGAAATCGCCGTTCCTATATGAGGTGACCAGGGTAGACCGCTTCTCCTCCCAACGGCTCTGGATTACACCGCGCCTTACCCGCCTGTGTGCCTTCACGTCGAACAGGTCCGAGAAGTCCGACTCGATGCTGACCTCGAGATCCAGGACCACGGCTGTGCCCGAGTAGTTCGTCAGGTCGTAGTCCTCGTGGACCCCGTGACCGATGGTGCGGTCGAGGCGCAGGCCGAGGCTCTGGGCTCCGAGCGGTCCCGCCGGGGTCTGCAGGTCGGGGTTCGTGAACTCGAACCGGGACGAGCAGGGCTCGACTGCCGAGCTGTTCATGAGCACAGGGGATGCCTCCCCGAGCTTCAGGCGGTACCCCGAGACGAAACGCGTGTCGCGGGCGAAGTATCCCTGTTCGAGATTGCTCGACATCCGGGCATCGGGATCGCAGACGAGGACCTCGTCGTCACTGTGGATGGTTACCGACGCCGGACCTACCTGTATGTCCACTTCCAGCTCCTTCGCTCAGTCCCGCCAAGGCAGTCCATGCGCTATGCCTGGGTCTGGTCGCGCTTTAGCATGAAGGTCCCCGTGGAGCGGCTGATGAGCTTTCCGTCCACGTCCAGCACCCGCGCCTCGGCGTAGGCGACCTGGCGGGCCATCCGTACCACCTCGCCGCGTACGGTGAAGTCCGTTCCGAGCATCGCCGGTCGCATGGTCTCTGTCTTCATCTCCAGCGTCCCCCGGGTCCGATCCCTGCCGGGAAGTGCCGCGTTTATGGCGAAGTTCATGGAGGCATCGAGGACCAGGGCGTGGATTCCCGCCTGCACGATCCCGTGGGGGTTACAGGCCAACTCGGTGGGAGTCCATCTGGCAGCCGACCACCCCGCATCGTCTCCCTCCACGCCGTAGTCCTCGAAGGCGGCCCCTATGGCTCCTATCAAAGGCATCCCGCCGTCCCCGAGCCAGCGGTCCATGTCCTTCACGCGTTTGGTCACCCAGCCAACCTAGTGCGCCGGCCCGTTTGACGGGATAGGCCAATCTGAGGCAGAATCTTGACCGAGCAGTCAGTTTTACTGTCCACGGGCTGGCAGAGCCAGACCGGCTGGCCGAGCAGGCATAACGGAACACAGAACCTCGCAAAGGGAGAGAACCAGATGACCAACGCCGTGATAGTCGACGCAGTACGCACCCCGGGTGGGCGCCGGAACGGGAAGCTCCGCGGGTGGCACCCGGTCGACCTGGCAGCGGAGCCGCTGAAGGCTCTGGTGGAGAGAAACGACCTCGACCCGGCCGTCGTCGACGACGTGATCATGGGCTGCGTCATGCAGGTAGGCGAGCAGGCGCTGAACGTCGGCCGTAGCGCCGCCCTGGCCGCAGGATTCCCCGAGTCGGTGCCCGCCACCACCATCGACCGCCAGTGCGGCTCCTCGCAGCAGGCGATGCACTTCGCCGCCCAGGGGGTCATGGCAGGCGCCTATGACGTGGTGATCGCGGCAGGGGTGGAGAGCATGACCCGTACCCCCATGGGTTCCTCCATCGTGCGGGATCTCGGCTTCCCCTTCGGCCCGACCATGATGTCCCGCTACGCCGAGCGGGGAGGTCTGGTATCCCAGGGGATCTCCGCCGAGATGATCGCTGACCAGTGGAACCTGACGCGCGAGGACCTGGACGCCTTCAGCGCACGGAGCCACCAGAACGCGGCCCGCGCGACCGCCGAGGGACGTTTCGAGCGCGAGTTCGTGACGGTGCCCGTACGCGACGAGGAGGGAAAGGACACCTCCGAGCGGGTCACTGCCGACGAGGGGATCAGACCTGACACCACCGTGGAGGTGCTCGCGAACCTGAAGCCCTCCTTCAAGCCTGACGGGAAGGTCACCGCAGGGAACTCCTCCCAGATCACCGACGGCGCATCGGCAGTCCTCATCATGAGCGAGGAGAAGGCGAGCTCCCTCGGCCTCACCCCGCGTGCTCGTTTCCACACCTTCGCTGTCACAGGTGTCGATCCGGTCACCATGCTCACCGGTCCGATCCCGGCTACGAAGATGGCACTGGAGAAGGCGAAGCTCTCGATCGACGACATCGACCTGGTGGAGATAAACGAGGCATTCGCTTCTGTGGTCCTGGCATGGGAGAAGGAGATCCACCCGAACATGGACCGGGTGAACGTGAACGGAGGGGCGATCGCCATAGGACATCCCCTCGGCTGCTCGGGGGCCAAGCTCATGGCTACCCTCCTGAACGAGCTGGAGCGCACCGGTGGCCGTTACGGGCTCCAGACCATGTGCGAGGGCGGCGGCATGGCCAACGCGACCATCATCGAGCGGCTTGGCTGAGGTCCGATAGGGGTCCTACAGGCCCTTTGTCCGTGACCCAGGAACCCGGCACCACGCTGCTGGCTGGCCTGGCCGACATGGAGTTCACACAGGGAACGCCCCGGGCTGCCTGCCTGGGGCGTTCTCGCGTCCAGCGAGAGGCGAGAGGCAGCCCTGATATCCAGAGGGCTTGCTCGATCAGCGATACCGCGTGGCTACCATGAAGCCGCCCGTTATGAAGGCCAGCCCGATCAGCAGGTACCAGTTCGAGGCCGAACCCGGCAGCACACCGACGTAGTTCAGAACTATGGTGAGCATCCCGAGCAGAAGCAGGCCGATGATGAGGATGCCCATCCACGGCGGGCTCTTACGGTACGAGCGCGGCAGCGGCGGGGTGTAGCGGGCGCTAGGCGGCGGCGCCGACTTCTCCTTCGGACGATCCGTGATGCGCCCGGAAGAACGGCCCTTGCGCGTGGCGGCCCCTGGCCCGGTTTTCCCTCGGCTCGGCATACCACGAGGATAGCCACCCACGACCCGGGCTGCGGACCTCCCGGCAGGCAGTGGCAGCGGCCATTCGCTCAGCCAGTAGCCTCTTGGCTGATGGCCCTGCGTGTCCTCGTCGTGGACAACTACGACTCATTCGTCTATAACCTGGTCCAGGCCATCGGCACGCTAGGAGCAGAGCCGGTCGTCTTCCGGAACGACCAGATAGACATAGCTGGCGTGAAGGCCGTGGCAGCCGACGCCATAGTCATATCCCCCGGGCCTGGACGTCCAGAGGACGGCGGGATCAGCCTCGAGATCGTCGCGAAGATGGCCGGTCACGTCCCCATCCTCGGCGTCTGCCTGGGACACCAGTGCATCGGTCAGGCCTTTGGTGGATCCATCGTAAGGCTCCCGACGGTGATGCACGGGAAGACCTCTGCGGTGAGCCACGACTCTGCCGGCGTGTTCTCCGGGCTGCCCGACCCGCTGGTGGCCACCCGGTACCACTCGCTCGTCATCGACAGGGAGACGCTACCCGGCGAGCTGGTCGTCACCGCATGGTGCGACGACGGAACGATCATGGGTGTCCGGCACCGTGCGCTGCCAGTGGAAGGCGTCCAGTTCCATCCCGAGTCGATACTCACGCCCGATGGACCCCGCCTGCTCGCCAACTTCCTCGAGATGGCAGCCCTGCCAGGTTCCGGAGGAATCCCCTGAGACAGGGAGCCGCCACGCATGAACGCTCACCAGCGGCTCCCCACGGCTGATCAGCCGGCAGGAAGGCCTCCGCCCGAAGAGGTGCTCGACGTGGTGGAGGGCGTCGTCGTAGAGGTGGTCGAGGTCGTAGAGGTGGTCGAGGTCGGGTTCTGCCCAACGGATATGGTCACGGTGGAGCCAGAGGCCAGCAGGGTTCCACCGGTCGGGTTCTGAGAGGTGACCAGGCCCCACTCCGAAGAGGTGGCGGTGGGATTGGCCAGCACCTTCACCACGAACCCCTGGCCCTCCAGCGCGTTGATGGCCTCCTGCTGGGAGAAGCCGACCACGTTCTCGACTGGTACCTCGCTGGGACCGGTGGAAACGATGAGATCTACGCAGGAGTCGCTCGCCACCTGGGTTCCTGCCGCAGGCGTCGTGCCCACCACGTAGCCAGACGAGTAGACACTGGAGGACTGCTGGGTCTGACCGCATACCCTGAGACCAGCCTGGCCAAGGGCGTCGCTGGCGGTGGCCACATCGTCACCGGCCACACCTGGAACGCCCACGGTGTTGGCTGGGGGGGCGGTCCCATTCGAGTAGTCGAGCGTGACGGTGCTGCCGGTGTCCACCGTGGAAGGACCGGTAGGCGACTGGTCGATCACCTGGTTGGCCGGAGCTGTGGAGTCCACCGCGACCGTCTTTACCGTGAGGCCCAGAGCCTGTAGATCTGCTTCCGCGACGCTGAGAGTCCTGCCCACCTCGTTCGGCATGGTCACCTGCCCGTTCGAGGACGACGGGGAAGTCGATCTGTGACCCGAGCTGACCTCCAGCACCACCGTCTGGCCCTTCGTCACGTTCGATCCGGCAGCCGGATTCGTGGCCACCACCGTACCCTTCGTCTGCGAGCTCGACACGTGCTCCAGCCGCACCGCCAACCCTCTGGCGTCGAGCGTCGAGCGCGCCTGGGACGCCGGCATACCGACCACCCCGGGCATGGAGAAGCTCCTCGTGGTGGAGCCGAAATGCCACCATCCAAGTGAGTTCCCGAGCAGGGACACCACCACACCGAGCGCTATGACCAACACCACGAGAGCCGTCACGTAGAGACCGGTATGAGTGCTCTCGTCGGGTTCCTCGTCTGGTGGCGGGCTGCCCGACGAGCCCCCAGGACCTGATCCTCCAGGAGCCTGGGTGCGAGGCAGAGCCTGGGTGGTCGGGATGGCCTGGGTGGTGGTGATGGCTGCCTGGACCGCAGTGGGGAGAGCCTGCGTGGCAGCCACGCTGCGCCCTTCCCGGAAGCGCAGGAGGTCCACGCGTAGATCCTCACCCGTAGCGTAGCGGTGCTCGGGTGACTTCGACATGCACTTCAGGATGATCGCCTCCAGGTCGGCGGGAACACCGGGGTTCACCTGCCGTGGAGCCAGGGGGTGGTCACGGACGTGCTTCGAGGCCACGGCCACCGGCGTGTCGCCCACGAACGGGGGACGGCCGGTGACCATCTCGTAGAGCACCACACCGAGCGAGTAGATGTCGCTTCGGGCATCCACCCCCATGCCTTCTGCCTGCTCGGGGGAGAAGTAGGTAGCCGTTCCCATCACCGCACCGGTCTGGGTGAGGCTTTCCTCGGTGTTCACCGCCCGTGCGATGCCGAAGTCGGTTACCTTCACCTGGCCCTCGTCGGTGATGAGAACGTTCCCCGGTTTCACGTCACGGTGGATGACGCCATGGCGGTGCGCGTACGCGAGAGCTGCTGCCACCTCCGCTGCGATCTCCGCGGCACGGTCGGGATGCAGAGGACCGGCCGTCTTCAGGATGGCCGACAGGGGCCGTCCCTCGACGAACTCCATCACTATGTAGTAGGTCCCCGTGTCCTCGCCCCAGTCGAACACCGGAACGATGTCGGGATGCGACAGGTTCGCCGCCGCCTGGGCCTCACGGCGGAAGCGCTCCACGAAGGCCCGATCCACCGAGAGCTCCGGGAACAGCACCTTCAGCGCCACCGTCCGGTCCAGCAGGCGGTCATGGGCGCGGTAGACGTGAGCCATCCCACCACGCGCCACCAGGTTCAGCAGCTCGTAGCGTCCTGAGAGCACACGTGGGCTTCCGGGTTGGTCCATGCGGATCAGAGCCTACGCCGCGCCCGGCCCGACACGAGGGCATCCGCCGGTCTCCACTGTGAGGACACTCAGGATCAGCGGGCCCGTGCTTTCCAGGTGCCCCGGTCTCCCCATGGACTCCACTCCCTCCACCCTCACCGCCATCCTCACGAGCCCTCCACCGCCGCCTGGAGCATGGTGGAGATGATGGGTCCAGCAACGGAGTTACCGGTGGCGTTAGGGGACTGGTCTGGGACCACCACCACCACCACCACCTTCGGGCTGGTGTAAGGGGCGAACGCTGCCAGCCAGTCGTCGGTGTGATGGGTTCCGGTCTGGGCCGTTCCCGTCTTCGCTGCAGCGTCGAGGCTGGCCGGGAAGAGTCCGTAGGCAGTGCCGTTCGGATGGGTCACCACCGTACGCATCAGCTTCGCCACCGAAGCGGCCGTCGAGGCCGATATGGGCTTCAGCCACGGGGTCGGCTGGTAGGTCTTCACCAGGCTGCCCTGGCTGGATCGGATCTCCTTCATCACATGTGGCTTCATCATGAGCCCGCCGTTGGCGATCGCCGATGCCACCAGGGCCATCTGCAGGGCAGTGGCAGAGACGTCGCCCTGGCCGATCGCCGAGTAGGCGAGGAAGGGCAGGTTCTGGGCAAAGGAGCTGACCGGCGGGAAGGTGGAGGCAGCCGCGCCCGGGATGTCCAGGGGTGGCACCTGGTCGAAGCCGAATGCCCTTGCCTGTGCAGCCAGGCGGGATGCCCCGAGGTCCAGGCCGATGAGGGCGAACCCCGTGTCGCAGGAAGGTGGCAGCAGCTGGGCTATGTCGCCGCCACAGGCTTCGTATGCGTAGTTGTGCAGGGTGAGATTCGTGTCAGGAAGGGGTATCTGGGTATAGACCGGATAGGACTTGTCAGCCAGCGAGGGATCGCGCTGGTAGACAGCAGAGCTCGTGACCATCTTGAACGTCGATCCCGGGGGGAAGCTCCGCTGGTATGCGAGAGCCAGCAGCGGAGGGACGCCCTCGGAGTCCGGGGTGTTATCCGCCAGCCAGGCCAGGCGCTCCGTGTTCGTGTCCTGCGAGGCCAGCGGGTTCGGGTCGAAGCTCGGGTTCGAGTACATGGCCCTGATGGCGCCGGTGGCCGGATCGATTACCACTACCGAGCCGACCCTACCGGCCAGCTCCTTCTGGGCCAGAGTCTGTAACCGGGTCGAGAGCGTCAGCGTCACGGTGTCCGTCTCGGTCCGGTTCGACAGGAGCAGGTCGCTGATGGTGCGCACAGGGCGGGTATGCGCGACCAGGTACCGGTTATACGACGCCTCGACCCCACTGGCTCCGTAGATGTAGGACAGGTAGCCGACGACTTGGGAGAAGAGCGAGCCAGTCGGGTAGACGCGCTGGTACCGGTATATGCCATGAGGGGACGGGACCGACTCTGCGAGGATCTGGCCGTCGGAGCTCTCGATGACCCCTCGTGGCTGGCTGTAGCGCTCGTAGACGACCCGCGGATTGCCTGGAGCGTTCGCGTAGCTGCTCGCCTTCAGAATCTGGATGTTGTTCAGCTGCACGAACAGAACCACGAAACAGAGCAGGAGCACCACGCCGAGCCACCGGATCCTCCGGTCCATCAGAGCCTCCCGCCTGTCAGGTTAGGAGGGGCCGCCGCGACCCCCTGAGGTGGGCTGCCCGTGCCGGTGCCAGTCGCAGGGCTGCCCGTGCCGGTGCCAGTCGATAGGGCCTCGGCGCGGATGTCGGACACGAACTGGCGAGCCGCAGCGAGGGAGGGTTCCTGAACTCCCGCTTGGAGACTGGGAACCCTGTAGGGGAGGACCGACGAGGTACCGAGACTGGTCCGTTCCACCAAGCGAGGCTTGAACCAGAGGAAACCTCCTGGACGACCCTCGAATATCACCACCCGATCATGCCTCAGGCCGACGTAGTAGGAGCTGTCGACATACCAGCGGGTGAGGCCCCATGCCCCGGCCAGGAGAGCGAGCACCACGACCAGGAAGAGCAGGACTCTGAAGGTGATCCGGCGGGGGGGTCGGAAGGTGACGCGCTCTGGTACCGGATAGGGCTCGCCGCGGCTCGAATGCGGAGCACTGGGTGAGGGAAAGGAACGGGCAGCCATGGTGCTGCCCTGCCTGGAGGCACTTCCGGCGGGTGCCAGCGCACCAGTCCCACTGACTGCAGGCGAGGCTCCCTGTGGCACCTCGTCGTCGGTGGCGGCGGTATCGCGCCGGGAGGAGCGGATGATCCTGACCGCCGGTGTCCTCGGGGGCAGCCCTGAGCTCGACGCCTCCAGACCGGAGTCGTCAGCCGAGAGAGCGGACATATCGCTAGGGTCGAGCTGCGTCACCCCTGACAACGGGCCGGTCGGATCGGGCACGCCATCTGTCGACCCCTCCTGGCGCTCCGATCCAGAGAGCGAGGTGGCTCCATGATTACCAGACGGCTCACCAATGAACACGTCGGGTGCCAACGGAGCATCAGGTGGGAGGTCGCCTACGATCACGTCCACCACCACCACGGTTATGTTGTCGCTCCCGCCATGCTCGTTGGCCAGGCGTACCAGCACCTCGGCTGCGTCCTGGGGGTCGCGGGTGGACTCGAGCACACCACCGATGCGTTCGGAGGACACCTCGTTGCTGAGCCCGTCGGAACAGAGCAGGTAGCGGTCGCCTTCGACGGGGACTATCTGCCAGACGTCCACCTCCACCTCGGGGCCGATACCCAGGGCACGGGTAAGGATATGGCGATGCGGGTGCACCGCTGCCTCTGCCGCGGTGATCTCGCCCCGGGCAACCAGCTGCTCAGCCACCGAGTGATCCATGGTGAGCTGCTCGATGGAGCCGTCCCGGTAGCGATAAGCGCGCGAGTCGCCCACGTTCGCGAGGACGAGCCGATCTCCGTCGTCGGTGTGGACCAGGGCGACGGCCACCAACGTGGTCCCCATGCCACGGAGGTCCTCCTCGACCAGGCTCTGTTGGAACACCGCAGTGTTGGCCTGGCGCATAGCCTCTACCAGGCCCCTGGCCGTCGGCTGGCGAGAGAAGCTGTCCGCGAGCGCGTCCACCGCTGTGCGCGCAGCGACCTCCCCACCTGCATGGCCGCCCATGCCGTCGGCTACGGCGTAGAGGGTCAGTGACTCGACGGCGCGGTCCTCGTTCAGAGCGCGGACCCTCCCGACGTGCGAGGCCGAGCCCGAGCGGAGGACCGTCACCGACCACGCTCCGGCATGGCCACACCCCGCACAGGAACTGAGTAAGTCCCGCTCACCGGGCAACCTCGAACACGGTGCCTCCCACCTGGAGGACGTCACCACGCCCCAGGCGCACCGGGGCCAGTACCCGCTCGGCGTTCACCCAGGTCCCGTTCGTAGATCCCAGATCCTCCACCCAGATCTCCCCATCCCTGCGGTAGAGACGCGCGTGGATGTTCGAGGTGAAGGAGTCGTCCATTCTCACCCCACATCCAGCCGCGCGTCCCAATGTAACCTCCTCGGGGACCTCGAAGACCTGGCCCCTGACGGCCTCAGGCTCTAGGACCCGCAGACGAAGCTTTGCACCCTTTCGCTTGGTCGCGCGGGGACTAGTCCCCACGGGCGGGGCGAGCTGTGCCGGGGCCTCTGCCACCGAACCGGCCGCCATCTGACGCCTAGACAGCGCCCTGGCCTTCGGGGGGCGGACCTCTACCCAGACCGCGCGGATCACTCGGAAGAAGAACAGCCAAATGAGGGCGACCAGGAACACCTCTAGAGCCCTGAGCAGGTTCGAGTTATCGAGCGACGTAAGGAGTAGCACGCTGGAACCCGGTCAGGAGGTCTCGAAACGGATGGTCGCTGCTCCTACTGATATACGGTCACCCGAGACCAGGGCGGTCTCGGTGACCCTCATCCCGTTCACCAGCGTGCCGTTCGTGGAGTTAAGGTCGCTGATCACGCACATCTCGCCCTGGCGTCGCACCTCCGCATGCCGGCGGCTCACGTTCGGATCGGGCACATGGACCGAGCATTCCGGCAGCCGACCTATCACGAGAGGCTCCGCGCCGATCGGTATCCGGCGTCCGTCCCCCATCACGAGAAAGGCTGGGGGCAGGTCGAGGGAGCCCTCCTGGACCTCAGCCTCCACCTCGAACCGGCCGGGGGCGAAGGCCTCGTCCACCATCAACGTCACCTCCACGGGACCCACGAAGGTATACCCCTCCTCCCTCGCGTGCTCCCTCGCGGCGTCGGCCAGCTCGTGAGCCATGGCGTCCGCGAAGGACTCGAACTGCTCCCCGTCTTCGGGCGAGAGGGACACGGTAAAGACATTGGGCGCGATGGGACCACGGACCCCCAGCCTGCGAAGGAGGTCCATCTCGCGCGTTATGCGCCTGGCTATCTCTACCGGCTGGACGCCGCCGCGGAACGCCTTCGTGAAGGCGCCCTCGACCAGGCGCTCCAGGCGCTGTTCGAACTGCTGGAGTCCCATGGTGATGGCTGAGCCTACCGGGGGGTCGTCTGATGGGGAGTCCGGATGGGTATCCATCCGTTCAGAGAGCCTACAGGGACGACGATGACCAGGGTGATCATCTGCGGCGACAGGCTCCCGGCGCGGCCTGGTTCGCTCCAGTGCATCGAGCGTCGGCACCCATTCCAGTGACCGCGCACCTGGTGCTACTAGGCCTGAACTGCCTGAGGACCAGGGCTTTCCCTCGGGAACGGCTGGGCGGGGTATCCTGACCGAGTCGCTCGGGCGAGTGGCGGAATTGGCAGACGCGCAGGATTCAGGTTCCTGTGTCCGCAAGGACGTGGGGGTTCAAGTCCCCCCTCGCCCACCCTGGGTTCTTCGCGTACGGCTGGTCATGCTCGTGCTCGGCCTCTCTTGTAGACGACGTGGCGAGCGGGCGAGTCGTCATCACCCAGCCTGGCGGCGCGGTCGTCACCTTCACGAAGGGCTCAAGCAGGTACACCGCGGCTGGCTTCGTACTCGCCACACTCGTGCACAATGCGAACGGCACGTGGCCGACTTTCACCACGAACGCTGCGGGGGAGATGACCTCAC
>JAJYXR010000040.1 GCA_021801795.1 Actinomycetes bacterium
GAGCACTGGGTGATCTCGGGTAACCCAGCAGAGGAGCTCTCGTTCGTCAGCCCCGCCGGCAGGACCTTCAGAAGCCGGACGGTGCCCCTTAGGCCCGCCATCTCCGAGCGGATCTTCGGGCCCGGTGGATCACGGGCGCCGGGCAGCCATCCCGAGAGCCCGAACGGACCCTAGGACCCCGAGGGCCCTGGCTCGGGAGCGGGCAGCATGCGGGGGGCAAGTGGGGCCCCGGGGCCGAGGACACTAAGGTCATGGAGCAGATGAGCAGCCACCGATCTCCTCACGATGCCGCGCGCACGGCAGCTGGGACGAAGCCTCTGATCGTCGCAGTGGGACTAGGTCCAGCGGGAGAGGAGCTGACGCCGCAGTGGTCGGTATCGGCCTTCGAGCAGTCGGTGGTGGGCTTCGTCCGTACGTTGCAGCACCCTGCTGCCCGGGATCTCGTCGCCAGGATGGCTACTTTCGGGAGAGAAGTCAGGGCGATGGACCGGTTCTACGAAGCTGGGGGCAGCTTCGAGCAGGTCTACCAGGGCATAGTGGAGGAGCTGGTCGCGGTGGCAGGCGAGACCGGGGGACCTGTCGCGTACGCTCTGCCCGGCTCGCCTCTCGTCGCGGAGAGAACCGTGGAGATGCTTCGCACCGACGAGAGGATCGAGCTCAGGATCCTTCCTGCCCCGTCCTTTCTCGACCTGGCCTGGGACCGGCTCGGTGTCGATCCGCTATCGGCAGGAGTGAGGCTCGTGGATGGCGCTCGGTTCGAGGTCGAAGCCGCCGGTGAGCGCGGTCCGCTTCTGGTGGCACAGTGCCACTCCCCGACCCTCCTTTCCGAGGTGAAGCTTGCGGCCGACGACCTCGCGGATGACCCGGAGCGTTCGGCGGTCATCCTGCACCATCTGGGCCTCGATGACGAGCTGGTGATGGAGGTGCCCTGGTCCGAGATCGACCGGACCGTGGTGGCCGATCATCTGACCTCGCTATGGGTGCCGGCCAACGCGCCCAGGATCGCCGCCGAGGTGGCCCGGCTCGCTGGTCTATCACGGTTGCTCAGGCAGAGGTGTCCTTGGGACGCCCGGCAGACCCATGCGTCTCTCGAGCGCCATCTGGTCGAGGAGACCTATGAGTTGCTGGAGGCCATCGATGCCCTCCAGGCGGGAGGATCCGCGCCGAGCCCGGGTGCTGTCGACCACTTCGAGGAGGAGCTCGGAGACCTGTTGTTCCAGGTCGTGATCCACTGCCAGCTTGCCTCGGAGGAGGGCTGGTTCACGCTGGCGGACGTCGCGGGCTCAGTGCACGAGAAGCTGGTGGGTCGTCATCCGCACGTCTTCGGGGACGTCGTAGCGGATACCGCAGAGGACGTGGCCCATAACTGGGAGGAGATAAAGAAGGTCGAGAAGAAGAGGGATAGTCCGACCGACGGAATACCCTGGGCGATGCCGGCCCTGGCGTTAGCGGCCAAGCTAATGGGAAAGGCCCGCTCGGCTGGCCTAGCTGCCGGTCAAGGGGTACCGACGTCCGAGGTAGGAATCCCCCGTTGGCCCGGCGATGCTGGTTCAGACCCGGCTGCTGGCCAGGCCGACCAGATTGGCGACATCGGCCAGGCCGACCAGATTGGCGAGATCGGCGAGGTGCTGCTGGGCATCGTTTCGAGATCCCTGGACCTCGGGGTAGACCCCGAAGGAGCGCTCCGCCAGCGCCTGAGGAGGCTGCGCGAGGAGATCGACCGGCATTGCGCTCGAGACGGGGCATCCAGCGAGTAAATCCGCGGGGTGCCTTCCTGGGGCTAGTAGCTTCTAGGTTACCCACCACAGGAGCCATAGAACGTCATGAGTGCCATCGAACAAGTCTCAGCGCTTGAGGTCCTCGACTCCCGGGGCAACCCGACTGTCGAGGTGGAGGTGCTACTCGAATCGGGAGCAGCTGGACGTGCGACCGTCCCGTCGGGTGCATCCACCGGTTCTCACGAAGCCAGCGAGTGGCGTGACGGGGGAGCCCGTTACGGTGGGAGGGGGGTTCTCGGAGCCGTCGAGCACGTTAACGGCGAGATTGCCTCGGCTATCGAGGGCATGGAGGCGATGGACCAGCGGGGTGTCGACATGGCGTTGGTGGACCTGGACGGCACCCCTACCAAGGCGAGGTTAGGGGCTAACGCCATACTCGGGGTTTCCCTTGCCACAGCGAAGGCGTCAGCCGGGGAGGCAGGCCTGCCGCTCTACCGGTACTTAGGTGGAGCGGGGGCCCATGTGCTGCCCACACCCATGATGAACGTCCTGAACGGCGGTGTCCATGCTGCCAACTCTGTGGACCTGCAGGAGTTCATGATCGTCCCGGTGGGCGCAGCCTCCTGGTCGGAGGCCCTCCGATGGGGTGCCGAGACCTACCATGCGCTCAGCCACGTCCTGGCCGAGCGCTCCCTGGCCCGTACCGTCGGGGACGAAGGAGGATTCGCCCCAGATCTTTCCTGTAACGAGGACGCCGTGAAGCTCCTAGTCGAGGCCATCGAGTCCGCTGGACGTGTGCCCGGTGAGGAAGTAGCCGTAGCACTCGACCCGGCGGCCAGCGAGCTTTTCAAGGATGGCATGTATCAGCTCTCGGGCGAGGGGCGCTCTCTGACGCCAGCCGAGATGGTGGACTACTTCGCGGACCTGGTCGATCGCTACCCGATCATCTCACTCGAGGATCCCATGGCCGAGGACGACTGGGACGGCTGGTCCATGATCACCGCCAGGCTCGGCCAGCGGGTGCAGCTGGTGGGTGACGACGTGTTCGTAACTAACCCCGAGCGTCTCTCCGCGGGGATCGAGAGGGGTGTGGCTAACTCCATACTCATAAAGCTGAACCAGATCGGGACCCTCAGCGAGACGCTCGATACCATGCTGCTCGCATCTCGCGCCGGTTACCCGTCGGTGGTATCCCACCGTTCGGGCGAGACGGAGGACACCACCATCGCGGATCTGGCCGTTGCGACGAACTGCGGCCAGATAAAGACCGGGGCACTGGCACGTTCGGATCGAGTGGCGAAGTACAACCAGCTCCTCCGCATCGAACACCACCTGGGGGACACTGCCGCCTACTTGGGCGGCAGGGCACTGGCGAAGATGAGCGATACCCAAGCCACCCAGGCTGGCCAGGGTGGCGCCGCACGATGAGCGATACCCGCAGGCCCCCTGGGCCTGCAGCTCCCAGGAAGGGATCGGGGGTTTCTAGGTCGACGTCGAAAAGGCGCTCGACGGCCCCCTGGACCAGGAAGCGGCTGGTGGTCGTAGGTGCTGCTGCCTTCGGTGCCGTGGTGCTGGCCACCAGCTTCCCCGCATCAGAGCTGCTCTCGCAGCGCCAGGCGATCAGCTCGGCTACCTCAGAGGTGCAGCGTCTGAAGTCATCGGACCGTGCACTGTCTGCCATGGCAGCCCGTCTCAGCCGACCTGCCACCGTCGACCGTCTGGCCCGTCAGGAGTTCGGCTTGGTGGAGCCGGGGGTGAAGGTCTACTCCATAGAGCCCCCATCCGGTTCGCAGCCAGGGGCAGGTCTCGGTCCGAGCCCCCTCACCACACCCCCGGTACTGCCTGGAGGCTTCGGCGGCTCTGCACCTACCGGCGGCGGGCCGGCCACTGGCTCCGGATCAGGGTCGTCGGCATCGGACTCCGGCTCGGGCTCGCCTAGCGGTTCGACCGGGAAAACCTCGGGTTCTGGTTCGAGCGGTGGCACCGGTGCTCACGAGGGACTGCTCGGCAGGGTCATCCATACGCTCGAGTTCTGGCGCTGAGGCTGACGAGCGCGAACCCCGACGAGGCGGCGGTGGCAGCCCTGCTCGGCCGGATGCCGGCGGGTGACTTCTCGGTGGTGGTCCGTTCGGCTGCTGGCGCACCGGTGGTGATCCTGAACGCACCTCTTCTCCAGGACGGTACCCCTATGCCGACTCGCTACTGGCTCGTAGACCCCGACCTCCGCCGCCGTGTCAGCAGGCTCGAGTCCGGGGGAGGCGTCAGCGCGGCCATGCGCGAGGTGGATCCTGAACTGCTCGACGAAGCCCACCGGCGCTACGCTCTCGAGCGCGATCGTGAGATCGACCCAGTTCACAGAGGCCCTCGTCCCTCGGGTGGGGTTGGTGGGACCCGCCAGGGGGTGAAGTGCCTCCACGCCCACCTGGCCTGGTATCTCGCAGGTGGCGAGGACCCCGTGGGTAGCTGGGTGGCCGCGCGTATCGATGTAGAACGAGGCTCCTATGTGATAGATCGGGTGGGTGGGCGACGACAGGAAGGTTTCAGCGGGACCGGATGACGCCCGCCGCGGTGGGAGCCAGACCCCGGCAGCGTCGGGCGGCCAGGTGGTCGCGGCCATGGACTGCGGCACCAACTCCACCAGGCTCCTGGTCTTCGACCCGTTGCGGGGCACCCTGGCACGTGAGATGCGCATCACCAGGCTCGGGGAGGGCGTCGATGCCACCGGCAGGCTGGATCGTCAGGCGATCAGCCGCACAGTGGCAGTGTTGGAGGCCTATCGGATCTCGATGGACCAGCTCGGGGTCTCGCGCGGTCGTCTGGTCGCGACCTCTGCGGTGCGGGACGCGCTGAACGCCGGCGAGTTCATCGAGGCGGCCAGGGACGCGACGGGACTTGTCCCAGAGGTTCTCACAGGTGCCGAGGAGGGTACGCTGTCCTTCCTCGGGGCTACCCGGTCGCTGCCGCCCAGGCAGGCCATCTCACTCGCCGATGATGACAGCGGAGACCAGGCCAGAGGCCCAGTGGAGGCCTCTCCTGGCCAGGAACCAGCCGGACCGGCCATGGAGCTGGTGGTGGACATCGGAGGAGGCTCCACCGAGCTGGTGGTCGGCGTTCCCGGTGGCAGTGGAGCCGCGCCGGGGGGGACCGTTCTGGCAGCAGTCTCCATGGATGTCGGCTGTGTGAGGATCGCCGAGCGCTACCTACGTCACGACCCTCCCCTTTCGACCGAGCTGGCTGCAGCTAGGTCAGCCATCGCGAGGGAGCTGTCGGCTGCATTCGAACGGGTTCCCGATCTGGCCGAACCAGCCCGCCGTGATCCGGGCGGGCGCATGATAGGCCTCGCGGGTACCGTCTCCACCCTGGCCTCCATCGCACAGCGTTTAGACGGCTACGACCGCCGTCGGATCCACCACTACCTACTGGGTGCCAGCCAGGTGTCGAGCTGGACCGAACGGCTGGCTGCCATGGACTCGACCGGACGCCTTGCCCAGCCCGGCATGGTCAAGGGGCGTGAAGACGTGATAGTCGGTGGCCTTCTCGTGCTGGAGTCGGTCATGGATGCCTTCGGTCGCTCCTCCTGCCTGGTCTCGGAGGACGACATCCTCGATGGACTGGCAGCCTCGCTGCTCTGATGCCATGGACCCGCTGGACCCGCTGGACCCGCTGGAGGAGCTGATTTCGGGTGTCTGGTGGCGATGTGTCCACCTTCGTGTAGCTGCTCGAAGCTAACCTGATGTCGTGACCCGCATCGAGGATCCAGCGCGCATACCGGGGGATGTGGGCAAAAACCGCCCACCATCGCTGCGGGTGCAGCTGGTCCTCTACATGAACGACATGGGTTCGGTGGAACGGTGCCTCCAGTCGGTCGCGACCGCCAGCGCTCTGGCTCGCAGTCTGGGAGTCGTATCCCGGTCGGTGCTACTGATAGGCGACTCCTCGGAGATCCCGCTCCTCGTGGAACCAGATAGCCTCTCCGACTGGCTCGTAGGGACTCCGTTCGACTCCGTCGACTACCTCCACTTCGGCGCAAATCTCGGTTCGGCAGGCGGGCAGAACAGGCTGTTCGAGGGCATGGAGGAGGACCTGGTGCTCGTGTTGAACCCCGACACCTATGCCTCGCCGCGCCTCGTGGTGGAGCTGGCTTCCCCACTGGCTGACCCCTCGATCGGCATCGTGGAGGGGCGCCAGGTGCCCCTGGAGCATCCGAAGGCCCACCATCCAGTCGCGGGTGATACGAGCTGGGCCTGTGGTGCATGCTTCCTGGCCAGGGCAGAGGTCATAAAGGCCACCAAGGGCTTCGACACCGACCTCTTCTTCCTCTACGGTGACGACGTCGACTTCTCCTGGCGCGCCCGTCTGGCGGGATGGCGGGTGGTCCACAGGCCGACGGCGCGGTTCTTCCACGACAAGCGGCTGACTCCAGATGCGGTGCTCGAGGTGACGGAGGCGGAGCGAAGGTACGCCGCCGAGGCCGCAGTCCTGCTGCCGTGGCGCTACTCGCGGCCAGACGTGGCCGAGGCCAACCTGCGGTCGCTGGAGGACTCCGGCGACGAGCTGTGCGGGACGGTGGCACGCGAGATGCGGGAGCGCCAGAAGAAGGGGAAGATGCCTCGCCCGCTCGATCCCGACCACCGGGTAGCCCAGTTCATCGAAGACCAGTTCGCCGAGCACAGGTTCTCCTACAGTGACTGAGAGATCCCCATCCGACCCCGCGCCGGCCGATGGTGAAGTCGGAGACCTGGGCGGGTCCGACCCGGCGCGCTACGACTTCGCATTCGGGGAGCACACACCGTACGCGAATGCCATGGCCCTTCTCAGGGCTCACCTGCCGCGCGGCGGTGAGGTCGTCGTGGATCTCGGCTGTGGCTTCGGTGCGGTGGCAGAGCCGGTAAGGCAGTTGGGACTCGCATATCTGGGCGTGGACTCACAGCCGGCTGGCGTAAAGGACCTCCTGGGCAGGGGTATGGAGGCCATGGTCGACGACCTATCGAACCCCGAGGAGGTGTTGGCAGACCTGGATCGTGCACTGGGTGGTCGTCAGGTGGCAGCGGTGCTGATGCTGGACGCGATAGAGCATCTGTCGAACGGGACCGAGGTTCTCGTCGCGCTCAACCGCTTCGCGGCGCGCCACGGTCGGGTGCCCTTGGTGGTGAGCATCCCGAACGTCACCCATCTCGACGTAGCAGTGAAGACCCTGCTCGGTCGCTTCGAGTACACAGAGACGGGACTGCTCGACTCCACCCATGTGAGGATGTTCTCCCCATCGGGCATCGACCGGGTGATGCGCTCGGCGGGCTGGGCGGAGGTATCCCGGATGGACTTCGAGCTCAGCCAGAGCGACCAGCACTACCCAGGCAGCCTGGTGGCCCTGGAGCCCTCTACCCCGCTTGGCGGGCTGCTGCGGTCCATACGCATCGGCTCCTGCGAGGGTGCTTTCGTGAACCAGTTCGTTCGCGCCTACCTGCCAGGTCCGCTCCCGGCCGCCGCGGCAGAGGAGGCAGAGGCGTCGGCTGCAGCCGATTCCCTGGGACCAGCTGGTGGCGCGGCACCGTTCCTGTCGGTGCTGGTCCGGACCCAGGCGAAGCGACCCCATACCCTGGTGGAGACGCTTCTGTCGCTGGCTGCCCAGGATTGCCAGGACTTCGAGGTGCTTGTGCTGTGTCATGACGTCGGCGGTGAGCGGCGTGCATCTCTAGAGCAGATGGTGGGGGAGTTCCACGAGTCCTTCACCAGGCGAGTCCGGTTAGTGGACGTGTGTGGCGGCGGCAGGTCGCGACCGTTGAACGTGGGCGCCCATGTGGCGCGAGGTCGCTATCTGGCCGTCCTGGACGACGACGACATGGCCTTCGGGAACTGGGTCTCGGCCTTCCGGCGTCTGGCGGATCGGTGCCCGGGAAGGGTACTGCGGCTGGCCGTGGCGGAGCAGTGGTTCGAGGAGCGACCTGGGGCCTGGGCCGGCCAGACGGGTTACGAGCCGGTGGACAGGCCGCGGTGCCCTTACCCGATGGACTTCGATCTGCTCGATCACCTCTGGGAGAACCACACCCCACCAAGTGGCTTTGCTCTGCCCCGGTCGCTGGTAGTCGACCTCGGTCAGGGCTGGGACGAATCTCTTCCGGTGCTGGAGGACTGGGACCTCCTGCTCAGGGCTTCTTCCTGGTGCGGGGTCGTGGACGAGCCGATCGTGAGCGCGCTCTACAGGCGGTGGCGGCTCGGGGAGAGCTCATCGACGGTCCACGCCAAGCACGAATGGGATGCCGCCTGGCGGTTCATCGTAGCGAAGCTGGACGCGGCCCCCTACCTGCTGCCGCGTGGAGGGCTTGCGGGTGTTCGAAATGCGCTGAACGAGCGCTCCGAGCTCGTGGGCCGTCTGGCCGAATCCGAGCGCAGTCGCGAGGAGGAGATCACACGGCGCGAGGAGGAGATCGCCTCGCTTCGCAGCGCTCTACACACCACCGCCACTGAAGCGAGGGCTCAGATAGACGAGATCAGGTCCTCCACCAGCTGGCGGCTCACCGCGCCGCTACGGTCGGCAGGAAAGCCGCTCGCACGGATCCGCCACAGGCGCTCCGCGAACCCTCGGTAGGACCGGACCCTCCCGACGGGCGCGGGACTCCGGCGGGGCCGTAGCATGCGTCCATGGCTCCTTCGGACCGGCTCCTCATGGGACCAGGACCATCGAACATCTACCCCGAGGTATCCGAGGCCCTGTCGCGGCCGCTGCTGGGTCATCTGGATCCGGAGTTCCTGGAGGTGCTCGACGAGACCTGCGAGCGCCTGAGGCAGGTGTTCGGCACCTCCAACGCGTTGACGCTGCCACTCTCGGGCACCGGCTCGGCCGGCATGGAGGCGGCGTTCGTGAACTTCGTGAGACCCGGTGATCCGGTGGTGATCGGGGTGAACGGCATGTTCGGGGAGCGGATGTGCGAGGTGGCGTCGCGGCTCGGCGCCGAGGTGGTCAGGGTAGAGGCTCCCTGGGGGGAGCCCCTCGACCCGGCTGAGGTACTGAGCGCCCACCCGAACCCCCGCCTGATCGCGCTGGTCCATGCGGAGACCTCTACGGGTGTGCGAAACGACATCCTGGAGATAGGTGCCGCCAAGGGTGATGCCCTGCTGGTGGTCGACATGGTCACCTCTTTAGGTGGGATGGAGGTGCGGGTCGACGACTGGGAGGTGGATGTCGCATACAGCGGTACCCAGAAGTGTCTTGGGGTGCCTCCTGGTCTCTCGCCCGTCACGGTGTCGGAGCGCGCCAGGACTCGAATGGTCTCCCGTCCGACCTCCTGGTATCTCGACCTCGGTCTCATATCCCGCTACGTGGAGGCTGGCGGAGGCCGTACATACCATCACACCGCTCCGGTCACGATGGTGGTTGCGCTCCAGGCAGGGCTCGGGGTGATCCTCGAGGAGGGGATCGCGAATGTCCAGAAGCGCCACGAATACTGCGGCAGGATGCTGCAGGAGGGCCTGGAGGACATGGGATTGGAGCTAGTCGCGCCACCCACCCACCGCCTGGCGCAACTGACCACGGCCTACGTTCCAGAGGATCTGCTCGAGTTCCCCGGCGGGGAGGCGTCGGTGCGTAGAGAGCTCCTGGAGCGCTTCGGGATCGAGATCGGAGCCGGGGTGGGTTCCATGGCAGGTCGTGTATGGCGGATCGGCTGCATGGGTCATACAGCTCGCGAGCGCAACGTGGTCACGCTGCTGGGCGCTCTAGGCTCGGTGCTGGGTCGTCGGAGCCACCGAGGCTAGCGGCGCGCTGCGGGGATCGGGAACCGGCACTGGAGATGGGGCGGGACATGGTACGAATGGCGAGGTTCGAGCCACTGGAGCTGGTCGGCTGGCGGGTTACTCTCCGTACCCTCTCCGAGCAGGACTACGAAGCCTGGTACGAGGTGCGGACCCGCTGTAGGGACTGGCTGCTTCCGTGGGAGCCCCGCCCGGTCGGTACCCCGCCCACAGCCGAGGACCGCGCGAGCTTCGTGTCTCGCTGCGTGGCGCGCGAGCGTGAGCGCCAGCTCGGGGGAGGCTACGGCTTCGGGATCTTCCTGGCCGAGAGGCTGGTAGGCGAGATAACACTGTCCTCGATCCAGAGGGGGCCGTTCCAGAGCGGCTTCCTCGGCTACTGGGTGGACCAGGAAATGGCAGGAAGGGGCCTGGTGCCCGAGTCCGTCGTCGTGATGCTCAGGTTTGCCTTCGCAGTCCTCGGGCTCCACCGGATCGAGGTGGCTATCGTCCCCCGGAACAGGGCCAGCCGGAGGGTGGCCGAGAAGCTGGGCCTACGCGAGGAGGGGGTCGCATTGCGGTTTCTCGAGATAGACGGCCGCTGGGAGGACCATGTTCGCTACGCGATGACAGCGGAGGAGTGGGCAGAGCGCAGCGCAGAGCTCACGCGGACCTGGCTGCACGCGCCCTAGACCTCTAGCGGGGAAGCATCCTCACTGCTCGGCCATGTCGGTGGGGTCAGAGCCGAGCCGCACCACGGCAGGGGAGTGCCGGAAGAACTGCTCGACATCCTGCTCGTAGGTATAGGCCGGGGGGGTAGTGCCCACGCTGCGCCGAAGCCTCAGCGCTCCGATGAAGCTTGCCACCGCACCGGGTGTGGAGTAGCGGCAGGAGAACCCCGTCCTCTCTATCCTGGTGGTGTCGACCCCGCGCCCGTACCTGAGAAGGTCCTCGAGCTCCGGAGGCATGTCCAGTAGCCCTATCAGCTCCAGTACCTTCGCTGCAGCCTTCGTGCCCACAGGTGGCAGCTCGAGCCGGCGGGTGCCGCACATGGCGGCTACCTCGCTCCACGGGATCTTCCCAGCGCCCGCGACGTTGTACAGCCCGGGGACACGGTGTCGGGTGACGTGCTCCAGGCAGCGGACGACGTCGGTTTCCTCGACGAACTGGACCAGCGGATCGAAGCCGAAGATGGAGATGCACATCGGCTGGGAAAGATTCGAGGTGATCGGAGTCACGATGTCGGGGCCTAGGACGTTAGCGAACCTGAGGACGGAGACCACGGTGGCCGGGTTGTCCTCCGCGAAGTCGCGTACCAGGCTCTCGACCTCTAGGAGGGAGTTCTCGATTCGGGTGGCCGGGGGCTTCGAGCGGGGAGTCTGCTCGCGGAACCAGGCAGGGTCGAGCTCGCTGGCCCCGTAGACGAGCGTGGAGGACTTCACCACGACCTGCCTGACCGGTGTACCGGCCTGCCCGGCTGCCGCCAGCAGGTTCATCGTGCCGATCACGTTTATCTCGTGAACAGCGCGAGCAGACGCCCTGGTGGAGTCGGTGACCAGGAAGGTGTGGACGATGGTGTCCACCTGGGTGGCCCGCACGATGCGCGAGAGGATCGAGTAGGTCTGGTCTGCCCGGACGAACTCGGTCCGTTCCAGGGGGACTCTAGGCTCCCGTGTCCCCATGCCGAGGATGACCTCTACGTCGGGGTCGGCTTCGAGGGCCTCTGCCATCCGTCCGCCCCAGAAGGTGTCGAGGCCCGTGATCAGTACGCGCCTGGCCACCGGCTAGCCGAACCAGATGCTGCGGCGCTCTCGCAGCATGTCGTAGAGAGTCTCCTGGAGGGAGGAGCGGATAGCTTCCGCCTCCTCCATCACCCTGCTCTTCGAGTAACGCTCCTGTGAGGGCTCGACGTCGAAGTGGATCGGGTCCAGCACCCGTAGCCTGAACTTGGCCGGCAGGTAGGTGGTCAGGCCCAGGGGCCCGAAGATCAGCATGTTGGCGGTGACCGGGATGTAGGGAACGCCCAAGAGGCGTGCGAGTCCGGAGAGCCTGAAGAGCACCGGCATCGACTCCTCGGCACCGACCACAGCGATGGGAACTATCGGGACGCCGGAGCGCATCGCGATCTCCACGAATCCTCCACGGCCGAAACGCCGCAGGCGGTAGCGATCTGTGTAGCTCTTGGAAGGTCCCTTCGTCCCCTCGGGGAAGACCAGTGCCAGCTGCCCCTGATCGTGCAGCAGACGGTAGGCATTGTCGGGATGTGCGGTCACCCCGCCGACCCGCGACCACAGGGTTCCCACTACTGGCATCGTCCTGAAGAAGTAGTCCGCGAGCCCGTACAGAGGCCGTCCCAGCTCTGTCTCGATGCCGTGCATGATCACCGGTGCGTCGGATGGGATGGCCCCAGCGTGGTTCGCCACCAGCAGGGCGCCCCCTTCGCGGGGGATCTTCTCGAGTCCCTCCCACTCCACCCGGAACCAGTGTTCGTACATAGGAGCGTAGGCCCGCCGTGCGATCTCCCTGATATGCGCGGACCTGCCCCACTCGTCTACGTCGGAGAGGCGGGGGTCGTCAGGGGGAGGCTCCTGTGGACGCGGCAGGGGAACCAGCGACGCCCGCCCTGTCTCGTCTGTAGCCCGCTTTCCCACTGCCACGCTGTCATCGTACCCGTATGGACGCTCCTGGGTCGACGCCCGGTGTGCCCCACCGGATCACCGACCCCAGGGAGCGGTTCTGATGGCGCGCTGGGGGTTGCCCTAGTCACTGTGGGTGGCGAGACCCGACCAGGCCAAGCGCTCAGGATCCCGACAGCCGGCTCAGAGCGTCGTCCAGTAGCCCGCGGGCATCCGAGCGGGATAGATACCTGGCACGTAGCGTCAGCGTCGAGCCCGCTCCGGTGACCCTCACTGCCCCGAAGGCCAGGGCAGAACGTCCCCGCGCCACCGGGTAGATCTCCAGGGAGGCCACAGATGGCAGGTCGATCCTCCCGAAGTTCGACAGCAACAGCGTGTCCGACAGCCGCGGCGCCAGGGGCGAGAGCAACCGCAGCGCCCGCGGGGCATGGACGATCTCCCAAGGCTCCGCGTCAGAGCGCAGCGCAGCCTCGATGGCCGGACCTATCGGGGATGCGGCCGACAGGTCGACCCTCCGGTAGGAGGCCACCGCGGTCTCGCTGTCGGACTCCACCACGCTCACCGACAGCCCGATACGGCGAAGCGGCCTTCCCAGGCGATCATTGTGAGCTGCTACGGCACCTACCAGTGCCTCGGGAAGCCTGCTCACGGCGCCCTTGCCCAGCGGTGGCAGTGCCACGGCTACGAAGCTGTCGCCTTCAGGTAGATCGGCCGATCGCGCTGCTGGGTCTGCCGGATGCAGGAGCCGACCGATGACCGGCCACGGCGGGATGGTGCGGCTGCCGATCCTCCTCGGCGCGCTGGGAAGGCTCGGGTCGTGGCCGGCGAGCACCTTGAACATCCCCATGACGCTCGCGCCGTCGATGGCAGCATGGTGCGGGACTACCGTCAACCATCTCCCGCGCGAATCGGCTCGCAGGCGCAGTGGAGCCTCGGTGCCGAGGTCGAAGGCGGCTACCGCTTCAGGATCGACAGCTGTCTCGTCGTCGGTGAAGACCACGGGGTTCGGTGTACCCGGTATCCAGGTGGTGCCCCTGAGGCGGGCACCGACTATAGGGAACTCGCGGTGGAGATCCTGCAGTCGTCCCTCGACCAGCTCCCGGACCTTCGGGGTATCGCCGTCGCATAGCGGCTCAGCGAAGCGCATTACTCCGGCACCAGCCCACGTAGTTCCCCTGTCGGGGTGGCGCAGCATATGGAGAGCCGTCCGGCGCACCGGGTGCGGTAGGGCCTGACCGGTTGGCGTCATGGCCCCGGCACGCCCGGTGCGCCCATTACGCCCGGCACGCCCATTACGCCCGGCACGCCCATTACGCCCGGCACGCCCATTACGCCCGGCACGCCCATTACGCCCGGCACGCCCATTACGCCCGGCACGCCCATTACGCCCGG